>NZ_JBIRQH010000004.1:157547-602838 GCF_044333095.1 Streptomyces sp. NPDC021100
GGCGCCAGCGCCTGCCTCGGCGCCAGCGCCTGCCTCGGCGCCAGCGCCTGCCTCGGCGCCAGCGCCTGCCTCGGCGCCAGCGCCTGCCTCGGCGCCCGCGCCCGTCGGAGCGCCGTCCGCCGCGGACTCCGCCGCGACCGTTCCCCCGCCCCCGGCCGCCGAGGCATCGGGTCCGTCGGCCCGGTCCCGGGTCGGGTCCGGTGTGGCGGACGTCGTCCCGTTCGTGGCCGCGGGGGCGGCCTCGCCGTCGAGGCGGTCCGTGTTCACAGCTCGCTCCAGTCCTGATCGGGGTAGCGGTGCACCGGCGCCGACACGTCGTCGAGCGCTTGGCAGATCTCGTCCGGAAGCGTAAGGGCTTCCACTGACAACGCCGCCCTGAGCTGCCGCGCCGTGCGGGCGCCGACGATCGGGGCGGTGACGCCGGGGCGGTCGCGGACCCAGGCGAGGGCGATCTGGAGGGGTGTGGTGGCGAGGCCGTCGGCGGCGGTGGCGACGGCGTCGACGACGCGGCGCGCCGGCTCCTCCAGGTACGGGGCGACGAAGGGGGCGAGGTGTTCGGAGGCGCCCCGGGAGTCGGCGGGCGTCGCGCGGCGGTACTTGCCGGTGAGTACGCCCCGGCCCAGCGGGGACGAGGGCAGGACGCCGATGTCCAGGTCCAGGGCGGCGGGCAGCACTTCGCGCTCGATGCCGCGCTGGAGCAGGGAGTACTCCATCTGCGTGCTCGCCAGCCGGGTGCGCGTTCCCGGCGCGGCCAGCTGCCAGGTCGCGGCCTTGGCGAGCTGCCAGCCGCAGAAGTTCGAGACGCCGGCGTACCGGACGCGGCCGCTGGCGACGGCGGTGTCGACGGCCTGGAGGGTCTCCTCCAGCGGCGTACCGGGGTCGAAGGCGTGCAGTTGCCACAGGTCGACGTGGTCCGTGCCGAGGCGGGCGAGGGAGGCGTCGAGGGCGGCCAGCAGGTGGCCGCGCGAGGTGTCGGCGCGGTGGCCGGGGTCCAGGACGCTGCCGGCCTTCGTCGCCAGGACGAGGTCGCGGCGCGGGACGACCGTGTCGAGGAGCCGGCCGAGGAGGTACTCGGCGGCGCCGCCCGCGTACACGTCCGCCGTGTCCACGAGCGTCCCGCCCGCCTCGTGGAAGACCCTGAGCTGCTCGCCGGCCTCCTGCTCGTCGGTGTCCCGTCCCCAGGTGAGCGTGCCGAGTCCGATCCGGGAGACGCGCAGGCCCGTGCGGCCGACATGCCTTTGCTCCATGACGGGTGAGCGTATCGGCCGGGTGGGGGCGGGCCGGCCGACGCCGGACGATCACGGGTGTCGGGTGTCCGGTGTCCGGTGTCGGGTGTCCGGCTCGGGCTCCGATTCCGGCTCGAGCTCCGGATCACGCGTCCGGCTCGGCGCCCGGCCTCCGGCGGCGTCCTCGGCAGCCGGCTCCCCACCCGCCGATGTCCGGCCGGCCCCGGACGATCCCCGGCTTCGGCCCCAACGCCCGGCCCCGACACTGCGGCCCGCGCCCCCGGCGCCGAAGCACCCGGTGACGGACCACGGGTCCGCGCGCTACAGTCCCCGGAACGACGACGTTACTGATGGGTAGGGAGAGCGGGATGCGGCTCGGAATCAACCTCGGCTACTGGGGCGCCGGGATGGACGCGGACAATCTCGCGGTCGCCAAGGAGGCCGACCGGCTCGGCTACGCGGTCTGCTGGGCCGCGGAGGCGTACGGCTCCGACGCGCCCACCGTCCTCTCCTGGGTCGCCGCGCAGACCGAGCGCATCGACGTCGGCTCGGCCATCTTCCAGATTCCAGCCCGCACCCCCGCCATGACGGCCATGACCGCCGCCACCCTCGACTCCCTCTCCGGCGGCCGGTTCCGGCTCGGCCTCGGCGTCTCCGGCCCGCAGGTCTCCGAGGGCTGGTACGGCGTGAAGTTCGACAAGCCGCTCGCCCGCACCCGCGAGTACGTCGAGATCGTCCGCAAGGCCATGGCCCGCGAGCGCCTGACGCACGAGGGCGAGCACTGGACGCTGCCGCTGCCCGGCGGCCCCGGCAAGCCGATCAAGCTGACCGTGCACCCGGTGCGCGAGCACATCCCGCTGTACATCGCGGCCATCGGCCCCAAGAACCTGGAGCAGACCGGCGAGATCGCCGACGGCGCCCTCGTCCTCTTCTTCGCCCCCGAGCTCGCCGAGGAGACCACGCTCGGGTCCATCCGCGCGGGCCGCGCCAAGGCCGGCAAGGACATGGAGGGCTTCGACCTCGTCCCGACCGTCCCGCTCGCCCTCGGCGACGACGTCGCCGCCCTCGCCGACACCTTCCGCCCCTACACCGCCCTCTACGTCGGCGGCATGGGCAGCGCCAAGCAGAACTTCTACAACCGGCTCGCGGTGCGCATGGGCTACGAGAAGGAGGCCGCCGAGATCCAGGAGAAGTACCTCTCCGGGGACAAGAAGGGGGCCGCCGCGGCCGTTCCGCAGCAGCTCATCGACTCGACGTCGCTGCTCGGCTCCGTGGAGCGGATCTCCGACCGGATGCGCGCCTACGCCGACGCCGGTGTCACCACGCTGTCCCTCAACCCCTCGGGCTTCACGCTGGAGGAGCGGATCGCCGGGCTGCGCGCCGGCGTCGAGGCGCTGGAGCGGGCCGGGCTCGCCTGACGCCCACGGAAAGCCCCGCGGCCGTGGTGGGGGCTCGGGGGTCTTCCCCGCCACGGCCGGCACCGGGCTCAACGCCCCCGCGCCCGCCGGGTTACGCGGTCGGGGGCGCCCGGGGCGCGCGCCCGGCGTCGTCCGTTCGGCCGAGCGCCCGCCGCCTCCTGGCTGGCGCCCCCCTCGGTGGGGACCTTGACTGGTCCCCACGGAGGTGAGGGCCATGCTCACGGCCAGAAGTCTGTTCCAGGAGATCCTCGGCGACGACGAGGCGTTCCGCCTGTTCTGCTCCATCGCCGCGAGCGGCGAGGCGCAGGGCGGCTGGGAGAACGGCCGGATCTCCGCCCTGGTGCCCGAGAGCCTCCGCGCCCTCGCCCCCAAGATCGCCCGGCATGGCGCGGACGAGGACAAACACGGCCGCATCTTCCTGGCCCTGCTGCGCCGGCGCGGTCTGGAACCGGCCGAGGTGCCCCCGGAGACCGACTACACGATGCTCCTCGAACGCCGCGGCATCGGCCTGCCGCACGCCAGACTGCGGGCGGACGAGCCGCTGACCGTCCGGGACGTCATCGCCTACCTGGCGCACAGCCGGGTCACCGAGCAGCGGGCCGCCGACCAGATGCGGATGCTCACCCACCACTTCGGCGACCACCCCGAGGTCGGCCGCGCCCTCCGGATGATCTGCCACGACGAGGCCAACCACCTCGCGTACTGCCACGAGGAACTGCTGCGGCTCGCCGCCGCCGGGCACGGCCGGACGATCCACACCCTGCTGCGCGAGTGCGCCCTCGCGGAGACCGGCGTCCACCGGGACGTCGCCCTCGCCGTCATGGGGCGTATGGGACGCCTGTTGCACTGGCCCCGCGCCAAATCGGCCGCCCTCGCCGCGGGCATCCACGCCCTGTACGCGGCCGAACGGCTCGGCGGACGGCGGCGGATGGTCTCCCTGCGGATGCCGGAGCGGCGGGACGCGCTGGGCGGTGGGGCGGTGGCGGTGGTGCCGGAGTTCGCCTGAAGCCGAGACCTCCGGCCTCCGCGATCACGGGTCGGCTCCCGCGACCGCGGGTCGGTTCCCGGGACGGTGGGTCGGCTCCCGCGACGGCGGCCGGTCCCCGGGACCGCGGGCCGGCCCTCGCGACCGCGGACCGATCCGATCCGGTCCGGCCCGGTTCGATCGATTCAGTCCGATCCGATCCGATCCGATTCGGTCCGGTACCGGCCGTGGCCGGGCCCGCCCTACAGCCACCCCCGCCGCTTGAACAGCCGGTACAGCAGCGCCACCACGCCCACCATCAGCAGCAGCGCCGCCGGATACCCCCACACCTGCCGCAACTCCGGCATATGGACGAAGTTCATCCCGAACACCCCGGCGATCATCGTCGGGGCCGCCGCCATCGCCGCCCAGGCGGAGATCTTCCGCATGTCGTCGTTCTGCTGCACGCCCATCTGGGCCAGGTGGGCGGAGAGGATGTCCGAAAGCAGCCGGTCCAGCTGCTCCACCGCCTCGTTCGCCCGCGCCAGGTGGTCGCCCACGTCGCGGAAGAACGGGCGCGCCTCCTCGTTGACGAACGGCAGCCCGGCGCCGGCCAGCCGGGCCACCGGCTCGGCGAGCGGCACGGTGGCCCGCCGGAACTCCACCACCTGCCGTTTGAACGCGTAGATCCGGGACGCGATGTTCTTGTTGTCGATGCCGATCGGGGCGAACACCTCGGTCTCCAGCTCGTCCAGGTCGGCCTGGAGCAGCCCGGACACCTCCGTGTAGTGGTCGACGACCGCGTCGCTCACCGCGTACAGCACGGCCGTCGGGCCGCAGCGCAGCAGGTCGGGCTGGTCCTCCAGGCGGGCCCGCAGCTCGGACAGCGGGTTGCCGACGCCGTGCCGGACCGTCACCACGAAGGAGTCGCCGAGGAACAGCATCAGCTCGCCGGTGCTCACGGTGTCCGCGTGGTCGTCGTAGACGACGGGCTTGAGGACGACGAACAGCGAGTCGGCGTACACCTCCAGCTTGGGCCGCTGGTGGGCCTTGAGGGCGTCCTCGACGGCCAGCGGATGGAGCCCGAACTCGCTGGTGACCAGGGCGAACTCGCTCTCCGTCGGCTCGTGCAGGCCGACCCAGAGGAAGGCGTTACCGTCGGCGCGCGCCTGGTCGAGCGCGTCGGAGAAGTCGGCCGGACCGTCCGTGCGGTGTCCGTTCCGATAGATGGCGAAGTCCACGATCACGCGGGCATTCTCCCTTCCCGGCTCCCCTGCCGGGGCCGTTCGTCGTCCGCACCGCCGGAGACCTTCGTCGCACCGCCGTCGGTGTGCGCCCGGGGCCGTCGTAGGCTGGCGGGCATGCCCACCCTGATCCTGGTCCGGCACGGCCGGTCCACCGCCAACACCGGCGGCGTGCTCGCGGGATGGACTCCCGGTGTCGCCCTGGACGAGCGGGGCGCCGCCCAGGCCGCGGCCCTCCCGGACCGCCTGCGGGAGATCCCGCTCGCCGCTCTCGTCACCAGTCCCCTCCAGCGCTGTCAGGAGACCGTGGCCCCCCTGCTCGCCGCCCGCCCGGAGCTGCCGTCGCACACGGACGAGCGGATCGGCGAGTGCCACTACGGCGACTGGTCGGGCCGCAAGCTCGCCGAACTCCACGACGAGCCGCTGATGACCGTCGTGCAGCGGCACCCCTCCGCCGCCTCCTTCCCCGGCGGCGAGTCTCTACGCGCGATGCAGGCCCGCGCCGTGGACGCGGTCCGCGACTGGAACGACCGGATCGAGCGCGAGCACGGCGCCGACGCCGTCTACGTCGTGTGCTCGCACGGCGACCCGATCAAGGCGGTCGTCGCCGACGCTCTCGGGCTGCACCTCGACCAGTTCCAGCGGATCGCCGTCGACCCCTGCTCCCTCACGGTGATCCGCTACACCCCCCTGCGGCCGTACCTGCTGCGGCTGGGGGACACCGGCGAGACCGCGTCGCTCGCCCCGCGCGCGACGCCGCCGGGCGGGGCGGCGGGGGACCCCGGGGAGGCCGTGGTGGGAGGCGGTGCGGGAGCACCGTGATCCACATGAGCAGTAGGGTGGGGGCGCGGGGGCGCCGCCGCGGCGCCTGAGCCCGCCGAGCTTCCCGTGGTTCCCCAGATTCCCCGTCCGACCACCGACACAATGGAGCAGGACGTTGTCCCGTCAGGTGTTCCTCTATGACCCGCCGGACCGCTTCGTCGCCGGTACGGTCGGGCTGCCGGGCCGCCGCACTTTCTTCCTCCAGGCCAGCGCGGCCGGCCGGACCACCAGCGTGGCCCTGGAGAAGGCGCAGGTGGAAGCGCTCGCCGAGCGCATCGACGAACTGCTGGACGAGGTCGTCCGGCGCACCGGCGGCAGTGCCCCGGTCCCGGCCGTGGCCCCCGTCGAGTACGCCGACACCGCCCCGCTGGACACCCCCGTCGAGGAGGAGTTCCGCGTCGGCACCATGGCCCTGGCCTGGGACGCCGAGGGGCAGCGGATGGTCGTCGAGGCACAGGCCCTGGTCGAGCTGGAGGCCGACACCGACGAGGACCTGGCCGCCGCCGAGGAGCGCCTCCTCCAGGACGAGACCAACGGGCCGCCCATGCTGCGCGTGCGCATCACCGGCACCATGGCCCGCGCCTTCGCCAAGCGCGCCCTGGACATCGTCAACGCCGGCCGGCCGCCCTGCCCGCTGTGCAGCCTGCCGCTCGACCCGGAGGGACACGTATGTCCGCGCCAGAACGGATACCGCCGCGGAGCGTGACCGCGCGGGAGCGCGGTGGGGTGCCGCCGGGGCCGGACGGGGCCGCCGGGCCGGACGGGGCCGCCGGGCCGGGCGAGTCCGTCGAGCCCTCCGGGTTCGGCGTGACCCCGCGGGAGCTGCTGGCCCGCGGTGAGCTCACGGTCCGCGGGCGGATCCGCGAGGCGTCCAACGCCGTCCTGTACTGCACCGTCGCCTACGAGGGCGTGACGGCGGCCTGCGTCTACAAGCCGGTCGCCGGGGAGCGCCCGCTCTGGGACTTCCCGGACGGCACCCTCGCCCAGCGCGAGGTGGCCGCCTACGAGCTCTCCGAGGCGATGGGCTGGGGCCTGGTCCCGCCGACCGTCCTCCGCGACGGCCCCTACGGGCCGGGCATGTGCCAGCTCTGGATCGACGGCCCGGCCGACGACGGCGCCGCCGAGGAGACGCGGCGCCTCCTCGCGCTGGTCGAGGGGGACGAACCCGGGCCCGGCTGGAAGGCCGTCGGCTACGCGGACGTCGGCGACGACCGCACCGCCCTGCTCGTGCACGCCGACGACGAGCGGCTGCGCCGGCTGGCCGTCCTCGACGCGGTGATCAACAACGGCGACCGCAAGGGCGGCCACCTGCTGCCCGCCGCCGACGGCCGGCTCTACGCCATCGACCACGGCGTCACCTTCAACGCCGAGGACAAGCTGCGGACGTTGCTGTGGGGGTGGGCGGGGGAGCCGCTGACGGAGGAGGCGGTGGAGGCGTTGCGGCGACTTTCGGCCGATCTGGCCGACGGGCGCCCCCTGGCGGGGCGGCTGGCGGAGTTGATCACTCCGGCGGAGATCGACGCTTTGCGGGGGCGGGTGGAGGAGCTTCTGCGGACCGGGCGGCACCGGGAGCCGAGCGGGCAGTGGCCCGCGATTCCGTGGCCGCCGGTGTAGGCGCCTGCGGCGGGCTGGTGCCCCGGTCCCTCGCCCAGAGGGGGCACCCCCACTTCGCCGCTTCCTGGGGCTGCGCCCCAGACCCCGCTGGTCGCGGCTTCGCCGCTCGTCCTCAAACGCCGGACGGGCTGAATATCAGCCCGTCCGGCGTTTGAGGACGACCGCGCGGAGCGCGGTTTCGGGGGTGCGGGGGCTTGCCCCCGCAAGAAACGGTGAAGGGCGGGCCCGGAGCACAACCCCGCCCCCCGCGCAAGACCCCCTTCTCAGCCAACCGCCCCCTCCGGTTCGTATCCGGAACCCGCATCCGGTTACGCTCAGGACATGCATGCCTGGCCCGCTTCTGAGGTTCCCGCCCTGCCCGGCAAGGGCCGCGACCTCCGGATCCACGACACCGCGACCGGTGGACGGGTGACCCTCGTCCCCGGCCCCGTCGCCCGCCTCTACGTCTGCGGCATCACGCCGTACGACGCCACTCACATGGGGCACGCGGCGACCTACAACGCGTTCGACCTCGTGCAGCGCGTGTGGCTCGACACCAAGCGGCAGGTCCACTACGTCCAGAACGTGACGGACATCGACGACCCGCTGCTGGAGCGGGCCGCCGCCAACGGCGAGGACTGGGAGGCCCTCGCCGAGCGCGAGACCGTCCTGTTCCGCGAGGACATGACCGCCCTGCGGCTGCTGCCGCCGCGCCAGTACGTGGGCGCCGTGGAGTCGATACCCAAGATCGTCCCGCTGGTGGAGCGCCTGCGCGACGCGGGTGCCGCCTACGAGCTCGACGGCGACATCTACTTCTCCGTCGCCTCCGACGCCCACTTCGGCGAGGTCTCCGGCCTGGACGCGGAGGCCATGCGGCTGCTGTCCGCCGAGCGCGGCGGCGACCCGGACCGGCCGGGCAAGAAGAACCCCGTCGACCCGATGCTGTGGATGGCCGCTCGCCCGGGCGAGCCCAGCTGGGACGGCGCCTCCCTCGGCCCCGGTCGCCCCGGCTGGCACATCGAGTGCGTCGCCATCGCCCTGGAGTACTTCGGCATGGGCTTCGACGTCCAGGGCGGCGGCTCCGACCTGATCTTCCCGCACCACGAGATGGGCGCCTCGCACGCCCAGGCGCTGACCGGCGAGCACCCGTTCGCCAAGACGTACGTCCACGCGGGCATGGTCGCCCTGCACGGCGAGAAGATGTCCAAGTCCAAGGGCAACCTCGTCTTCGTCTCCGCCCTGCGCCGCGAGGTCGTGGACCCGGCCGCGATCCGCCTCGCGCTGCTGTCCCACCACTACCGGGCCGACTGGGAGTGGACCGACGCCGTCCTCGCCGAGGCCGTCGAGCGCCTCGCCCGCTGGCGCGCCGCCGTCTCCCGCCCGGACGGCCCGTCCGCCGACGCCCTTCTCGACGAGGTCCGCGAGGCCCTCGCCGACGACCTCGACGCCCCGGCCGCCCTGGCCGCCGTCGACCGCTGGGCCGCCGCCCAGGCCGCCGACGGCGGTACGGACGAGGGCGCGCCCGGCCTGGTGTCGCGGACCGTGGACGCGCTGCTGGGCGTCGCGCTCTAGCCCGCCCCGAGGACAGGAGGCGCTCCCCACCAGTGGCGGGGAGCGCCTCCTGCCGCGTTCGGTGCCCCAGCGGCCCAGGCGGCGGAGGGCGGCGAGCACCCGCCGGCTGTACCCCGTTCCCGGCGCGGGGCACCGGGGCGGGGCCCCGGGCGAACCGCCGTTCCGGACCCTCGTAGGCTTCGCACACGTCGAGTCGAGACGGGGAAGAGGTGCCTTTCCATGACGGGGACGGAGACGGGGACGAAGCCGGGGAGCGGGCCGGAGGAGGTCGTCGCGCGCTTCTTCGCCGCGTGGGACGGGCTGGACGCCGCCCGGCTCGCGTCCTTCTTCGCGGAGGACGGGACCTACCACAGCATGCCCCTGCCGCCCGTGGTCGGCCGGGACCGCATCCGCGCCTACTTCGCCGACTTCCTCGCCCGCTTCACCGCCGCCGACTTCACCATCCACCACCAGGCTTCGTCCGAAACCGAGGGCGGGGGAGTGGTGTTCAACGAACGGACCGACGTGATGCGGCTCCGGTCGGGGACGGTGGTACGGGTGCGGGTGGCCGGTGTCTTCGAGATCCGGGACGGGGCGATCGCGGCGTGGCGGGACTACTTCGACCTGGGGGCGGTACGGGGAGAGGACTGATCGCGGCCCGCCCGGCGTGTGAGGACAACCGCGCGGAGCGCGGTGCCGGGGTGCGGGGGGGCGCCCCCGCAAGGAACCGAGGCCGGGGAACGCCCCGTAGTCATGCGCACGACAGTGCGCTAAGCATGGCCGCATGACCACCCGCACCCGGCACAGAACCCCCGCGACCACCCGCCTCCTCACCCTGTTCGCCCTGCTCGGCCTCCTCACGGCCCTCGTCGGCCCCCAAGCGGGGGCCCGAGCCGCCGACGGCCCCGGCACGGAGCCGCACACCGTCGGCGACATCACCTCCTTCACCCCCCAAGGCCCCGAGTACCGCTTAAGAGCGGGCCGATCCGAGGCCCGCATCCGCTTCGTCACCCCGGACACCCTCCGCCTCCAGCTCGCCCCGGACGGCACGTTCACCGATCCCACGGGCAAGGACATCGTCCTGCCGCAGGGCGCGCCCCCGCCCACCCGCTGGCGCGACCGCGGCGACCGCTACGAACTGAGTACCTCGGCCCTCACCCTGCGCGCCTACAAGGCACCGCTCCGCTTCGCCCTGTACCGCGCCGACGGCACCCGCCTCTGGTCCGAGACCAAGGGCCTGACCTGGGACAAGGACGGCACGACGCAGTCCCTCGCGCGCGGCGCCGACGAGCGGTTCTACGGCGCCGGCATGCAGAACGGCCGCGGCAACACCTCGCACCGCGGCAAGAAGGTGGAGGTGGGCGTCGACTACGACTGGAACGACGGCGGCCACCCCAACTCCGTCCCGTTCTACCTCTCCTCGGCCGGCTACGGCGTCTACCGCAACACGTACGCGCCCAACACCTACGACTTCGCCGACCCGGTCGCGGCCACCGCCCGCGAGCAGCGCTTCGACGCGTACTACGTCGCCGGCCGGACCCCCAAGGACGTCATCGGCGGCTACACCCGGCTGACCGGCCGCCCCTTCCTGCCGCCGCTGTACGGCCTGGAAGTCGGCGACTCCGACTGCTACCTGCACAACAAGAACCGCGGCGAGCGCCGCACCCTCGACGCGCTCAAGGTCGCGGACGGCTACGTCGGGCACGACATGCCGCTCGGCTGGATGCTCGTCAACGACGGCTACGGCTGCGGCTACGAGAACCTGCCCGAGGTGAACAAGGGCCTCGCCGACCGCGGGATGACCATGGGCCTGTGGACCGAGGACGGCCTCGGCAAGCTCGCCGACCAGGTGCGGGCCGGCCAGCGCGTCGCCAAACTGGACGTCGCCTGGGTCGGCGACGGCTACAAGTTCGCCCTCGACGGCTGCAAGGACGCGTACAAGGGCATCGAGGACAACAGCGACGCCCGCGGCTTCACCTGGGCCCCCGAGAGCTGGTCCGGCGCCCAGCGCTGCGGCGTCCAGTGGTCCGGTGACCAGAAGGGCTCCTGGGACTACATCCGCTGGCAGATCCCCACCTACGCGGGCGCGACGATGTCCGGCCTCGCCTACACCACCGGCGACATCGACGGCATCTTCGGCGGCAGCGCGAAGACGTACGTCCGCGACCTCCAATGGAAGGCGTTCCTCCCCGCCGTCATGACCATGGACGGCTGGGCGCCGAGCGACAAGCAGCCCTGGCGGTACGGCGAGCCGTACACCTCGATCAACCGCAAGTACCTCAAGCTCAAGGAATCCCTCCTTCCGTACATGTACACGTACGCGGCGGAGGCCGCCCGCACGGGCGTCGGCCCGGTCCGCCCGCTGGCCCTGGAGTACCCGGACGACCCCAAGGCGGCGACGGACGCGGCGAAGTACGAGTTCCTGAGCGGTGAGTACTTCCTCGTCGCCCCGGTGTACGAGGACAAGGAGACGCGTGACGGCATCTACCTGCCGCGCGGCACCTGGACCGACTACTGGACCGGGCGTACGTACCACGGTCCGACCACCCTCGACGGCTACCGCGCCCCGCTCGACACCCTGCCCCTCTTCGTGAAAGAGGGCGCCGCGATCCCGATGTGGCCCGGCATCCGCTCCCACCGCGACCGCACCCCCGACTCCCCGCTCGCCTGGGACGTCTACCCCAAGGGCGCATCCTCGTTCACCCTCTACGAGGACGACGGCGTCACCCGGGCCCACCGCGCGGGCGCCTCGGCCCGCCAGACGGTGACCGTCCGGGCACCGCACACGGGCCGAGGCGACGTCACCGTCCGAGTGGACGCCTCCCGCGGCCACTTCAAGGGCAAGCAGACCACCCGCCCGTACACCTTCACCGTCCACTCCCGCACCACCCCGCGAACGGTCCTGCTGGACGGCCGCCCCCTGCCCCACGTCACTTCCGGCTCCTCCACCCCCGGCTGGTGGTACGACCCCACCGACCGCGGCGGCACCCTTCACCTCACCACCCCCAGCCTTTCCACGAACCACCCGTTCACCCTGAAGCTGCGCGGCGCGAGCGCGGTCGACTGACGCGGACGGAACCACGCCCGGGCCCGCCACGTTCTCTCGATGTGATGAGCCTCCTGACGGGCCCTGGGCTGGCCCTCCTGATCGTCGTCCCGCTCTTCGTGACGGCCGCCGCGCGCAAGGGCGTTCACCTCCTCCGCGGAGGCGCCGCCGGCGGCTCGCGCGGTGCGGGCGCGGCCGCGACAGAGGAGCTGCACGGCCTCATGTACCCGGGCAAGCGAGCGCAGTTGGAACAGCGCCGCGTCGAACTGGTCCTGCGCGACGACGAACAGGACGGCGCCCCGCGCCGGACCGGCATCGACCTCGACGCGGGAACGGCACACCTGTCCCCCCGCCATCACCCGCACTAGATTGCGACCATGGAACGCATCACCGGCCTCCCCCGCGCCGAGTTCGCCTTCCCCGGCCCCCTCCGCGACCTTCTCGTCGCCGCCATCCTCGACGGCTCGAAGACCTCCACCACCGGCCTGGTCGTCGCCTACGAACACGAGGGCGAGGCGCTGCCCGTGTCCGGGGAGCGGAGCGTCGTCGTCGACTCCGACGACCGTCCGGTGGCGGTCATCGAGGTGACGGACGTCCGCGTCGTGCCGCTGTCCGACGTGGACTTCGCCCACGTCGTCGACGAGGGGGAGGGCGACGCCTCCGTCGCCGAATGGCGCGCCAACCACGAGTCGTTCTGGCACAGCGCCGAGATGCGGGAGGCCATGGACGACCCGGAGTTCACGGTGGACGACTCGACGCTCGCGGTCCTGCAGCGGTTCCGCCTGGTGGCGGACCTGCGGGGCGCATAGGCGCGCCGGCCGTCACCGGACGGTGGCCGATCGGCCGCGTTGACGACAGTCACCGTCCGGATCGGTCCGTCCTGTGAAGGTGATCAGCCGACTGACGGCGGCGGGGGTTGTCCCTGTGGGCTGTCGGCCGGTTCTTGCCGGTCCTGGTCGGCTGGGTGTCCGCATGCGCAGGCACAGCGGAGCCGTTCGGTGGCGTCCGCACCGGGTGGCGCGCCGATGACGCGGACGACGATGGCTCCCTCGCAATCGGCGTGCTGGCCGAGAGCGCATCGCGGCGCGATGTGTGGCGTGATCCGGCCGCTCAGGGGCATCGCGTGACGGCCTTCCGGTCGAGCAGGCGCATGCCGGTCTCGGCGGCATGGCGGAGGTCGTCCGGAGCCGTGAGCGTCCGCCATGCGTCGCCGTCCTGGCCGGGGAGCACCCAGACGCGGTCGCCGCGGTACTTCCCCGGGGGCGGGGCGAACAACTCCGAGCCCCTGGGGCGGGGCCTGATCCCGGGAACTCCGGTGAGTCGTGGTGCGGTACCCAGCGGCAGCAGCCACCACATCGCGTGCTCCATGCCACCCATCAGGTAAAGCCCGATGTGGCGGTCGGCGTCCCTCAGCCGGGTAACGGCGGCGGTTGCGAGGGTGAAGTCGATCTCGACGAGGTCCCAGTGGCGGCCCACGGTCAGCGGCGTTGTTCCGCCCGCTTCCCACTGGGCCAGTGCTTTCCGCGCGGAGGGGGCCGCCTGGCAGAGCCAGCGCGCCGTAGTGGCCACTGGACGGCCTGGAGTGGGGGACATGATGGACTCCCATGGTTGGCGAGCAGGGCTCCGGGCTCGTGCGGTCATGGAGAGACACCTCGACGAGATGCCCTGCACTGGGATAGTCCACCGGTGGACTAGTCAGGTCAAGCGTCCGGGACGAAAAATGCCCCCACCAAGTGTGGGGGCCGTGTGCGGAGTTGACGCCTTTCTAGTCGTTCATCGAGTACTCGTCCGTACGGGTCCACCTGCCTCCCGGGCTCACCCCGACCTCGTAGGTGATCGCCCGGCCGTCCGCGTCGTAGGCCACATGCCGTGCCTCGGCCACGGCCGCAGGGCCGTCGAGCCGCAGCAACTCCAGCTCCTCCGCTGTGGCGAGGCGCGCCGTCCACCAGTCGCGACCGGTGTGCGGCCGTCGTCCGGTCTGCATTTCGACGTAGCGCGTGGTGCCCTCCCGTACCCGTTCCCGGTGGAGGAGGCGCGGCGCCTGTGCCGCGACCTCCGCCGTGAACCAGGACCACGAGGTCGCCGTGGGAACCTCACCCTCGAAGGTGACGCGGTGCCGTCGTACCACCGGCTCACCGGCCTCGATCGCGAGGACGGTGGCCACGTCCTCCGGTGCGGGGAGTGTCTCCGCCCCGACGATCTCGGCGTACTCCCCGGCGGTGTAGATCTGGCCGGTGCGCACCGCGGTGCGGTATCGCTCGCCGGCGGTCCGCGCCAAAGGCGCCCGTTCCCGCACCGTCGAACCCGTGCCCTGACGGGTCTCGATCAACCCCTCCTGGCGCAGCACGTCAAGTGCGCGGACCACGGTGGCTCGCGCCACCGACCAGCGTTCCGTCAGCTCGCGCTCGGAGGGCAGGGCGTCACCGGCCTTCAGCTCGCCACGAACGATGCGCCCTCGCAGGTCGCCTGCGATCTGATCGTATTTCGGTAGCGCCATGAAAACCCCAACTCATCTGGTGGACCAGTCCAGTAGTCATGGTGGTGACGTCAGGACGCTCGGTCAAGGCCGCGCGACCCCGGGAACCTCGGCGGCGGGCGGTCCGTTGCGATGGTCCGGGAGGTGCAGTGATGGAGTGCGGCCAGGAGTCGGTGGCTCACGAGTCGTGTGAAGCGGACGGCGTTCTGTACGCGATCGTCTGCGCCGCCGGTCCCGCGCGGGACGCGAAGCGCCTGGTCGTCGCCGCGAAGCAGCGCGGCTGGGACGTGTGTGTCATCGGGACGTCCGCCGCCGCCGAGGGCGGCTTCCTTGACGTCCCCGCGCTCCAAGCCGCGTCGGGGCGGGCCGTGCGCAGCACCTGGCGCCGGGAGGGGGAGGAGAAGCGGAACCCGCCCGCCGACGCGGTGGTCGTGGCGCCGATGACGATGAACACGGCCAACAAATGGGCGGCGGGCATCGCCGACACGTACGCTCTCGGGCTGCTCACCGAAGCCGTCGGGCTCGGGCTGCCGGTGGCCGCGCTGCCGTTCTGGTCGACCGCGCTGGACGCGCACCCCGCCACCCGGCGTTCGCTGGAGGTGTTGCGGAGCACCGGGGTGCGGGTGGTGTACGGCCCGGGGGAGTGGGTGCCGCACGCGCCTGGGAGTGGCGGGCGGCATGTGGACGGCTATCCGTGGGAGCGGGTGTTGGACGCCGTCGTGCGTCCGGGATGAGGTCCGCGAGGTGTGGCCGAACGCCGTCGGTGGCCACCGTGCGCTACCAGAGCAGGAGTGTGCGCGCAGTGGACGGTTCGCGCAGGTCAGGGGCGCCTACGGTGAACCCGGTCGCCGCTTCCGCCCCGCTCGCCTCCCCCGGGCGCGGGGCGGGAGCGACGGTTTCGATCGCTCGGATCCCGTCACCGTAGGAAGAACACATCCCCATGCGTAAGACCCGCCTCGCCCGCTCCCTGCTCCTCTCCGGCGTCGGCCTCGCCATGGCCGTCACGGGCACGCTCACGACCGCCGGTACGGCCGAGGCGCGCACCGAGTGGCGTCACATGTCGCACGTGTACATCAACCTGGCGGACGAGGGCGCCAGTGACCACCAGCGTGACGACTACTCGGCGTTCGTCCAGAGCCTGCGGAACGCCGCGGCCGGGTGGAACACCCAGGAGACGCAGCTGGAGGACGTCGGCATCATCCAGGCCTCGCTGACGGCGCCGGACGACCAGGGGCACCGGCACCAGGTGCACATCTGGATCAACCCCTCCAACCTCTACGTCTGGGGCTTCTCCAACGAGCAGGGCACCACGTTCCAGTTCAACGACATCAACGGCGCGCTGGGCAGCCGGCTGGCGGAGACCGACACCCCGCGCCCGGACGTCAACACCAACGTCCAGACGCTGAACTTCGGCTCCAACTACAACTCGCTGACCGGCGCGGCCCGGCGCGGCCGCGAGGGCATGCCGATCAGCTACAACGACATCCGGGCCTCCATCGTGCAGCTGGCGACCGTGACCACCCCGAGCGCCGGCAGCCAGCGTGAGAACACCGCCCGGTCCCTCAGCCTGATGATCCAGATGCTGCCGGAGGCCGCCCGGTTCAACGACGTCGAGGGCACCTTCCGCACCGCCATGGGCACATGGA
The DNA here is from genome assembly GCF_044333095.1 of Streptomyces sp. NPDC021100. Taxonomy (NCBI): domain Bacteria; kingdom Bacillati; phylum Actinomycetota; class Actinomycetes; order Kitasatosporales; family Streptomycetaceae; genus Streptomyces; species Streptomyces sp. NPDC021100. The sequence continues at coordinate 173,534 of NZ_JBIRQH010000004.1, forward strand.
CCCCGCAGAACGGGCTGCCGCACCAGCAGCAGGAGCTGGAGAACTCGTGGGACGCCCTCTCCGAGTACTACCACCGTGTCTCCGCCGGGCAGAACGCCACGGCTCCGTTCCTCCCGTCGATCGGCACGGTGAACGGCGCCGACCAGGTCCGCCGGTACGTGCGGCTGACCCTGGGCCGGGGCAGCATGGCCAACGGCGACTGGAACCACGACGAGCTCTGAGCGATCAGCCTCGTAGGGTGGGGAGATGAACGCTCTCTCCACCCCGTACGTCGAGGTCGACGGCCGTCCCGTCGCCGCCGACCCCCTGTTCCTCGCCCTCCTCGGCGGCTATGGTCACATGACCGCGATGGAGATCCGGAACGGCCGGGTCCGAGGACTGGACCTGCACCTCGCGCGGCTCGACGCCGCCACCCGCGAACTGTTCGGTGAAGGCCTGGACGGCGGACTCGTCCGCGAACGCGTCCGCGGTGCCCTGCGGGCGGCCGGGGTGACGGACGCCGCCGTCCGCGTCTACGTCCACCTGCCGCCCGGTGACGGGACGGTCCGCCCGGCCACCACGGTGATCGCCCGGCCGCCGACGCCCGAGCCGGCGGCTCCGCAACGCCTCACCGCCGTCCCGTACCAGCGGCCCGCGGCGCACCTCAAGCACACCGGTGTCTTCGGGCAGTCGTACCACCTGCGCCGAGCCCAGGCCGCCGGCTTCGACGAGGCCCTGCTCGTCGCCCCGGACGGCACCGTGGCCGAGGGGGCCATCACCAACGTGGGCTTCGTCGAAGGCGACACCGTCGTCTGGCCGGACGCCCCCGCCCTCGACGGCATCACCATGCTCCTGCTCCGCCGTGAGCTCGACCGGCTCGGCCTCCCCTGGCTCCGCCGCCCCGTCCGCCTCGACGACGTCCCCTCCTTCGACGGCGCCTTCGTCACCAACTCCCTCGGCGTCGCGCCCGTCGGCCGGATCGACGAGCTGACCCTCCCGGCGGACGTGCCCGTGGTGGAGCGGCTGCGGTCGCTGTACGCGGCCGCGGAGTGGGAAGTGATCTGAGCGGCAGGGAACGGGAGTTCGGGAATATGCCGGTGCGGCACTAGTCAAGTTTGACTACGGTGTCGTGCATGGCTGAGACGACGATCCCCATCCTTCCCTGCCCCGATCTCCGGCCCGTCCTCGACTTCTGCACCGCCCTCGGTTTCGAGGTGACGTACCGTCAGACGAGCCCCAATCCGTACGCCGTCGTCCGGTACGGCGGGATCGAGCTGCACTTCTTCGGGGTGAAGCAGCACGACCCGGCCGCCTCGTACAGCACCTGCTACGTCCGCACGGATGACGTCGACGGGCTCCACGAGGCGTTCCGCCAGGGGCTGAAGGAGGCGTACGGGAAGGTGCCGACGCGCGGGCTGCCGCGGTTCGGGGCGGTGAAGGACACCTCGCACGGCGTGCGGCAGTTCCTGATGACGGACCCGGGCGGCAACTGCGTCCGGGTCGGGACCGTGACGAGCGCCGACCAGCGCCACCGGCCCGCGCCCAAGGAGGCGTTCGCGCGGGCGCTGCACTACGCGTCGCTGTTCGCGGACTCCAAGGCGGACGCGGCCGGGGCCGCCCGGGTCGTCGACCGGGCGCTGCGTACGGAGGGCGAACGCCCCACGCCCGTCCAGCTGCTGCGGCTGCTGGCGCTGCGGGCGGACGTCGCCGGGCGGCTGGGGGGCGAGGCGGGCCGGGAGGAGGCGCTGGCCCGGGCTGCCGCGGTCGAACTCACCGCCGAGGAGCGGGAGTCGGTCCGTGACGACCTCGCCCGGCTCGACGAACTGCGCGGCTGAGAGGGGAGCTTCAGCTCACGGGGTCGATGCCCCGGTACGCCTTGTCCCGGACCTCCTGGAGCCAGGCGTCCTCCGTGACGACGTCCTTGCCCTTCGGGATGCGGATCCCCGGGTCGGCGCCGAACTCCGCGTACTCCTCGGTCACGCTCGTGCTGCCCTTGGAGCCCTTGCCGTGCTCCGCGCCCTTGACCGGGATGTCGTCCTCGCCGATCCACAGGTCGATGTCGACCTTCTCCAGGCCGTCCTTCCGGTGGTTCTCGACGTAGAGCTCGCGGAGCCAGTCCCGCATCACGTCGCCCTTGTACGCCGCCAGGTCGCTGAGGACGACCGTGCCGGCGAAGTGCGTGGCCTTGTGGCCGTTCACCTTCTCCCTGCCCACCTTCCGCACGTCCTTCGACGTGCGCAGGACGCCGAGCAGCTTGGGCAGCGAGCCCTCGGCGGTCTTCTGGACGTCCTCCGGCTTCGGCGGCTCCTCGCCCGCGTCCAGGAGGCTGCTGCTCACCCACCGGCCGTCGGCGATCTTCGCGTCGCGCGTGTAGAGCGTCTGGTCCTTGCTCATCGCGTGCGCGAAGCGCTCCGGCTCCTTCTTGCCGTCCTTCGTCCGCGTCCGCCACGTCTTGCGCTCGGCCAGATCGGGCTTGCGCGAGAAGGAGTACTCGCCGCGCTCGGTCCCGTCGAGCTCGGTGACCTGCCGCTTCGTCCGGTAGGAGTTGGCCCCCGCCGTCTTCTCCGCCGCGGCCTTCAGGGCGGCCTGCGGGTCGCGGGTGTCCTCCTTCTCCCCGCCGCCGCACGCGGTGAGCGAGAGTGCGAGGGCGGTCCCGGTGGCCGCCATGACGTATTTCCTGAGCGCCTTCACGGCCGTTCTGTCCTTTTGTCGAGCGATATGACAAGCGATATGACGTATAGGGGTGAAAAGGAAGCGTACGCGCCGCCCGTGGCCGGCCGGCGACCGGGTCCGCACGGACAGCGGAAGGGGCGCCCCCAAGCGGTGGGCGCCCCTTCGGCCGGAGCTTCGGACTACTCGCCCTGCGGCGGCGGACCGTTCTCGTCCTCACCACCGCCGCGCTCGCCGCCGGTACGGCCTTCCCCGCCGGAGCCCGAGCCGGAGCCGGAACCAGAGTCGGAACCGGCAGATCCGGAGCCCGATCCGGAGCCCGAGGCGCCGTCGCCGCCCTCCGACCCTTCCGCCTGCTCCTTCGGCGCCCGCCGCGGTGGACGCGTCCGCCCGCTCGTCGTGTCGCGCAGGTACGAGGCGTCCCGGCCGCCCGGCTCGCCGAAGCCCGGTTCGGCCGCCAGGCCGCCCGGCTGCCCCGGCCCCGAGACCGCGCCGGGACCGCCGGGACCTCCGGGGCCGCCGGCCCCGCCCGGTCCGCCGACCGGGCCCGGCCCGGCCCCCGGCCCCGACTGCCCGTCCCGCCGCCGCAGATAGCGCTCGAACTCGCGGGCGATGGCCTCGCCCGACGCCTCCGGCAGGTCCGCCGTGTCCCGCGCCTGCTCCAGCGACTGGACGTACTCGGCCACCTCGCTGTCCTCCGCCGCCAGCTGGTCGACGCCGAGCTGCCAGGCGCGCGCGTCCTCGGGCAGGTCGCCCTGCGGGATGCGCAGGTCGATCAGGTCCTCGAGGCGGTTGAGGAGAGCCAGCGTGGCCTTGGGGTTCGGCGGCTGCGACACGTAGTGCGGCACCGCCGCCCACAGGCTCACGGTGGGCACACCCGCGTGCGTGCACGCCTCCTGGAGGATGCCGACGATGCCGGTCGGGCCCTCGTAGCGGGACTCCTCGAGGTCCATGGTGCGCGCCAGGTCGGGGTCGGAGGTGACCCCGCTGACCGGCACCGGCCGGGTGTGCGGGGTGTCACCGAGCAGCGAGCCCAGGATCACCACCATCTCCACGCCCAGCTCGTGGGCGAAGCCCAGGATCTCGTTGCAGAACGAACGCCAGCGCATGCTCGGTTCGATGCCCCGGACGAGCACCAGGTCACGCGGCCCCTTCGGGCCCCCGATGCCTCCCGGGCCGCCGATGCCCGCCGTGCCCCCGGTGTCCCCGGCCTCACCCGTGCCCCCCGGACCGCCGCCGGTGCGCACCACGGACAGCCGGGTCGTCGGCCAGGTGATCTTGCGGACCCCGCCGTCCAGCCAGACGGTGGGCCGGTTGACCTGGAAGTCGTAGTAGTCCTCCGCGTCCAGCGCGGCGAAGACCTCGCCCTTCCACTCCCGGTCCAGGTGCGCGACCGCACTGGAGGCGGCGTCTCCGGCGTCGTTCCAGCCCTCGAAGGCACAGATCATGACCGGGTCGATCAGCTCGGGAACTCCCTCAAGCTCGATCACCCAGCGCCTCCTTCCGACCGGCGCGGAGGGGTCCCTTCCATCGCCGGTTGCCGTTCAGTGCAGTTGTCAGTGCAGTTGTTCGCAGGTCTCGTGCGTGCGCCCCCAAGCCTACGACTTCCGGGACCGCTGTCCGCAGTCCGCGCAAGGGATGCTCATCACCCTCGCGTCACCGGGAGCCGCCGTCACCCTCGCTTGCCCCACGCCTCGCGGTACGCACGCCAGTCGCCCTCCGTCGCGGCGAAGTCCGCGTACAGGGCGACGCCGAACCGCTCGCGGTGCCGGTCCTCGCGTGTCAGTCCGAGCCGGGCGCCGCGCAGCGCCGCGGCGGCCGTCTCCGCCGAACCGTGGTGGCCCATGTCGTCGGTGTGGAAGAACGGCAGTCCCATCAGCAGATCAGTACCGGCCGGGGTGACCTCCAGCGCCAGCCGCGTCTGCTGGGCGACGTAGCCGCCGTACAGGCTCTCCCAGGGCAGCGCCGTGTCGTACGACATGACGGCGATCTGGTCGGTGCGCCGGGCCACCTTCGCGAAGTACCCCTGCGACCACCACTTCCGCCCGCCGAACGCGCGCGACGCCGCGTGCATCGACGGCAGCGGGTCGATCTGCTGCGCGGCCACCGACAGCACCCCGCCGCCCGAACGGACCGCCGGGCGAAGGGAGTCCAGCAGGGTCAGGAAGCCGCCGTCGCCGTCGGCCACCGGCTCGACGTCGAGGTGGACGCCCTCGAAGCCGGCCGTCAGCACCTGCCGGGCGCTCGCCACCACCGCGCCCCGGGTCGCGGCGGACCCCAGCCGCAGCCCGCCCGTCCCGCCGTGCGCGACCACGTCGCCGAGCCACGCCTGCACCCGGACGCCGGGCAGCTCCCGGTGGACGGCGTCGATCAGCCGGCGCGCGCCCCGGTAAGCGGAGGCGGGCAGGGTGCCGTCGTGCTCCAGTGGGCCCGCGTGGACGTACAGGTCCCGGACGCCGCTGCCGCCGACGCGCCGCTTGAGGCCGGCCAGGTCCTGGTCCGTGCGGCGGCCGTCGACCCAGGCGTGTCCGAGCCAGACGGCGTCCCGCCCGCGGGTGACGGCGTCGTCGGCGGGCGCGCCCGCGTACGAGGCGCGCAGGGCCCCGGCGGCGGCCACCACCGGGACCGCGACGACGAGGAACAGGACGAGTGCGACGCGCTTGACGGTCCGCCTGCGCGGCAGGCGCCGGAGCCGGCGCAGCCGGGCCCGGATCCGCGGCCAGGTCATGATGGCCCCCCTTTCTCCTCCAGGGACGGGGGAGGGGCGCCACCGGTTGCCTCTTACAAGAGGAAGACGGCAAAGGGGGGAGGGACGTCACACGTCCCTCCCCCCTTCAGAGGCCCTTCACGGCCGTGGCGGCGGGGATCAGCCCTTGCGCTCCAGCATGTCCTTGACCCGGGTGCGGACGTTCTCGTCGTCCAGGCCGCGGATGGTCAGCGTGGTGCGGCGGCGCAGCACGTCGTCGACCGTCTCGGCCCACTCGTAGTCGCGGGCGTAGGCGACCTGGGCCCAGATCTCCGGGCCGTCGGGGTGGATGCGCTCGCCGAGCTCCGGGTTCTCGTTGGCCAGGCGCGCGATGTCGAAGGACAGCGAGCCGTAGTGCGTGGCGAGGTGACGGGCCGTCAGCGGGTCCATCCGGGTGCCGGGCTCGCGGTCCACCAGCAGGCGGTGGGCGACGGCGTTGGGGTTGGCGACACCGGGCAGCGGGGTGCGGCGGACCAGGCTGGAGACGGGCTCCATCTCCTCGGTCAGCGGGCTGCCGGGCACCTTGGCCAGCTTGGTCATGACCGTACGGCCGATGTGGCGGTACGTGGTCCACTTGCCGCCGGCGACGGACAGCATGCCGCCCTTGCCCTCGGTGACCACGGTCTCGCGCTTGGCCTGGGCCACGTCGCCGGGGCCGCCGGGCAGCACCCGCAGACCGGCGAACGCGTAGGTCATCAGCGAGCGGTCGAGGTCCGCGTCGACGATGGAGAAGGCGGCCTCGTCCAGGATCTGCTGGATGTCCTCCTCCGTGGCGCGCACGTCGGCCGGGTCGCCCTCGTACTGGGTGTCGGTAGTGCCCAGGAGGAGCTGGTCCTCCCACGGGAGGGCGAAGGTGATGCGGTACTTGTCGATCGGGGTGGCCATGGCGGCCTTCCACGGCGACTTGCGCTTCATCACGATGTGCGCGCCCTTGGAGAGGCGGATGGAGGGGGCCGCGCCCTTGTCCTCCATCTTGCGCAGGTGGTCGACCCACGGGCCGGTGGCGTTGAGCACCACGCGGGCGTCGATGCCGAACTCGGCGCCGTCGACGCGGTCCTTGAGCTCCGCGCCGGAGACCTTGCCGTGCGTGAAGCGCAGCCCGGTGACCTCGGCGTGGTTGAGGACGACCGCGCCGGACTCGACGGCCGCGCGGACGGTCATGACCGCCACACGCGAGTCGTTCATCTGGTGGTCGTAGTAGACCGCGACGGCCTTGAGGTTGTCCGTGCGCAGACCGGGGTTGTCGGCCTTGGCGCGGGACGGGGAGATCACCTTGCCGACGCCGTCGCCGAAGGCGGACAGCGCCGAGTAGGCGAAGACACCGGCGCCGAGCTTGGCGGCGCCGACCGGCCCGCCCTTGTAGACGGGCAGGTAGAAGGTGAGCGGGTTGACCAGGTGCGGGGCCACGTCCTTGGCCAGCACCCGGCGCTCGTGGTGGTTCTCCGCGACCAGCTTGACCGCGCCGGTCTGCAGGTAGCGCAGACCGCCGTGGACGAGCTTGGAGGACGCGGAGGAGGTGGCGCCGGCGAAGTCGCCGGCGTCCACCATCGCGACCCGCAGTCCCGACTGCGCGGCGTGCCAGGCGACCGAGGTGCCCAGGATGCCGCCGCCGATGACCAGGAGGTCGTACGTCGCGTTGGACAGTCGCTCCCGGGTCTCGGCGCGGCCCGGGTTGGCACCGGCGGCCGGGTGCGTTCCCAGGGTCGGAACGCTCTGCGGGGTAGTCATGAGTTGCTCCTCAGTCAGCTCTCGTCGTCGATCCAGCCCATGGTCCGCTCGACGGCCTTGAGCCAGTTCTTGTACTCGCTGTCACGCTTGTCAGCGTCCATGCGGGGGGTCCACTCGGCGGCCCGGCGCCAGTTGGCGCGGAGGGCGTCGGTGTCGGGCCAGAAGCCGACGGCCAGGCCGGCGGCGTAGGCGGCGCCGAGGCAGGTCGTCTCGGCGACCATCGGGCGCACCACGGGCGCGTCCAGGAAGTCCGAGAGGGTCTGCATCAGCAAGTTGTTGGAGGTCATGCCGCCGTCGACCTTGAGCGCGGCCAGCTCGACGCCGGAGTCCTTGGTCATGGCGTCGGTGATCTCGCGGGTCTGCCAGGCGGTCGCCTCGAGGACGGCGCGGGCGATGTGCGCCTTGGTGACGTAGCGGGTCAGGCCCGCGATGACACCGCGCGCGTCGGAGCGCCAGTAGGGGGCGAACAGGCCGGAGAAGGCCGGGACGAAGTAGGCGCCGCCGTTGTCCTCGACGCTGGAGGCGAGGGTCTCGATCTCGGCGGCGGACTTGATGAGGCCCATCTGGTCGCGCATCCACTGCACCAGCGAACCGGTGACGGCGATGGAGCCTTCCAGGGCGTAGACCGGCTTCTGGTCGCCGATGCGGTAACCGACGGTCGTCAGCAGGCCGTTGTACGACTGGACGGGCTCGTCGCCGGTGTTCATCAGCATGAACGTTCCGGTGCCGTAGGTGGACTTGGCCTCTCCCTTGTCGAAGCAGGTCTGGCCGAAGAGGGCCGCCTGCTGGTCGCCGAGCGCGGAGGCGACCGGGACGCCGTCCAGGGCGCCGCCCTTGGCGTTGCCGTAGACCTCGGCGGAGGAGCGGATCTCCGGCAGCACGGCGGCCGGGATCTCCATGGAGGAGAGGATGCGCTCGTCCCACTCCAGCTTGCGGAGGTTCATCAGCATGGTGCGGGAGGCGTTGGTGACGTCCGTGACGTGCACACCGCCGTTCACGCCACCGGTGAGGTTCCAGATGACCCAGGAGTCCATGGTGCCGAAGAGGATGTCGCCGCGCTCGGCGCGCTCGCGCAGGCCCTCGACGTTGTCCAGCAGCCAGCGGACCTTCGGGCCGGAGAAGTAGGAGGCCAGCGGAAGGCCGGTCTCGCGGCGGAAGCGGTCCTGGCCGACGTTGCGGCCGAGCTCGCGGCAGAGGGCGTCGGTGCGGGTGTCCTGCCAGACGATGGCGTTGTGGACCGGCTCGCCGGTGTTCTTGTCCCACAGCAGCGTGGTCTCACGCTGGTTGGTGATGCCGATGGCCTTGACGTCGGCGGCGGTGATGCCCGCCTTCTCGACGGCGCTCGCGACGACTTCCTGGACGTTGGCCCAGATCTCCTTGGCGTCGTGCTCGACCCAGCCCGGCTTGGGGAAGATCTGCTCGTGCTCCTTCTGGTCGACGGAGACGATGCGGCCGTCGCGGTCGAAGACGATGCAGCGGGAGGACGTCGTGCCCTGGTCGATGGCCGCGATGAACGGGCCGTGACCGTGGGTGCCGTGGGTGCTGGTCATGTGGTCTCTTGCTCCTGAGGTCTGAGGGTCTCGGCTGTCGTGCGTCAGAACGCGAGCTTGTGGATGCCTGCCGCCAGGGCGGCGCCGGCCAGCGGGCCGACCACCGGGATCCAGGCGTAGGACCAGTCGGATCCGCCCTTGTTGGGCAGCGGAAGCAGCGCATGCACGATACGCGGGCCGAGGTCGCGCGCGGGGTTGATCGCGTAACCGGTGGGGCCGCCCAGCGAGAGGCCGATGCCGACGACCACGAACGCGGTCATCAGGACGCCGGTACCGCTGACGGCCAGACCCGCCGTCAGGCCCTGGGTCAGGATGGCGAGGACGAGCACGGCGGTACCGATGATCTCGGTCGCCAGGTTCTGCACGACGTTCCGGATCTCCGGACCGGTGGAGAAGATGCCGAGCACCGGGCCGGCCTGCGGAGTGGCGGTCTGGTCGACCATCCCCTCCTTGGGGTTCAGCGTGGCCACCAGCTCGGGGTCGGTCAGGTGGGCCTGGAACTGCCCGTAGTAGGTGATCCAGACCAGCGTGGCGCCGATCATCGCGCCGAGCATCTGGGAGCCGATGTAGAGGGGAACGTCACTCCACTTGGTGGCGCCGTCTATGGCCAGACCGATGGTGACGGCCGGGTTGAGGTGGGCGCCGGAGGGCTTCGCGATGTACGCGCCCGTCAGCACGGCGAAGCCCCACCCGAAGGTGATGGCGAGCCAGCCCGCGTTCAGCGCTTTCGAGCGCTTCAGGGTGACGGCGGCGCAGACGCCACCGCCGAGCAGAATCAAGACGGCGGTACCGATGGTCTCGCCGATGAAGATGTCGGAGCTGGACACCCGCGACTCCTTTGTCCTTCGTCCAGGGGAAGGCGAACCCCGGGTACCTCCGGAGGTCCGCGCCCTCCGTGAGGGCGGTGACCGGTCGTCCCATGGCCCTTGCAGCACTGCACGCACTGCACACCATAGCGAATATTGTCGTCAGGTGTTCGACAATGCCGACCGATGCACGGCAGTTTTCTGCACCGTAAGGGGCCCGTCAAGGGTTCTGTGACCGGAAACTCCAGGCCAACTGGCCAGAAATGTACGTTTGGATACCGGCCGGTAACGAAGGGGTCTCGCGAGGCCCGGAGCGGGCGGAGAAGTGGATCTTCGCGGGCCTGTCGGAGGGGGTGCGCGGGCCCGGGGGAGGGCGGTCGGGCCGGGAGGCCGTCAGAACCGGCCGGCGCCCAGGTCGCGGGAGACCGCGCGGGCGCAGTCCCGCACCGCCGCGATCAGCTGCGGGCGCAGCTCGCCGCCCTCGCAGACGCGCTCGACGGCGCCCGTGACGCCCACCGCGCCGACCGGCATCCGGCGCCGGTCGTGGATCGGGGCGGCGACGGAGGCGACGCCCGCCCAGGTCTCCTCGACGTCCGCGGCCCAGCCCCGGGCGCGGGTGAGGTCCAGCATCCCCTCCAGGCCGTCGAGGTCGGTCACGGTGCGGTCGGTGAACGCCTCGGGGCCGGTCTCGGTCAGCTGGCTGTGGGCCACCGGGTCGTAGGCGCACAGGACCTTGCCCAGGGCGGTGCTGTGCAGCGGGTGCATCGCGCCGACCTCCAGCACCTGGCGGCTGTCGTCCGGCCGGAAGACGTGGTGGATGATCAGGACGCCCTGCTGGTGGAGGACGCCGAGGTAGACGCTCTCGCCGCTGGCGCGGGCCAGGTCGTCCGCCCAGACCAGGGCGCGGGCGCGCAGCTCGTGGACGTCCAGGTAGCTGTTGCCCAGCCGGAGGAGCTCGGCGCCCAGTTGGTAGCGCCCCGAGGCCGGGTCCTGCTCCACGAAGCCCTCCTGCTGGAGCGTGCGCAGGATGCCGTGCGCGGTGCCCTTGGCGAGCCCCAGCGCGGAGGCCACGTCGGACAGTCCCAGCCTCCGCTCGCCGCCCGCGAGCAGCCGCAGCATCGCCGCCGCCCGTTCGAGCGACTGGATGGTCCGTGCCATCGAGCAACCTCCTCCAAAATGCCGTTCGGCATTGCTGAACACTATCGGCCGATGCCGACCCTGGGGTAGCCGACGCTGGCGTGATCATGATCGCTGAGGCCCCGCCCGGGCGCGTACCGCGCGGCCCACCGGACGCCGTACCCCGCCCGATACCGCATGTCCGCGGCATGGGACACCCCCTGCTTTCCGCGGGCACTGCGGCTACGCTTGCGGCGTGCGCCTTCTCCAGGAGGGCGCAAAGCCGACAGCCGTCGCAACCACGGGAGCACCTCCATGGCCCTGCAGCCATCGACCGTCCGTTCATCCCGATCCGACCTGCTCCGGGAGGCACTCGCCACCCGGGTCGTGGTCGCCGACGGGGCCATGGGAACCATGCTCCAGGCGCAGGACCCCAGTCTCGACGACTTCGAGCAGCTCGAAGGCTGCAACGAGATCCTCAACGTCACCCGGCCCGACATCGTCCGCTCGGTCCACGAGGCGTACTTCGCCGCCGGCGTCGACTGCGTCGAGACCAACACCTTCGGCGCCAACCACGCCGCGCTCGGCGAATACGACATCCCCGACCGCGTCTTCGAACTCTCCGAGGCCGGCGCCCGCGTCGCCCGAGAGACCGCCGACGCCTTCGCCGCCGACGGCCGCCCCCGCTGGGTCCTGGGCTCCATCGGCCCCGGCACCAAGCTCCCCACCCTGGGCCACGCCCCCTACACCGTCCTCCGCGACGCCTACCAGGCCAACGCCGAGGGGCTGATCTCCGGCGGCGCCGACGCGCTGCTCGTCGAGACCACCCAGGACCTCCTCCAGACCAAGGCGTCCGTCCTCGGCGCCCGCCGCGCCCTGGAGGCCACCGGCACCGACCTGCCGGTGATCGTCTCGGTGACCGTGGAGACCACCGGCACCATGCTCCTCGGCTCGGAGATCGGCGCGGCCCTCACCGCGCTGGAGCCGCTCGGCATCGACATGATCGGCCTCAACTGCGCCACCGGCCCCGCCGAGATGAGCGAGCACCTCCGCTACCTCGCCCGGCACTCCCGCGTCGCCCTCTCCTGCATGCCCAACGCCGGCCTGCCGGTGCTGGGCAAGGACGGCGCCCACTACCCGCTGTCCCCCGCCGAACTGGCCGACGCGCAGGAGACGTTCGTCCGCGAGTACGGCCTGTCGCTGGTCGGCGGCTGCTGCGGCACCACCCCCGAGCACCTGCGGCAGGTCGTCGAGCGCGTCCGCGGCCTGACCCCCACCGAGCGCTCGCCGCGTCCCGAGCCGGGCGCCGCCTCCCTCTACCAGACCGTCCCCTTCCGCCAGGACACCTCGTACCTGGCCATCGGCGAGCGGACGAATGCCAACGGCTCGAAGAAGTTCCGCACGGCCATGCTGGACGGCCGCTGGGACGACTGCGTGGAGATGGCCCGCGAGCAGATCCGCGAGGGCGCCCACATGCTCGACCTCTGCGTCGACTACGTCGGCCGGGACGGCGTGGCCGACATGGAGGAGCTGGCCGGCCGCTTCGCCACCGCCTCCACCCTGCCGATCGTCCTCGACTCCACCGAGGTGGACGTCATCCGGGCCGGCCTGGAGAAGCTCGGCGGCCGGGCCGTCATCAACTCCGTCAACTACGAGGACGGCGACGGCCCCGAGTCGCGGTTCGCCCAGGTCGCCCGCCTCGCGCGGGAGCACGGCGCGGCCCTGATCGCGCTGACCATCGACGAGGAGGGCCAGGCCCGCACGCCGGAGAAGAAGGTGGAGATCGCCGAGCGGCTGATCGCCGACCTCACCGGCAACTGGGGCATCCACGAGGAGGACATCCTCGTCGACACCCTGACCTTCACCATCTGCACGGGCCAGGAGGAGTCCCGCAAGGACGGCATCGCCACCATCGAGGCCATCCGGGAGCTCAAGCGCCGCCACCCGGACGTCCAGACCACCCTGGGCCTGTCCAACATCTCCTTCGGCCTCAACCCGGCCGCCCGGATCCTGCTCAACTCCGTCTTCCTCGACGAGTGCGTCAAGGCGGGCCTGGACTCGGCCATCGTGCACGCCTCCAAGATCCTCCCCATCGCGCGCTTCGACGAGGAGGAGGTCACCACCGCCCTCGACCTCATCTACGACCGCCGCTCCGAGGGCTACGACCCGCTGCAGAAGCTCATGCAGCTCTTCGAGGGCGCGACAGCGAAGTCGTTGAAGGCGGGCAAGGCCGAGGAACTCCTCGCCCTGCCGCTGGAGGAGCGGCTGCGGCGCCGCATCATCGACGGCGAGAAGAACGGCCTGGAGGCCGACCTCGACGAGGCGCTGACCGAGCGCCCGGCCCTCGACATCGTCAACGACACCCTGCTGGAGGGCATGAAGGTCGTCGGCGAGCTGTTCGGCTCCGGCCAGATGCAGCTGCCGTTCGTCCTCCAGTCCGCCGAGGTCATGAAGACCGCCGTCGCCCACCTCGAACCGCACATGGAGAAGAGCGACGCCGAGGGCAAAGGCACTATCGTCCTCGCCACCGTCCGCGGCGACGTCCACGACATCGGCAAGAACCTCGTCGACATCATCCTCTCCAACAACGGCTACAACGTCGTCAACCTCGGCATCAAGCAGCCCGTCTCGGCCATCCTGGAAGCCGCGGAGGAACACCGCGCGGACGTGATCGGCATGTCGGGCCTCCTGGTGAAGTCCACCGTGATCATGAAGGAGAACCTGGAGGAGCTGAACCAGCGCAAGCTGGCCGCCACCTACCCGGTGATCCTCGGCGGTGCCGCCCTCACCCGCGCCTACGTCGAACAGGACCTGCACGAGATCTACGAGGGCGAGGTCCGCTACGCCCGCGACGCCTTCGAGGGGCTCCGGCTGATGGACGCCCTCATCGCCGTCAAGCGCGGCGTCCCCGGCGCCACGCTCCCCGAACTCAAGCAGCGGCGGGTGCCCAAGCGGGACACCCCGGTGGTCGTGGACGAGGAGCCCAAGGGCGCCGTCCGCTCGGACGTCGCCACCGACAACCCCGTGCCCACGCCGCCCTTCCGGGGCACCCGCGTCGTCAAGGGCATCCCCTTGAAGGACTACGCGTCGTGGCTCGACGAGGGCGCCCTCTTCAAGGGCCAGTGGGGCCTGAAGCAGGCCCGCGCCGGCGGCCCCAGCTACGAGGAACTCGTCGAGACCGAGGGCCGGCCGCGGCTGCGCGGCTGGCTCGACAAGCTCCACACGGAGAACCTGCTGGAAGCGGCCGTCGTCTACGGCTACTTCCCCTGCTACTCCAAGGGCGACGACCTCATCCTCCTCCACGAGGACGGCACCGAACGCACCCGCTTCACCTTCCCCCGCCAGCGCCGCGGCCGCCGGCTCTGCCTGGCCGACTTCTTCCGTCCCGAGGAGTCGGGGGAGCGGGACGTGGTGGGCCTCCAGGTCGTGACCGTCGGCTCCCGGATCGGCGAGGCGACGGCGGAACTCTTCGCCTCCGACGCGTACCGCGACTACCTGGAGCTGCACGGGCTGTCCGTGCAGCTGGCGGAGGCGCTGGCCGAGTACTGGCACGCGCGGGTGCGCTCGGAGCTGGGCTTCGGGGGCGAGGACCCCTCCGACGTGGAGGACATGTTCGCTCTGAAGTACCGCGGCGCGCGGTTCTCCTTGGGGTACGGGGCCTGCCCCGATCTCGAAGACCGGGCGAAGATCGCGGAATTGCTGGAGCCGGAGCGGATCGGGGTGCGGCTGTCGGAGGAGTTCCAGCTGCATCCCGAGCAGTCGACGGATGCGATCGTGATTCATCATCCGGAGGCGAAGTACTTCAACGCGCGGTAGCGGTGCGCCTGCGGCGGGCTGTGCCCCGGTCCCGCCCTTTCTCCCCCAGCTACCGCTGGGAGGTGCCCCCAGTTTCTTGGGGGGGCAAGCCCCCGCACCCCCGGGGGACGGGCTATTCAGCCCGTCCGGCGTTTGAGGACGAGCGGCGAAGCCGCGACAAGGGGGTCTGGGGCGCAGCCCCAGGAAACGGCGAAAGGGCGGGACAGGGGCGCCGAAAAACGAAGGAGCGCTCCGGCGCCCCCCGCCGTAAACTGTTCGTCCGGTAGCAGAAGGCCGGTCCGCCGCCCCGCGAGGGGCAAGGCGGACCGGCCTTCTCGTCCCCTCAGGAGGTGCGCGAATGACCAGCGGCATTCCCACGGTCGCGACCAGGCCCGCCCGAGGCGGCGGCGCCCTCGAAGCCGTCCTCCTCGACATGGACGGCACCCTGGTCGACACCGAGGGCTTCTGGTGGGAGGTGGAAGTCGCGGTCTTCGCCGAGCTGGGCCACCAGCTCCTGGAGGAGTACCGCGAGATCGTCGTCGGCGGCCCCATGACCCGCAGCGCCGCGTTCCTGATCAAGGCCACGGGCGCGAAGATCGCCCTCGCCGAGCTGACGGCCCTCCTCAACTCCCGCTTCGCCGAGATGATCGGCTCCGGCGTCCCCCTGATGCCGGGTGCGAAGCGCCTGCTCACCGAGCTGGCGGCGCACGACGTGCCGACCGCGCTGGTCTCCGCGTCGCACCGGCACATCATCGACCGGGTGCTGCGCACCCTCGGCCCGGAGCACTTCACGCTGACCGTGGCGGGTGACGAGATGGAGCGCACCAAGCCGCACCCCGACCCGTACCTGCTGGCCGCCGCGAGACTCGGGGTCGCCCCGGAGCGCTGCGCGGTGGTCGAGGACACCATGACGGGGGTGACGGCGGCCGAGGCGGCCGGCTGCCGGGTGGTGGCGGTGCCCTCGGTGGGGGCGATCCCGCCCGCGGCCGGGCGGACGGTCGTCCGTTCCCTCGAAGAAGTCGATCTCCGTTTTCTGCGCAGCCTGATCGGATCATGAAGGAACGCCGGTCACCACAGGTGTTTGGTGCGCACACCGAGCGTTGACGGTGGAATGCTCAAGAAACTCTGAGCGCCGGTCCCGTCGTTTTGCGTGATCAAAGCGACGGTAAAAGCCAAGGGGTACGAGATCATTTCCGGAGTGACCTTCGTCACCGGCCCGAGGCTATCGCGGCGTCGACTCTGCGCCGTTCTGACGCTTTGTCGACGGCGTGGGCGCACCCTTGTGTCCCGATTGGTTCACTGGTGCGCGAATCGTTCCCTCGCCCGGATATCCGCCAACCCGCCGCCGTTATCGCGGCGTGATATCGCATCAGAGAGACCGCGTTCCGGTCCCCTCGGCGCCGCCACTAATCTCTTGGCGAGTACTTCACGGCACCCCGTGGGGCCCGTGCCGCAACGCATCCGTACGGAGTCCCGGGCGCCGTTCGCACCACAGGGAGAACACCGGACAATGAACCGCAAGACGTTGGTGCTGCCGACCGTGGTGGGCCTGCTGGCCCCCGTGCTCGTCGCCTGTGGTGGGGGCGACGGAGCGGGCAAGGGCAAGGGCGCCATCGTCGTCGGCACCACCGACCGGTTCGAGCAGACGACCGACGCTCCGGCCCCCTTCGACCCCGCCGCCGCGTATGACATCGGCGCCTGGAACGTGCTGCACAGCGCCTTCCAGACGCTGCTCCGGCTGCCCCGCTCCGGCTCGGAGCCGGAGCCGGACGCCGCCTCCAAGTGCGCGTTCAGCGACCGCCGCAACGAGCAGTACCGCTGCACCCTGCGCAGCGGGCTGAAGTTCAGCAACGGTCACGAGATGACCGTCAAGGACGTCAAGTTCTCCGTCGAGCGCGCCCGCACGATCAACTTCGAGAACGGTCCGGTCTCGCTGCTGAGCAACATCGACAGGGTCGAGACCCCGAACGACCGCGAGATCGTCTTCCAGCTGAAGACGCCCGACGCGACGTTCCCGCAGAAGCTCGCCACCCCGGCCGCGGCCATCGTCGACAGCCAGGCGTACCCCAAGAACAAGCTGATGGGCGACGGCTTCAAGGTCGTCGGCTCCGGCCCGTACACCCTGGAGACCCAGGAGCAGGACGGCCGCGCGGTCAAGGTCGTGCTCACCAAGAACCCGGACTACCAGGGTTCGGTCAAGGTGCAGAACGACAAGGTCGAGATGCGCTTCTACGACGACGCCAAGACGATGGAGAACGCCCTCAAGGGCGGCGACATCGACATGGCGAACCGCACCCTGTCGCCCGAGCAGATCGACCGGCTGCGCAACGCCACCGACCAGCAGGTCCGGCTGCTGGAGTCGGCCGGCTCGGAGATCGGCTACCTGGCCTTCAACACCGACGACCCGGCCGTGAAGCCGAAGGCCGTCCGGCAGGCCATGGCACAGCTGGTGGACCGTCAGGCGCTGGCCCGCGAGGGCTACGACCGGACCAGCGACGCCCTGTACTCGCTGGTGCCCAGCGGCATCCCGGGCCACCAGAACTCGTTCTCCAACCAGTACGGCAACCCCAGCGCCGACAAGGCCCGCGCCCTGCTGAAGAGCGCCAACATCAGCACCCCGGTGCGGTTCACCCTCGCCTACTCCTCCGACCACTACGGCGAGGCCACCGCGCGGGCGTTCAAGACGTTCCAGAAGCAGCTCAACGGCAGCGGCCTGTTCGACGTCAAGCTCCAGGACGTGAAGTGGGCGGAGTTCCGCCCCAACGCGGCCAAGGGCGAGTACGCGGTCTACGGCATGGGCTGGTTCCCCGACTTCCCGGACCCGGACAACTTCATCGCCCCGTTCTTCGGCAAGGACAACTTCCTCCGGTCCCGCTACCAGAACGCCAAGATCAACGACCTGATCCCGCGGACCCGGCAGACCGCCCAGCGCGACTCGGCGGCCAAGCTCTTCCAGCAGGCCCAGGACATCGTCGCGGACGAGGTGCCGGTGCTGCCGCTGTGGCAGGGCAAGCAGTACGTGGCGGTGCGCGGGGGCCTCACCGGCGCCGAGTGGGCGCTCAACGCGGCCTCCGAGCTGCAGCCCTGGGAGCTCGTCCGCGGCAAGTGACGCACAACACGGCGACGACACCCTGCCGTGCTGAGAACACCCCTTTTGCAACACAACGCTCCACCTGTACAACAAGCTCCACAGAACGGCCTTGAGGGGCGGGCCCGTGCCCGCCCCCTCCACTTGGAACTGTGAGGAACGTGCACGTGAGGAAACGTGACCAGTGGCTTGCCGCCCCGCTCGGCGCGGGGCTCGCCGCCGCCCTGCTGAGCGGGTGCGGTTCGGAGGACGGCAAGGCGGCGGGCACCGGTGAGTCGGTGGTCATGGGGATGTCCGACGAGGTCGTCGCCGTGGACCCGGCCGCGGGTTACGACCCCGGTTCCTGGATCCTGTTCAACAACGTCTTCCAGTCGCTGCTGAGCTTCCCCAAGGGCAGCAACGTGCCGCAGCCCGACGCCGCCCGGAAGTGCGGCTTCAAGGACCAGGCGAGCACCGTCTACGAGTGCACGCTCAACAGCGGCCTGAAGTTCAGCAACGGGCACGACCTCACCTCCGAGGACGTCGCCTTCTCCTTCCGGCGCACCCTGAAGATCAACGACAAGTCCGGTCCCGCGTCGGCCATGCTGTCCACGATCAAGGACATCAAGACGCCGGACAAGAAGACCGTCGTCTTCCGCCTGAAGCGCCCCGACGCCACCTTCCCGCTGAAGATCGCCTCCGGCGCCGGCTCCATCGTGGACCACCAGGAGTACGCGATGGACAAGCTCCGGACCGACGGCAAGGCCGTCGGCTCGGGCGTCTACACGCTGGACTCCTACGCCAAGGACAAGGCCGTCTTCAAGGTCAACGGCGGCTACAAGGGCCCCGCGACCGTCCAGAACAAGGGCATGACCCTCAAGTTCTTCCACGGCGAGCAGGAAGCCCTGAAGACCGCCCTGCAGAAGGGCGACGTCGACCTCGCCTACCGTGGCCTGGCCACCGAGGACATCTCCTCCCTGGAAGCCGCCGCCACCGCCGGCAAGGGCCTCAAGGTCGTCCAGGGCACCAGCGCCGAGGTCCAGCACCTGGTGTTCAACACCAAGGACACGGTGACCGGCAAGCTCGCCGTCCGCCGCGCCGTCGCCTACCTCGTCGACCGCAGCGCGCTCGTCCGCGACGTCTACAAGCGCACCGCCGAGCCGCTGTACTCCGTCGTCCCGAGCGGCATCACCGGCCACCGGACGCCGTTCTTCGACCTCTACGGCGACCGCCCGCAGCCCGAGAAGGCCAAGGAGGCGCTGTCCTCCGCCGGCATCAAGGGCAAGGTCAAGCTGACCCTCTGGGGCACGCCGATCCGCTACGGCCCCGGCACCGTCCCGGAGCTCAACGCCATCGCCAAGCAGCTCAACGCCAGCGGCCTGTTCGAGGCGGACGTGCGCACCGCCCCCTTCCCCGAGTACGAGAAGAGCATCGAGGCCGGCAAGTACGCGGTCTACGTGAAGGGCTGGGTGCCCGACTACCCGGACCCGGACAACTTCACCGCGCCCTTCTTCGGCGAGGACAACGAACTCGCCAACCACTACGAGTCCAAGGAGATAGCCGACCGGATCCTCCCGGCCACCGCCGCCCAGGGCAGCCGCACCGCGACCGTCGGCGACTTCGCCAAGCTCCAGTCGACCGTCGCCCAGGACGTCCCGGTGCTGCCGCTCTGGCAGGGCAAGCAGTACGCCGTCGCCAACGAGCGGGTCACCGGCCTCCAGTGGACCCTGGACGCCTCCACCGTCTTCCGCTTCTGGGAGATCGCCAAGGCCGACAAGGGCTGACGCGGAGCCGAGACACGGAAGGGCCCGCCGGAACGATCCGGCGGGCCCTTCGGCATGTGCACTCGCGACTACTGCGCGCCCGGCCGCACCAGCCCGCTCTCGTACGCGTAGACCGCCGCCTGTACCCGGTCGCGCAGCCCCAGCTTGGTGAGCACATGGCCGACATGCGTCTTGACCGTCGTCTCGCTCACGAACAGATCCGCCGCGATCTCCGCGTTCGACAGCCCGCGGGCCACCAGCTTGAGCACCTCCACCTCACGGTCGGTCAGCGTGCTCAGCGTGTCCGGCAGCGGCTCCTCGCCCGACGGGAGGTGCCCGGCGTACTTGTCCAGCAGCCGGCGCGTGATGCTCGGCGCCAGCATCGCCTCGCCGCCCGCCACCACCCGGATCGCCTGCACCAGCTCATGGGCCGGGGCGTCCTTCAGCAGGAACCCGCTCGCGCCCGCCCGCAGCGCCTCCACCACGTACTCGTCCAGATCGAACGTGGTGAGCACCAGCACCTTCGCCGGGCCGTTCCGGTCCGGGCCGGTGATCTGCCGCGTCGCCTCGACGCCGTCCATCCGGGGCATCCGGATGTCCATCAGCACCACGTCCGGCTGGAGCGCCCGGACCTGGTCCAGCGCCTGCAGGCCGTCACCGGCCTCCCCGACCACCGCGATGTCCTGCTCGGCCTCGAGGATCATGCGGAAGCCCGTGCGCAGCAGGGGCTGGTCGTCGACGAGCAGGACACGGATCGCCACAGGGAACTCCTTCGCTAGACCCGGTCCATTCTGCCCTGAGCGCGTCCGTCAGACCCCGGCAGGCCCGGACCCCGCCTCCGGGACGCGCGGCACGGGCAGCACCGGCAGCGGATACGGCGGGGGAGTCCCCCCGAACTCCGGGCACAGCGCCTGGTGGTCGCACCAGCCGCAGAGCTTCGTCGGCCGGGGCCGCCAGTCTCCCGTCTCGGTGGCCAGCGCGATCGCCTCCCACAGCGCACGCAGCTTCCGCTCCACCGCCAGCAGCTCCGCCTCCGTCGGGTCGTACGTCAGCACGTCCCCGCTGCCCAGGTAGACCAGCTGGAGCCGGCGCGGCATCACCCCGCGCAGCCGCCGGATCACCAGCGCGTAGAACGTCATCTGGAACAGGGCCTCGTCCCGGTACCGCGGGGCCGGTGCCTTGCCGGTCTTGTAGTCGACGATCCGCACCTCGCCCGTCGGCGCCACATCCACCCGGTCGACGATGCCGCGCAGCACCAGTCCCGAGTCCAGCGTCGTCTCCACGAACAGCTCGCGCTCGGCCGGCTCCAGCCGCGTCGGGTCCTCCAGCGAGAACCACCGCTCGACCAGCCCCTCCGCCTCCGCCAGCCAGCGGGCCAGCCGCTCCGGCTCGTGCGCACCGTCCTCGCCGGTGAACAGCTCCGCCAGCTCCGGCCGCGCCGCCAGCAGCTTCTCCCACTCGCCGGGCAGCAGCGCGCGCGCCCGGTCCGGGGTGCGGTCCGCCGCGGGGACGTCGAAGAGGCGCTCCAGCACGGCGTGCACCACCGTGCCGCGGGTCGCCGCCGGGCTGGGCTTCTCCGGCAGCCGGTCGATCACCCGGAACCGGTACAGCAGCGGGCACCGCATGAAATCGGCCGCACGCGAGGGCGACAGCGAGGCCGGCCGGGCGGCGGCCCCCGTGGCCCCGGAGGCCGCCCCGGAAGCCTCGGGGGCCTGCTGCCGTACGGGCTCGGGGAGCGGGACCGCCGGATCGGCGGCCCCTCCGGCCGGGCCCCGGGCGGTGTCGTCGAGAGCGGTGTCCATGGCAGAGACCCTACGGCCCCCCGCGGACATTCCGCGGCATACCATCGACGGCAGAGCGCCCGCACGTGCATGATCGTGGCAGGGCGCGCGCACCGGGCGGGTGCGGGAGCGGCACCGACGAGGGGAAACCGTGGAGAACAGCGGGCAGGGCGGCTCCGGCAGCGGGGGCGCCGACCACCAGGCCGGACAGCCCGGGGGCCCCAGGGAACCCGGAGACCCCGGGGAGCACGGAGAGCACGGCCGCGGGCCCCGGCGCCCGCGCGAGAGCGGCGGCGGCATCCTCATGGGCCGCCCGTTCGGCGTCCCCGTCTACGTCGCCCCCAGCTGGTTCCTGGTCGCCGCCCTGATCACCTGGGTCTTCGGCGGCCAGCTCGACCGCGTCCTGCCCGAACTCGGCCGGGCCCGCTACCTGGTCTCCCTCTTCTTCGCCGTCGCCTTCTACGCCTCCGTCCTGGTCCACGAACTGGCCCACACGGTCGCCGCCCTCCGCTTCCGCCTCCCGGTCCGCCGCATCCAGCTCCAGTTCTTCGGCGGCGTCTCCGAGATCGAGAAGGAGAGCGAGACCCCCGGACGGGAATTCGTCCTCGCCTTCGTCGGCCCCCTGCTCTCCCTGGTGCTGGCCGGCGTCTTCTGGATCGGCATGCAGGCCGTCGAACCCGACACCGTCCCCGGCGTGCTCCTCGCCGGACTCATGGTCTCCAACCTCCTGGTGGCCGTCTTCAACCTGCTGCCCGGCCTCCCCCTGGACGGCGGACGGATGCTCCGCGCCGTCGTCTGGAAGATCACCGGCCGGCCCATGGCCGGCACCGTCGCCGCCGCCTGGGTCGGCCGCGCGCTCGCCGTCAGCGTCCTCGTCGGCCTCCCGCTGCTCACCCAGGCGTACCGCGCCGACAGCTTCGGCAGCGTCGACTCCCTCACCGACGCCCTGCTCGCCGCCATCCTGGCCGCGATCATCTGGACGGGCGCCGGGAACAGCCTCCGCATGGCCCGCCTCCGCGAACGCCTCCCCGGCCTCCGCGCCCGCACCCTCACCCGGCGCGCCGTGCCCGTCGCACCCACCACCCCGCTCTCCGAAGCGCTGCGGAGGGCCAACGAGGAGGGCGCCCGCGCCCTGGTCGTCGTCGACGCGGCCGGCGCACCCACCGCCCTGGTCCGCGAGTCCGCCATCGTCGGCATCCCCGTCCACCGCCGGCCCTGGGTCACCGTGGACACCCTCGCCCAGGACCTC
This sequence comes from Streptomyces sp. NPDC021100, assembly GCF_044333095.1. Taxonomy (NCBI): domain Bacteria; kingdom Bacillati; phylum Actinomycetota; class Actinomycetes; order Kitasatosporales; family Streptomycetaceae; genus Streptomyces; species Streptomyces sp. NPDC021100. Next base: position 195,784 of record NZ_JBIRQH010000004.1, read on the forward strand.
CACGACGGCATGCGGATCTCCGCCGAGCTCTCCGGCGAGGACCTCCTGGAGGCCCTCCGGCAGACCCCCGCCACCGAGTACCTGGTCGTCGAGGAGACCGGCGAGGTCTACGGCGTCCTCTCCACCACGGACGTCGAACGGGCCTTCGTCGCCGCCATGGCCCGCACCCCGGCCTCCTGAGCCCCGGCCGGCCCGGGCCCGTGGTCCCGGCCCCGCCCGGCGCCCGGTAGGCTGGTCACATGTCCGAACCGACCGGTGCCGCCCGCCGTCGCGGGCCCTTCCAGGTCGGGGACCAGGTCCAGCTCACCGACCCCAAGGGACGCCACTACACCTTCACGCTCGAAGCCGGGAAGCAGTTCCACACCCACAAGGGTGCCTTCCCGCACGACGAGCTGATCGGTGCTCCCGAGGGCAGTGTTGTCCGTACCACGGGAAACGTCGCCTACCTCGCGCTGCGCCCCCTGCTCCCCGACTACGTCCTGTCCATGCCGCGCGGAGCCGCCGTGGTCTACCCCAAGGACGCGGGGCAGATCCTGGCGATGGCCGACATCTTCCCCGGCGCCCGCGTCGTGGAGGCCGGCGTCGGCTCCGGCTCGCTGAGCAGCTTCCTGCTGCGCGCCATCGGCGACCAGGGCATGCTGCACTCCTACGAGCGCCGCGCCGACTTCGCCGAGATCGCCACGAAGAACGTGGAGCGCTACTTCGGCGGTCCGCACCCGGCCTGGCAGCTCACCGTCGGCGACCTCCAGGACAACCTGTCCGACACCGACGTCGACCGCGTCATCCTGGACATGCTCGCCCCCTGGGAGTGCCTGGAGGCCGTCCGCAAGGCGCTCGTCCCCGGCGGCATCCTCTGTTGTTACGTGGCGACCACCACCCAGCTCGCGCGGACCGTCGAGTCCATCCGCGAGATCGGCTGCTTCGCCGAGCCGTCGGCCTGGGAGACCATGGTCCGCACCTGGCACGTCGAGGGCCTGGCCGTCCGCCCCGACCACCGCATGATCGGGCACACCGGCTTCCTGCTCACCGCCCGGCGCCTCGCGGACGGCGTGGAGCCGCCGATGCGCCGCCGCCGCCCGGCGAAGGGTGCCTACGGCGAGGATTACACCGGCCCCGGCGGCCAGACCGCCGAAGCCTGAGCCTTCCTCACCACCGCGGAAGCCGCCACCGACGAACTCGGGGGCGGCTTCCGCGCGTTGGAAGGGGCGTCGTTCCGCCCGCCGGACCGGTGTGCGACGATGCGGCTCTCGTCACAGTCTCTTCGCAGTCTCTTCGAAGGAGCGGCGCGCGTGCAGCCCCCGGCCGGACTTCCGCACACCCACCCGAGGCCTGTCCACTGGCTGCTGACCGCCCTGGCCCTGGCCGCCGTGCTGGCCGGCGCGACGCTCTTCGGCCCGGCCGACGCCACGGCCGGGGACGCGCCCGCCACACCGGCCGCCGCCGCGCCCGATCCGGCCGCCGCCCGCTACCCGCTCGACTGCGGCCCGGTGGGCGTCGAGGTGCGGGAGAAGGCCGTCGCCGACCTGGACGGGGACGAGCGCCCCGAGACGGTCGCCGTGGTCCACTGCCGGGCCGGCGCGGGCACCCCGCCCGACGGCGTCTACGTCCTGACGGCCGGCAAGGGCGCGGGCGCACCGCCGCGCGTGGCCGCCACCCTCGTCGACCCCGCCCGGCGGATGAACGTCGACCGGTTCAAGGTGACGGGGGACATGATTTCGGCCACTCTGCTCGGCTACTCCGCGCGGAACGTGCCGCGCTGCTGCCCCGACCTGCGCCGGGCGGTCGAATGGCGGTGGCGCGACGGCCAGTTCGAGCCGACGGCACGGCCCGTCACGGGCCGCGCCTGATCCGTCACCCGGCGTCCGGCCCGTAGACCTCGACCTTGTCCGAGACACGCCGCACATGGATGCAGTCGCCCGGGCACTCCTTGGCCGAGTCCCGGACGTCGGCCAGCAGCGGCAGCGGAACGGGCGTGGTGGCGCCCGGCTCCTGCAGCAGCTCGTCGTCGGCGCTCTTCACGTACGCCAGGCCGTCGATGTCGAGCTCGAAGACCTCGGGGGCGTACTGCACACAGATGCCGTCCCCCGTACACAGCTCCTGGTCGATCCAGACCTCGAGGGCGCCGTCGGGGCCCTCGGCCGCCGGGTCCTCGGTGACGGTCGCGCGGTCTTCGTTCCGGACGGTCATCTCGCCTGCCGTTTCCTGCTTACGTGAATCAATTGGAGCCAGCACTGACGGGTGTTGACCGACTCGACGATACAACCGCTCGCTTTCCGATGTTGATGGGTGGGTATTCCCCAGTCGTGAGGACGTGCGCAAGGGTGAAGATCGGACACACTCCAGCCGGGTTTGTGATCTAGGGGTTTCAACCTGCACCGGCCCAGGTAGGGTCTGGAAGCGTCCAGCTCCCCTTGGAGGAGGTGAGGACCGTGGCAGCCCACGACGACGACATGAACCGCGGCATCCGGCCGGGACGGGGCTCAGACGACCCCGCCGGTCAGGTTGCCTACCTTGAGCAGGAGATCGCCGTCCTGCGCCGCAAGCTCGCCGACTCTCCGCGGCACACGAGGATTCTCGAAGAGCGGATCGTCGAGCTCCAGACCAACCTGGCCGGGGTGTCCGCCCAGAACGAGCGGCTCGCCAACACCCTCCGCGAGGCCCGCGACCAGATCGTGGCCCTCAAGGAGGAGGTCGACCGGCTCGCCCAGCCGCCGGCCGGCTTCGGCGTCTTCCTGCAGGCCAACGACGACGGCACGGTGGACATCTTCACCGGCGGCCGCAAGCTCCGGGTCAACGTCAGCCCGGGCGTCGACCCCGAAGAGCTCCGGCCCGGCCAGGAGGTCATGCTCAACGAGGCGCTCAACGTGGTCGATGCCATGGCGTTCGAGCGCGCCGGGGACATCGTCACCCTCAAGGAGATCCTGGAGGACGGCGAACGGGCCCTGGTCATCGGGCACACCGACGAGGAGCGGGTGGTGAGGCTCGCCGAGCCGCTGCTGGACGTCACCATCCGCCCCGGCGACGCCCTGTTGCTCGAATCCCGCTCCGGCTACGTCTACGAGGTCATCCCCAAGAGCGAGGTCGAGGAGCTCGTCCTCGAAGAGGTCCCCGACATCGACTACACGAAGATCGGCGGCCTGGGGAACCAGATCGAGCTGATCCGCGACGCGGTCGAGCTCCCCTATCTCTACCCCGACCTCTTCAAGGAGCACGAACTCCGGCCCCCCAAGGGCGTCCTGCTCTACGGCCCGCCCGGCTGCGGCAAGACGCTGATCGCCAAGGCGGTGGCCAACTCCCTTGCCAAGAAGGTCGCGGAGGTCACCGGGAAGCCCGCGGGGAAGAGCTTCTTCCTCAACATCAAGGGCCCCGAGCTGCTCAACAAGTACGTCGGCGAGACCGAGCGGCACATCCGCCTGATCTTCCAGCGCGCCCGCGAGAAGGCCAGCGAGGGCACGCCGGTGATCGTCTTCTTCGACGAGATGGACTCGCTGTTCCGCACCCGCGGCTCCGGCGTCAGCTCGGACGTGGAGAACACCATCGTCCCGCAGCTGCTCTCCGAGATCGACGGCGTGGAGGGCCTGGAGAACGTCATCGTCATCGGCGCCTCCAACCGCGAGGACATGATCGACCCGGCGATCCTCCGCCCGGGCCGGCTCGATGTGAAGATCAAGATCGAGCGGCCGGACGCCGAGGCGGCCAAGGACATCTTCTCCAAGTACCTGACCCGCACCCTGCCGCTGCACGCGGACGACCTCGCCGAGCACGGCGGGGACGCCGGGGCGACGGTCGACGGCATGATCCAGTCGGTCGTGGAGCAGATGTACGCCGAGTCCGAGGAGAACCGCTTCCTGGAGGTCACCTACGCCAACGGTGACAAGGAAGTCCTCTACTTCAAGGACTTCAACTCCGGAGCGATGATCCAGAACATCGTGGACCGCGCCAAGAAGATGGCGATCAAGGCGTTCCTCGACCACAACCAGAAGGGCCTCCGCGTCTCCCACCTGCTCGCCGCCTGCGTCGACGAGTTCAAGGAGAACGAGGACCTGCCCAACACCACCAACCCGGACGACTGGGCCCGCATCTCCGGCAAGAAGGGCGAGCGGATCGTCTTCATCCGCACCCTCGTCACCGGCAAGCAGGGCGCGGACACCGGCCGCTCCATCGACACGGTGGCCAACACCGGTCAGTACCTGTAACACCGCCGTCCGGCCGCGGCCGGCCGTCCCCCGGATCCCCCCGGTCCCGCCCCCACGGCGCGGGACCGGGCCGGAACGGTCCGTCCGCGGCCGGACGCGTTCACGGACCCCGGGGGCGCGACCGGCAACGGGCACGGCGGGTCCGTACGGCACGAGCGACGGGCCCGGTACGGCACGAACCCGGGCAATGACTGGAATGATCTCCCCAGGGCCGCAAAGCCGTTCTAGGCTCTGCGGTACCACCGCGACGCGCGTGGGGGACGCACACGGACCGGATGCGCAGCGGTACTTGAGCGGCGACCCCACCAGGGGGCGCCGCCGGGCAAGGAGGGCCGCATGACCGTACGGCGAGTAATGGGCATCGAGACGGAGTACGGGATCTCCGTCCCCGGTCACCCGAACGCCAATGCCATGCTCACCTCGTCCCAGGTCGTCAACGCCTACGCGGCGGCGATGCACCGGGCACGCCGTGCCCGCTGGGACTTCGAGGAGGAGAATCCGCTGCGGGACGCCCGGGGCTTCGACCTCGCCCGGGAGGCCGCCGACGCCAGCCAGCTCACCGACGAGGACATCGGCCTCGCCAACGTCATCCTCACCAACGGCGCCCGGCTGTACGTCGACCACGCCCACCCCGAGTACAGCTCCCCGGAGATCACCAACCCGCGGGACGCCGTCCTCTGGGACAAGGCCGGCGAACGGATCATGGCGGAAGCCGCCGAACGGGCGGGCCGGATGCCCGGGGCACAGCCCATCCACCTCTACAAGAACAACACCGACAACAAGGGCGCGTCCTACGGCACCCACGAGAACTACCTGATGAAGCGGGAGACCCCCTTCTCGGACATCGTGCGCCACCTGACCCCCTTCTTCGTCTCCCGCCAGGTCGTCACCGGCGCCGGCCGGGTCGGCATCGGCCAGGACGGCCGCGAACACGGCTTCCAGATCAGCCAGCGCGCCGACTACTTCGAGGTCGAGGTCGGACTGGAGACCACCCTCAAACGGCCCATCATCAACACCCGCGACGAACCGCACGCCGACGCCGAGAAATACCGCCGGCTCCACGTGATCATCGGCGACGCCAACCTCTCGGAGATCTCCACCTACCTCAAACTGGGCACCACCTCCCTGGTGCTGTCCATGATCGAGGACGGCTTCATCTCCGGCGACTTCGCCGTCGACCAGCCCGTCCGCACCCTCCACCGGGTCAGCCACGACCCCTCGCTGCGCCGCCTGATCACGCTGCGCAGCGGCCGGACGCTCACCGCCGTCCAGCTCCAGATGGAGTACTGCGAGCTGGCCAGGAAACACGTCGAGGACCGGTACGGGTCGGACGCGGACGAGCAGACCAAGGACGTCCTGGCCCGCTGGGAGGACGTGCTGGGCCGGCTGGAGAGCGACCCCATGAGCCTGGCCGGCGAGCTGGACTGGGTGGCCAAGCGGGAGCTCCTGGAGGGCTACCGCCGGCGGGACGGCCTCGACTGGGACGCGGCCCGGCTGCACCTGGTCGACCTCCAGTACGCCGACGTCCGGCCCGACAAGGGCCTGTACAACCGGCTGGCGGCTCGCGGCAGGATCAAGCGGCTGCTGGACGAGACCGAGGTCGAGCGGGCCCGCACGGCACCGCCCGAGGACACCCGGGCGTACTTCCGGGGCCGCTGCCTCGACCAGTACGCGGACGACGTGGCGGCCGCCTCCTGGGACTCGGTCATCTTCGACCTCCCCGGCCGGGACTCGCTCCAGCGGGTCCCCACCCTGGAACCCCTGCGCGGCACCCGCAACCACGTCAAGGAACTGCTGGACCGCTGCCGCACGGCGGAGGAGCTGGTACGGGTGCTGTCCGGGGGCTGAGCGGGGTCTGGGGAGGAGGCGGAACGGGAATCATCACGGTGGTTCCCGGACGTTCCCGGGAGTACGGGGCCGATGTCGGACCGTGCTTGTAGGGTCTGATCTGTAGGACTTGAGTACGTGTACGTCGAAACCGAGCGGGGTGAGGGGTATGGCGACCAAGGACACCGGCGGCGGGCAGCAGAAGGCGACGCGCTCGACCGAGGAGACCGAGGAGCAGGCGCAGGAGGCGCAGGCGTCCGAGGACCTCAAGGAGCGGCACGAGAAGCTGTCGGACGACGTGGACTCCGTCCTGGACGAGATTGACGACGTCCTAGAGGAGAACGCAGAGGATTTCGTGCGAAGCTTCGTTCAGAAGGGCGGGGAGTAGGGGGCTTTTGCCTTCGAATCCAAGGGGGGATCGCGTTGGGGGCGGCGGAGGTGAAGCGTTGCGCGCGGTGCCGCGAGGACAAGCCGCGCGCGGCGTTCGCTGCGAACCGGTCGTTGCGTGACGGGCTGCAGTCCTACTGCAGGGTGTGTGCTGCCGAGTACCACCAGGAGCGGCAGAAGGCGAAGGGCAAGAACGTCCGCCCGCGGGTCGTCGTGCCGTCGGGGCACAAGCACTGCCGCCGCTGCGGTGAGACCAAGCCCCACTCTCAGTGGTCCCGCAACAGCTCGGCTTCCGACGGGTTGGCGACGGCCTGCAAGTCCTGTCGGGTCGCCGAGGGCCGTGCCGGTCACCTCAAGCGCACGTACGGCATCTCGGAGGCCGAGCGGGAGGAGATGATCAAGGAGCAGGGCGGGGTCTGCTGTATCTGCCTGTCGGCCCGGCCCGTGCATGTGGATCATTGTCACGTGACCGATAAGGTCCGTGGCGTGCTGTGCTTCAGTTGCAACGCGGCACTGGGGCAATTCAAGGATCGGCCGGACGTCATGAGGCGTGCCGCCGAATACGTGGAAGGAAACGTGTGGAAGCCAACCCTCGTAGCACCGGGCGTCTACCAGCTGCCTTCCTGACGCCGGGCTCGTCCTCGTTCGTGGACTTCCTCGGGAACCACGCCCCCGAGCTGCTGCCCGGCAACCGGCAGCTGCCGCCCGTGAAGGGTGCCGTCGAGGCGCCGCACGGCACGACCATCGTCGCGGCGACCTTCCCCGGCGGGGTGGTGCTGGCCGGTGACCGTCGGGCCACCATGGGCAACGTCATCGCACAGCGGGACATCGAGAAGGTCTTCCCGGCGGACGAGTACTCGGCCGTCGGCATCGCGGGCACCGCAGGTCTCGCCGTGGAGATGGTCAAGCTCTTCCAGCTGGAGCTGGAGCACTTCGAGAAGGTCGAGGGCGCCCAGCTCTCCCTGGAGGGCAAGGCCAACCGGCTCTCCACCATGATCCGTGGCAACCTCGGCATGGCCATGCAGGGCCTCGCCGTGGTGCCGCTGTTCGCGGGCTGGGACGTGGACCGCGGCAAGGGCCGGATCTTCTCCTACGACGTGACCGGCGGCCGCTCCGAGGAGTACGGCTACGCGGCCACCGGCTCCGGCTCGCTCTTCGCCCGGGGCGCGCTGAAGAAGCTGTACCGGGAGGACCTCTCCACCGAGCAGGCGGCCACACTGGTGGTACAGGCCCTGTACGACGCGGCCGACGACGACTCGGCGACCGGCGGCCCCGACCTCGCCCGCCGCATCTACCCGATCGTCACCGTCATCTCCGACGAGGGGTACCGGAGGCTCACCGACGCCGACCTGGCCGAGACCGTCCGGGCCATCCACGAGCGGCGGCTCCAGGAGCCCGACGGCCCCCGGGCCTCGCTGCTCTGAGGCCCCCCGGTCCCGAGTCCTCCGTACGCACTCCCCACAGACCAGAAAGGGACGGATAACCGGTGTCGACGCCGTTCTACGTCTCTCCCCAGCAGGCCATGGCCGACCGCGCCGAGTACGCCCGCAAGGGCATCGCGCGCGGCCGCAGCGTCGTGGTCCTCCAGTACAACGATGGCGTGATCTTCGTTGCCGAGAACCCGTCCCGCGCGCTGCACAAGGTCAGTGAGATCTACGACCGCATCGCGTTCGCGGCCGTCGGGAAGTACAACGAGTTCGAGACCCTGCGCATCGGCGGCGTCCGCTACGCCGACCTGCGCGGCTACACCTACGACCGCGAGGACGTCACCGCCCGTGGCCTCGCCAACGTCTATGCCCAGACCCTCGGCACCATCTTCTCCAGCGCGGGCGAGAAGCCGTACGAGGTCGAGCTGATCGTCGCCGAGGTCGGGGCCGGCCCCGAGGACGACCAGATCTACCGGCTGCCGCACGACGGCTCGATCGTCGACGAGCACGGCTCGGTCGCCGTCGGCGGCAACGCCGACCAGATCAGCAGCTATCTCGGGCAGCGGCACCGGGACGGGATGAGCCTCGCGGAGGCGCTCAAGCTTGCTGTCGAGTCGCTTGCCCGCGACACGAACGGTGGGGAGCGGACGCTGACCGCGGAGCAGCTTGAGGTCGCGATTCTCGACCGGACGCGGCCGCAGCAGCGGAAGTTCAAGCGGTTGCTCGGCAGTCAGCTGACGCGGTTGCTGGACGGGGACGCGGCGCCCGCCTCGGGTGGGGAGGGTGAGGGCGAGTCCTGACGGGTGGGGTGCCCCGGTCCCGCCCTTTCGCCGTTTCTTGCGGGGGCGAGCCCCCGCACCCCCCAAGCGCCCTGCGGGCGCTGTCCTCAAACGCCGGACGGGCTGAAATCAGCCCGTCCGGCGTTTGAGGACGAGCGGCGGAGCCGCGACAAGGGGGTCTGGGGCGCAGCCCCAGGAAACGGTGAAAGGGCGGGACCGGGGCACCCCACCGCCGTCAGGCGCCGCCCGCAGCCCGCCCGCTGGAGTCGCGGACGACCAGGGACACCGGCAGGTGCGCAGCGCCATCGGGCCGTCCGTCGAGAACAGCCGAAAGCGCCCGCATCCCCGCCTCACCGACCGCCTCGGCGGGCAGCCGCACCGTCGTCAGCTCGGGATCGACGGCCGTCGCCAGCGACAGGTCCGCGAACCCGGTGACGGACACGTCGTCCGGGACGCGCAGCCCCAGCCGCCGAGCCGCCTTGCAAGCCCCCGCGGCCAGCATGTCGTCGTCGCAGACGAGGGCGGTCGGGCGCGGCCCGGGCCCGGAGAGGACGCGTTCGGCCGCCGCCCGCCCCGCGTCGACGTGCAGCGCGGCCGGCTCCGTGCGCACCACGCGTGCGTCGGGGACGCCGCGTACCGTGTCGGCCAGGGCACGGGCCCGGACGCGGAAGGTCCAGGAGTCGACGTCGGCGGACAGGTGGGCGAAGCGGCGGTGGCCGAGGGCCAGCAGGTGGGCGGCGATCTGCCGCATGCCGTCGGCGATGTCCGGGTTGACGGTGGCGGCGGCCTCCGCGCTGTCGGGGTCGCTGTCCAGCATGACGACCGGCAGTCCGCCGGCCCGCAGGGCGGCGAGGGAGTCGACGGCCATGGAGGAGGCGATCACGCCGTCGAGGGCCGCGCGGGCGGAGGCGAAGGGGTCGCGGGCGGGGCCGATGCCGGTGGGGGAGGGGTAGAGGAGGACGCCGACGCCCTGTTCGCCGGCGGCGCGGGCGGCTCCGGCGTAGACGCGGGCGAAGAACTCGTTGGTGAGGGCGGGGACGACGAGCAGGACGGTCCGGGTCCGGCCGAGCCGCAGGTCGCGGGCGGCGAGGTTGCGGCGGTAGCCGAGTTCGCGGGCGGCGGAGCGGACCGCCTCGGCGCGGGCCTCGGAGACCCGGCCGCGCCATTTGTCGCCCATGACGAGGGAGACGGTCGCCTGGGAGACGCCGGCCGCGCGGGCCACGTCCCGGCTGGTCGCCCGGGCGGGTGCCGCGTGCGTCCCGCGGACCGTCGGCCAGCGGCCACCGCCGCGTACTCCGCCTGTGGTCTGTTCGCCGTCGTCCGTCACCATCGGTGACGCCCCTCTCCGCCGCCCCGCCCACGGCTGGACCCGTGAGCTGCCGACATGGTACGTATAACGCGTCAACGTTATACGTAAAACCGACCCACGGTCGGTCGAGAGAGGCAGATGATGGCGGCGGGCTACGGCGAGATGCTCAGGACGCGGTACGCCGCGCGGTTGCTGGCGGGCACCCTGGTGGGCCGGCTGCCGACCGCGACCGCCGCGCTGGCGGTCGTCCTCTTCGCCCGCGCCGAGGGCGGCAGCTACACCCTCGCCGGCGCCCTGTCCGCCGCGTACGGCGTGGCCAACGCGTTCGGCCAGCCGCTGCTCGGCCGGGCCGTCGACCTGTACGGCCAGCCGCGCGTGATGCTGCCCTCGGCGGTGCTGTCCGCGCTGGGCATGGTCCTCTTCGCGGTCGTCGGCCTGGAGCCGCTGCCCGTCGCCTACGCGGCCATGGTCGTCGCCGGTTTCTTCACCCCGCCGCTGGAGGGCGGCCTGCGGGCGCTGTGGCCGTCCGTCCTGGAGCGCGAGGACCGCATCCACGCGGCCTACGCCCTGGACGCCGTGGCCCAGGAGGTCATGTACGCGGTCGGCCCGCTGATCGTGATGCTGTTCGTCCGCGAGTGGTCCGAGGCCGCCGCGCTGCTGGTCATCAACGCCCTGGGCGTGCTCGGCGCGCTCGCCGTCGTCAGCTCGCCGCCCTCGCGGAAGTGGCGCAGCGAGCCGCGCGAGGCGCACTGGCTGGGCGCCCTGCGCTCCCGGGGGCTGTTGGTCGTCCTGGGCACCTTCTTCTTCGTCGGCTCGGCGCTGGGTTCGATAGCCGTGGCCTCCGTGGCCTACGCCGACGCGCACGGCAACCAGATGATCTCCAGCTATCTGCTGTCCGCGCTCAGCGCCGGCGCCCTGGTGGGCGGTGTCGTCTACGGCGGCCGGCAGTGGGCCGGTGCGCCGGAGGGGCGGCTGCGGGTGATCATCGCCGCGCTGGCCGTCTGCTACGTGCCGCTGCTGCTGGTCCCCGGTGTCGTCCCGATGACCGTTCTGGCGGGGATCGCCGGGGTGTTCCTGGCGCCCGCGCTCGCCTGTGCCTTCGTCGTCGTCGACCGGCACGCGCCGGCGGGCACGGCCACGGAGGCGTTCTCCTGGCTGGTCACCTCGTTCGGTGTCGGCGCGTCCATCGGTACGGCGATCGTCGGTCCGGCGGTGCAGTCGGGCGGTGCCCGGGCCGGGTTCGCGGTCGCGGCGGGCGGCGGCATCGCCGCGGCGCTCGTCCTGCTGGCGGCGCGCAAGGCGCTGACCGCCCCCGAGAAGGCGTCGCCCGTCGTCGCGCGTTCGGAATCCGATCGGAACGGTGCGGTCGAACCCGGTTTCAGCGCAGGGCATCAGGCGTAGTGTTCAGGCATGGACCGCCGCATTTTCGGGCTGGAGAACGAGTACGGCGTCACGTGCACGTTCAGGGGACAGCGCCGACTGTCGCCTGACGAAGTGGCGCGGTACCTCTTCCGCCGTGTCGTTTCCTGGGGCCGCAGCAGCAATGTCTTCCTGCGCAACGGCGCCCGTCTCTACCTCGATGTGGGCTCGCACCCGGAATACGCGACACCAGAGTGCGACAACGTGATCGAACTGGTCACCCACGACAAGGCGGGCGAGCGCATTCTCGAGGGACTGCTCGTCGACGCCGAACGCCGCCTGCACGAGGAGGGGATCGCGGGCGACGTCTACCTCTTCAAGAACAACACCGACTCCGCGGGGAACTCCTACGGCTGCCACGAGAACTACCTCGTGGCCAGACACGGGGAGTTCTCCCGTCTCGCGGACATCCTCATCCCCTTCCTGGTGACCCGTCAGCTGATCTGCGGGGCGGGGAAGGTCCTGCAGACCCCGCGCGGCGCGGTCTACTGCGTCAGTCAGCGCGCGGAGCACATCTGGGAAGGCGTCAGCTCCGCCACCACCCGCTCGCGCCCGATCATCAACACCCGGGACGAGCCGCACGCGGACGCCGAGCGCTACCGCAGGCTGCACGTCATCGTGGGCGACTCGAACATGTCGGAGACCACGATGCTGCTCAAGGTCGGCGCCACCGACCTGGTGCTCCGCATGATCGAGGCGGGCACGGTGATGCGCGACCTCACCCTGGAGAACCCCATCCGGGCCATCCGCGAGGTCAGCCACGACATCACCGGCCGCCGCAAGGTGCGGCTGGCCAGCGGGCGGGAGGCGTCCGCCCTGGAGATCCAGCAGGAGTACTACGAGAAGGCCGTCGACTTCTGCGAACGGCGCGGCATCCGCACGGGCATCGTCGAGCGGGTGCTGGAGCTGTGGGGCCGTTCCCTGGAGGCGATCCGGGACGAGGACCTGGACCGCATCTCCACCGAGATCGACTGGGTGATGAAGTACCAGCTCATCGAGCGCTACCGGGCGAAGAACGCCATCAGCATGTCCCATCCGAGGGTCGCTCAGATAGACCTCGCCTACCACGACATCCACCGCCGCCGGGGCCTGTACTACCTGCTGGAGCGGCGCGGCCAGGCCGCGCGGGTGTGCAACGACCTCAAGATCTTCGAGGGCAAGTCGGTGCCGCCGCAGACCACCCGGGCCCGGCTGCGCGGCGATTTCATCCGCCGCGCGCAGGAGCAGCGGCGGGACTTCACCGTCGACTGGGTCCATCTCAAGCTCAACGACCAGGCGCAGCGCACGGTGTTGTGCAAGGACCCTTTCCGGTCGGTGGACGACCGGGTGGAAAAGCTGATTGCCGGAATGTGAGCGGACGCACGGTCTGACATTCCGAATTCGGGGAAGCGAATACGGCATCGGTGCGCCGGACCTCTTGGTCCGGCGCACCGCCGTGTCGGACGGGGGTGACGGGCGGGACTCAGGCCGTAGAGTGGCGGGCACTGTTCAGCCACCGCCCCCTAGCCCGAGTTGGACCGATGCTGCGATTCACCGCGGGACGATTCCCGCAATCCCGTCGTCTCGCGAGGACCGCGAGCGGCACCCGCCCGTCCCGCCGTCTGGCCGCCGCCCTGGCCGTGCCCGTCCTGCTGTTGACCGCCGCCGGCTGCGGCTCGGACGACGACGGTTCCAAGAAGTCCTCCGAGAGCAGTTCCAAGGCGTCGGCGAGCTCCGGCTCCGCGCAGGGCGGCTCGAAGATCACGGTGACGGGTGCCTTCGGCGAGCAGCCGAAGATCTCCGCTCCGAAGGACGCCAAGGGTCCGGACAAGGTGCGGATCACCACGATCACCGAGGGCAAGGGCGCCACGGTGGAGAAGGGCGCGTTCACCCGGCTCGCCTTCGCGGTGCAGTCGACCCAGGAGGGCACCACCGCCAAGGGCACCTGGAACCCCGAGCCGGGCCAGGACACCAAGGGGCCGCGCCGCGAGCTGGTGCAGCGGGTGGGCGGCGGCGAGGGCGGCGGCCAGGTGCCGGACGCGGTCGCCGACGCCCTGGTGGGCCGCAAGGTCGGCACCCGGGTGTGGGCCGAGGGCACGCTGAAGTCGATGTACGGCGACAAGGTCCAGCAGAACGCGGACCAGACGCTCGTCTGGGTTCTCGACGTGGTGGGCACCGGCACGGTGGACGCCAAGGCGGAGGCCAAGGGCGAGCAGGCGAAGCCCGACGCGGGGATGCCGGAGGTGAAGGCCGAGTCCGGGAAGGCGGCCGAGATCACCATGCCCAAGGGGCAGAAGGCACCCAAGGAGCTCAAGGAGCAGGTCCTGATCAAGGGCGACGGCCCGGAGGTCAAGGCCGGCGACGGTCTGGTCGCCCAGTACACCGGTGTGCTGTGGGACGGCGGGAAGAAGTTCGACTCGTCCTGGGACCACGGTGGCGCCACCGCCTTCCAGATCGGCACCGGTTCGGTCGTCTCCGGCTGGGACAAGGGTCTGGTCGGCAAGCACGTGGGGGACAGGGTGCTGCTGGTGCTCCCGGCCGAGCAGGCGTACGGCAGCAGCCCGCCGCCCGGCAGCGGTATCCCCGCCGACGCGCCGCTGGTCTTCGTCGTGGACATCGTGGGCAAGGTCTGACCGGCCGGCGGGACGAACACGGACCGCTGATCTGCGAAACTTGCACGGTTGTCCGAAGATTCCGTTCGTAGGAGCACTTACGTGAGCATCGACAAGCCGGAGATCGACTTCCCCGAGGGCCCGGCCCCGTCCGACCTGGAGATCGTCGAGATCTGGGAGGGCGACGGCGCGGTGGCCAAGGCCGGCGACTTCGTCAAGGTCCACTACGTGGGCGTCGCCTACTCCACCGGTGAGGAGTTCGACGCGAGCTGGAACCGCGGCAAGCCGCTGGAGTTCCAGCTCGGCGCCGGCCAGGTCATCCAGGGCTGGGACAAGGGCATCCAGGGCATGAAGGTCGGCGGCCGCCGCCGGCTGACCATCCCGGCCCACCTCGCCTACGGGGACCGTGGCGCCGGCGGCGGCGTGATCGCCCCGGGCGAGACGCTGATCTTCGTCTGCGACCTGGTCGCCGTCTGACCGGACGCCGAACGGTTCCGACCGGGGGCCCGCGCCATGTGCGCGGGCCCTCGGCTTTTGCCGGGTGACGCGTGAGCGGTACGGTCATCGGTTGAAAGAACATGAGAAGAGGGCGAGAGGGCGTCGATGGCGATTGCCAAGGCCGAGCGGCTGATGAATCTGGCGCTGTGCCTGCTGGGGACGCGGCGTCCGCTCAGCAAGCGGGAGCTGCGGGGGTCGATCGAGGCTTACATCGAGGCCTTCGGGCCGGGGGGCGACGTGGCCTCCGGTGCGGATGTCGCGTCGGACGGTGACCCGGACGCCGCCCCGTCCCCCCGTACCGCCGGCACCGGCAGCGACGACGCCTTCAACCGCATGTTCGAGCGGGACAAGGAGGACCTCCGCGAGCTCGGCCTGATCATCGAGACGGTCGAGGGCATCGACGGCGAGACCGGCTACCTCGCCCGCCGGGACAGCAACCGCCTCCCCCCGATCACCCTCGACGTCGAGGAGTCCGCGGCGCTCGGCCTCGCCGCGAAGGTCTGGCAGCAGGCGCGGCTGGCGTCGGCCGCCAGCGGCGCGCTGCAGAAGCTGCGCGCGGCCGGCATGCCGCTGGCGGAGGACGCGTACGAGGGCGGCGCCCTGGAGACGCGGATCCCCGTGCACGAGGCGGCGTTCGAGCCGCTGATGCTGGCGGCGCGCGACCGCAGGACCGTCCTCTTCGACTACCGCAAGGCCAACGCGGCCCGCCCCGAGCAGCGGCACGTCGAGCCGTGGACGCTGGAGTGCTGGCGCGGGCACTGGTACCTGGCGGGCTGGGACCGCGACCGTGAGGCGGAGCGCGTCTTCCGCCTCTCCCGCATCACCGGCCGCGTCCGGTCGCGCGCCCTGCCCTTCACCGCGCCGGTCCCGGACCACGTCACCGTCCGCGAGACGGTGGAGAGCTGGGCGGGCGAGACGGCCACCGGCACCGCGCTGATCAAGGTCCGGGCGGGACACGGCTACCCACTGCGCGCCAAGGCCCTGGCCCGCCGCGACCTGGGCGACGGCTGGGACGAACTGGAGATCCCGTACGGGCACGGGCTGGACGCCTGGCTCGCCGAGTTCGGCCCGGACGTGGTGGTGCTGGAACCGGACGACCTGCGGGCCGACGTCCTCGACCGGCTGCGGGCCGTGGCCGCGGGCTGACGGCCGCCCGCCGGCGCGCTCCGGCGAGCGGACCCCTTCGGACACCCAGCGGACTTCGAGCAGGTTCGAGCGGACTTTCAACGGAAAGGTACGGACCGACCCCCCATGGCCGGAAACGCCATCGACCAGACCCGGCGGATGCTGTCACTGGTCACCTACCTGCGCGAGCGCCCCGGCGCCCGCGTCGCCGACGTCGCCCGGGCCTTCGGCATCACCGAGGACGAACTGATCGGCGACCTCGATGTACTGCCGATGTGCGGCACCAGCTTCCGTGGCGGCGACCTGCTGGACATCGACACCGACGGCGACCGCATCTGGTGGCACAACCCGGACGCGTCCGGCACCAGCACCGGCGAGCCGCTGCGGCTCGCCGCCGACGAGGCCACCGCCCTGCTGGTGGCCGCCCGCGCGGTGGCCACCCTCCCCGGTCTGCGGGAGAGCGACCGGCAGGCGCTGGTCCGCGCCACCGCCAAGATCGAGGCCGCGGCCGGGGAGACGGCGGGCGCCAGCTCCCGGCTCTCGGTCACCTTCGAGTCCGAGGGCGGCGTCTTCGCCGACGTCGACCGGGCCATCGCCGAGCGCCGCCGGCTCTGGGTCCGCTACTACTCGCCGGCCCGCGACGAGCTGACCGAGCGCGAGGTCGACCCGATCAGGCTGTTCGCCGTCGGCCACACCTATATGGAGGCGTGGTGCCGGCTCTCCGAGGCCCGGCGCACCTTCCGGCTGGACCGGGTGGCCGAGATCCGGCTGCTGGACGAGGTCTCCGACCCGCCGCCCGTCGAGCCCCGCGACCTGTCGGCCGGGCTGGTGCAGCCCGCGGCCGAGGACCCCGAGGTCGTCGTCGAGGTGGGCCCGGGCGGACGCTGGGTGGCCGAGTACTACCCGCACGACAGCGCCGAGGAACTGCCCGGTGGCGGTCTGCGGATCACCCTGCGCACCCCCGACCCCGCCTCGCTGCGCCGGCTGGCGCTGCGGCTGGGCCGGGACGGCCGGATCGTCTCGCCCCCGGAGCTGGCGGCGAGCGCCCGGGACGCGGCGCGCGAGGCCCTCGCGGCGTACGGCGGGTGAGGTGGGAGAGGTGAACGGGTACGCGCGGGAGCTGTCGGACGCGGTCTTCAAGGCCGCCTGCCCCGACTGCCGGGGGAGTTTCGAGCTGGCGGCCGGCGCCTTCCGGCTGGCGATCGGCGGCAGCCGGCGCACCACCTTCTACTCCTTCACCTGCCCCGACTGCGGCGCGTCGGTCCGCAAGCCGGCGGGGGAGCGGATCGTGCAGCTGCTGACCGGCGGGGGCGTGCGGACGCTGCGGCTGCACTCGCGGGTCTGACGGGGAGCGGGCGGGGTCCGTCCAGGGTCCGTCGGGGGCCGGTGGGGGTTCGGTGGGGATCTGTCCAGGGTCCGTCGGGGGTCCCGTGGGAGCCGTCAGGCGTTCGTCAGGCGTCCGGCGGGATCCGTCAAGGGGCCGTCGGACGGCGGCTCAGGGCCCGTGCCCGTCCGCCGTTCCGCCTTCGGTAGGTTCGTCCCCATGCTCTTCCCCATGCTGGCCGTCGCCCTCTCCTTCTGCGGCATCGCCGTGCTCGGCGTCCTCGCCGCGCTCGTCCTGGCGCAGGTGCGCCGGCTGGCCCGGCAGGTGGAGGAGAGCTCCCGGCGGATCGCCCGGGCGACCGAGGACCTGGAGCGGGCCGCCGCGCCGCTCGCGGCCGAGGCCGCGCGGGTGGCGCACGGCGCACGCCCGGAGTGACACCCGGCGCGGACGGGCGCCCCGGAAGCGTCCGACGGCCGTCTCCTGCGCCGGAACCGCTGGCGGTACGCTGGTGCGGGTGACCCTGCCGACGAAGCGGAGGGTCACCCGCGGGAACAGCGGGGGAACGGTGGGGAAGTACGCGCGGGGATTGCCCGGCGTTCATCCTTGCGCGTTACGATCGCTGCCGTACGACTGCTGGACAAAACGTCTTATCGGTCCACAGCTCCACACCCCTAAACCGCTTCGGTGAGAAGGTAAACGCTTATGTTGTTCGGACGGATCGGGGCCCCCGAGATCATCCTCATTCTCGTCGTTGTCGTGCTCTTGTTCGGCGCCAAGAAGCTCCCCGACATGGCGCGTGCCCTCGGCAAGTCCGCCCGCATCCTCAAGAGCGAGGCCAAGGCGATGAAGTCCGAGGGCAAGGACGCCGCGGCGCCCGCCGAGCCCGCGGACCAGCAGGCGGCGGCCCCGCGTACGATCAAGGCGGCCCCCGGCGACGTGACCTCGCGCCCGGTGCAGGAGCCGGCCGACCGTACGACGCAGCGCTGACGACCGAGGACGACTGGGGCGGCCGCCGGCAGGCGACCGTCCGCCGCACGAGATAGGGACGTGGGTTGCTCAAGCCTGCCCGCAAGAAGGAGAAGGATCCCGAGGGGCGGATGCCCCTCGCGGAGCACCTTCGTGAGCTGCGCAACCGGTTGGCGAAGTCGGTCATCGCGATCGTGATCGTCTCGATCGTCTCGTTCGTCTACTACCGCGAGATCATCGAGGTGTTCCAGCACCCGATCCAGCAGTCCATCGGCTGTGACCTCACCGTCAAGGAGCTGCTGGAGGCCAAGTCCGGCACCAGGACCAAGTGCGGCACCCTCACGATGTCGGGGCTGACCGGGCCCTTCGCCCTGTCGATGAAGGTGGCCATGGTCTCCGGTCTGGTGCTGTCCAGCCCGGTGTGGCTCTACCAGCTCTGGGCCTTCCTGGCCCCGGGCCTGCACCGGCACGAGAAGAAGTACGCGCTCAGCTTCGTCTCGGCGGGCGTGCCGCTTTTCGCCGCGGGCGCCTGGTTCGCCTACACGATCATGCCCACGGCCGCCAAGGTGCTGATCGAGTTCACACCGGACGGGGTCACCAACCTCGTACCGCTGGACGACCTCCTCGACCTGATCATGCGGATGATCATCGTCTTCGGTCTCTCCTTCGAGCTGCCGCTGCTGCTCATGCTGCTCAACTTCGGCGGGATTCTCACCGGTCGCCGGATGCTGGGCTGGTGGCGCGGCATGATCATGGGCGTCACGATCTTCGCGGCCGTGGCGACGCCGACCGTAGACCCGTACTCGATGTTCATGCTGGCCGGGCCGATCGTCGCGCTCTACTTCATCGCCGTCGGCATCGCCCTGGCCAACGACAAGCGCAGAGGCAGGGCCAACCCGGACCGTCTCCTCGACGACGATGAGGCGGCGCCCCTGGACCTGACGCCGGAGTCGGTCGGCGACGTGGAGCCGCTGCCCGCTCTGGACCGGTCGGGGCGTGAGTCCGGTCGTGACGGGCACAACGGGCAGCCGGTGCGGCGGAACGGGTACGACGACTTCACCTGATCCTGATCCGCGTTCTTCGGGGCGGCAGTCGGTATACGGCTGCCGCCCCTTCGCGTAGGGTCCGCGCGTGACCAGCGACATCACCCTCTTCGTCAATCCGGCGGCCGGCCGGGGCCGCGGTGCCCGTGCCGCGCGGCCCGCCGCCCGGGTGCTGCGCGCGGCCGGGCACTCCGTCCGTACCGTCGTGGGTGCCGACGAGGCCGACGCGCTGCGGCGGGCCCGGGAGGCGGTCGCCGGCGGCACCGGCGCGCTGATCGCCGTGGGCGGGGACGGGCTGGTCTCGCTCGCGCTTCAGGCCGTCGCCGGCACGCTGACCCCGCTGGGCGTCGTCGCCGTCGGGACCGGCAACGACTTCGCCCGCGCCAACCGGCTGCCCGTCCGGGACCCGGAGGCGGCGGCGCGTCTGATCGCCGGGTCGCTGAAAGGGGACGGGGGTGTGCCCCGTGACCTGGGGAGGGTGGTCGGCGGTCCGTACTTCGGGACCGTGCTCGCCTCCGGCTTCGACTCGCGCGTCAACGACCGCGGCAACCGGATGCGGTTCCCCTCCGGGCGGCTCCGGTACGACCTCGCGCTGCTCGCGGAGCTCGCCGCGCTGCGGCCGATTCCCTACCGGCTGCGGTTCGACGACGGGCCGGAGCGGCAGGTCGAGGCGACGCTCGTCGCCGTCGGGAACGGCGGGTCGTACGGGGGCGGCATGCGGATCTGCGGGGACGCGCGGATGGACGACGGGCTGTTCGATGTGACGGTGGTGGGGGCCTGTGGGCGGGGGGAGCTGCTGCGGGTGTTTCCCCGTGTTTATCGGGGGACGCATCTTTCGCATCCGAAGGTGCGGGTGTTTCGGGCGGCGCGGGTGTCGCTGGAAGCGGTGGGTGTTACGGCGTATGCGGATGGGGAGCGGGTGGGGGCTTTGCCGGTGGTCGCGGAGACGGTGCCGGGTGCGGTGCGGGTGCTGGGGGCTCGGGGGGAGTGAGCCCCGGTCCCGCCCCTTCGCCGATTCCCGGGGGGCAAGCCCCCGGACCCCCGAAACCGCGCTCCGCGCGGTTGTCCTCAATCGCCGGACGGGCTGGAATCAGCCCGTCCGGCGATTGAGGACGAGCGACGAAGCCGCGAAAGGGGGTCTGGGGCGTAGCCCCAGGAATCGGCGAAGGGGCGGGACCGGGGCACAGCCGCCCGCAGGGCCCCCTTGGTAAAGATCGCGTGCCTGTCCGACCCGCCCGGTAGGCTCGTAGACAAGATGACCGACGACATGTCCCCTGCTGAGCGCTATGCCCTGGCGAAGCGACGCGCCGCGGAGCAGGCCACCGCGCTGGCCTCCTTCCGTGAGATGTACGACTTCGAGCTGGATCCGTTCCAGATCGACGCCTGCGAGGCCCTGGAGGCCGGAAAGGGGGTGCTGGTCGCGGCGCCGACCGGCTCCGGCAAGACCATCGTGGGCGAGTTCGCCGTCCACCTGGCCCTCCGCGAGGGCCGCAAGTGCTTCTACACCACCCCTATCAAGGCGCTGTCCAACCAGAAGTACAACGACCTGGTCAAGCGCTACGGCGCGGAAAAGGTCGGGCTGCTGACCGGCGACAACAGCGTCAACTCCGACGCCCCGGTGCTCGTGATGACCACCGAGGTGCTGCGGAACATGCTGTACGCCGGGTCCCAGGCCCTGAACGGGCTGGGTCACGTGGTCATGGACGAGGTGCACTACCTCTCCGACCGCTTCCGCGGCGCCGTCTGGGAAGAGGTGATCATCCACCTGCCCGAGTCGGTGACGCTGGTGTCCCTGTCGGCGACGGTCTCCAACGCCGAGGAGTTCGGCGACTGGCTGGACACCGTCCGGGGCGACACCGAGGTGATCGTCTCGGAGCACCGGCCCGTGCCGCTGTGGCAGCACGTGCTGGCCGGGCGGCGGATGTACGACCTGTTCGAGGAGAAGACGGGTCCGGACGGCACGCCCGTCACCGGCCGCCGGGAGGTCAACCCGGACCTCGTACGGCTGGCCCGGATGGAGAACAGCCGGCCGTTCGGCCGCGACCGCCGCCGCGGCAAGATGCTGCGGGAGGCCGACCGCGAGCGGGAGCGGCGGCAGCGCAGCCGGATCTGGACCCCCAGCCGGGTCGAGGTCATCGAACGGCTGGACGCCGAGGGCCTGTTGCCCGCCATCACCTTCATCTTCAGCCGCGCCGGCTGCGAGTCCGCCGTCCAGCAGTGCCTCTACGCCGGGCTGCGGCTCAACGACGACGAGGCCCGGGCCCGGGTGCGGTCGATCGTGGAGGAGCGCACGGCCGCGCTCCCCGACGAGGACCTGCACGTCCTGGGCTACTTCGAGTGGCTGGAGGGGCTGGAGCGGGGCATCGCCGCGCACCACGCCGGGATGCTGCCGACCTTCAAGGAGGTCGTCGAGGAGCTCTTCGTCAAGGGCCTGGTGAAGGCGGTCTTCGCCACCGAGACGCTGGCCCTGGGCATCAACATGCCCGCCCGGTCGGTGGTGTTGGAGAAGCTCGTCAAGTGGAACGGCGAGCAGCACGCGGACATCACCCCCGGCGAGTACACCCAGTTGACCGGCCGGGCCGGGCGGCGGGGCATCGACGTCGAGGGGCACGCGGTCGTGCTCTGGCAGCGGGCCATGGACCCGGGTGCCCTCGCGGGCCTGGCCGGCACCCGGACGTATCCGCTCCGGTCGAGCTTCAAGCCGTCGTACAACATGGCGGTCAACCTCGTCTCCCAGTTCGGCCGGCACCGGTCGCGGGAGCTGCTGGAGACCTCGTTCGCCCAGTTCCAGGCGGACCGTTCGGTCGTCGGCATCTCGCGGCAGGTGCAGAAGAACGAGGAGGGCCTGGCGGGCTACCGCGAGGCGATCACCTGCCACCTCGGCGACTTCGACGAGTACGCGCGGCTGCGCCGGGAGCTGAAGGAGCGGGAGACCGAGCTGGCCAAGCAGGGCGCCGCCCAGCGCCGGGCCGCCGCGGCCGCCGCCCTGGAGAAGCTCAAGCCGGGCGACGTGATCCACGTGCCGACCGGCAAGTTCGCCGGGCTCGCGCTGGTGCTGGACCCCGGGCTGCCCGGCCGTGCCGACCGTTCCCGCGGCTACGACTACGAGGGTCCGCGCCCCCTCGTCCTCACCGCCGAGCGGCAGGTCAAGCGGCTGGCGGCGCTCGACTTCCCGGTGCCCGTGGAGCCGCTGGAGCGGATGCGCATCCCGCGCACGTTCAACCCGCGCAGCCCGCAGTCCCGTCGCGACCTCGCGTCGGCGCTGCGCACCAAGGCCGGGCACATCGTGCCCGAGCGGCACCGCAAGGGCCGGTCGGCGGCGGTCGACGACGCCGAGATCTCCCGGCTCCGGACGGCGATCCGGGCGCACCCCTGCCACGGCTGCGACGAGCGTGAGGACCACGCCCGGTGGGCCGAGCGCTACCACCGGCTGCAGCGGGACACCCGGCAGCTGGAGCGGCGGATCGAGGGCCGGACGAACACCATCGCCCGGACCTTCGACCGGATCTGCGCGCTCCTGACCGACCTCGACTATCTGCGGAACGACGAGGTGACCGAGCAGGGCCGGCGTCTCGCCCGGCTCTACGGCGAGCTGGACCTGCTCGCCTCCGAGTGCCTGCGCGAGGGCGTCTGGGACGGGCTGGCCCCGGCCGAGCTGGCGGCCTGCGCGTCCGCGCTGGTCTACGAGGCGCGGATGAGCGACGACGCGGTGGCGCCCAAGCTGCCCTCCGGCGAGGCCAAGGCGGCGCTGGGGGAGATGGTCCGCATCTGGGGCCGGCTGGACGCCCTGGAGGAGGCGCACCGGATCAACCAGGCGGAGGGCGTGGGCCAGCGCGAGCCCGACCTCGGGTTCGCCTGGGCCGCCTACCGCTGGGCCTCCGGGCACGGGCTGGACGAGGTGCTGCGCGAGATCGAGATGCCGGCCGGCGACTTCGTCCGCTGGACCAAGCAGCTGATCGACGTCCTCGGCCAGATCGCGGCCGCCGCGCCGCACGGCAGCCCGGTCGCGCGGAACGCGCGCAAGGCGGTCGACGGGTTGCTGCGGGGTGTGGTGGCTTACTCGTCGGTGGGGTGACCCGCGCCGAATCCTTGTCGAGAGCCCGTTCCCGGACGTCGTCCGGGGGCGGGCTCTCTCGCGTCCGTCCCTGTTTCCCGATGCCCCCCGATGCCCTCCGATGTTTTCCGAGACGCGATACATCGCGGACTTGCCTCCTGCGGGTAACGCGATATGCTTGTGGACGGATATACGACGACGAGGAGTCGACGTGGCAGTCCGCCGCAAGCTGAGCAACCCCCTGGCGCTGGCCGTCATGGTCACGCTGTTCGAACGGCCGATGCACCCGTACGAGATCGCCAGGGTGCTGCGGCTGCGGGGCAAGGATCAGAGCATCAAGATCAACTACGGTTCGCTCTACACCGTGGTGCGCAACCTGGAGAAGCACGGCTTCGTCGAGGAGGCGGGCACCGACCGCCGGGGCAACCGCCCGGAGCGCACGCTCTACGGGCTCACCCCCGCCGGGCGGCGGGAGGCGCGCGACTGGCTCGCCGACCTGGTGGCCGTTCCGGTGCGGGAGTACCCGCTGTTCGAGACGGCCCTGTCGCTGCTCATGGCGCTGCCGTACGACGAGGCCCGCGCCCTGTTCGACGACCGGATCGCCGCCCGCGAGGGTGAGGCCGCCGGGCACCGGGAGGCGCTCCGGGACCTCGACGGCACGCTGCCCCGGCTGCTGCTCGTCGAGACGGAGTTCCGGCTGCACATGCTGGAGGCCGAGCTGAACTGGCTCCACGGCTTCCGCGCCGATCTAGACCGGGGCGCGGTCGGCGGTACGGACGAGTGGCGCGAGCTGAGCGAGACCGGCCGGCTACCGGAGACCCTGCGGAAACTGGAGGAGGCCGCGAACGACGACGCGGACTGAGACATGAGAAAGGGGCCCGGCGGGCGCTGTTGGCGCAGCGCCCACCGGGCCCCGGAACCCCGAACGGGCCTGCGGGGCAGGCCGGCTGTCGAGGTGCGGCACACCCAGGATAGCCCGGCACCCCCGTGGACCGGTTCGTCATACACCCGAATCCGGCGGCACCGGATTCGGCGTGCACCGAACCCACCGACACACGGAGGCCGCTCAGCCATGAGCACAGCCATGCCCGTCGGCACCGCCGCGCCCGCCATCGAGGCGCGCGGGCTGACCAAGACCTACCCTGGCGGGGTGACCGCCCTGGACGGGCTCGACCTGACCGTCCGGGCCGGCACCGTCTTCGGGCTCCTCGGCCCCAACGGCGCCGGCAAGTCCACCACCGTCAAGATCCTCACCACCCTGGCCCGGCCCGACGCCGGCACCGCGTCCGTCGCCGGCCACGACGTCCTCCGCCGGCCCGAGCGCGTACGCCGCGCCATCGGCGTGGTCGCCCAGCGCTCCGGGGCCGACCCCACGGCCACCGGCCGCGAGAACCTGCTGCTCCAGGGTCGGCTGTACGGTCTCAGGGGCGCCGCCCTCGCCGCCCGCGCCGACGAGCTGCTGGTCCGCTTCGCCCTCACCGACGCGGCCGGCCGGCCCGCCCGGACGTACTCCGGCGGCATGCTGCGCCGGCTCGACGTCGCGATCGGTCTGGTCCACCGGCCCGAGGTGCTGTTCCTCGACGAGCCGACGACCGGGCTCGACCCCGAGGCGCGGACGGCCATGTGGGACGAGATCGGCCGGCTCGCCGGGGAGGAGGGGCTGAGCATCCTGCTCACCACCCACTACCTGGACGAGGCCGACCGGCTCGCCGAGCGGATCGCCATCGTCGACCGCGGGCGCGTCGTCACCACGGGCACGCCCGACGGGCTCAAGGGCGAACTGCGCGGCGACGCCGTGCACGTGGAGCTGCGCGATCCGGTGGATCCGGCGGCCGGACCGTCCCTCGCGGCGGCGCTCGGCGCGTCCGCCGGCGTCCGAGAGGCCGTCCTCGACGGGCGCCGGCTGAGCGCCCGGGCGGACGACGGCGCCGCCGCCGTCCCCGCCGTCCTGGCCGCGCTCGCCGGGGCCGGCGTTCCGGTCGCGTCCGTCACCGTCGCCCGGCCCTCGCTCGACGACGTCTACCTGCGGCACGCGGGGCGGCGCTTCGCGGACGTGGACGCGGACGCGAACGCCGTTCCGGCGGGGGGTGTGCGATGAGTGTCGCCCTTCGGCACACGTGGTACATGACGCAGCGTCAACTGATGGGCGTGGTGCGGCAGCCCGCCTTTCTGGTGGTCACCCTGATCCAGCCGGTGATCTGGCTGTTCCTCTTCGGCGCCCTGTTCCGCCGGGTGGTCGAGCTGCCCGGCTTCGGCGGCAGCTACCTCGACTACCTGGTGCCGGGGGTCGTCGTCATGAGCGCCCTCTCCAGCGCCATGTGGGCGGGGATGAGCACGCTGGACGAGATAGAGCGCGGCACGCTCAACAGGTTCCTCACCACACCGGTGAGCCGGGGCGCGCTGATCAACGCCAACGTCGTGCAGCAGGCCGTGAGCACGGCCGTCCAGTCGGTCGTCATCGTGCTGCTCGGGCTGGCCGGCGGTGCGGAGTATCCCGGTGGGGCCGGCGGGCTGGCCTTGCTGGTGCTGGCCTCCGTATTGCTGGCCGTGGTGACGGGGGCGGTGTCCAACACGATCGGTGTGCTGGCCCGGCAGCGTGAGTCGATCATCGCGCTCAACACGTTTCTGCTGCTGCCGCTGACGTTCGTCTCGTCCGCCTTCATGAAGCCGGGGTTGATGCCGGGATGGATGCGGCACGCCGTCGACTTCAATCCCGTCGACTGGGCGCTGGTCATGAGCCGGTCCGCTCTGGCGGGTGACCCGGACTGGGGCCTGGTGCTGGTGCGGGGTGGGGCGCTGCTGGCGGCCGGGGTGGTCGCGGTGTGGGTCTCGGGGCGGACGTTCCGGGCTTATCAGCGGTCCGTGTAGGTCCCTGTAGGCCCGGGTGGGGGCGGGGCCCCGGCTTGGTCCCGCCCCGGTCCCTCCTGTGGAAGGGGGGACTCCCGACAGGCTGGGCGATGCCCGGGCTACCAGGACTTGTCAGGCCGCTTCCGTGCCCGCCTGCGGCGGCGGCCGACGAGGAAGTACGTGGTCGAGGCCGCCACCAGGGCCGCGGCGGACGCGATGCCGACGATCGTGCCGGTGCCCGGGCCGCCGTCGCCGGCTCCGGCGCCGTGGTCGCCGCCCTCGGAACCGTCCTCGTCGGGGGCGGTCTCGCTGGTCCGGTCGACGATCTCCTTGTACGCGTGGGGGCCGGCGCAGAAGTCGCGGTTGGCCGGGTCCATGGCCTTCGGCACGGTGAGTTTCACCGACTCCAAGGGGGAGTCCTCCTCCTCGTCCCCGCCACCGGCCACGAGGTCCACGGCGTAGGTGCCGGGCTGGACGTCGCAGCGCACCATGCCGGCGAGGTCGGTCCACCAGCCGTCGGCCTTGCCCTCCTTGAAGTTCTCGGACAGGCGCTTGACGGGGGCGACGAAGGCGGGGGAGCGGAGGACGAGGGCGTCGTGCGCGTCGAGGGTGGCCCGGTCGGTGGTGATGGTGAACACGGCCTCGCCACCGCGCTGCGGCTCGCGGCCGCCGGGGCGCAGGCGCAGCGTGGAGGCGCCGGCCGGGCCGGTGGACGCGGTGGGGCGGGGCGAGCCGCCGTCGCAGGCGCCGGTGTGCCCGCCGGTCACCGTCAGCCGCGTGGCCGCCGCGGGGTTTCCCGTGCCGTTCAGCAGCACCCGGACCGGGTGCTCGCCGGGCCGGGCGTCGCAGCGGACGCGGCCGCGGACTGGCATGGTGGTGTCGTCGGCCTTGTTGTGGCCGAAGTCCTTCTTGGGGACGGTGATCTTCGCGTCGAAGACGGGTGACTCCACCACTATGGAGTCGACTCCCTCGGGGGCGGGGCCCTCCAGGGTCACGACGAATTCGGCGTCGCCGCCGCGTGGGGTCGGGGCCGCGCGGGTGATCTCCGTGTGCGGCATGGCCGGGGCGGGCGTGGCGAGGACGGGACCGGCCGTCGCCAGGGCGAGGACCGCGGCGGCCGTGCTCGCGAGGGATATCCGTGCGGGGCGCATGGCGCTGAGCCTATCCCCGCGGGGTCGGGGGTGGGGGCGGGCCGGGGGGTTGGTGGAGTGCCCCAGTCCCGCCCTTTCACCGTTTCTTGCGGGGGCGAGCCCCCGCACCCCCAGCGCGCCTGCGGCGCGCGTCCTCAAGCGCCGGACGGGCTGGAGGGGGGGGCGGGGGGAAGCGTTCGCGTGCTGCCCTCAGACGCCGGACGGGCTGGAGAGGACGGCGGGGCCGGTCGCCGTCTCCTGTTCCGCCTCCACCTGCTGGTTCCACTCGCGCTTGGACGCCTGCCAGCCGTCCTCGTCGTGGCCCCGGCGCCAGTAGCCGGAGATCGAGAGGCGTTCGCGGGGGATCTCGCGCTCCAGGCGCAGGTGGCGGCGGAGTTCCTTGACGAAGCCGGCCTCGCCGTGGACGAAGGCGTGGACGTCACCGGGCGGGAAGTCGAGGGAGCGGACGGCGGTCACGAGGGCCTCGCCGACGGGGGCGGCGCCGCGGTGCAGCCAGGTCACCTCGATGCCGGGGGCGAGGTCGAGCTTCTGCTCCTCGTCCTCGTGGGCGATCTCGACGAACGCCCGGACGGTGGCCTCGGGGTGGGTCGCCGACAGCCGTTCCAGGGCGGCGGCGATGGCGGGGAGGGCGCTCTCGTCGCCCGCGAGGAGGTGCCAGTCGGCCTCCGGGTCGGGCGCGTAGGCGCCGCCCGGGCCCATGAACAGCACCTCGGCGCCCGGCTCGACGCGGGCGGCCCAGGGGCCGGCCAGGCCCTCGTCGCCGTGGACCACGAAGTCGACGGCGAGTTCGCGGGCGAGGCGGTCGAAGGAGCGCACGGTGTACGTCCGGGTGCGCGGCCACTGGTCGCGCGGCAGGTCCCGGCGGATGACCTCCATGTCGAAGGGCTCCGGGTAGGCGACGCCTTCGTAGGGGAAGAGGATCTTGATGTAGTGGTCCGTGAACTCCCCGGCCGGGAGCGCGTCCAGGGCTTCGCCGCCCAGGACCACCCGTGTCATGTGCGGCGTCAGGTGCTCGGTGCGCAGCACGTGCGCCCGGTGGACCGGACGTTTCCTGGGGGCGGGGCGGTCTGCCATTGGACGGTCTCCCTGAGCACGCGCGGGTTACGAGATCTTAGTTAGGAATGCCTAACCTAACACTACTCCTCCCCGGGAAGGGCGGACAGCAGCCGCTGCAAGGATCCGCCCAGCCCCCATCGCTCGGCCAGCATCCCCAGGGCGCGCGCGTCGCGCGGGCCGGCCGGCAGGGCCGCGTCGAACGGCGGCAGCGCCACGTCGGACGCCACCCGCACCACCTTCGGCGCCACCGCCAGATACGGCCGTGCCTCGTCCAGCCGCCGGCGCTGCGCCGGGGTCAGCCTGGACCCCGGGTCGGCCACGGCCGCCAGGATGCCCGCCAGGTCGCCGTACGTGGCCAGCAGCTTCGCCGCCGTCTTCTCGCCGACCCCCGGCACCCCGGGCAGTCCGTCGCTGGGGTCGCCGCGCAGCAGCGCCAGGTCGGCGTAGCCGGGGCCGTCCACCCCGTACTTCTCCCGTAGTACCGCCTCGTCCACCATCTGGAGCGTGCCGACGCCCTTCACCGGGTACAGCACGCGCACCCCGCGGGCGTCGTCGACGAGCTGGTAGAGGTCCCGGTCGCCGGTGACGACGTCCACCGGGCCGGCGGCCCGCGCGGTGAGCGTGCCGATCACGTCGTCGGCCTCGTACCCCGGCGCGCCGACGCGGGCGATGCCCACCGCGTCCAGTACCTGCTCGATCACCGGCACCTGGGGGGAGAGGGTGTCCGGCACCTCCTCCTCGTCCGTGCCCTCCGCCACTTCCTCGGCCACCCGGTGCGCCTTGTAGGAGGGGATCAGGTCCACGCGCCACTGCGGGCGCCAGTCCTCGTCCATGCAGGCCACCAGGTCGTCCGGGTGGTGGTCCTGGACGAGGCGGGCGATGAAGTCCAGCAGGCCGCGCACCGCGTTCACGGGCGTGCCGTCGGGGGCCCGCACCGACTCCGGCACGCCGAAGTACGCGCGGAAGTAGAGGGAGGCCGTGTCGAGGAGCATCAGGCGTCGCGTCACACCCCGATCATGCCGTACGCCACTGACACACCTCCCGCCCCATGTGAAGTGGATCACTCTTCCGTTTGCTCCCGATAAAGGAGGGCAGGCGCGGCCGCGGAGCGGACCCGTCTGTGCCGGAACGGCGCGGGCGGGACGCGGGCCCGATGCCCGTCCCGTTCCACGGCCGCCCGCTGGGGGGAGGCGGGCGTCACCAGGTTCGACCCGTGAGGTGTATGTGTCCAGGCTGAAGGCCGAGCACTTGTACAAGGTGTTCGGCAAACGACCCGAAGCCGCCGTCAAGCGGCTCGAAGGCGGCGCGAGCCGCGACGAGCTGCGTGCGGACGGCACCACGGCAGCCGTGATCGACGCCTCGTTCGAGGTCGAGGCCGGCGAGATCTTCGTCGTGATGGGTCTCTCGGGCTCCGGCAAGTCCACCCTGCTCCGGATGCTCAACGGCCTCCTGGACCCCACCTCCGGCCGGGTCTCCTACGACGGGCGTGACCTGACCGCCCTGACCCCCGCCGAGCTGCGCGAGGTCCGCTCGCGCAACATCAGCATGGTCTTCCAGCACTTCGCCCTCTTCCCGCACCGCAGCGTGCTGGAGAACGCGGGCTACGGCCTGGAGGTGCGCGGCGTCCCGCGCGCCGAGCGCGAGTCGCGGGCCGCCGAGGCCCTGGAGCTCGCCGGACTGGCCGGCTGGGAGCGCTCCTGGCCCGACGAGCTCTCCGGCGGCATGCAGCAGCGCGTGGGCCTCGCCCGCGCCCTCGCCACCGACGCCGACCTGCTGCTGATGGACGAGTCCTTCAGCGCCCTCGACCCCCTGATCCGCCGCGACATGCAGGACCAGCTGCTGGACCTGCAGAAGCGGCTGAAGAAGACCATCGTGTTCATCACCCACGACCTCAACGAGGCCATGCGCCTCGGGGACCGCGTCGCCGTCATGCGCGACGGCCGCATCGTCCAGAACGGCACCGCCGAGGACATCCTCGTCCGGCCCGCCAACGACTACGTCGCCTCCTTCATCCAGGACGTCGACCGCTCGCGGGTGCTCACCGCCGGTTCCGTCGCGGAGCAGGGCGAGGCCGCGGACGCCGTCGCGACCGTCGCCGCCGACACGCCGCTGGCCGACCTGTTCGCCCCGCTGGCCCTCGGCACCGGACCGGTCACCGTGACCGGCGCCGACGGCACCCCGGCGGGAGTGGTCACCCGGGACCGGCTGCTGGCCGTGCTCGGCGAGCAGCCGGCGGGGGTGACCGCCGGTGCCTAGGATCAAGCTCGGCTCCTGGGCGCAGTCCGCCGTGGACTGGCTCCAGAACCACCTCTCCTGGCTCTTCGACGCCATCAGCACCGTCCTGACCGGCCTCTACGACGGTGTGCACGCGGTGCTCGACGCGCCCCACGCGCTGCTGATGGCCGGCATCCTGGCCGTCGTCGCCTGGTGGCTGCGCGGGCTGCTCGCCGGGGTGTTCGCCTTCGCCGGCCTCGCCCTGATCGACTCCTTCGAGCTGTGGGACGAGGCCACCGCCACCCTGTCGCTCGTCCTCGTCGCCAGCTTCATCACCCTGCTGCTCGCGGTGCCGCTGGGCATCTGGGCCGCCCGCGACCAGCGCGTCAGCCGGGCGCTGCGCCCGGTGCTGGACCTGATGCAGACGATGCCGGCGTTCGTCTACCTGATCCCCGGCGTGATGTTCTTCTCGATCGGCCCGATCCCGGGCCTGTTCGCGACGATCATTTTCTCGATGCCGCCCGGCGTCCGGATGACCGAGCTGGGCATCCGCCAGGTGGACGGCGAACTCGTCGAGGCCGCCCGGGCGTTCGGCACCACCCCGCGGCACACCCTCACCCGCGTCCAGCTCCCGCTGGCGCTGCCCACCATCATGGCGGGCGTCAACCAGGTCATCATGCTGGCGCTGTCCATGGTCGTCATCGCGGGCATGGCCGGCGCGGGCGGTCTCGGGGAGACCGTCTACGCGGCCGTCACCCAGGTCGACATCGGCGGCGGTGTGGAGAGCGGCCTCGCGGTCGTCGTGCTCGCCATGTACCTGGACCGGATGACCGGCGCGCTCGGCAAGCGGGTCTCCCCGCTCGGCCGCCGGGCGTCCGCGAAGGCGTCCGCGTCCGCACGGCCCTCGGCCGTGCTCAACTACCGGCCCGGCACCGCTGTCGCCACCGTCGGCGTCGTCGTCCTCGCGCTCGTCGCGGGCGGCATGCACCTCGCCGGCGGTGGGGACCGGGAGAGCGTGGCCGCCGGATCCGACATCGGCCGCGGCCAGAAGGTGAAGATCGGCTACTTCCCGTGGGACGAGGCCGTCGCCACCACCTACCTCTGGCAGAACGTCCTGGAGGCCCGCGGCTACAAGCCCGAGGTCAAGCAGCTCGACCCCGGTCCGCTGTACACCGCGCTGGCCCAGGGCCAGATGGACGTCCAGTTCGACTCCTGGCTGCCCACCACGCACCAGCAGTACATGGACCGGTACGGCGACAAGCTCAGCGACCTGGGTACGTGGTACGGCCCCACGTCCCTGGAACTGACCGTCCCGTCGTACGTCAAGGACGTGAACTCGCTGGAGGACCTCAAGGGCAAGGCCGGGAAGTTCGGCGGGAAGATCGTCGGCATCGAGGCCAGCGCCGGCATGATGGGCAAGCTCAACGGCAACGTCCTGAAGGACTACGGCCTGGACGGCGAGTACAAGGTCGTCTCGTCCTCCACCTCCACGATGCTCGCCGAGCTCGACCGGGCCATCAAGAACAAGGAGCCCGTCGTCACCACCCTGTGGTCGCCGCACTGGGCGTACGGCACCTACGACCTCAAGAAGCTCAAGGACCCCAAGGGGGCCTGGGGCAAGGGCGAGAAGCTGCACGTCGTGGGCAAGAAGGACTTCGCGGCCGACTTCCCGCGGATCGCGGAGTGGGTGAAGGGGTTCTCGATGTCCGAGAAGGACCTGGCCTCTCTGGAGGCGGAAATCCAGAAGGGCGGCAAGGGGAAGGAGAAGGCGTCCGCCGGGCGTTGGCTGGACGCCCATCCGGGGTTGCTGGACAAGTTGGCGCCGGTGAAGACGTCCTGAGGGAGCGCCTGCGGCGGGCTGGTGCCCCGGTCCCACCCTTTCGCCGCTTCCTGGGGCTGCGCCCCAGACCCCCTTGTCCTCAAACGCCGGACGGGCTGATATTCAGCCCGTCCGGCGTTTGAGGACAGCGCGCGCAGCGCGCTTCGGGGGTGCGGGGGCTTGCCCCCGCGAGAAACGGTGAAAGGGCGGGCCCGGGGCACCCCCACCTGCCGACGGCGTACGGTGGCACGGTGACCACGTCGCCCAAGCGAACCGTACGCCGCGTCGTCTCGCTCGTCCCGTCCCTCACCGAGGCCGTCGCCGCCACCGCGCCCGAGCTGCTCGTCGGCGCCACGGACTGGTGCGAGCACCCGGCCGGGCTCGACGTCGTCCGGGTCGGGGGCACCAAGAACCCCGACGTCGCGCGGGTCGCCGCGCTCGCGCCGGACCTGGTCGTCGCCAACGAGGAGGAGAACCGCGCCCCCGACCTCGCCGCCCTGCGCGCGGCGGGGCTCGAGGTGCTGGTGACCGAAGTGCGCACGCTTGAGCAGGCGTTCGAGGAGCTGGAACGGCTGCTCGTGGCCGGCTGCGGGCTGGCCGCGCCCGGGTGGCTGGCGGACGCGCGGGACGCCTGGCGGGATGTGGGGACAACCCCCGTACTGAAGGCGGTGGTTCCGGTGTGGCGCCGGCCGTGGATGGTGCTCGGGCGGGACACCTTCGCCGGCGACGTCCTCGCCCGGCTCGGCGTCCGCCAGGTGTACGCCGGCCACGCCGAGCGCTATCCGCGCGTCCCGCTGGAGGAGCTGCGGGCGAGCGGGGCGGACCTGGTCGTGCTGCCCGACGAGCCGTACCGCTTCACGCGCGACGACGGGCCCGAGGCGTTCCCCGGGCTCCCCGCCGCGCTGGTCAGCGGCCGTCATCTCACCTGGTACGGGCCGTCGTTGACACACGCGCCCGAGGTGCTGGGACGGGCGCTGCGAACAGCCGTCCGCTGACCAGCCCGCCCGCGGTCCGTACGGCCGCGACCGCCCAGGCCGCGACCAGCACCGCGTACAGGCCGGCCGCGAGCCAGGTGAGGGCGTGCAGCCCGGTGTGGCGCGCCAGCCCCGCGGCGCCCGTGACGCAGGTGCCGACCGGGAAGGTGAACGCCCACCAGGTCATCGCGAAGCCCATGCCGGAGCGGGCCGCCCGGACCACCATGGCCGTGGCGAAGGCCAGCCACAGCAGGGCGAAGCCCATCACCGGCACGCCGTACAGCACCGCGAAAACCGCCATCGCCGCCGGGTACGGGCCGCCGACCGCGCCCGGGGCCGCGTCGGCGAGGTTGTTCACCGCCGTGGTGGACTGCCCCAGCGGGCCCAGGACGAGGAACAGCGTCGGGGTGAGGGCGAGCGGCAGCGGGCCGTGGTGGACCAGCCGGGAGAACAACAGCGGCAGGATCACCAGCGTCATCAGCAGGCTCAGCCCGAACAGGGCGTAGCAGCCGAGCAGCAGGGCCTCCCGCGGCTGCCCGGCCGGCAGGTGTGCCACGAGCGCCGGGCCGAGCGCGGCCGACACCATGGGCGCCACGACCGGCAGCAGCCACACGGGCGAGGCGGTGCCGGGCTCGACGCGGTGCCGGGTCACCATCAGGAACGGGATGCCTGCGGCGGCCGCCAGGCCGGTGACCGTGCCCGCCGTCCACAGCACCGCGTCCACCGCCACCGCCGCCGGTGCGCCGATCACGCCCGCCCCCACGGAGAGCGTCGCGCCGCCGACCGCCAGCAGGGCCATCGCCAGACAGCCGTAGAACGGCGCCACCGCCGGGTCGGCGAGGTGCCGGGCCGCCTGGTCCCGGTGGCGCGCCCAGTGCGCGGCCCGGGTGGCGAGGAGGACGGCGAGCGCGGCGGTCGCCAGGACCCAGACGGCCTCCAGGGCCGGACGCGGCAGGGCCCGCCCGGGGAGCGCCGCGCCGGCGCTCGCCACGATGGCGGTGCCCATGACCGTGGCGTACCAGTTCGGGCCGAGGTGACGCAGCCGGCGGACGCCGGGGGAGGGGGCGGCGGGACCGGGGGCCGCCGGGCTGGGGACTGGGGTGAGGGAACCGACCGTGCTCATGCCTCCACGGTCGGCCTTCCGGCCCTCCCTCACCAGGGACCACATCCCTATGACCACATAACCTGGACTTATGACTCACCCGTCGGACTCGTTCGGCCCGCCCCGGCCGATCGCGGAGCGCGTCCCCGACCTGGCCGCCCTGGAGCTGCTGCTCGCCGTGGCCCGGCTGGGCAGCCTCGGCCGCGCGGCCCGCGAGCTGGGCATCACCCAGCCCGCCGCGAGCGGCCGCCTCCGGGGCATGGAGCGGATGCTGGGCGTCGCCCTGGTGGAGCGCTCGCCGCGCGGCTCCCGGCTCACCCCGGCGGGCGTCCTGGTGACGGACTGGGCGCGCCGGATCGTCGAGGCGGCCGAGGCCCTCGACGCCGGGGCCCAGGCGCTGCGCACCCGCCGCGACTCGCGGCTGCGGGTCGCGGCGAGCATGACCATCGCCGAGTACCTGCTGCCCGGCTGGCTGATCACGCTGCGCACGGAGCGGCCGGGGACGGCCGTCTCGCTGTTCGCCGGCAACTCGGCGGCCGTGGCGGCCCGCCTCCTCGCGGGCCGGGCGGACCTCGGCTTCGTCGAGGGCCTGGAGCTGCCGCCCGGCCTCGACGGCGCCGTCATCGGCCACGACCGGCTCGTCCTGGTCACCGCGCCCACCCACCCCTGGGCCCGCCGCCGGACGCCCCTCAGCCGCGCCGAGCTCGCCGCCACCCCCCTGATCCTCCGCGAGAGCGGCTCCGGCACCCGGCAGGTCCTCGACGCGGCCCTCGCCGCCGAGGACGGCCCGGCCCCGCCGCTGCTGGAGCTCGCCTCCACCACGGCCGTCAAGGCGGCGGTCGTGAGCGGCGCCGGCCCGTCCGTCCTCAGCGAACTGGCCGTCGTCGACGAACTCGCCGGCCGCCGTCTCGTCGAGGTCCCCGTCGCCGGCCTCGGCCTGCGGCGGGCCCTGCGCGCGGTCTGGCCGCTGGGGCAGCGGCCGGTGGGACCGGCGTGGGACCTGCTGGGGCTGACGCGGGGGTAGGGGCGGCGGGGCAGCGCGGCCCATGGGCGCGGCGCCCCTTCGGCATCGGGCCGGGGCCGCGCTCGGCGCGTCGTCGGCCGCGTCCCCGAGGGGCGCCGGACGGCGTCCGCCGATCTCTCCCGCCGGGACCTCGACCGGCTGTCGGCCGAGCCGCGGGCCCGGGCCCTGTCCCTGCCCGGGGAGCGGCGGCCCTACGGGGTCCGACGACGGTCGAACCGCTCCCGTCCGGGAGCGGCGGGTTCAGGGGCCCGGCGGGCTACGGGGCCCGGTGGCGGCCGGCCGCGCGCCCGGCGGCGCCCGGCGACGGCTCCGCGGCCGCCGCGACCAGCCCGCGGACCAGGCGCAGGTCGTCGCGGACCTCCGGGTGCCACTGCACGCCGACGGCGAAACGGCCCTCGGCGGGCGGGAGTTCCAGGGCCTCGATGGTGCCGTCCTCCGCATGGGCCGAGGCGACGAGGCCGCGGCCGAGCCGGGCGACGCCCTGGTGGTGGTGGGTGGCGACGTCGGACGGGACGGGCATCAGACGGGCCGTCAGGGTGCCGGGGACCATCTCCACGAGGTGTTCGGAGAAGGTGCCGACGCGGGGGTTGTGGCCCTTGTGGCCCACGGTCTCCGGGAGGTGCTGGTTGAGGGTGCCCCCGGCGTGGACGTTCATCAGCTGCATGCCCCGGCAGATGCCCAGCACCGGGGTGCCGCGCCGCAACGCCGCGTCCAGCAGGGCCAGTTCCCACAGGTCGCGCTCCGGGACCGGGCGGCCGGTGCGCGGGTGCGGCTCCTCGCCGTAGAGGGCGGGGTCCACGTCCTCCCCGCCCGCGAGGACCAGGCCGTCGAGGCGAGCGACGAGCGCGGGCGCGGCGTCCGGGGCGGCGGGCGGCAGCATGACGGCCAGGCCGCCGGCCCGCCGGACGTACTCCGGGTACGTGCTCGGCAGCAGCGCCGCGTGCTGGTCCCAGGCGACGCCCCAGCGGGCGCGGGTGGAGTAGGTGGTGACCCCGATCAGCGGCTGGTGCGTCCGGGGGGTCGGGGAGGCCGTGGGGCCGGTCCGGCTCTGCTGGCGTGTCACGTACCCTCGCGTCCTTTCCGGTGGGGTGGGGACCGGCCGGGGGTCCGGTCGTACGTCGTCCCGCCGGGCGTCGCGCCCGTCGGTGGGGAGCCGGTAAAGGTCGCCCCCCGTACCTTTGCCCGTGAACGGCGTGCCGCGCAACCCCCGCGCGCCTCGCGCCCCTTGAACGCGCCGTCCGCCGTCCCCGACCGCGCCCGCCTCAGGTGAGGAAGCCCCGCAGCAGCGCCGCCGTCCCCGCGCAGTGCTCGCGCATGGCCGCGCGCGCCGCGTCCCGGTCGCCCCGGAGCACGGCCTCGGCGAGGGCCGCGTGCTGGCGTTGCGAGTGCTCCAGGTTCCGGACCAGCAGTGGGATGCAGTCCAGGAGTTGGTTGACGGTCGCCCGCACCGCCGAGTAGTGCGCGGCCAGCGACGGCGAGCCGGACAGCTCGGCCAGGGTGAGGTGGAAGAGCGTGTCGTGGCGGCGGTAGTCGTCCGGGGCGGCGTCGCGGGTGGCGGCCAGGGCCGCGCGCAGCCGGTCCGCGGCCTCCGGCGGGAGCGGCCGGGCGGCGCACAGTTCGGCCGCGCCGAGCTCCAGGACCTCGCGGAACCGCAGGGTGTCCTCGACGTCCACGTCCGCGACCCGGCCGCGCAGTTCGGCCGCGTCCGCCGTGGGGGCCGGGGCCGGGAGCGCGTGGACGAACGTACCGCCGTACCGGCCGCGCCGGCTCTCCACCAGGCCCTGCTCGTGCAGCACCCGCAGCACCTCGCGGAGCGTCACCCTGCTGATCCGCAACCGCTCGGCCAACTCCCGCTCGGACGGCAGCCGTTCGCCGTCCGCCACCAGACCGAGACGTATGATCCGCAGTATCCGCTCCAGGGCCTCCTCGAAGCCGTTGCCCGCGTGGACCGGCCGCAGCACCGACGACAGCCGGTCGGCCGCGCTCCCGTTCATCGGACCCCTTCCCAATCAATGGTCTACCGGCATACCTTAAGACTTCCGGTCGCACCGCACGGACCGCACCGACAGGAGGCTCACCCGTGGCAGACCGCACGCCCCCGCTCAGCGTCGACGAGCTCCGCCGGCTCGTCGAGGCCGGGGAGACCGACACCGTCGTCCTCGCCTTCACCGACATGCAGGGGCGGCTCCAGGGGAAACGGTTCGCTGCCCGCTTCTTCCTCGACGACGTGCTGGAGAACGGCACCGAGGGCTGCAACTACCTGCTGGCCGTGGACGCGGACATGAACACCGTCGACGGCTACGCCATGGCCTCCTGGGAGCGCGGCTACGGCGACTTCGCGATGCGCCCGGACCTGTCCACCCTGCGCCGCACCCCCTGGAACCCGGGCACCGCCCTGGTCACGGCCGACCTCGCCTGGCACGACGGCTCCCCGGTGCTCGCCTCGCCCCGGCAGATACTCCGCCGCCAGCTCGACCGGCTCGCCGAGCGCGGCTGGACCGCCCAGGTGGGCACGGAACTGGAGTTCATGGTCTTCAAGGACTCCTACGAGGCGGCGTGGAACGGCGGTTACCGGGGCCTCACCCCGGTCAACCAGTACAACGTCGACTACTCCGTCCTCGGCACCGGCCGCGTCGAACCCCTGCTGCGTCGCATACGCAACGAGATGGGTGCCGCCGGGCTCACCGTCGAGTCGGCCAAGGGCGAGTGCAACCTCGGCCAGCACGAGATCGCGTTCCGCTACGACGAGGCCCTCGTCACCTGCGACCAGCACGCCGTCTACAAGACGGGCGCCAAGGAGATAGCCGCCCAGGAGGGCATGGCGCTCACCTTCATGGCCAAGTACGACGAGCGCGAGGGCAACTCCTGCCACATCCACCTCTCGTTGCGCGACGCGGCCGGACGGCCGGTGCTCGCCGACGACGACGGCCCGTACGGCATGTCACGCACCATGCGGCACTTCCTCGCCGGACAGATCGCCGCGCTGCGGGAGTTCACCCTCCTCTACGCGCCCAACATCAACTCGTACAAGCGGTTCCGCCCCGGCTCCTTCGCCCCGACCGCCGTCGCCTGGGGCCCGGACAACCGCACCTGCGCCCTCCGCGTCGTCGGCCACGGCCGCTCGCACCGCTTCGAGAACCGCCTCCCCGGCGGCGACGTCAACCCCTACCTCGCCGTCGCCGGCATGGTCGCCGCCGGACTGCACGGGGTGGAGAACCAGCTGGAGCTCCCCGAGGTGTGCACCGGCAACGCGTACGCCGGTGACGCCCGGCACGTCCCCGCGACACTCCGCGAGGCGGCGGAGCTGTGGGAGGGCAGCGCCCTGGCCCGGGCCGCGTTCGGGGACGAGGTGGTCGAGCACTACCTGACCATGGCCCGGGTCGAGCAGGAGGCGTACGACACCGCCGTGACGGACTGGGAGCGCTACCGCTCCTTCGAGCGCATGTGAGGGATGGGCCCGTGCTGCTGGAAGTTCTCAACCCGGCGACCGAGGAGGTCGTCGCCACCGTCCCCGCCGCCACGGCCGAGGACGTGGACGCCGCCGTCCGGCGGGCCGCCGACGCCCAGCGCGGCTGGGCCGCCCTCGCCCCCGGCGACCGCGCCCGGCTGCTCCGCCGCTTCGCCGGCGTCGTCGACGCGCACCTGGAGGAACTCGCCCTGCTGGAGGTCCGCGAGGCCGGCCACCCGGTGGGCAGCGCCCGCTGGGAGGCGGGCAACGTCCGCGACCTCCTCGACTACGCGGCCGGCGGCGTCGAGCGGCTCACCGGCCGGCAGATCCCGGTGGCCGGCGGCCTGGACGTCACCTTCCACGAACCGCTCGGCGTCGTCGGCGTCATCGTCCCGTGGAACTTCCCCATGCCCGTCGCCGCCTGGGGCTTCGCCCCCGCCCTCGCCGCCGGCAACGCCGTCCTCCTCAAACCGGCCGAGACCACGCCGCTCACCGCGCTGCGGCTGGCGGAACTGGGAGTGGAAGCCGGGCTTCCGGAGGGACTGCTCCAGGCGCTGCCCGGGGCCGGCCCGGTCGCCGGGAACGCGCTCGTCGAGCACCCCGGCGTCGCCAAGATCGTCTTCACCGGGTCGACCGGCGTCGGCAAGCGGATCATGGCGAAGTGCGCCGAGCGCGTGAAGCGGGTGACGCTCGAACTCGGCGGCAAGAGCGCCAACATCGTCTTCGCGGACGCGGACGTCGAGCGCGCCGCCGCGGCCGCCCCCGGCTCGTTCCTCGACAACACCGGCCAGGACTGCTGCGCGCGCAGCCGCATCCTCGTGCAGCGGGGCGTCTACGACCGCTTCATGGAACTTCTCGAACCGGCCGTCCGCGCCGTCGTCGTCGGCGATCCGGCCGATCCGGCGACGGGGATGGGTCCGCTGATCTCGGCGGCCCACCGGGAGCGGGTTCGTTCGTACGTGCCCGAGTCCGCGCCGGCGGCGATCCGGGGCGAGGCCCCGGGCGGGAAGGGGTTCTGGTACCCGGCCACCGTGCTGGAGGGTTCCCCTGACGACCGGGTCGCCCGCGAAGAGGTGTTCGGGCCCGTCACCGTCGTCATCCCCTTCGAGGACGAGGCGGAGGCCGTGCGGATCGCGAACGCGACGGATTACGGGCTGGCCGGGTCTCTCTGGACGCGGGACGTCTCGCGGGCGCTGCGGGTGTCGCGGGCCGTCGCGGCCGGGAATCTGTCCGTGAACTCGCACAGTTCCGTGCGGTATTGGACGCCTTTCGGGGGGTTCAAGCAGTCGGGGCTGGGGCGGGAGTTGGGGCCGGATTCGGTCGCGGCGTTCGCTGAGGTGAAGAACGTGTTCGTTGCGGTGGAGTGAGGTGCCCCGGTCCCGCCCCTTCGCCGATTCCTGGGGCGAGCCCCAGACCCCTGAAACCGCGCTCCGCGCGGTTGTCCTCAAACGCCGGACGGGCTGAAGTGTGCGCCCGGGCACGGAATCAAGCCCGTCCGGCGTTTGAGGACGAGCGGCGGAGCCGCGATAAGGGGGGCTGGGGGGCTCGCCCCCAGGAATCGGCGAAGGGGCGGGACCGGGGCACCGCCCGCCGCAGGCGCCACCCACCACCCACGGAAAGGGAACCCTCGTGACCGAAACCCCCACCTGCCACCGCCTCCCCGGCCGAACGGCCGTCATCACCGGCGCGGCCGGCGGCATCGGCCTCGCCACCGCCCGCCGCCTGGCCTCCGAAGGCGCGAACATCGTCTGCGCGGACATCGACGAGAAGGCCGGCCAGGCGGCCGCCGAAGAAGTGGGCGGCCTCTTCGTCCGGACGGACGTCACCGACGCCGCCCAGGTGGAAGCCCTCTTCCAGGCTGCGAACGACACCTACGGCTCCGTCGACATCGCGTTCAACAACGCCGGCATCTCCCCGCCCGACGACGACTCGATCCTGACCACCGGCCTCGACGCCTGGAAGCGCGTCCAGGAGGTGAACCTCACCTCCGTCTACCTCTGCTGCAAGGCGGCCCTGCCGTACATGCGGGCCCAGGGCAAGGGGTCGATCATCAACACCGCGTCGTTCGTCGCGGTGCTCGGCTCGGCGACGTCGCAGATCAGCTACACCGCGTCGAAGGGCGGCGTGCTGGCGATGTCCCGGGAGCTGGGGGTGCAGTTCGCGCGGGACGGGATCCGGGTGAACGCGCTGTGCCCCGGGCCCGTCAACACACCGCTCCTCAAGGAGCTGTTCGCCAAGGATCCGGAGCGGGCCGCGCGGCGCCTGGTGCATGTGCCGGTGGGCCGGTTCGCGGAGGCGGAGGAGATCGCGGCGGCCGTGGCGTTCCTGGCGAGTGACGACGCGTCGTTTGTGAACGCGGCGGAATTCCTGGTGGACGGGGGCATTTCAGGGGCGTACGTGACCCCCCTGTAACAGCGGATGCTCCGCCTGTAAGGTCCATGACCAGACGCCGGAGTCGGACGTTCCCGTTCGGCTCGGGCGTGTGTCCTGCCCTTTCAGCACCGAGCACCGAAGAGAACGCATGCGCACGAAGTACGCCATCGCCGCCGGCTTCC
The DNA here is from genome assembly GCF_044333095.1 of Streptomyces sp. NPDC021100. NCBI lineage: Bacteria > Bacillati > Actinomycetota > Actinomycetes > Kitasatosporales > Streptomycetaceae > Streptomyces > Streptomyces sp. NPDC021100. Next base: position 236,919 of record NZ_JBIRQH010000004.1, read on the forward strand.
TGGTCACCGCAACCCTCGCCACCTCGGCACCGACCGCGGGCGCGGCCCCGGCGGCGCACGGCGCCCGGGCCGCGGCCCACTGTCCTCAGCTGGACAAGAACATCCCGTGGTTCGGCACCAACCGCGCCAAGCTCCAGCGGATGATCGACGAGCGCGGCACCTGCTCGGGCCGGACAGGCGCCCGTCCCGTCGCCGCGTTCGACTGGGACAACACCGTCGTCAAGAACGACATCACCGACGCCACCCTCGCCTGGTCGCTCCGGCACGACAAGATCCTCCGGCCGAAGAGCTGGAAGGACACCAGCAAGTGGCTGACCCCGGCCGCCGACCGGGCCCTCACCGCCGCCTGCGGCACCTCCGTGCCGGCCGGCAAGCCGCTGCCCACCGCGAAGAACGTCCGGTGCGCGGACGAGATATTCGAGATCCGCGAGAAGTCGAAGACGATGGCCGGCGAGCCGGCGTTCGCGGGCGACTGGAACCACCGCCGTACCGTCCCCGCGTACGCCTGGATCCCGCAGCTCTTCTCCGGCCACACCCCGGCCGCGCTCTCCTCCTTCGCCCGCAAGGCCCGCGCCGAGCAGCTCGCCGCGCCCGTGGGCAGCAAGCAGACGGTCGGCACCCACACCATCGCCGGCTACGTCCGCTACTACGACCAGCAGAAGGACCTGATCCGCACGCTCAAGGCGGCCGGCTTCGACGTCTACATCGTCTCCGCCTCCTCCGAGCCCATCGCCGAGGCCTGGTCCGGCGGCGTCGGCCTGGACCGCGCCCACACCATCGGCATCCGCAGCATCGTCAAGAACGGCCGCCTCACGGCCGGCATCAAGGGCTGCGGTGACGTCAAGGACGGCATGGGCGAGGCCCTGCCGTACATGGACGGCAAGCGCTGCATGATCAACGAGCACATCTTCGGCATCAAGGGCGCCGACGCCTGGAAGCAGCAGGACTTCCGGCACCGCATCGCCCTCGGCGCCGGCGACGCCGACACGGACGTCACCTTCGTCGGCGACGCCACCGGCGCCCACCTCGCCGTCAACCGCAACAAGGCCGAGCTGATGTGCCGGGCGTACGACAACGAGGACGGCCGCTGGGTCGCCAACCCGATGTTCATCGACCCGATGCCGCGCAAGACCGGCACCTACCCCTGCGCCACGGCCGGTTACACCCGCCCCGACGGCACCCTCGCCCCCGTCCGCCGCACCGACGGCACGGTGATCCCGGACCAGACGGACACCGCGGCGCTCTGACCTGACGGAGGCACACAGGTCTCAGAAGGCACACAGGTCTCAGAGGAACGTCTTCCCCTCGCCCCGGTACGTCGGGACCGTCCCCACCACCCGGTCCCCGTCGATCAGGTGCAGGCCGGCGAAGCGTTCGCAGAGTTCGCCGGCCTTGGAGTGGCGGAACCACACCTTGCCGCCGACGAGCAGGTCGTCCGCGGGGGCGCCGAGCAGCGGGGTCTGCACCTCGCCGGCGCCCTCCTGGCGGGTCAGGCGCAGGCCCGCCGGGAGGTGGGGGACGGGCAGCCGGTCGCGGCCGGCCGGGCCGGAGGCCGGGAGGCCGCCGCCGAGGACGGTGACGGCGCCGGGGCCCGGCCGGCGGACCACCGGCAGGGCGAACAGGGCCGCCGGGCGGCCCGTGAAACCGGTGTAGTGGTCGAACAGCCGCGGCTGGTACAGCCCCGAACCCGCCGCCACCTCCGTCACCGCCGCCTCGGCCGCCGTGTGGTGGACGCTGCCCGTCCCGCCGCCGTTGACGAACTCCAGGTCCGCGACGGCACGGACCGCCCGCACGGCCTCCGCCCGGCGCGCCGCCAGCTCCCGCCGGGAGACCGCCTGGAGCAACCGGACCGCCCGGGAACGCAGCGGCCGGCCCGGCACCGCGTCCGCCACCCCCGCCACCTGCGCCTCGTACGCCATCAGGCCCACCAGCCGGAAGCCGGGGCGGCGGACGACGGCACGGGCCAGCGCGGCCAGCCGGGCCGGGTCGCGCAGCGGCGAGCGCAGGGCACCCACCCGGACACGGCCGGCCAACAGGCGGAGCGAGGTGTCCAGTTCGAGGCACACCCGTATCTCCTCACGGCCCGCCCGGGCCGCGTCGATCAGCGCCAGTTGCGCCGGGTCGTCCACCGTGACCGTGACCGCGCGGGCGAGCCGGGCGTCGGACGTCAGCTCCGCGAACCCGGCCCGGTCCGCGGACGGATAGGCGAGCAGCACGTCGTCCACGCCCGAACGGGCCAGCCACAGCGACTCGGCGAGCGTGTGGCTCATCACCCCCGCGAAGCCGTCGCGCTCCAGCACCCGCTCCAACAGGGCGCGGCAGCGTACCGACTTGGTGGCCACCCGGATCGGCTTGCCCCGCGCCCGGCGCGCCAGATCCGCCGCGTTGGCGTCGAACGCCCGCAGGTCGACGACGGCGAGCGGCGCGTCGAGGTGCGCGGTGGCCCGGTCGTAGCGGGCCCGGTCGGCGAAGGCGCCGGTGGCGTGGGCGAAGGCGGGCGTCATGGCGGGCAGCTTGCCAGAGCGGATTACCACTGGGTAGGGGTGTGCGCGGGGGAGTGGGAACGCCCGCGGATGGCCTCCGGTGCGGCGTGCCCCGTAGAGTGACGCGCGCCGTGGATCACCACGGCCGCGTACAGCGCGGGGAGGCCGGGCCCGGCGGCAACCGGCCCGCCCCACAGGGCAGTCGAGAGGCCGGCGGCGGCCGTCGGGCGGGGGAGCGCAGGGTGGGCACCGAAGCGGAACGGCTCTGGATGCCCGCGCCTCCGTCCGTGCCCGTGGCCTTGCCGCCGCGCCCCGCCCGTCCGCCGGCGGCCCCCGCACCCCGTACCGCCCCCGGGCGCGCCGGGCGCGGGGCCGCCACGGCCGTCTGCGCGATCCTCGGCGCGGGGCTCGTCGGCGGCGCGGCGGCGGGCGGCTGGCTCACCGCCCGGCCGCCGGAACGGACCGCCGCCGAGGCGGTGTACGCCCGCGCCGGAACGGTCTGGGAGACCGAGCCGGTCGACCGCCTCTTCCCGCCCGCCGTGCACGACGCGACCGCCGGCCCCGGCGGCGCGTCCCGCGACTGGGTCCGGCTGGGTGTGGCCCCCGACACCGGCTGCGCCGCCGCCTTCGACCCCGCGCTCGCGCTCGCCCTCCGCCCGGCCGGCTGCAAGCGGCTGCTGCGCGCGACGTACGCCGACGCCACGTCGTCGAGCGTCACCACCGTCGGGCTGCTCGTCACCGAGGCCGACGCGGACGGGATGCGGACGCTCCGCGACCGGTTCGCCGCCGAACGGCTCGACGAGCGGCCGGACATGCTGCCCCGCCCGTACGCCCCGCCCGGCACCTCCGCCGAGCGGTTCGGCGAGGCGCAGCGCGCCAGTTGGCGCGTCGGGGTGCTCACCGACCTGCCGGTCGTCGTCTGGTCGGTCACCGCCTTCGCCGACGGCCGCCCCACCCTCCGCCCCGAGCCGGCCGCCCGCGCCGTCGCCCCCACGGCGACCACGGCCCCGGCCGAGGCGGGCCTCGGCCACGACGCGACGGCGCTGGCCGCGCACGTCGAACGCGCCTATCGGGCGGCGGCGCGCGGGGGGCCGGCGGCGGGTGGTGCGCGGTGAGCGCGGTGGGGGTGGGACGGGGCCGGGCGGATGCGCGGCCGGGACGTCCGGGCGGTACGGGCCGGACGGCCTCCGGTACGTGGCTCGGCGGAAGCGCGCACACGATGGCGACGGTCGCGGGCCCGGACGGATGGAGGCGGCGATCTGCGGAATCCGTGCCCGGGAAGGGCGCGGTGCCCACGACACGGCCGGCGGGAGGCGCACGGTGAGCGGGGCGCGGGCGGGCCGGGAGCCCCGCCGCACGGCCGCGCGGTCCGGGCCGGGACCCGCCGCGACGACCTTCCGGCCGGCCACTAGGACCGCGAACGGCGAACGGGGGGCTCCCACCGGGGCGGCGGGACCTGCCGCGCCGTCCTCCCGCGCGGTCCCGCGCGGGACGGGCACGGGCCCCGGTCCTCGGGGCGTCGCGGGGGACGGGGCCCGCCGCGCGGCGGCCGCCGTCGCGGTCGTCCTGGCCACCGTCTTCTCGGCCGTGCTCGCCGGTGCCGCCCCCGCGCGGGCCGACGCCATCCGGGTGCAGGAGTGGGCGCTCGACGCGCTGCACCTCCAGGAGGCGTGGCGGACCACGCGCGGGGCCGGCGTGACCGTCGCCGTCCTCGACACCGGCGTCGACGCCGGCCACCCCGATCTGCGCGGCCGGGTGCTGCCCGGCAAGGACCTCGTCGGCTTCGGCGCCCGGCGCGGGGACCGGACCTGGGCGCGGCACGGCACCGCCATGGCCGGGATCGTCGCCGGCCGCGGACACGGTGACGGTGACGGGGACGGGGTGCTGGGCGTCGCCCCCGAGGCCCGGATCCTGCCCGTGCGCGTGATCCTCGAAGAGGGCGACCCGGCCCGCGCCCAGGCGCGCGGCGCGCGCGGCGGCGCCCTCGCCGACGGCATCCGCTGGGCCGCCGACCACGGCGCCGACGTCATCAACCTCTCCCTCGGCGACGACAGCGCCACCGCCCACCCGGACGCCGGCGAGGACGCCGCCGTCCGCTACGCCCTCGCCAAGGGCTCCGTCGTCGTCGCCTCCGCCGGGAACGGCGGCCGGGACGGCGACCACGCCTCCTACCCGGCCGCGTACCCGGGCGTCATCGCCGTGACCGCCGTCGACCGCAACGGCGGCCGGGCCGCTTTCTCCACTCGGCGGTGGTACGCGACGCTCAGTGCGCCCGGTGTCGGGGTCGTCATCGCCGATCCCGACCGGCGGTATTACGAGGGGTGGGGGACGAGCGCCGCCGCGGCGTTCGTGTCCGGGGCGGCGGCGCTCGTCCGCTCCGCCCATCCCGGGCTGGGGCCGGACCAGGTGCGGCGGGTTCTCGTGGAGAGCGCGCGGGACGTGCCGGTGGGCGGGCGGAGCGACGAGCTCGGGGCGGGGGTCGTGGATCCGGCGGCGGCGCTGGACCGGGCGGCGCGGCCCGTACCCGATCCGCCGGGGGCGGGCGGGGTGGCGCCGCGGTACTTCGGTGCGGGGCCGGGTGCCCGGCGGGTCGGGCCGTCGGCTTCCGGGCCGGGTGGTTCCGTGCTGGGGGCCGGGGCGGCCGGTCTTGTCTTGCTGGTGGTCGCGGGGGTGCTGTGGTGGCGCCGGGGGCGGGTGGGGTGCCCCTGACCCGCCCTTTCACCGTTTCTGCGGGGGCTCCGCCCCCGCACCCCCGAAACCGCGCTTCGCGCGGTTGTCCTCAAACGCCGGACGGGCTATTCCAGCCCGCCGCAGGCGCCCCAGCGGAGCGCCCCGCAAGGGCCACCCGACCCCCAGCCCTGGGTCGAACCCCCACCGTGAGCACCATCCCCCTCCCGATACCCTCGACCCGTGGCCCTCAAGAACATTCCGGACCCCGGTTTCTCCGACGACGACGGCTCCGCCGACCCCGTACTCGCCGAGGCGCTCGCCGCCTGGGCCGCCGATCGGGCGGCGGAGGGGCGGGTGCTGGCCGCGCTCAAGGACGCGCGGCTGCTGGTGCCGGTCGTGGCCGTGCTGGGGGAGGTGGAGACGGGGCCGGACGGGCTGAAGCGGGAGAAGACCAGCGACATGGCCGTCCCCACCCTTCAGGCGCCGGACGGGCGGCGGGCGCTGCCCGCGTTCACGTCGATGGAGACGCTCCACCGCTGGCGCGCGGACGCCCGGCCCGTCGCCGTCCCCCTGCACCAGGCGCTCCAGGCGGCGGCGCACGAGAAGGCCGACACGATCGTCGTGGACATGGCGGGTCCCGTCACCTATCCCCTCACCGGGCGGGCCCTGCTCGCTCTCGCCGAGGGGCGGACCAGCACCGACCCGCTCGCCGACCCCGCCGTCGCCGAGGCCCTGCGCGCGCTGCTGGCCGCCGAGGCCGGCGTCCTCAAGGCGCACCTCGTCCCCGCCGCCGACGCGGACGGGACGCTGGCGCTGGCGCTGGCCGACGGCGCCGCGCCCGCCGACGTGGCCCGGCGGATCGCCGGAGCCCTGGCCGCCGACGAGGTGCTGCGCGCCCGGCTGGTCCGCGGCCTCGACCTGGCGCTGCTGCCGGTGGGCGCCGAGGTGCCCGGGGAGCCGCTGTTCAGCCGCTGAGCATCGCCGCCGCCGAGCGGCGATCTTTCGACAGGCGCCCCGGAGTGGACCGTCCGACAATGCGAGGACAGTCCACGAGATCCCCGGGAGGACGCCATGGACGCGAAGCTGGACCCCATGAAGCTCGACCCCGTGGAGACACGGACGGTCGCGGCCGAGTTCATCGGCACCCTGCTGCTGGTCTTCTTCGCCGTGGGGTCCGCCGTCCTCGCGGCGGACTACATCGGCGCCCTCGGCATCGCGCTGGCGTTCGGGTTCACCCTGATGGCCCTGGCCTACGCGCTGGGGCCCGTCTCCGGCTCCCACCTCAACCCCGCGGTCACCCTCGGAATGCTGCTCCAGGGCCGCATCACGCTGCGCACCGCCATCGAGTACTGGGTCGCGCAGTTCGTCGGGGCCATCATCGGCGCCGCGCTGCTGCTCCTGCTGGCCAAGCAGGTCCCTGGGCTCAGCACCGACGGGACCTTCGGCTCCAACGGGTTCGGCGACCGCTCGGCGGTCCACCTCAACACGGGCGGCGCGTTCCTCGCCGAGGTCGTGCTGACCTTCCTGCTGGTCTTCGTCTGGCTCGCCGTGACCCACAAGGTGGCGGTGGTCGGCTTCGGGCCGCTGGCGCTGGGCTTCACCCTGGCACTGATCCACCTGATCGGCGTCCCGCTGACCGGGGCCTCCGTGAACCCGGCGCGCAGCCTGGGCCCGGCCCTCTTCGCCGGCGGTGAGGCGATGGCGGACTACTGGCTGTTCTTCGTGGCACCGCTGATCGGCGCCGCCCTGGCCGCCTTCGTCCACCAGGTCGTCCAGCCGCACGGCGCGCCCGTGCTGATCGCGGACGAGCGGGCCATCGGCGGCCACCGGGCCTACGAGCTGCCGCCCGACACCGCCGAGGTCGAGGCGGAGCGGCAGGCGGGTGCCGCGCGGCGCCGGCCGCCCGAGCCCCCGGCGGGCCGGGAGGGCACCGCGGGCCCGGGGACCGGTGGCCCCGGGAGCGGCCCCAAGGGCGGATCCACGGACGGGCCCACCCCGCCGGTCGGGCTCTAGGCGACAGGCGACGGCTCAGCCGAAGACCGGGCCCGTGTACTTCTCGCCCGGCCCCTGCCCCGGCTCGTCCGGCACCACGGACGCCTCGCGGAACGCGAGCTGGAGCGACTTCAGGCCGTCGCGCAGCGGTCCCGCGTGGAAGTTGCTGATCTCGGTGGCGCTGGCCGTGATCAGGCCGGCCAGGGCGGTGATCAGCTTCCGGGCCTCGTCCAGGTCCTTGTGCCGGTCGCCCTCCTCGGCCAGGCCGAGGTTGACGGCCGCCGAGGACATCAGGTGCACCGCCACGGTGGTGATCACCTCGACCGCCGGGACGTCGGCGATGTCGCGGGTCATGCTGTCGAAGTCGGGGCCGGCCTCGGGGGCGGGGGTCGCGTCGCTCATGGCGGACACGATACGTCCCGGGGGAACACGGGTTCGCCGCGGGTTTTGTCCGGGGTTAGCACCCTCGCACCCCTGCTGGTAGAGTGGGGGATCGACCGGTCGGACATCTGCGTGCCCGACCCACAAGTGGAGGCTCCGCACTCCCACCTCGCCGGCTCACGGTCGGCAGGTCTCCGGTCAGACGGTCCCCATCGTTCCGTACGGACGATGGAACCGTCCGATAGCCCCACGGGTACACCCGTGGCGGTGTTCCGGTTGCATGGAGCCCCGCCTGTGTCCCGTCCGGGGCATTTTTTGATGCACCGGCGCGGTTGGTCTTAGGAAAAGACGTTACGCGGCAGCCCGCCAGGCGGCCGTGTGGTGCTACCGAGGAGGATCCATCAGCGCCGAGCCCCGCATCAACGACCGGATTCGCGTTCCCGAGGTGCGACTTGTCGGTCCCAGCGGCGAGCAGGTCGGCATCGTGCCGCTTGCCAAGGCCCTGGAGCTTGCGCAGGAGTACGACCTCGACCTGGTCGAGGTGGCGGCCAACGCCCGCCCGCCGGTCTGCAAGCTCATGGACTACGGGAAGTTCAAGTACGAGTCGGCCATGAAGGCCCGTGAGGCGCGCAAGAACCAGGCGCACACGGTCATCAAGGAGATGAAGCTCCGGCCGAAGATCGACCCGCACGACTACGACACCAAAAAGGGTCACGTCGTACGGTTCCTCAAGCAGGGCGACAAGGTCAAGATCACGATCATGTTCCGTGGTCGCGAGCAGTCCCGGCCCGAGCTGGGCTTCCGACTGCTGCAGCGGCTCGCGGAGGACGTCCAGGACCTGGGCTTCGTCGAGTCGAACCCCAAGCAGGACGGCCGGAACATGATCATGGTTCTCGGTCCGCACAAGAAGAAGACCGAGGCGATGGCCGAAGCCCGCGAGGCCCAGGCCGCCCGCAAGGCCGAGCGCCAGGGCGGTTCGGGTGCGGACGCCGCCGAGGAGCCCGCAGAGGCGTGAACACCGGGGGCTGATGCCCGTCAGCCCCGGTTCACCGCCGGTGCCGCCAGGCCCCGGACAGCAAACGAACAGAGCTGACGCTCCCACACGCCCGCACCACGGGCGGGGAGCGCCACCGACGAGGAGATACGGCGCGATGCCGAAGAACAAGACGCACAGCGGTGCCAGCAAGCGCTTCAAGGTCACTGGCTCCGGCAAGGTCCTGCGCGAGCGTGCCGGCAAGCGCCACCTGCTCGAGCACAAGTCGTCCCGTCTGACGCGTCGCCTCACCGGCAACGCCGAGATGGCCCCGGGCGACGCCAAGAAGATCAAGAAGCTTCTCGGCAAGTGACGCCCTGCGCCCCGCCTCCCCGGCAGGGCGCGCGTCGAAGGACCGGGACCCAATCGTTTCCGGGCCGCGTGAGAGTCAACCGCGGCCCCGCTACAAGGAGTTAACAAGTGGCACGCGTCAAGCGCGCAGTCAACGCGCACAAGAAGCGCCGGGCGATCCTGGAGCAGGCCAGCGGCTACCGCGGTCAGCGCTCGCGCCTGTACCGCAAGGCCAAGGAGCAGGTCACCCACTCCCTGGTCTACAACTACAACGACCGGAAGAAGCGCAAGGGCGACTTCCGTCAGCTGTGGATCCAGCGCATCAACGCCGCCGCCCGCCAGAACGGCATGACCTACAACCGCCTCATCCAGGGCCTGAAGGCCGCCAACATCGAGGTGGACCGCAAGATTCTGGCCGAGCTCGCGGTCAACGACATGAACGCGTTCGCCGCGCTCGTCGAGGTCGCCCAGAAGGCGCTGCCGGCCGACGTCAACGCGCCGAAGGCTGCCGCCTGACCGATGCCGTGAGGCATCCTCTGGCATGGTCCGGACCCGCAGGCCCTCGTCGGTCTGCGGGTCCGGTCGTGTTCCGGCCCTTCCCACACGACCCCCCAGCAATCGAAAGTGAGCCCATGGCGGCCCCCGAGCTGACCTCCCTGCGATCGCCCCGCGTCGTCGCGGCCCGCCGCCTCGCCAAGCGCAGCTTCCGCGGCAAGGAGCGCCGCTTCCTCGCCGAGGGCCCGCAGTCCGTCCGTGAGGCCGTCGACCACCTCGTCGAGCTGTACGTGACCCCGGACGCCGCCGAGCGCCACGCCGACATCGTCGCCTCCGTGCGCGCCGCCGGAGTGCCCGTCCTCACCGCGACGGACGAAGTGATCGCGGAGATGTCCGAGACGGTCACCCCGCAGGGCCTGGTCGGTCTCTGCCGCTTCCTGGACACGCCCTTCGAGGAGATCCTGGCCGCCCGGCCGCGGCTGGTCGCCGTCCTCGCGCACGTCCGCGACCCCGGCAACGCCGGTACGGTCCTGCGCTGCGCGGACGCCGCTGGCGCCGACGCCGTCGTGCTCACCGACGCCTCCGTCGACCTGTACAACCCCAAGTCCGTCCGGGCCTCCGTGGGCAGCATCTTCCACCTGCCGGTCGCCGTGGGCGTCCCCGTCGAGGACGCCGTGCGCGGCCTGCGGGGCGCGGGCGTGCGGATCCTCGCCGCCGACGGCGCGGGCGACCGCGACCTCGACGCCGAGCTGGACGGGGGCACCATGGGCGGCCCCACCGCCTGGGTCTTCGGCAACGAGGCGTGGGGCCTGCCGGAGGAGACCCGCGCGCTGGCCGACTCCGTGGTGCGCGTCCCGATCCACGGCAAGGCCGAGAGCCTCAACCTCGCCACGGCCGCCGCCGTGTGCCTCTACGCCTCCGCCCGTGCGCAGCGCGCGTCCGGAGGGTGCCGCTCTGTTACCTCCAGCTAGTAGGGTGACGCACCTGGGGCTCGGGAGGGGGCGTCGGGTGTGACTGGGGAAGCTGCCGTGGGCGGTGCCGCGGGCGGGACCGCCGTCATCGATGACGGCGTTGCCGGGGCCGGATGCGTGCTGCACCCGGACGACCTGCCGGACGGCCTCGTCGTCGCCGACGCCGCGGGCCGCGTCGTCGCGTTCAACGCCGCGGCGGCCCGGATCACCGCGCTCCGCCCGGCCGACGCGCTCGGCCGGCCGCTGGACCGCGCCCTTCCGCTGGAGGATCTGGACGGCCGCCGCTGGTGGCCGCTGTCCGACCCGTACGGCGGCCTCGCCACCCGCACCGGGCAGCCGGAGCGCAACCTGCTGCTGCCCGGCGGCCGCGAGGTGCTGGTCTCCGCCCGCTACGTGCGCGAGCGCCCGCTCGGCCCGCTGGTGCGGCTCGTCATCCAGCTGCGCGGTACGGAGGCCCGGCGGCGCACCGAGCGCAGCCACGCCGAGCTGATCGCCACCGTCGCCCACGAGCTGCGCTCCCCGCTGACCTCCGTCAAGGGGTTCACGGCCACGCTGCTCGCCAAGTGGGAGCGGTTCACCGACGACCAGAAGCGGCTGATGCTGGAGACCGTGGACGCGGACGCCGATCGCGTCACCCGGCTGATCGCCGAGCTGCTGGACATCTCCCGGATCGACTCGGGACGGCTGGAGGTGCGCCGCCAGCCCGTCGACATGGCCGCCGCCGTCCGCCGGCACGTCGCCGCGCACACCGCCCGCGGCCAGCAGGCCGACCGCTTCGTGGTCCGGGTCGTCGAGCCGCTGCCCCCGCTCTGGGCCGATCCGGACAAGATCGACCAGGTGCTCGGCAACCTCCTGGAAAACGCGGTGCGCCACGGCGGCGGAACGGTCACCATAGAGGTGGCACCCGCCTTGACGAACGCGCGTACGGAGGGAACGGCGGTCACCGTGAGCGATGAAGGGCCCGGCATCCCCGAGGACGCCATGACCCGCGTCTTCACCCGCTTCTGGCGGGGCAGCAAGCGCGGCGGCACGGGCCTGGGCCTCTACATCGTCAAGGGCATCGTCGAGGCGCACGGCGGGACGATCACCGTCGGGCGCTCGGCCCACGGCGGCGCCCGGTTCCGATTTACCCTGCCCGTGGGCGCGCCGGCGTTCCTGTCCCAGGGCTGAGCCTCGCGTTTTCCCGAAGGCGGCACAGTCCCGGGGCCGAGGCGGCGGGCCCGCGGGCTCTCCGGACCCCCGCGCCCCTTAGACTCGACCTTTGGCACGTTTCTGGGGCCACTTTGGCCAATACAGTCGGGCGAAGCCGCGCAGCCAGCGGAGCCAGCCACTTCGGAAGTACGGGAAGAAATGTCGGCACCCAATAAGTCGTACGACCCTGTCGAGGTCGAGGCACTGAAACCGGAAGAGATCGAGCGCATGCGGGACGAGGCGCTCGCCGCCTTCGCCGCCGCCGCCGACCTCGAGGCCCTGCGGGAGGCGAAGACCGCCCACATGGGCGACCGCTCGCCGCTCGCCCTCGCCAACCGCGAGATCGGCGCCCTGCCGCCGCAGGCCAAGGCCGAGGCGGGCAAGCGCGTCGGCATGGCCCGCGGTGCCGTGAACAAGGCCATGGCCGCCCGCCAGGCCGAGCTGGAGGCGGAGCGCGACGCCCGTGTGCTGGTCGAGGAGGCGGTGGACGTCACCCTGCCGTACGACCGCGTGCCGGCCGGCGCCCGCCACCCGCTGACCACGTTCATGGAGCGCGTCGAGGACATCTTCGTGTCCATGGGCTACGAGGTCGCCGAGGGCCCCGAGGTCGAGGCGGAGTGGTTCAACTTCGACGCGCTCAACTTCACGCCGGACCACCCGGCCCGCGCCATGCAGGACACCTTCTTCGTGGCCGGCCCCAAGAACGCCGAGACCGGCGTCGTGCTGCGCACCCACACCTCCCCGGTGCAGGTCCGCTCGATGCTCGACCGCGAGCCCCCGCTGTACGTCGTCTGCCCTGGCCGCGTGTACCGCACGGACGAGCTGGACGCCACGCACACCCCGGTGTTCCACCAGATCGAGCTCCTCGCCATCGACGAGGGCCTCACCATGACGGACCTCAAGGGCACGATCGAGCACATGGCCCGGGCGCTGTTCGGCGAGGGGCTGGAGACGCGGCTGCGGCCGGCGTACTTCCCGTTCACCGAGCCGTCCGCCGAGCTGGACATGCAGTGCTACGTCTGCCGCGGCGCGTCGGTGGGCAACCCCGAGCGCCCCTGCCGCACCTGCTCCAGCGAGGGCTGGATCGAGCTGGGCGGCTGCGGCATGGTCAACCCCCGGGTGCTCGTCGCCGCGGGCATCGACCCGGAGAAGTACAGCGGATTCGCCTTCGGCTTCGGCATCGAGCGGATGCTGATGTTCCGCCACAACGTCGAGGACATGCGAGACATGGTCGAGGGTGACGTGCGCTTCACCCGGCCGTTCGGGATGGAGATCTGATGCGCGCCCCGCTTTCCTGGCTGCGGGAATACGTCGACCTGCCGGCCGGCACCACCGGCCGCGACGTGCAGGCCAAGCTCATCGCCGCCGGCCTGGAGGTCGAGCGGGTCGAGCACCTCGGCTCCGACCTCACCGGCCCGCTGGTCGTCGGCAAGGTCGCGACCATCGAGGAGCTGGAGGGCTTCCGCAAGCCCATCCGCTTCTGCACCGTCGACGTCGGCATGGCCAACGGCACCGGTGAGCCGCAGGAGATCGTCTGCGGCGCCCGCAACTTCACCGTCGGCGACAAGGTCGTCGTGGCGCTCCCCGGCGCCGTCCTGCCCGGCGACTTCGCCATCGCCGAGCGCAAGACGTACGGCAAGGTCTCGCGCGGCATGATCTGCTCCGGCGACGAGCTGGGCATGGGCGACGACGGCACGCACGGCATCATCGTGCTGCCGCCGGAGCACGAGGTCGGCACCGACGCGATCGAGCTGCTGGAGCTGCGCGACGACGTCCTGGACATCGCCGTCACCCCGGACCGCGGCTACTGCCTGTCCCTGCGCGGCATCGCCCGCGAGACCGCCACCGCGTACGGCCTGCCGCTGCGCGACCCGGCGCTGCTGGACGTGCCCGCGCCCAACTCGTACGGCCACCCGGTGCGCGTCGCCGACCCGGCCGGCTGCGACCGCTTCACCGCCCGTACGGTCACCGGCCTCGACCCCGAGGCCCGGTCGCCGATCTGGCTCCAGCGCCGGCTGCAGAAGGCCGGCATGCGCCCGGTCTCGCTGACCGTCGACATCACCAACTACGTGATGCTGGAGCTCGGCCAGCCGCTGCACGCCTACGACCGCTCCCGGATCGCCGGGACGATCGGCGTCCGCCGCGCCGAGCCGGGCGAGAAGCTGACCACCCTCGACGGCACCAAGCGCGTCCTGGACGCCGAGGACCTGGTCATCACCGACGACAACGGACCCATCGGGCTCGCCGGTGTCATGGGCGGCGCCGGCACCGAGATCGCCGGGGCGGCCGAGGGCGGCTCCACCGAGGTCGTCATCGAGGCCGCGCACTTCGACGCCGTCTCCGTCGCCCGCACCGCGCGCCGGCACAAGCTGTCCTCCGAGGCGGCCAAGCGCTTCGAGCGCGGCGTCGACCCGCAGGCGGCCTCGGCCGCCGCGCAGCGGACCGTCGACCTGCTGGTGCTGCTCGCCGGCGGCACCCCGGAGGCCGGGGTCACCGAGTTCATCACCCCCAGCGCCCCGCGCACCATCGCGCTGCACGCGAACCACCCGGACCGGGTGGCGGGCGTGGAGTACGGCCGGGAGACCGTCGTCCGCCGCCTCCAGGAGGTCGGCTGCGACGTCTACGGGCAGGACGAGCTGATCGTCACCGTCCCCAGCTGGCGGCCCGACCTCACCGACCCCAACGACCTCGCCGAGGAGGTCATCCGGCTGGAGGGCTACGAGAACCTGCCCTCCACGCTGCCCAAGCCGCCCGCCGGCCGCGGTCTGACCGCGCGGCAGCGGCTGCACCGCCGCGTCGGCCGCGCCCTGGCCGGTGCCGGATACGTCGAGGCGCCCAGCTACCCGTTCGTCGGCGACTGGGCCCTGGACCACCTCGGCCTGGAGGCGGACGACGCCCGACGGCTGACCGTGCGCCTGGTCAACCCGCTCTCCGAGGCGGAGCCCGCGCTGCGGACCACCCTGCTGCCGGGGCTGTTCGCGGCGCTGCGCCGCAACGACAGCCGGGGCGAGCACGACCTGGCCCTCTTCGAGACCGGCCTGGTCTTCCGCCCCACCGGCGAGGAGCTCCCGGCCGGCCGGCTGCCGGTGGACCGCCGTCCCACCGACGAGGAGATCGCCGGCCTCGACGCCGCGCTGCCCCGGCAGCCGCGCCGGGCGGCCGTGGTCCTCGCCGGCGCCCGTGAGCGCGCCGGCTGGTGGGGCCAGGCCCGTCCGTCGACCTGGGCGGACGCCATCGAGGCGGGCCGCACGGTGGCCCGCGAGGCCGGCGTCGAGCTGATCGTCCGGCAGGACCAGGTGGCGCCGTTCCACCCGGGCCGCTGCGCCGCGCTGCTCGCCGTGGTCGACGGGCAGGAGGTGCTGGTCGGCAACGCCGGTGAGCTCCACCCGCGCGTCATCAAGGCGTTCGGCCTGCCGGAGCGCACCTGCGCGATGGAGATCGAGCTGGACCGCCTGGAGCAGGCAGGCGCGGGCGCCCTGGAGGCGCCGCGCGTCTCCGCGTTCCCGGTGGCCACGCAGGACGTCGCCCTGGTGGTGGACGCGGGCGTGCCGGCCGGCGAGGTCGAGGCCGCGCTGCGGTCCGGCGCCGGTGAACTGCTGGAGTCGCTGCGGCTGTTCGACGTCTTCACCGGCGAGCAGCTGGGCGAGGGCCGGAAGTCGCTGGCGTACGCGCTGCGGTTCCGCGCGTCCGACCGCACGCTGACCGCCGACGAGGCGTCCGCGGCCCGCGACGCCGCCGTCCAGGTGGCCGTCGAGCGCACCGGCGCGGTGCTGCGCGGCGCGTAACGGCGATGGTGTGACATGAGGGGCGCTCCGGTTTTCCGGGGCGCCCCTTGCACACCTCGCGCACCGTCAGCCTCGCACCCACCGGGCTTCACCCGATGGGGTGGAAAACGGGGTTCAGGTCGTTACTTCCGCGCCCGCGCTCGCAAGAATCGAGCGCGTCATTGCGCAAGGGGGGCCGACGGCATGATCCGTACCAGGGCGGCGGCGCGCTGCCGACGGGGTGCGGTGCTCGCGCTGCCCGGCTTCTGGGTCGCCGGAGTGGTGGTCTGGGAGCTGCTCAGCCCGCTCGGCATCCACTTCGTCCAACTCCTCGCCGCCGCCCCCGCCATCGCCTGCGCCGGCAGCGGCCGCCGCCAGTGCGTCCTGCTCGGCGGCGCCTGCGCGCTGTTCGCCCTCGTCCCGCTGGGCTCCGCCGGCCGCGCCGACCCGGCCATGCGGCTGGGCACCTGCTGCGCCGTCCTCGCCGTCGTCGCGGCGGCCTGGCTCACCAGCCACCGCCGCCTGAGGCTGACCCGCGAGCTCGAACGGCTCCGGGAGATCGCCGCCACCGCCCAGCACGCCGTCCTGCGCCCGCTGCCGCCCCGCCTCGACGGGCTCACCCTGGCCGGCGGCCACCGCTCCGCCAGTGAGGGCGCTCTCCTCGGCGGCGACCTCTACGAGGCGCTGGCCACCCGGCACGGCGTCCGGCTGGTCATCGGGGACGTCCGGGGCCACGGCCTGCCCGCCCTCGGGACGGTCGCCGCGCTGCTCGGCAGCTTCCGCGAGGCCGCCCACGACGAGGACGGCCTCCCCGGCGTACTGCGCCGCATGGAGCGCGCCTTCCACCGCCACCTCGGCGACCGCGCGTCCGGCCAGTCGCCGCCCTCCGGCGAGGACTTCGCGACCGTCCTGATGCTGGAGATCGGCGCGGAGGGCGAGGTCACGGCCCTCAACTGCGGCCACCCCTGGCCGCACCGGCTGGCCGGCGACGGCGGCCGGACGCCCGGCGTCCGGGCCGAGGTCCTCTCGTCCGGCGACCCGCTGCCCCCGCTGGGCATGTTCCCGCTCCCCGCCGAACCGCCCGTCCGCCGGCTCACCCGGCTGCTGCCCGGCGAGGTCCTGGTGCTGCACACCGACGGCGTCGAGGACGCCCGGGACGCGGCCGGCCGCTTCTTCCCGCTCACCCGTGCCCTCACCGAGGCCGCCGCCGGCGCGCCCGTCGTGCCCGCCGCCGTCGTCGACCGCGTCCGCGCCGCCGTCCTCCGGCACACCGGCGGCGTCCTCACCGACGACTTCGCCCTGCTCGCCCTGCGCAACGACCGGCACCGCGTCCCGGACCGCACCCCGCACGGACCGCTGGCCCGCACCTGCCCGTACGGCTGAACTCCCTTGTGGGGCACGCCCGTTCACACCCCGTGCGAATCCGTTTCCGTTACGCTGGGTCGACCGAGCGCTCACGGAGGGGCGGCATGGAGCCCAACACTCTGCTCGACGCCATACTCGACGAGGCGGGGATGTCCCACGCCGGCCTGGCCGCCCACGTCAACGCGGCGGGACGGGCCAGGGGTCTGGCGTTGCGTTACGAACACACCGCCGTGGCCCGCTGGTTGAAGGGCCAGCGGCCGCGCGGACAGGTGCCCGACCTCATCTGCGAGGTGCTGGGCGAGCGACTGCACCGGCCGCTGACCCTCGACGACATCGGCCTCGGCACCCCCGGCGCCCCCCGGGTCCCCGGCACCCCGCTCTCCGGCTTCGTCGAGCGGGCCACCGCCCTGTGGCGCTCCGACGAACAGCAGCGCGAGCACGTCGTCACCGCCCCCGCCGTCACCGGCACCCACGCCGTCATGCCCGTCTGGGAGTGGGAGAACCCGCCCGACGACGCCGACGTCTCCCGGCGCGGACTCACCCGCGTCTCGATGGACGACATCGCCATGCTGCGCGCCGCCCGGACGCACTATGAGCAGATGTACCGCAAGGCCGGCGGGGTCGCGACCCGCGCCCGGATCGTCGGATTCCTCAACGCCGAGACCGCCCCGCTGCTGCGCGGCAGTTACTCCGACGCCACGGGCCGCCACCTCCACCGCGCCACCGGCGGGCTGGTCGCCGTCGCCGGCATCTGCGCCTACGACTCCGACGCGCACGGCCTCGCCCAGCGCTACTTCCACCAGGCGCTGCGGCTGGCGAAGGCCAGCGGGGACCGGGGGCTGGGCGCCTATGTGATAGCCCTGCTCGTCAACCAGTCGCTGTTCCTGGGGGAGTACCGGCAGGCCGTCGCGTTCGCCGAGTCCGCGCTGCGCTCCGGCGGCCCGCACCTGACGCCCGCCCTCGCCGCCGACCTCTACGCCATGCAGGCCAAGGCGTACGCCCGGCTCGGCGACGGCGCCGGGGCGCTGGGCTGCATCCGCCGCGCCGAGTCGGCCGCCGAGCGCATCCACCGGGGCCAGGAGCCCGCCGAGACCGGCTATGTCCAGCCGGGACTGGTCAACGTCCAGGTGGCCGAGGCCCTGCTCAGCCTCGGTGATCTCCGACCCGCCCGTGAGCACGCCGACCGGGCCGTCGACACCCCCGCCCACGACCGGGGCCGTGTCCACCGGCTCGCCATGCTCACGCACATCGAGCTGCGTCAGGGAGACGCGGACAAGGCGGTGGCCACCGCTCAGGAGATGACCGAGCAGGCGAGGGGCATGGAATCGCAGCGCTTACGGGACCGGCTCCGGGCGGTGCGCGAGCACCTGGTCGAAAGCGGGTGCGCGGCCACCGCCGAGGCCGCCGAAATGATCGAAGGGGCGCTGCGCGTGCCCTTGTGACGACCCTTGTGCGGGCGACGCCCGGGTAGGTGGCCACCTCGGCGGAAGGTGGCAACACGTGCGTTGGAAGAATCTCGCGGAGCGGAACGTCTATGAGAACCGCTGGTTCCGGGTCAATCTCGCGGACGTCGAACTCCCCGACGGCCGGCACCTCGACCACTTCCTCATCCGGATGCGGCCCGTGGCCGTCGCCACGGTGGTCAACGATGCCAACGAGGTCCTGCTGCTCTGGCGGCACCGGTTCATCACCGACACCTGGGGCTGGGAGCTGGCCGCCGGGGTCGTCGAGGACGGCGAGGACGTCGCCCGGGCCGCGGCCCGGGAGATGGAGGAGGAGACCGGCTGGCGGCCCGGTCCGCTGCGGCACCTGATGACCGTCGAGCCGTCCAACGGCCTCACCGACGCCCGGCACCACGTCTACTGGGCGGACGAGGCCGAGTACATCGGCGAACCGGAGGACGGCTTCGAGTCGGACCGCCGCGAATGGGTCCCGCTCAAGCTGGTGCCGGAGCTGATCGCCCGGGGTGAGGTGCCGGCCGCCAACATGGCCGCCGCCCTGCTCCTGCTGCACCACACGCGCCTCGGCTGATCACCCGGTCACCGATGACGTGATCACCTGATCACCTTCGGGCGGCGGGGGACCCCCGCGCTCACCGGCCGACCACCTGCCAGACGGCGAGGCCGAGCCCGGCCAGGCCGGTGAGCGCGGCAAGGGAGGACACCGGCCAGCGGCCGCTCTCCAGCGCCTTGACGCGCTCCTCCACTTCGGTGATCTCGCGTTGCGCCTGGTCGCTGCGCTGGGTGAGCAGGGCGAGACGCCCGTCGATGCGGACGACGCCCACGTCGAGTCTGCGCCGGAGCTCCGCGAGCTCTGCCGTCTTCGCGGCGTGCTCGGGATGCAAGGTCACGGTCCGTACTCCTTCCGGAAGGCCCCACGGCTCTTTCCGTGGCGAATGCGCTGTACGACAAGGAAAGCGCGGGGCGCGGTGGGGCGGGAGCGTGTGCGGAGGGTGAGTACGGGTCAGATGCGCACACCCCGTGTGAACGGGCTTGCGGGGGACTGGCGCCCGGGGAACTACCGCTCGGGGAGCGGGCGTTCCTCGACCACGCGTTTCATCACCAGGGTGGAGTCCAGCCGCAGCACGCCGGGCAGCGTGGCCAGGTGCTCGTCGTAGAGGCGCTGGTAGGCGTCGAGATCGGCGGTGACCACGCGCAGCATGTAGTCCGGGTCGCCGAACAGCCGCTCGGCCCGCACCACCTGCGGGACGGCGGCGACGGCCCTCTCGAAGTCGCTGACCGTCTCGCGGTCCTCCTGGTGCATGGTGATGAACACCAGGGCCTCGAAGGCCAGCCCGAGCGCGCGGGGATCCACCACGGCCCGGTAGCCGCGTATCGCCCCCGAGCGCTCCAGCTCGCGCAGCCGGCGGTGGCAGGGGGAGACGCTGAGCCGCACCCGGGTGGCCAGCTCCGTGACGGTGAGGCGGCCGTCCTGCTGGAGCTCGGCAAGAATTTTCCGGTCGAGGCTGTCCATGGGCGATATTCTCCCTCAGCCTTGCCGGTTGGGGACAAAAGCCGACAACACTTCCCGCCGGATCGCGCATAACCTTCCCCACCGCAACGGCAATTCATCGGAATCGGACACCGTCCGGAAGGGGTGCGCAGCGCATGGCCGTCGGCTCCATGACCGCCTTTCTCACCGTCTCCGTCCTGCTCCTCCTCGTCCCCGGCGCCGACTGGGCCTACGCGATAGCCGCCGGGCTGCGCGATCGCTCCGTCATACCGGCGGTCGGCGGGCTGATGCTCGGCTACGCCGGGCTCACGGTGGTCGTGGTGGCCGGGGTCGCCGCGATCGTCGCCGGGACGCCGAGCCTGCTGACCGCGCTCACCGTGCTCGGCGCGGTGTACCTCCTCTGGCTCGGGGTGGCGACGCTGCGCCGGCCCTCCGTCCCCGGCGCGGCGGCGGAGACCCGGGCCGGGCTGCCACCGGCCCGCGTCCTGCTCCAGGGCGCGGGCACCAGCGGCCTGAACCCCAAGGGGCTGCTGCTGTACGTCTCGCTGCTGCCGCAGTTCGTCGACCGGCACGGGGCCTGGCCGGTGGCGGTGCAGACCGGAACGCTCGGCGTGCTGCACGTGGCGGCCTGCGGCGTGGTCTACTTCGGCGTCGGAACGCTGGCCCGCCGGGTGCTGCGGGCCCGGCCGTCCGTGGCGCGCGGGGTCAGCCGGTTGTCGGGCGTCGCGATGGTGGGCATCGGCGCGTTCCTGCTGGCGGAGCGGCTGGTGGCGGCCTGACGGAGGGGCCGCGGGCGCGGACGCCGGGCCCCCGGGGTCGCCGTGGCCGTCGGCGCTCTGCTGACCTACGTCTGGGCGGGCTTCCCGCAGGCGGCGGACTCCGGCACCCCGACCGCCGTCGCCCTGACCGGCAACGCCGTCTTCGGAACGGGCGCGCTCGTCCTGGCGGCGGCCGCCGTCCGCTCGGTCCGGCGGCACCGGGCCGACGAGGCCGGCTGACGAGCCCGGCTCACGAGCCCGGCTCACGAGCCCGGCTGACGGAACCGCCGAGCCGACGACCGGAGCCCACCCGCCGTCACCGACAGGGCGGACGCCGCCGGACGCGGCGCTAGCGGGCGGCGGCGCCGAAGCGGAGCACGAACATCCCGTTGGTCAGGTACGGCTTGGTGACGTACAGCTCGCACTCCCCGGTGTCCCCGCCGTCGACGACGTCCGCGTACACCCGCTCCCCGAGCAGCGCGGCGTTGGCGGTGACGGCCTTGGCCACGGCGCCCAGGCACTGCGCCGGGCTCCGGTCGCCGGAGAACTCGGCGGAGAAGTCGATGGCGAGCGTCGGTTCCTTCAGCACCAGGCAGATGTCCACCGAGGACCACCCGGCATCGGACGGGGCACCGGAGTCATGGGGGAAACGGACGCACAGCGCCGGACCGCCCTCCAGACCGCCGAGGTCCACCCGGGCCGGGGACCGGCCGACGAACCCGGCGTAGGTGTGCGGCGAGGGATCCGTCAGCCGGAAGCCGATGCCCGCCGAGGCGACCGGGGCACCGTTGCGGAACACCGACACCTCCGAGAACGTCAGCGTCGTGTCCCCGTGGGCGATGCGCTCGGTGTGGACGTCCGTGCCGGTGCCCGGCCACATGAGCAGGTCGCCCTCGGTCGCCCGGGCCACCGGGCCGATCCTGACCTTCAACTCGGTGTCCGTCGACCCGGGTTCGGGCCGGGCGCAGGCGCCCATGCCCCCGATCACGACGCAGTTGTTCCGCACGTGCGGGGCGAAACCCGTGCCCCGGATGGTCACAAGGGTGCCCTCGCGGCCTTCGGAGGGTTCGACCGATGGGATGGTGACGGGTCGGCGCGTCAGCATGAGGGCGCTCCTCGCGGGTCGCGGGCCGGCCGTGGGGCCGGGCGTTTTCCCGGATATCGGCCGGGGCGCCCGGCGCGTCGGAGCGCTGTGGCGGGGCGCGCTGAAGCCTCGGGAGCGCCTGGCGGCCCCGGGGGCGTCCGCCCGGCTCCCGGCGGCCGGGCGGACGCCCCCGGGGCGCGGGGCTCCGGCGTAGCGTTGAGGCCGGATCAGCCGTAGGGGTAGAAGCCCGCGCCCGACTTCCGGCCGAGCCGGCCCGCGTCCACCATGCGCTGGAGCAGCGGGGGCGCCGCGTAGAGCGGCTCCTTGTACTCGGCGTACATGCTGTCCGCGACCGAGGCGACGGTGTCGAGGCCGATGAGGTCGGAGAGCTTGAGGGGGCCCATGGGGTGGGCGCAGCCCATTTCCATGCCGTTGTCGATGTCCTCGCGGCTGGCGATGCCGGACTCGAACATCCGGATGGCCGAGAGCAGGTACGGGATCAGCAGGGCGTTGACGATGAAGCCGGAGCGGTCCTGGGCGCGGATGGGGTGCTTGTCCAGGACGCCGGCCACCAGTGCCTCGGCGCGCTTGACCGTCTCGTCGGAGGTGGTGAGCGCCGGGATGATCTCGACCAGCTTCTGCACCGGGGCGGGGTTGAAGAAGTGGATGCCGATGACCTGGTCCGGGCGCGAGGTGGCGACCGCGAGCTTGACCAGCGGGATGGACGAGGTGTTGGACGCGAGGATGGCGTCCGGGCGGGTGACGACCTGGTCGAGCACCTGGAAGATCTCGGTCTTGACTTGCTCGTTCTCCACGACGGCCTCGATGACCAGGTCGCGGTCGGCGAACTCGCCGAGGTCGGTGGTGAAGCTCAGCCGGCCCAGGGCCGCGTCCCGCTCCTCCTCGGTGATCTTGCCGCGTTCGGCGGCCTTGCCGAGGGAGTTGGTCAGCCGGGTGCGGCCGATCTCCAGGGCCTCGCCCGTGGTCTCGGCGACCTTGACGTCCAGGCCCGCCCGGGCACACACCTCCGCGATGCCCGCGCCCATCTGGCCGCAGCCGACCACTCCCACGCGTTCGATGTCGCTCAAGACGTTGCCTTTCGGTGCTCTTCGTCGACCGGCGGGTGCCGGGGTCGCTCCCGCCTCGGTCAGACGTTACTCCGCGCGGTCCGGTAGCGGGGGGCCCGGGGAGGGCATGCTCAGCGCGCACGGTGTGACACATCCGACAAGGAGTGAGCAACATATGGTGCGTATGACGCGAAGACGGTTCACGGCGGTCGGGGCGGGGGCGGTGACGGCCCTGGGCCTGTTCCCGGACGCGGGACGGGCGGACGCCGCCGGGACCCCCACGGAGTTCCGGGGCGTATGGGCCGCGACCGTCGCCAACATCGACTGGCCGTCCCGCCCGGGGCTCACCCCGGCGCGGCAGCGCGAGGAACTCCTCGCCCTCCTCGACTCCGCCGTGGCCCGGCGGCTCAACGTCGTCCTCCTCCAGATCCGGCCGACCGCCGACGCGTTCTGGCCGTCGCGGTACGAACCGTGGTCCGAGTTCCTGACCGGCGCCCAGGGGAAGGACCCGGGCTGGGACCCGCTGGCCTTCGCCGTCCGCGAGGCGCACCGGCGGAGCCTGCAGCTGCACGGCTGGTTCAATCCGTACCGCATCGCGAACCACACCGACCCCGGGCGGCTCGTCCCGTCCCATCCGGCGCGGAAGCACCCGGGATGGGCGGTGCCCTACGGCGGGAAGCTCTACTACAACCCCGGCCTGCCGGACGTCCGTCGGTTCGTCCAGGACGCCATGCTCGACGCGGTGTTCCGCTACGACCTCGACGGGGTGCACTTCGACGACTACTTCTACCCGTACCCGGTGGCGGGACAGGAGTTCGACGACGCGGCGGCCTACCGGCGGTACGGCGGGAAGTTCCCGGACCGGGCCGCCTGGCGGCGGGACAACATCGACCGGCTGGTACGCGAGACGGGCGAGCGCATCAAGCGGCGCAAGAAACACGTGCGGTTCGGGGTGAGCCCGTTCGCCGTGTGGCGCAACAAGGCGACGGATTCCCGGGGTTCGGACACCCGGGCCGGGGTGCAGACGTACGACGACCTGTACGCGGACACCCGGAAATGGGTGCGCGAAGGGTGGATCGACTACATCGTCCCCCAGGTGTACTGGCACATCGGCAACACCGCCGCCGACTACGCGACCCTCGTGCCGTGGTGGGCCCGGACCGTGCACGGCACACGCGTCGGCCTGTACATCGGCGAGGCGCTCTACCGGCAGGGCGACCCCGCACAGCCGGCACCCTGGCAGGACCCGGCCGAACTCTCCCGCCACCTCACGCTCTGCCGGCGCCACCGCGAGGTGGGCGGGAACGTCTACTTCTCCGCCCGGCAGGTGCGTGACGATCCGATCGGGGCGATGGCGCGCGTGGTCCGGGACCACTACCCTCGCCGCGCGCGCCCGCCGCGCTGAGTGCCGTTGCTTCTACCGCTCGCCCGTGGCCTTGCGGTGGTCCACCACCGAGTCCGGGCCCGGCGACATGATGGTCTCGTGGCCGTTCTCGGAACGGACCCGGTACGGGGGTGTGCCCTGGGGGCCCAGGACCTCGACGATCTCCACGACGTGGTCCTGCTGTCCGACGACCCTGCCATGTACGACCAGACGGTCGCCCTTGCTCGCATGCATCGACGCGGCTCCTTTCGTCGGGGTCGGTCGTGGCTTGTGCGCGTACGCGCTGACGCGCGCGGCCCTTTCGAGTCTAGGGGTGCGGGGGCGGTTCGGCCCGGGGGACGGCCCGATTGGGGCCCCGGCATCGCGGCTTCGCCGCGAGGTCCTCAAACGCCGGATGGGCTGAATCCAGCCGGTCCGGCGTTTGAGGACAACCGCGCGGAGCGCGGTTTCGGGGGTCTGGGGGCTTGCCCCCAGGAAGCGGCGATGGGGTGGGACCGGGGCACCCCCAACGCCCCCCTCACGTCCGCTGCGTCACCGCGATACACACCAGCACCGCGCCGGCAGCCACCGGCGCCGCAGGCGCAAGGCGCTCGCCGAGAAGCGCCACCGACCACACCAAAGTGAGCAGCGGCTGCAAAAGCTGAAGCTGGCCCGCGCGGGCCACCCCGGTCGCCGCCATCGCGCGGTACCAGAGCCACATGCTCACGAACTGGGAGAACGCCAGCCAGCCGAGACCGGCGGTCGCCTTGGCCGTGACGTGGACGGGCTCCAGGGCGAGCGCGGCCGCTGCCCCGGCTGCGCCCGCCGGCAGGCAGAGGACGAGGGCCCAGGCGATGACCTGCCAGCCGGGCAGTTCCCGGGCCAGCCGGCCGCCCTCGGCGTAGCCGGAGGCGCACACCAGCAGCGCGGCGAACAGGTACAGGTCGCCGGTGCCCGGCCGGCCGCCGCTCTGGTAGAGGGCGAAGGCGATGACGACCACGGCCCCGGCCACGGCGGCGACCCAGAAGGCGCGGGAGTGCCGGGCGCCGGTGCGCAGCGTGGCGTAGACGGCGGTGGTCACCGGCAGCAGGCCCACGACCACGGCCGCGTGCGAGGTCGTCGACGACTCCAGGGCCAGCGTGGTCAGCAGGGGGAATCCGACGACGCAGCCGGCCGCCACCGCGAACAGCCCGCCCCAGTGCCGGCGGTCCGGTGGCGGCACCCGGCCGGCGAGCAGGAAGCCCCCCGCGAGCAGGGCGGCGAGGACGGCGCGGCAGGCGACCACCGACCAGGGGCCGAGCCCGTCCAGGGCCCAGACGGTCGCCGGGAAGGTCAGCGAGAACATGCCCACGGCGAGCAGGGCGAGGAGCGTGCCGCCGTTCACCAGGCTGGCGTTGACCGCTATCGGCATCCGGGGAGTAGCGCTATCTTGTGCTGTCATGCACGAGCGTAGCAGCGTCTCCGAACTGGCCGGACTCCTGCGGCAGGAGGTCAACCGCTACTCACCCGGTGAGAAGCTGCCGTCCAGTCGGGCCCTGATCGACCGCTTCCGGGTCAGCCCCGTCACCGTCTCCCGGGCCCTCGCCGTCCTCGCGGCGGAGGGGCTGGTGGTCACCCGGCCGGGGGCGGGCGCGTTCCGCGCCGAGGCGCGGACGGCCGCCGGCCGCGCGCCGCTGGGGGACACCTCCTGGCAGCAGGTGGCGCTGAGCGCCGAACCGGGCGACCGCACGGTGCCGCGTTCCGTCGAGGCGGCCCGGATCTGCGCGACGTTCACCCCCACACCCTCCGGGACGATCGACCTCGCCGGCGGCTACCTGCACACCTCGCTGCAACCGGAACGCGCCCTCGCCGCGGCCCTCGGCCGGGCGGGCCGCCGCCCCGGCGCCTGGGACCGGCCCCCGGTCGAGGGCGTCGACGAGCTCCGCGCCTGGTTCGCGCGGGCGATCGGCGGGCCGGACGGCACGGTCGCCGCCTCCGGCGTCCTGATCACCGCC
The DNA here is from genome assembly GCF_044333095.1 of Streptomyces sp. NPDC021100. Classification (NCBI taxonomy): domain Bacteria; kingdom Bacillati; phylum Actinomycetota; class Actinomycetes; order Kitasatosporales; family Streptomycetaceae; genus Streptomyces; species Streptomyces sp. NPDC021100. Next base: position 262,773 of record NZ_JBIRQH010000004.1, read on the forward strand.
GGCGGCCAGAGCGCCCTCACCACCGCGCTGCGCGCTCTGGCGCCCCCGGGCGCTCCCGTGCTCGTCGAGTCACCCACGTACCCCGGCGTACTCGCCGCCGCGTACGCCTCCGGGCTGCGCCCCGTGCCCGTCCCGGTGGACGCCGACGGGGTCCGCACCGACCTGCTGGCCGACGCGTTCCGGGCCACCGGTGCGCGGGTCTTCTTCTGCCAGCCCCTCTTCCAGAACCCGACCGGCGCCGTCCTCTCCGCCGAGCGCCGCCGCGAGGTCCTGCGCATCGCCCGGGCCGCCGGGGCGTTCGTCGTCGAGGACGACTTCGCCCGCAGCCTGGTCCACGCGGACGCTCCCGCGCAGCCGCCCACCCTGGCGTCCGAGGACCCGGACGGCGTCGTGGTGCACGTGACGTCCCTGACGAAGTTCGTCTCGCCCAGCCTGCGGGTCGGCGCGCTCGCGGCCCGGGGGCCGGTGGTCGAGCGGCTGCGCGCGGTCCAGTTGATCGACAGCTTCTTCGTGCCGCGGCCCCTTCAGGAGGCGGCTCTTGAACTGGTGGGTGCGCCTGCCTGGGCGCGGCACGCGCGGACGGTCGCGGCCGAACTCCAGGCTCGGCAGCGGGTGTTCCTCGCCGCGGTGCGGAGGGAACTGCCCTCCGTGGCGGTCGACCATGTGCCGCCGGGCGGCTTCCACCTGTGGTTGCGGCTGCCCGACGGCACGGAGGAGGCCGCTTTCGTCTCGGCGGCGCTGCGCGCGGGGGTCGCCGTCGCGCCCGGCCGGCTGTACTACGCGGCGGAGCCGCCGGCGGCTTATGTGCGGGTGTGTGTGGCGGCGGTTGCGGGGGAGGCGGAGCTGGTGGAGGGGGTGCGTCGCATCGCGGCTTCGCCGCTCGTCCTCAAACGCCGGACAGGCTGATTTTTCAGCCTGTCCGGCGTTTGAGGGCGAGCGCGCGGAGCGCGGTTTCGGGGGTGCGGGGGCTGGCCCCCGCAAGAAACGGTGAAAGGGCGGGACCGGGGCACCTACCCCCCGAGCGGCAACACCCGCTCCAACTCCCCGAACACCCGCACCAACAAGGCCCGATGCGCGGACAGAACTTCCTCCGGCGCGTCCCCCGCGAACATCCGCCGCAACGACGTCGCACAAGCCCCCCGATACGCGGCGACCACAAGAGCCGCGGTCATTCGGGGCTGAGGATCGCCGGGCCCGGGGCGGGCCGCGATCGCCGCCGTCAGAGCGGCCTCCAGTTCGTCGACCCCCTCGCGCAAGCGAGCCTGCAGCGCAGGCGACCCGTACACGATCCGCCAGAACGGCGGATGCCCGACGGCCGACAGGGGGTGTCCCTCGTCGACGAGCCGCAGCGCGAGACCGCGGAGCGCGGCGACCGGGGTCTCTCCGGGGGCGCGGTCCCGGACGGCCGCGACGGCGAGGTCGACGCCCTCGGGGATCCGGTCGAGGAACAGGTCCTCCTTGCGCGGGAAGTGGTTGAAGACGGTCATGGCGGAAACCTCGGCCGCCTCGGCCACCTCCGCCACCGTCACCTCCTCGAAGCCGCGCTCGAAGAACAGCCGCGTGGCCACGTCCGAGATCCGCTGCCGCGTCCGCAGTTTCTTGCGTTCCCGGAGCGGCAGCTCCGCCGGATCCGGTGCCTTCCGTCCACTCATGAGCAGGAGGCTATACCGAACACAAAGTTTTAGTGACTACAGTGACACCATGAACCCCACGCAGCTCATGGATTCCTCGGAGCACGACGTCATCGTGGCCGGCGGGGGCCCCGTCGGCCTCACCCTCGCCTGCGAACTCGCCCTGGCCGGCACCCGCGTCCTGGTCTTCGAACGCCTCACCGAGGTGGACCGGACCATCAAGGCCGGCGCCATCAACACCCCCAGCGCGGAGGCCTTCTACCGCCGGGGCATGCTGCCGGCCCTCGCCGAGATCCAGCGGGAGGCGATGGGCCGTTTCAGTTCCTTCCTCGCCGGCCGCCGGGCCGCCGGGGCGTCCACCCCCACGCCGCCGCCCCGGTTCGCCGGGCACTTCGCGGCGATACCGCTCCGGGCCGACCTCTTCGACGCGTCCGACCCCGACTTCGGGAACGCCGGACCGGCGGCGGACGTCGGCCTCGTCCCCCAGGAGCCCCTGGAGCGGCTGCTCGCCGAGCGGGCTGCCGGGCTCGGAGTCGGCATCCGCCGCGGCGTGACCCTCACCGGCTTCGTCGCCGACGACACCGGCGTGACCGTCCATACGGACGCGGGCCCGGTCCGTGCCGGCTGGCTCGTCGGCTGCGACGGCGGCCGGAGCACCGTCCGCAAGCTCGCCGGCTTCCCCTTCCCCGGCACCGACCCCGAGATCACCGGCCGGCAGGCGCTCGTCGAGATGACCGGTGCGGAAGCGCTCGGCTCCGGCTGGCAGACCACCCCCACCGGGCACTACGTCCACGGGCCGATGCCCGGCCGCGTCCTCACCGTCGAGTTCGACGGGCCGCCCGCCGACCGCGAATCCCCGGTCACCGCCCGGGAGATCGAGGACAGCCTGCGCCGGGTCACCGGCGTCGACGTGACCGTCACCGCCGTGCACACCGCCACCCGGTTCACCGACAACACCCGTCAGGCGTCCACCTACCGCAAGGGCCGCGTCCTGCTCGCCGGCGACGCCGCCCACGTCCACTCGCCGTTCGGCGGCCAGGGCCTCAACCTCGGCATCGGCGACGCCGTGAACCTCGGCTGGAAGCTCGCCGCCACCGTCCGGGGGTGGGCGCCCGACGGCCTGCTCGACACCTACTCCGCCGAACGGCACCCGATCGGCGCCTGGGTGCTGGAGTGGACGCGGGCCCAAGTGGCCATGATGCGGCCCGATCCGCACGCCCGCGCGCTGCGGGCGGTCGTCCGCGACTTGGCCGGGACCGTCGACGGCACCACCCACCTCGTCAAGAAGATCTCCGGCGTGTGGCAGCGGTACGACCTCCCCGGCGACCACCCGCTGACCGGCCGCAGCGCCCCCGACCTGGCCTTCGCCGACGGCAGCAGGCTGGGCGACCACCTGCACCACGGCCGCGCCCTGCTCGTCGACCTCCGCGACGACCCGGAACTCCGGGCCCGCGCCGACGGATACGGGGGCCGGGTCGAGACGGTCACCGTCGCGTGCCCGGACCGGCCGGGGCTCGCCGGCCTGCTCGTCCGGCCGGACGGCGTCGTCGCCTGGGCGGCTGACGCGGAGGGCGACCGAGAGGGGCTGGACCCCGCACTCCGCCGGTGGTTCGGGGAGCCGCGACCCGCTCCCGTCAATTCTTGAACGTTCGGTTAGATTCGTATAGCGTCCCGTCCATGGGCAGGAACAAGGAGTTCGACCCCGACGCCGCGCTGCGGTCCGCGCTGGACCTGTTCTGGCGCAAGGGGTACGAGGCCACCTCGATGCAGGACCTGGTGGACCACCTCGGCATCAACCGGGGGAGCCTCTACGCGGCCTTCGGCAGCAAGCACGCCCTCTACCTGCGTGCCCTCGACCGGTACTGCGAACTCAAGGGCGAGGCCACCCTGGAGCTGCTCGGCCGGCCGGGTCCCGCCCTGCCCGCCGTCCGTGAACTGCTGCTGCGCTACGCCGCCGAGACCATGGACGACCCGGACCGCAAGGGCTGCCTGGTCACCAACGCCGCCGTCGAGGTGCTGCCCGGCGACGAGCAGGCCGAGCGGCGGGTCGCCTCGGCCCTGGACGAACTGGAGACGGCCGTCGCCGGCGCCCTCGTCCGGGCCCGCAACCAGGGTGAGCTGACGGAGGGCGCCGATCCGCGCGCCCTCGCCCGGTTCTTCGTCACCTTCCTCCAGGGCCTGCGCGTCGTCGGCAAGACCGCCGGCGGGCGCCGGCGGCTGGAGGACGCGGTCGACGGGGCGCTGAGCGTGCTCCGCTGAGCCTGCCCCGGCGTCCCGAACCCCCCTGTGCTCCAGGGGGTTTTCCTTCGCCCTTTTATTGGAACGATCGGTTAGGAAAGGTGTTGCCGTATGAGCCGAGCCACCACCGTCCCCCGGCCCGTCTACGTGCTCGCGCTGGGCATCTTCGCCATGGTCACCAGCGAGTTCGTGGTCGCCGGGCTGATGCCGCAGCTCGCGGAGGGGCTGGACGCCACCGTGCCCGAGGTCGGGTACCTGATCACGGCCTATGCCGCCGCCATGGCCCTCGGCGGCCCCTTCCTCACCGTCGCGCTGATGAGGATGTGCCAGAAGAGCGCCCTGTACGTGCTGTTCGCCGTCTTCCTGGCCGGGAACGTGCTGGCCGCCACCGCCACCGACTACCCGGTGATGCTGATCGCCCGGATCGTCACCGGCGTCGCCTCCCAGGCGTTCTTCGGCATAGGCCTCTCCCTCGCGGCCCAGCTCGCGAGCCCCGAGGCGCGCGGCCGGGCGCTCGGCACGGCCATGAACGGGCTGATGCTCGGGACGCTGCTGGGCCTGCCGCTCGCCACCCTCGTCGGCGAACACCTCGGCTGGCGGGCCGCGTTCTGGGCGATCAGCCTGCTCACCGCCCTCGCCGCGGTGTGCACCGCCGTCGGCGTCCCCCGCCCGGGCCGGCCCCAGGGCGGCGAGAGCTTCCGGCAGGAGCTGGAGACCTTCCGCAACCCCCGGCTGTGGCTGGTCCTGTCCACCAGCACCCTGATCATCGGGGCCACCTTCGCCGCGTTCAGCTACTTCAACCCGCTGCTCACCGAGGTCACGGGCTTCGGCACCGGCACCGTGCCGCTGCTGCTGATCGCCTACGGCGCCGCCACCGTGCTCGGCAACTCCGTCGTCGCCCGGCTCGCCGACCGCCACACCCTCCCGGTGCTGCTCACCGGCCTGACGCTGAACGCCCTCTTCCTCACCGGCCTCGCCCTGCTCGCCCACCTCGCCGTACCCGCGGTGATCTGCATGATGGGCATCGGACTGGTCGGCGTGACCATGAACCCGGCGATGATCACCCGCGTTCACCGCACCGCCAACGCCCGTCCCCTGGTCAACACCATCCACTCCTCCTTCATCACCCTCGGCATCATCATCGGGTCCTCGGTCGGCGGGCTGACCGTCTCCGGCTACGGCCTGCGCGGGCCGGTGTGGCTCGGCGCCGGTCTGGCCGTCCTGGGCCTGCTCACCCTCGTCCCCGACCTGCGGCGCCGGGGGAGCGGTGGGCCTGCGGTGACGGAGGAGGCGAGGGAAGGGGAGATGGCGAAGAAGGCGGAGAAGGCGGAGAAGGAGTTGTGCGCGGCGCGCGGGTGACGGGCGCGGGGCGCGCGGGGACGGCCGTCGCCGGGCCGCCCGCTCACAGCTCCCGGTACATCACGTGCAGCCCGACGTAGCCCTCCCGCGGATGCCGGAACGCGCCCGGCACGGTGCCCACCACCTCGAAGCCCAGTGACCGGTACAGCCGCACGGCCGGCTCGTTGCACTCCACGACCGCGTTGAACTGCATCCCCCGGAAGCCCGCCGCCCGCGCCCACTCCAGGGTGTGCGCGCACAGGGCCCGGCCCACGCCCCGGCCGGCGTGCGCCGGGTCCACCATGTAACTGGCACTGGCGATGTGGGCGCCGTTGCCCGGCCGGTTGACCGTCATGTTGGCGGTGCCCAGGACCGTACCGGCGTCGTCGACGGCGACGACCGTGCGGTTCGGGGCCGGGAGCAGCCACAGGGCGCGGGCCGCCTCCTCGTCGAGGTCGAGCGGGTAGACGAACGTCTCGCCGGCGGCGGTGATCTCGCGGAGGAACGGCCAGATGGCGGGCCAGTCGTGCCCGGTGGCCTCTCGGATCTGCATGGCCGTGATCCTGCACGGGGGAGGGGCGGAGCGCCAGGGCTTTTCGGCGCCGGCCGGGTACGCGTCCCCGCCCGTCAGAAGGGGTGCCCTGCCGGTCAGGAGGGGGTGCCGCGCCGGCCCAGGGAACCGCCGAGGAGGCCCAGGGCGATGCCCAGCACCACGAAGACGGTGTTCGCGTAGACCGCGTAACCGTCGGGGGCGAGATACCGGAGGAAGCCGAAGAGCCGGAACCAGCCCAGCCATTCGTGCAGCAGACCGGTGATTCCGCCGGCCGTCAGGACGAAACTCAGAAAACCCAGCGCACTCTTCATGCGGCGAAGGTAGGAGGTGGCGTGCGGGCGCGGCGTCGGCCGTCGGGAGGCGGTGCGCCGGCCGAAGGAGGCCTCTGGAGGGTCCGGTGTCGTCCAAAGGTATCGGGACGCGCCGAAGGTGTCGGGCGAAGGTACCGGGCCGGCCGGCGGGCCGTACGCCCGCCGCCCCGAGCGCGTACCGTCCGGTCATGACCCGCCTCCGTCCCGCCACCCGCGACCGGCTCGCCGACCTCGGGTGCTTCCTGCTCGCCGCCGCCTTCTCGGTGGCCACCGCCGAGGACGCGCTGGACGGCCGCCGGCTGTCCGAAGCGGTCCTGTTCGCCGACCAGTTGGCGGGCGGGCTCGCGTGCGCGGCGCTGTTCCTGCGGCGGCGGTGGCCGGTCCAGGTCGCGGTGGCGCTCGTGGTGACCGGGTCCTTCTCGCACTTCGCCGCCGGGCCGATCATGGTCGCCCTGTTCACCGTCGCGGCCCACCGGCCGCCGCGCGTCACCGGATGGGTGGCCGCGTTCACGGCCCTGCCGCTGCCCGTCTTCCTGCTCGGCCGGCCGGCGTTCGACGAGCCCGGCACCGCCTCCGCGTTCACCTACTTCGCCCTGGTCGCGGGCGCCTTCGGCTGGGGCCTCTACGTCCGTTCCCGCGGCCGGCTCGTCGCCGGGCTGCGGGAGCGCGCCGACCGGGCGGCGGAGGAGGCGCGGCGGCAGGTGCGCGAGGAGATCGCGCGCGAGATGCACGACGTGCTCGCGCACCGCCTCTCGCTGCTCAGCGTGCACGCGGGTGCGCTGGAGTTCCGGCCGGACGCGCCCGCCGAGGACGTCCGGCGGGCGTCCGGGATCATCCGGGACGCGGCGTACCAGGCCCTGGAGGACCTGCGCGAGATCATCGGCGTCCTGCGGCTGCCCGCCGGGGACGCCCCGGACCGGCCGCAGCCGACCCTCGACGACATCCCGCGGCTCGTCGACGAGTCGCGGGAGGCGGGGATGCGTGTCGAGGCCGAGGTGCGGGTCGAGGCCGGGGCGCGGGCCGCCGCCGGTACGTCCGCCGGCGGGCCGCCGGCCGACGTCACCGGGCGTACCGCGTACCGGATCGTCCAGGAGGGGCTCACCAACGCCCGTAAGCACGCGCCCGGCGCGGACGTCACCGTGACCGTCGAGGGCGGCCCCGGCACCGGGCTGGTGGTGGAGGTGCGCAACGCGGTGCCCGCGCCGGTGCCGGCCGCCGCCCTTCCGGGTGGCGTCCTGCCGGGTGGCGTCCTGCGAGGCGGCGGCACCCTCGGCGCCGGCCTCCCGGGCGGCGGTGCCTCGCGCGGCGGTGTCCCGGGCGGCGGCCTCCCGGGCGCCGGGCAGGGTCTCACCGGCCTCGCCGAACGTGCCCGGCTGGCGGACGGCCGGCTGGAACACGGCCGCTCGGACGGGGAGTTCCGGCTGCGCGCGTGGCTGCCCTGGGACGGCCGGCGCACCCCGTCGTCCCCGCCGCGCGAGGCGGTCGGGGGTGGTGGGGGCGCCGGCGCACGGGTGCCATGAGTCCGCCCGGGACCGCGGGGGCCGGCGGCCCGGCCCGGGGCCCTCTCCGCGGCCCGGTTCTCCCCCGGCGCCGGGCCCGGCCGGCCGATAAGGTGAGCGAGCCGACCCCACCCGCAGCCGCCCTCCACCCCCGAGGGAGCCCGAGAAGCCCGAGGAACCCCGGTGACCGAGCCCGCGACCGTCCGCGTCCTCCTGGTCGACGACGACCCGCTGGTCCGGTCGGGGCTGCGGCTGATGCTGGGCGGCGACTCCGGCCTGGAGATCGTCGGGGAGGCGGCGGACGGCGCCGAGGTGGAGCCGCTGGTCGACGCGCACGCCCCGGACGTCGTCCTGATGGACATCCGGATGCCGACGGTCGACGGGCTCGCGGCCACCGAGGCGCTGCGCCGCCGCCCGCGCCCGCCCGAGGTCGTCATATTGACCACGTTCCACACCGACGACCACGTCCTGCGCGCCCTGCGGGCCGGTGCCGCCGGCTTCGTCCTCAAGCACACCCCGCCGCCGCAGATCGTGGAGGCCGTACGGAAGGTGGCCGCGGGGGAGCCGGTGCTCTCCCCGGCCGTCGTCCGGCAGCTCATCGCCCAGGTGGCGGACGGCACCGGGCCCGGCGACCGGGCGGCCCCGGCCCGGCGGCGGCTCGCGCTGCTCGGCGAGCGCGAGCGGGAGGTGGCCGTCGCGGTCGGCCGCGGGCAGTCCAACGCGGAGATCGCCGCGCACCTCTACCTGAGCGTCCCCACGGTCAAGACGCACGTCTCCCGCATCCTCACCAAGCTCGACCTGAACAACCGGGTGCAGATCGCGCTCCTGGTGAACGACGCCGGGGAGCTCTGACATGCCGTCAGGCGCCGACGGACCCCTCTGCCTCGCCCCGCAGTACACGTCGACCCGCGAGCTGCTGGCGCGCGCCGCCCGACGCCGGGGCATGGACGTCGTGACGCTGCCCGCCCGGCCGACGGGCGACGGCACGGGCCCCGGCGGCCACTACTACGGCGGCCCCCACTACGCCGCCCGGTTCGGCGCCGGCCTCGGGGTGGCCCTCCTGGAACCGGCCGACGACTGGCTGCCCCGGCTGCCGTTCGCCTTCCGCCGTCGGAACACGGTCCTGACCACCCTGGGCGCCGCCCGCCGGCTGGACCGGCCCGCCTTCGTGAAACCGCCGTCCGACAAGAGCTTCCGGGCCGCCGTCCACGCCGACGGCGGCGGGCTCCCGGCCGCGGCGGACCTGCCGGACGGGACGCCGGTGCAGATCGCCGAAGTGGTGGAGTGGGCCGTCGAGTTCCGGCTGTTCGTCCTGGACGGCGAGGTGCGCACCGGCAGTCGATACGCCGTGCACGGGCGGCCGGACTCCGCCCCGCTCGACGGGCACCGGCACCGCGCCGCCGTCCTCTCCTTCGCCCGCCGCCTCCTGGACGCCTGCGGCGACTCGCTGCCCAGCGCGGTCGTCGTCGACGTCGGGCTGCTGCGCACCGAGCGGGCGCCGGACGCGGAGTGGGCGGTGGTGGAGGCCAACATGGCCTGGTTCAGCAACTGTTACGCGGCCGACCCGGAACGGGCCCTGGACGTCGTCCTCCGCGCGGCGGGCCCCCGCGAGCGGCTGTCCGGGCGCGACCGCCGGTTCTGCCGGGACCGGGACGGTATCGGGGGAGCCGTTCAGGCGGGCAGGGCGGGGTAGCCGGTGTACCCCTTGCGGCCGGCCGCGCGCTGTGGCACGAGGCCGGACGCGTCCGGACCGAACCGGAGGACGCGGCCACCGGCGGCCTCGGCGCCGACGAGCGGTCCGCTGCTCTACGGGCGCCGGGACGGCTGGAGGAGAACCCCGCCCGGACGGTGGCCGGCGGGTGAGCCGCCGACGGGGAGGAGAGGGGGGTGTGGGTCCTCGACGGTACGCGGCGGTGAAAAACCGCGTTGACGGGTCCCCGCCGCGCTCCCTACCGTGTATCTCGCCCCTGTTGCCGTCGATCGGAGAAGGACGTTGCTCGTCTGAGGTCCTGAGACACCGCGCGCCGCGCAGCCACGCCGTTCCCGCGTCCGCTGCCCGCGCTCCGTGTGCGACCTCGACGCTTCAGCCGTCCTCCCGCCGGTGCGGGGATCCTCGTCGTGCTTTCGTGGTTCCCCCGCTTCGCAAGGTCGCCCCGCGGTGTTCTCGTGCGCTGCCGCCCACGTGTCCACCTCACACGACCTTGCGAGGCCCGTATGTCACATTCCTCCCCCTATTCCTCCTCTTCTTCGTCCGTCTCCGTCGCCTGCTCGGCCCTCGCCCACGAGTGGCCTGACGGCACCACCGTCTTCGACGGGCTCGACGTCTCCTTCGGGCCCGGCCGGACCGGCCTCATCGGCGTCAACGGATCGGGGAAGTCGACCCTGTTGAAGATGATCGCCGGGGAGATCCGGCCGGCCGGCGGCAGCGTCCGGGTGGCCGGCGAGGTCGGCTATCTCCCGCAGAACGTCACGCTGGACACCGCGCTCCGTGTCGAGGACGTCCTCGGCATCGCCGGCACCCGTGCCGCCCTGCACGCCATCGAGGCGGGCGACGCCCGCGAGGAGCACTTCGCCGCGGTCGGCGACGACTGGGACGTCGAGGAGCGCGCCACGGCGACGCTCGCCGGCCTCGGGCTGGGCCACATCGGCCTCGACCGCACCACCGGCGAGCTGTCGGGCGGCGAGTCGGTCCTGCTGCGCCTGGCCGGGCTGCTGCTGCGCCGGCCGGACGTCCTCCTCCTCGACGAACCCACCAACAACCTCGACCTGTACGCGCGCCGCCGCCTCCACGCGGCCGTCGAGGCGTGGTCCGGCGTCCTGATCGTCGTCAGCCACGACCGCGAACTCCTCGAACGCGTCGACCGGATCGCCGATCTCCGCGCGGGCGGGGTCGCCTGGTACGGCGGCGGCTACTCCGCGTACGAGGAGGCGGTGGCCGCCGAACAGGAGGCCGCCGAGCGCATGGTCCGGGCGGCCGAGTCCGACCTGCGCAAGCAGCGGCGCGAACTGGCGGACGCCCACGTCGTCCTGGCCCGCCGCAAGCGGTACGGCCAGAAGATGTGGGACAGCAAACGCGAACCGAAGATCGTCATGGGGGCGCGCAAGCGCCAGGCCGAGGTCTCCGCCGGCAAACACCGCATCCTGCACGAGGAGCGGGTCGCCGAGGCGCGGGAACGCCTCGACAAGGCGGCGGAGGCCGTGCGCGACGACGACGAGATCCGCGTCGACCTCCCGCACACGGCCGTACCGCCGGGCCGCTCGGTGCTGACGCTGCGCGAACTGCGGCTGCCCCACGGGGCGGGCGTGGATGGCGAGTTGGAGCTCCGCGGGCCCGAGCGGATCGCGCTCGTCGGCCGCAACGGCTCCGGCAAGACGACGCTCCTGCGGACGATCGCCGGCGAGCTCGACGCCGTCTCCGGCGAGGCGACCGCCCACGTCCCGCTGCGGTTCCTGCCCCAGCGGCTCGACGTTCTCGACGACGGGCTGACCGTCGTCGAGAACGTGGCGCGGTTCGCCCCCGAGGCGACCCCCAACGAGATCCGGGCCCGCCTGGCCCGCTTCCTGTTCCGGGGCGCCCGGGCCGCGCAGCGTACCGCCACCCTCTCCGGCGGCGAACGCTTCCGCGCCGCCCTGGCGGCCCTCATGCTCGCGGAGCCGGCCCCGCAGCTCCTCCTCCTCGACGAGCCGACGAACAACCTCGACATGGCGAGCGTCCGGCAGCTGACGACGGCCCTGGAGTCGTACGAGGGCGCGCTGATCGTGGCCTCCCACGACCTCCGCTTCCTGGAGTCCATCGGCGTCACCCGCTGGCTCCGGCTCGACGGCGGCCTGCGGGACACGACGGGCGAGGAGGTGCGAGCGGAAACGGCCGGCGGCTGAGCGGGGGCGCGGACGCCGGGCGGTGCGGAACGGCTGCCCGGGCGCGTACGGACGCCGTGCCGGACGTCCACGCCACCGGCGACGGACCGCGTTCGTCGGGCGGCGTCGGGCGGCGTTGAGCGCGGGGGTGGGCGCCCGGTGCCTCAAACGTGGCGCGAAGCCCCCCCGCCTCCCTGCCGGAAAGCGGGTCGGCCGAGGCCGGCCGCGCGCCTCACGGTGCCGGTGTGAACACCAGTGACGCGTTGTGCCCGCCGAAGCCGAACGCGTTCGCCAGGCCCGCCGTCAGGGCGCCGTGGCGCGGCTTGTCGGCGACGACGTCGAGGGGGATGTCCGGGTCCTGGACCTCGAGGTTCCGGGTGGGCGGGACGGTGCCGTCGCGGAGGGCGAGGATGGTGGCGATCGCGCCGAGCGCGCCCGCCGCGCCGAAGAGGTGCCCGGTCATGGATTTGGTGGCCGTCACGGCCGGGTGGGTACCGAGGGCCTCGGTGACCGAGCGGGCCTCGGTGAGGTCGCCGAGCTGGGTGGACGTCGCGTGGGCGTGGACGAGGGCGATGTCGCGCGGGGACAGCCCGGCGTCGGCGAGGGCCCGGCGCATGGCCCGTACCTGTCCGTCCTGGTGGGCGGCGGTGATGTGGTGCGCGTCGGAGGTGACGGCGGCCCCGGCCAGCGCCGCGTGGGCGCGGGCCGCCCGGGCCGCCGCGAAGCCGGCGCGCTCCAGGACGACCACGGCGGCCCCCTCGCCGATGACGAAGCCGTCGCGGTCGACGTCGAACGGCCGGGACGCCCGCCCGGGCTCGTCGTTGCGCGTCGAGTGCGCCTTGGCCTGGGCGAACCCGGCCATCGGCAGGGCACAGACGCACGCCTCGGTGCCACCCGCCACGACCACGTCGGCGCGGCCCAGCCGGATCAGGTCCAGACCCTGGGCGATGGCCTCGGCCCCTGAAGCGCAGGCGCTGACGGGGGTGTGGGCGCCGCCCCGGGCGCCCAGTTCGATGCTGACCCAGGCGGCGGGACCGTTGGCCATCAGCATGGGCACGGTGTGCGGGGAGACCCGCCGGACGCCGGAGGTCTCCAGGATGTCGTCCTGGCCCAGCAGGGTCAGGGCGCCTCCCGTGCCCGTACCGATGACGACGGCGAGCCGCTCGGGGTCGACCTCGGGCCGGCCCGCGTCGGCCCACGCCTCACGGGCGGCGATCAGGGCGATCTGCTCGCAGCGGTCCATCCGGCGGGCCTTCACCCGGTCCAGCACCTCGGTGGGCTCCACCTTCAGCCGGCCCGCTATCCGGACGGGGAGGGCGGCCGCCCACTCCTCCTCGATCGACCCGATGCCCGACTCCCCGGCCAGCATCGCCGCCCAGGTGGACGCGGTGTCGCCGCCCAGCGGTGTCGTGGCTCCCAGCCCGGTGACCAGTACGGCGTCGGTGTTCCCAGCGCTCACTGGTTGACCCCCTCTGTAGTGCAAGCTTTGTGGTACGAGAACAAGCGGACAAGCGCCCGCATCCCGGAAGCGGTGCGGGCGTCGGCCGCCTATGTGCCCACCCTGTCAAGGGAAGTGGGGATTCGTGGATACCGTGATCAAAACATTCCGACGACGTTCCCCTGTGGGATCCCTACAAGAGACTCACCTGGCGCCGCGCCTCGCCGCTCGGTGGGACGGTCCACGACCCTCGCCGAGGACCCCGACCACACGGTCACGCCCGCGGTGGACCGCTCGCGGGGCCGCCGCGGTTCTGAAGGGTGCGCTTCAGCGGTCGCTCCTACGCTGCCGGCCGGTGCGGTCAACACGCCATACTCGTCCCGCGAACTGGTTCGAGCAGGCCCGGGCGGCGGAACGGGGACGGGACTGGGACGCGGCGATCGCGCTGGTGAGCGCTCGCGCCGCGTGCTGTTCCAGCGATCCCGACAAGCACGGCAACCATCTGTGGCACATGGATCTGCTTGCCCGAGCGGAACGGGTCCCCGAACTCACGGAACGCGCTCTCACGGATGTCCACGCACGTCGGAGACTCAACCGGGCACTCGGCGAGCGGGGTATGGAGGCGGCGCTGCGTATGCGCGCCGAAGACGGTGACCGCGACGCTCTGTACGTCCTTCTTCGCCTGTTGTGCGAGACGAGTCGGGTGCAAGAGGCCCGGCAGGCAGTTCAGGACATGGGCCCGGAGGACCGGCACGCCCGCCGGATCGTGACCTCACATCGATACCAGGGCCGGCTCAGTCTGTGACGACCTGGGTTTTCTCCGCGTGTGACGACCTGGGTCTTGAAGCCCTGGTCGGCCAAAGCTCTGCCGACGGTGCTGCCGCCGGCCTTCTCGGCAACCCCGCTCGGCAGGGTGATGCCCGCGGTGTGGTCGTGAACGGTCGCGGCGAGGACGTCCACGGCGATGACCGGGCCGAGGACGTCCACGGGTCACACCGCGCTTGCGGTCCGGCACTCGCCGACGGTACGTCGGTCGTAAACCAGCGGATTTCCCTGCGCCCCGGCGCCATGGCCGGCGCTCCGGGTCGGCCCCCGACTCAGCGTCCCCCGCTGCCGGTGTTCCCGCGGAGGGCGCGGTGGCGGCCCGGAGTCGTTCCGACGATGTCGGTGAATGCGGCGATGAAACTGCTCGGGTTGGCCCAGCCGCAGGCGTAGGCGGTGCGGATGGTGTCGTGGCCGTCGGCGAGTAGCACGAGCGCGTGGTGGATGCGCAGTTGTGTGCGCCACTCGTAGAAGGTCATGCCGAGTTCGCTGCGGAACAGTCGGCTGAGGGTGCGGGTGCTGGCCCCGATCGTCGCCCCGAGTTCGGCCAGGGTGGCGTTGTCTGCCGGGTTCTCGTGCAGGAGGCGGGCAAGGGCCCGCAGTCGATCGTCCTGCGGCTCCGGCAGGTGCAGCGGCTGTTCGTCTGCTTCGCGGAGGTCGTCGACGAGGACCCGCAGCAGGCGAGCGCGCGCACTGCGGCTGTAGCCGGGTGCGTCGCCGTGGTTGCGGGGGCCGGTCAGAGCGAGCAGGACCTCGCGGGCGAGGCCGGAGGCCAGGAACACGGCGGGGTGGTCCGGTACGAGCCGGGCGAGGGACGGCGGGAGAAAGACGATGCGCATGTCGGTGTCGCCGTGGGCCCGGTGGTGGTGCGTGAACCCGGCGGGGGTCCAGGCGACTCGGTTGGCCGGAACGATCGACGTGCCGCGCTCGGTGTGCACCGCCAGGACGCCGCCGGCCGCGTAGACCAGGTGTCCGCGCGGGTGCGACTGCGTCTTGCTTGCCTCGCCGGACGGCCAGAGGTGGCGCCCGCCGGACGGCCACACGTGCGAGGTCACACCGGCGGTCGGAGGAGTTTGGCGGTGAACGGGCATCGGTTGGCAGCCTAGCGGTAACGGGCCGCACCACGGCCCGGTGAGACTTCCTCGTGTGGAGCGGTCGCCGGTCGCGCGGCGCTCCCGACCGAACCGCGGTGCATCGGAGCAGCGTGCCTCGATGCCGCGGCCTGAGGGAGTAGGAGAAACGCATGGCTACGTTCATCCTCGTGCCGGGTGCCTGGCACGGCGCCTGGGCGTTCGAGGCGGTGGTTCCGCTGCTGGAACACGCCGGACATACCGTTCACGCCCTGACCCTGACCGGCCTGCGGCCGGAGGACGACGACGCGACGGTCGCGACCACCAACCTCGACACGCACGCCGGCGACGTGTTGCGGCTGCTCGATCGCGCCCACATCACCGAAGCGACGCTCGTCGGCCACAGCTACGGCGGGATGGTGATCGCGGCCGCCGCCGACCGCGCCGGCGGCCGGGTCGCCCGACTCGTGCATCTCGATGCCTACGTGCCGCGGGACGGTGAGTCGTGCTGGTCGTCGACGAGCGACGGCTACCGGGAGGCGTTCGTCGCCGGTGCGGCGGGCACCGGTTACGCCGTCCAGCCGTCGACTGGCGGCGATCCCCGCCGGCGGCCGCACCCCCTCGCCTCTTTGCTGCAGGAAATCCGGCTCACCGGCGCGTTCGCCCGAGTGCCCCATCGGGAGTTCGTCTACTGCTCGGGGTGGGAGGACAGGACGCCGTTCGCCGGCCTCCGTACCCGGCTCCAGGCCGATCCCGAGTGGCAGGTCCACGACCTCCCGACCGTCCACAACGCCATGCGTGAGGACCCGGAGGCGGTGGCCGCGCTCCTGCTCGGCGAGCCTGTCGCGGACGCATCAACGTACCGACGCCAGGCTGCGTCCGATGCGGCACGTCACGCGATGTCCGTTTCACGGTAGGGGTGGGTGAGCTGATCGCGGGCTCACCGCTCCGGCTGCGCGGCCGGTTCCGCGATGCGTTCCCGCGCGGCCTCGGCCTCGGCGACGACCTCCTGTTCCCGCTCCTCCAGCCGTGCCAGTACTGCCCCCAAGGTCGGCTCGCCGCCGGTCATGCGCCGCGCATCGCCCTGGTGGCCGCTGACGGAGGGGTGCTGGGCCTTCCAGGAGGTGACGACGGGCTCGATCAGGGCCCACCGCTCGTCGGATAGGTCGCTCCTGTAAGGCCGGCGGTCACTCACGGGAACCCCCCAGCGCGGCCGGACACTCCGAACGGCGTGGATGCCGATGGCGCCACACGTTCCGGTGATGACAGAAGCGACATCGCCTTACATATCGCCCTCTTGGGGGTCGTCTCAATCGGTCGGCGCGGTGGGCTGCGGGCTTCGCCGCCGCAGGCTCATGCCCACCCGGAGCGACAGGGCTCAGGTGTTCGCGGCGCCATAGTGCAGGACGTCGCCTTGTGGAAGCAGGTATCCGATGTCACGCGTCTGCGGCAGCACTCCCGCCAGTGTCGACGCGTCGGTGCAACCGGAGACCTCGTAACCGATGACCCCCAGGCTGAAGGAGACGCTCGTGAAGGTTTCGGCCCCGATGGCAGCCAGCCATTCGTCCATCGCGGCGGACCTGAAGAACGGCCGACCGTCCCAGTAGGCGATACCTGCCTTGTCCAGGGCACCGACGGGGACGTAGAAGTCCAGCCAGTCACTGTTTTCATCCCCGCCCCGGATCGCCACACAACCGCACACAGCCGGCCGGCCCGTCGGCAGCCGGACCTGACCGTACAGATTGCCGAATTCGGCCAGTGATTCCACGGTGCACGGCACGGGATCCTGCTCCTCGGGTTCACGGTCTTTCCGCCCGAAGCACCCGTGAACGTCTGCGGCAGACCACAGAGCACTCAGGACGGCTTGGATCCGGGCGTTATCGCTCGACCCGACCTCTATGGCCAGCTCGTAGAAGCCGTCGGACCAGTTGGCCTGGTCCCGGAAGGCGGCAGGACTCGTCATGACGTGATCATTTGGCAGAGCCACCCTTCAACGCCACCCGCACTGTAAACGCGCGGCCAGACCTATGGGGTTGGCCCTTCAGCCGTCGCCCCCGCCGGGGGCCCGTGCGGGCGCCTGCACAGGCACGGGCACCGGGACCGGCGCCGGATCGCGCCGCGCCCCGGCGGCCCGGACCGACGGTCCCGCGCCGGCCCGCTGTTCGAGGGTGATGTCCACCCCGCGGGCGCTGTGGTGGAAGGCGGGGGAGAAGCCGGCGCGGCTGAGGACCCGTTCCTGGGCCTCGGTGGTACGGGCGGCGGCCTCGCGGGCGCCGGACGAGAGGTGGGTGCAGGTGACGTGCCAGACGCGGGACGTCCGGTCCAGGCGGTCGCGGAGCAGGGCCGGGTCGGCGGGCAGGTTGTCCAGGGCGCCGAGCCCGGCGGCGGTCCGTGCCCGGCCCAGGTCCGGGCGGTTCGTGAACGCCTCTTTGAACGCGGTGGCGATCAGGCCGCACCGGGCGCCGCTGAAGAGGACGGCGTCGCCGGGGGCGTCGTGGATGCGCAGGGTCCTGATCACGGCGCGGGTGTCCCACTGGCGGCTGTCCTCCTGGCGGATGGCGACGTGGGACGCGGCGAGGGGCACGGCCGCCAGGAGGGGCAGCACCAGCCGCCGGCGCGGGGGGACGACGGCGACGGCCGCCGCGAGCAGCAGGGCCAGGGCCGGCAGGCAGAACAGCAGGTAGCGGTAGGCGAAGAGGGGGTGGCCGAGGGAGACGGCCATCAGGAGCAGCGGGGGGACGGCCAGCCAGGGCACGCCGACGGCGAGGGCCGACGGCGGGGCCGCGCGCCGGCGCGCCACGAGGACGGCCAGCGCGGCGAGGGCGGTGAGGGTGAGCAGGAGCCGCAGCGCGGTGGGCAGGGTGTCCTGGCCGGGGGTGAGGAGCCAGGTGAAGTAGTTGACCGGGGTCCCGGCCGTGACCGGCGCGGCCTCGCCCACGGCGGAGCTCTGCGCGGAGCCGAGGACCAGCAGCGGGACGACGGCGGCGACGCCCGCGGCCTGGGCCGCGAGCAGGCGTACGACGGCGGGGCGGCCGGGGCGCCGGAGGAGCACGGTGACCGCGTGGGCGGGCACCAGCAGCAGCCCCAGCACGTTGAACCAGCCCAGCAGGGCGACCAGTACGGCGTAACCGGCGAGCCACCGCTTCCGGGGTCGTCCGGCCGGTCCGTCCCGTCCGGCCAGCGCTTTCACCAGGGCGCCCGTGGCCAGGACAGCCACCGCCATGACGAAGGCGAACGAACGGGCCTCCTGCGCGTACCGCGACGCGGTCGGCAGGACGGCGAGCAGCAGTCCCGCGCCCGGCCCGAGCCGCGGACCGCCCAGCAGCCGCCCCAGCCACACGAGACCGGCCACCGCCACGGCCACCGCCAGCGCGGAGGGCACCCGCGCCGTGAACTCGTTGAGGCTGCCGTTCGCCTGCCCTACCAGGTACATCAGGATGTAGTGCAGGCCGTGTACGGCGTCGACCCGCCCCAGCAGGTCGATCAGTTCCGGCCAGGACCGCCGCGCCACGTCGATGGTGACGATCTCGTCGGTCCACGCGGAGGGCCGAGTGTTCCCCCACACGCCGATGATGAACGCGACGACGGGCATCGCCCAGCCGGCCACGCGCGCCCAGCGGGCACGGCCGCCGGGCGCGCCGGAGGCGCCGGACGGGACGGTGCGGGGCAGGACGGGTTGGGGCGAGGTCGTCGTCACGGTGCTGCTTTCGTCACCGGCGCTTTCGCGCCGGGCGGTGCCGGTCCGGGCGGCGCACGGCGTCGCGCGACACCGAACGGAATGCACCCCCACGTCCGGCCTATTATCCGCAATGCGGACCTAGTGGCCAAAAGTGCGACCGGGTAGGGGTGATGGGTGCCGGGCGGTGTGCGTGCGCGGCGGAGCGGGAGGCAGGGGGCGAGGGCGGGAGTGGGCCGTACCCCCGTACCGGCCCACCGCGCCCGTCGCCTGCCGCCTCCCTTCGCGCGCCCCGCCGGCCCGCCGTCAGCCCGCGTCGGCGCGCGCCGCGCGGGTCGGTTCGCTCTGCCACGCGCGGCCGATGCCCCGGAGCACCGCCGGGTAGACGCCGAGGTACCGGAACGGCTTGATCGCCGCCATGTAGGCCCTGCCGGGCAGGCCGTTCGGCTTCACGAGGACGGCCATCTGGCCGCGGTAGCCTCCCTTGCCGTCCGGCACCCAGCCGATGTGCCGCACCGCGTGCACGGTCCGGTTGGCGATCTCGGAGGCCCACTCGTCCCGGGTCTGGTAGAGGGAACGGAACGGGCCGCCGGCCACTTCGGGCCCCCTCGGGCCCTCGCGGAGGTCGGCGGGCAGCCGGTCGAGCAGCGTCGGTACCCGAGCGCCCGCCCCGGCCTCGGGGCGGTCCCAGCCGAGCAGCGCCCCGAGCTTCCACCGGACCGCGAAGAGCGTCCGGGCGACGGGCGAGTCGGCGTACGGCAGCCGGGGCCCGGTGAGTTGGCGGACGAGGCGGTCGAGGCCGTCGGGGCCGCCGGGCGTCGGCAGGGCCCAGACGTCGTCGAGGCGGAAGTCGCCGGCGATCTCGTGGATCCGCCAGGGGCGTGTGGTGTGGGCGGTGTTCGGAAGACGCATGGGTGGCCCCCTCGGTCTATACGGTGCCGTATAGACGGCAGACTAGCCGCAGCTATACGGAGGCGTATAGACCGGGGTGGAGTGAAGGGGGACACAGGAGGAGGGGGGCGCCCGGCTCGCGGGAAGTGCCCCCGCGAGCCGGGCGGGAAGGGCACCGGCCCCGGCCGTCAGTCCGCGACCAGAGCGTCCCCGACCCGTACCGTCCCCGCCCGTACCGCCGTCGCCAGCGCGTCCAGGCGCATGTCGTGCCCGCGGGCGATCGCGCGCAGGACCAGCGGGGAGTGCGGCAGGTCCCGCTGGGCCTCGTTGGTCATGGCGCACCGCTCGCTGGAGCGCTCGAAGCGCAGGCGCGCGGTGCCGCCGACGGACGCCGTGCGGCCGAACCACTCGTCCTCGACGAACGGCCGGGTGCCCGGCGGCGTCCGGACCAGGAGGTCGGGCCGGAAGCGGCGCTCGTCGACGGGCACGCCCGGGACCGCCGCCCGCACCCAGTCGAGGGTGGCGGTGGTCAGTACGCTGACGGGCAGCTGGTCGAAGTGCGAGACCGCCCCCTCGCGGGCCACCTCGACGTCGTCGCGGCCCAGGTAGTCGCGGAGGTAGGCGGTGGCGTCCGGGACGGGGACGCCGTCCGGGTCGAGGAGCCGCGGCACGTCCGACCCGTCCGGGTAGCGCGAACGCAGCCGCAGCAGGCCCGGCATCCGGCGGAAGCGGCGGGTGTTCTTCCCCGAGCCGAACCGGCCCTCGGCGTCCCGGACCGCGTACAGCCGGTCGCCCACGAGCCCCCGCGCCTCGATGTCCACCCGTTCCAGCGTTTCGCCGCCGGTGGACTTCACCGGGTAGCGCCAGATCCGTTCGATCGTGCCCAGTGCCGAGCTCATCCGTCCCCGCCCCGGTCAGCCGGTCTCGGCCGCGATGCGGAGGCCGAAGCCGAGCAGGACGACACCCGTCACACGGTCCAACGCGCGCCGCACCCGGGGCCGTTCGAAGACCGACCGGGCGCGTGAGACGACGTACACGTACGTGCCGAG
Source organism: Streptomyces sp. NPDC021100 (assembly GCF_044333095.1). Lineage (NCBI taxonomy): Bacteria > Bacillati > Actinomycetota > Actinomycetes > Kitasatosporales > Streptomycetaceae > Streptomyces > Streptomyces sp. NPDC021100. Next base: position 283,147 of record NZ_JBIRQH010000004.1, read on the forward strand.
CCAGGACAGGGTCAGCACCGCGTGCAGCAGGACCAGCAGGCTCATGCCGGCCGTCGCGGAGAGGCCGTCCGGGGCCAGGGTGGGCAGGACGCCGGTGTAGAAGACGGCGATCTTCGGGTTGAGCAGGTTCGATACCAGGCCGCTGACGAACGCGCCCCGGGGGTTCCTCGGGGCTGCCTCCGCCGTGGGGGCGGGCGCCCCGCGCCGGCTCTGCCGGAGCGCCTGCAGGCCGAGGAACGCCAGGTAGCCGGCGCCGAGCAGCTTGACGGCGAGGTACGCCCCCGCCGACGCGGCGAGCACCGCCGCCAGCCCCACCACCGTGAACACGCCCCAGGCGAGGAGGCCGACGGTGATGCCGGCGGCGGTGCGCAGGCCCTCCGCCCGGCCGGCGGCGACGGCCCGTTTGGTGACGACGGCCATGTCGGGTCCCGGCACCACGGTCAGCAGAGCCAGCACCCCCGCGGCCGTCGCCGTCTGCGTCCACATCGTTCGTTCCCCCGTCGTGTCTCGTCGGCTGTGCGTCCATCCGTCCGACTTGCCGCGGTTTCCTGTGCGGTGGGACGGGCCTTCCGGCGATCCTACGCAGCACCTCCGGCCGTCCCGCCGGGAGCGGGCGTCACGCCGGCACGGGGGCCGGGCCGGACGTCCGGCGCCGGTGGCAGTGCACGGTGACCACGGTCAGCGGCGGGCCCAACGGGGCATGTTCGGGAGAGACTTCGTCTTCGGCCTGGGGTCATGCCGCGACCGCGGGGCGGCGGCGCGCGTCGCCCCGCGGTCGCGGGTGCATCATTCCCGAGGCGTATCCGACGGGCGTCCTTCGCGCGGTCATCGCGGAGTCCGGCCTTCCGGTCGCCTTGGCGGACGGCTTGCCTCCGCGGGGGTTCCCACAGCGGTCTCCGCGGGGGTTTTCGCGGCGGTTTCGGTCACAGCCCCAGTTCCGGAGCGACCGTGCTCACTTTGGTGAAGACGGACACCGGGTACGTCGCGTCGCAGTACTTGTTGCCCGTCGAGACGATCCCGATGAGCACGCCGTCCGCCACCAGCGGCCCGCCCGAGTCGCCCGAGCAGATGCTGTCCGACCGGCCCTCCGCCGAGGTGCCGCAGACCTTGAGGGTGGTGTCCGTGGTGTCGGAGAACGGCTCGCAGGCGGCGAGCGGGGACAGGGTCAGCGTGGCCTTCCGCAGCTTCCGGCCCTGGGTGTCCCCGCTGGTGTGCCCCCAGCCGTAGACGGTGGCGGTGCGCCCGTTCGCGTACAGCGCGGCGTCCTTGTCCCGCGCGACGCGCAGGGGCTTGTAGGGGAGCGGGCGGTCCAAGGTGAGCACGGCCGCGTCGTGGACGAGGTCGTGGGTGTACTTAGGGTCCAGTGTGACGCGGGTGACGCGCCGCTCCTGCCCGGCCGTCGAGAGGCGGTCGGTACGGCCGCCGACGACGGTCAGCGCGGTGGGGCGGGGGGCGTTGGACGCGCAGTGGGCGGCCGTCAGGACCTTGTCCGGCGCGACCAGCGTGCCGCCGCACCAGGTGCTGTCCGGCCCCTCGGCGGCGTCCGGGTTCTTGATCAGTACGGCGAACGGCGCCTCGCCGACCGTGGCCGGCGCCCCGCCGCGCACGGCGGCGGCCGGCGGGGCCGCGACGCCGGCGGCGGCGACGAGGGCGGCACCGCCCAGGAGGGCGGCGGCGAGCCGGCGGCGTGCGGGCGCGGATGTGCGCTCGGGCGTGTTGGTACGTGCGGACGCGCTGATGGGCGTGGGCGTGCTCGCGGGCATGGATCCCCCTGGTCCGGCTGTGCGGTGGTTGATGGCGATCACCCTGCCGCCGCGTCCCGCCGGTCCGCCATGCCCACCGCCCGATACGGGATGCCGGAATGGTTCTTCCCGCTCTGACCTGCGCACATGTCCGTGCAGGGAATGGCGGCCGGGAACGGTGGACGGCACCGCGAGGACCCCAGTCGCGCCCCACGGTCCGCATCCCCGCGCTTGACCTTGACGCAACGTCAACTTCTACCGTCCCGTCCCATGCAGATCATCGTGCACGACACCGCCTCCGCCACCCTCGACCTCCTCCGCCGCCCGCCGGCGGAGCGCCCCGACGCCCTGCGGGACATCTACGCGCCTCTCGAAGGCCCGATGTCCGTCACGGGGCACTTCGACCCCGTCCAGGCCCACCGCATGGGCAGCGGTTTCCCACTCGGCGGTGACGGCGGCCAAGGCGGCGACGATCCCCGGCTCCCCGCCGCCCTGCACCGGATGCGGGAGGCGGGCGTGTGGGAGCGGGTGGCGGACTCGCTCGCCGCCGCGTGGGAGCGGATCGACGCCGCGGTGCCCGGCGTCGCGCACGCCGAGACCGTCCACGTCGTCATCGTCCTCGGCAACCCGGACGACGAGCACCTCACCGTCCGCAGCTCCGGCTACTTCGGCCTCGGCGGCTTCCCGGGCGCCATCCAGCTCGTCATGTGGCCCACGGAGACCAGCCTCCGGAACATCGGCCACGCCGCCGCCCACGAGCTGCACCACAACGTGCGCTACGCCAACGTGGCCTGGGACCCGGCGGCCGTGACCGTCGGCGAACACGTCGTCGCGGAAGGGCTCGCCGAGGCGTTCGCCCGGGAGCTGGCCGGTGAGCAGGGGCTGTGCCCCTGGACCCGGGCGCTGACCGGCGACCGCCTGGACCGCGCCTACGAGCGGATCACCGCCGACATCGACGTGGCCGGCATGGGCAACGCCTTCGCCTACGTCCTCGGCGACGCCACCGCCCGCCTGGTGGGCCAGGAGCCCGTCGGGCTCCCGGACTTCGCGGGCTACGGCGTCGGCCTGCGCATCGTCGAGGCGCACACGGCGGCCACCGGTCTGACCGCCGCGGAAAGCGTGGCGCTGCCGGCCCGCGAGATCCTGCGCAACGCGGGGGTGGCGACGGAGGCGTGACCTCCTGCGTGGCCGTCCGCCTGATCACAGGCCGGGCACGACGACGGCCGTGCTCAGCCCCGCAGCTCCTTCTCCAGCAGTGTGAACGACTTGGGCGCGCCGCCCGGTTGCGGCTTGCCGGCCTTGTGCCCGACGACGCGGTAGCCGGCGTCCAGGTAGTACGCGGTGAGGCGCGCGTTGCCGGCCAGGCAGTCCAGCCGGACGACGTTCCGGCCCGCCGCGGCCACGCGCCGCTCGGCCGCCCGCAGCAACTGCCGGCCCGTCCCGGGGGCGGCGGCCTCCCGGTCCACCATCAGCCGGTGGACGTATCCGGCCACGGGCGCCTGCGGCCCCCACGCGTCCTCGTCCTCCCACCACAGCTCCCACGCGCCGACCACCCGCCCGCCGGCCTCCGCGAACCAGGCCTCGCCGCACTCGACGGCCCGTCGGAAGTGGTCCGTTCCCAGCTCGCCCGGCCTCCACTGCCCGTCGACGCCCCGGGCGAGCATCCAGCGGGCGGCCTCGTCCCGCAGGCGGACCAGGGCCGCGAGGTCGGCGTCGTCGTCGGTGGCACGTCGGAAGCGCGTCGTCTCGTTCATGGTGGTGATCTTCGCAAGGCGCGCGGAACGGCTCCCGGGGCGAGCGCACCTTATGCTCGACCGCGTTCCGGATGATCGGCTTCGGCTGAGGGGGAGAGACGTGCGTCGCACGGGGTGGGGAGCGCGCTCGCGGGCGGGTGCGCTGGTGGCGGGCGTGCTGCTGTGCGCGGCGGCCTGCGGGGGCGGCGGGGGCGGCGGGACGGACTCGGGGGTGGCGGCCGGAGCCGGCGCGACCGGGAAACCGGCGTCGCGTGCCGGAGCCGCGCTGGACGCCGGGACGCTGCGGAAGGCCCTGCCGACGTTGCGGAGCCTGCCTCCCGGCTGGCGGGCGGGCAACACGCCGCCGAGGGCCAAGGAGGTGCCGCGTGCGCGGTGGTGTGCGGAGGGCGTCGCGCACGGCGACTGCTCGCTCTTCCACGGCGTCGCGGACGTCCAGTACAAGGCGCCGGGCGACTCCGGCTCCGTGGTCTGGACGCTGTTCTCCTATCCGGACCGGAAGGCGGCCGCGACCGCCTTCGGGAACCGGAAGAAGACGCCGCGGATTGCCATGCCGCAGGTCGGCGACGAAAGCACCGCCTACTCCGTCCCGGCGGCCCGCTACGCCACCCCTGGCACCGACATGGTCGTGCGGGTGGGCACGGTCATCGCCCAGCTGACGTACCAGGACGCGGACAAGGACAAGGACAGCGCCCAGGTCCTGCTCGCCCTCGCCCGCGCCCAGGCCGACCGCCTGCAGCGGGCCGAACGGAACGCGGGCTGACGGCCCCGCCCTCGGGGCGGCCCGCTCAGACCCCGCCCGCCTCTTCCAGGGCGGCGGCCCGCTCCTTCAGCTCCGCGGCGATGCCGTCCCAGTCCGGGCCGTGCAGCCACAGGCTCTCCGCCGCCTCCCGCAGCAGCACCGGATCGTCCGGCCGCTGCAACAGCGCCAGCCGGTATGCCAGGTTCCGTATCCACACCGGCAGGTAGCCGTCGACCAGGTGCGGGCTCAGCTCGCGCAGCATGGCGAGAATCTCGTCCGCGCCGGCGAAGGTCAGCTCCTCGACGAAGTAGTGCTCCGCGTGCCGCGCGGCGCACTCCGGCGTGGGCCGGTGTTCGTCCCCGTAGAGGCAGCGGGCGTGCTCGGTCAGCGTGCTGTGCATGACAGGCAGCGTATGTGACTGCGACTTTCAGTTGGCGGATCACGCTTTGAACCTGCAGGTCAGGGGAGCCTTGAGAAATTCCTGTCGGCGGACTTCAGAGACAATTGGCGGATCATGACTGTGGATGCTCACTGTGCCTGAGTGTCCGGGTGTTTGATGCTCTGGTTGGGAGCAGCTCCTGAGTCGATGGTCCCGCGACCAGCGGTCGGCGGGGTGCGCAGCCGTAGGCGTTCTCCTTGGGGCCCGAACATGATCAGGTACTCGACCGGTCCGGCGGATCCGGCGTTCGCGACTCCGTGGGGGACGCGGGTGTCGAACTCGACGACGTCCCCGGCAGTCAGGACGAGGTCCTGGTTGCCGAGTGCGATCCACAACCGCCCGTACAGGACGCACAGCCACTCGTAGCCCTCGTGGGACACCTGGCGGGGTCGTCCAGGCGGCTCCGCGACGGCAGGAAGCACGTGCTTGTGGGCATGCAGGCCGCCGACGTACTGGGTCAGCGGCAACACCGCCTTGTCGTCGCCGAAGCCGTGCGGCGCCGTGCTGCGGGGCTCGGCCGCGGGGGCGGATGCGGTGCCGACCAGCTCGTCCAGGGCGACTTCGTATTCCTTCGCCAGCTGCAGCACCACTTCCAGGGTGGGCTTGCGCCGACCGGTCTCGATCCGCGACAGCGTACTGGGCGAGATTCCGGTCGCGCAGCTGACAGCGGCGAGTGTGACGCCACGGCGCTCGCGCAGGACCCGCAGCCGCGGCCCCATCGCCGCCAGCGTCTGGGTCACGTCGTCACCTGCCATCGTCCCCGTTCCTTTCCGCCGTGCCGCCTCACCGCCCTGTCCTGCAACCTTGCCAGAATGGCAACGCTGATCGCGCTGAGCGGCCGCAGCACCGCATGATCGATGGGTTCCCGCCGGCCGCCCACGACCAGAGGAGAAGTCCCCCATGCGATCAGAGCCGACCGCCGCACTCCGGCACCGCACCGTCCAGGCCCCAGCCGGGCGCCTGCACCTGGTAGAGCAGGGCACCGGCCCGTTGATCCTGCTCGTCCACGGCTTCCCCGAGTCCTGGTACTCCTGGCGCCACCAGCTCCCGGCCCTCGCCGCGGCCGGGTACCGGGCAGTGGCGATCGACGTGCGCGGCTACGGCCGCTCCTCCAAGCCCGCCGCGACCGACGCCTACCGAATGCTTGACCTGGTGGAGGACAACGTCGCCGTCGTGCGCGCCCTCGGCGAGGAGAGCGCGGTGATCGTCGGCCACGACTGGGGCTCCAACATCGCCGCCGTCTCCGCCCTGCTCCACCCCGAAGTCTTCCGCGCCGTCGGCCTGCTGAGCGTCCCCTACGCGCCGCCCGGCGGCCCCCGCCCCACCGACGTCTTCGGCCGGATCGGCGGCCCCGAGCAGGAGTTCTACGTCTCCTACTTCCAGAAGCCCGGCCGCGCCGAGGCGGAGATCGAGCCCGACGTCCGGAGCTGGCTCGCCGGCTTCTACGCGGCCCTGTCCGCCGACACCATGCCCGCCCAGGGCGAACCCGACCCGCACTTCGTCGCCCGCGCCGGCGGCCGGCTGCGCGACCGCTTCCCCACGGGGGTCCTCCCGGTCTGGCTGAGCAAGGACGACCTCGACGTCTACGCCGGGGAGTTCGAGCGCACAGGGATCACCGGCGCACTCAACCGCTACCGCAACATGGACCGAGACTGGGAAGACCTCGCCCCGCACCGCGGAGCCCCGATCAAGCAGCCCGCCCTGTTCATCGGCGGCGCCCTGGACGCCTCCACCACCTGGATGGCCGACGCCATCGACGCCTACCCCACCACCCTCCCCGCCCTGACCGCCTCCCATCTCCTGGACGACTGCGGCCACTGGACCCAACAGGAACGCCCCGACGAGGTCAACCGCCTGCTGACCGACTGGCTCGCCACGATGCAGAGCTGAACCAGGCCGACCAGGAGAGCAGCTTGGCGGTGCGTTTCGGGTGGGCCACGCCGAGATAGCACATGCCGTTCTGCTCGGGTGACGCCGAACAGCCGCACCGCACCTGCTCCACTACGCCGGTGACAACGAGCGCGCCTGCATGGCAACTACCGTTCGTCGATTTGCCGGCACACGGCGTTACGGGACCAGGATCCGCTAACTGGAACCCGCATCCGCCAACCAAAAGTCGCAGCCGCGGCGTAGGCGGCCGCACGCGACCGCCCCCATTGAATAAATCTTCTCTCCTTCGTATAGTCATGCCATCGACAAGGAGGCACCCCGATGGCAATACGAGCGGCAGTGGCCGGAGCGAGCGGATACGCGGGCGGCGAAGTGCTGCGTCTGCTGCTCGGACACCCCCGTGTCGAGATCGGGGCGCTGACCGGCAACAGCAGTGCCGGGCGGACGCTCGGCGAGGTGCAGCCCCATCTGCCGGCACTGGCCGAGCGGGTACTCCAGGAGACCTCCGCCGACGCGCTCGCCGGGCATGACGTCGTCTTCCTCGCGCTGCCGCACGGACAGTCCGCCGCGCTCGCCGAGCAGCTCGGTCCCGACGTCCTCGTGATCGACTGTGGTGCGGATTTCCGGCTGCGGGACGCGGGGGAGTGGGTGCGGTTCTACGGGTCGCCGCATGCGGGGACGTGGCCGTATGGGTTGCCGGAGTTGCCGGGGGTGCGGGAGGCGTTGCGGGGGGCGAGGCGGGTGGCGGTGCCGGGGTGTTATCCGACGGCGGTGTCGTTGGCGTTGTGGCCGGTGTTCGCGGCGGGGCTGGTGGAGAGGGAGGCGGTGGTCGTGGCGGCGTCGGGGACGTCCGGTGCGGGGAAGGCCGTCAAGCCGCATCTGCTGGGCAGTGAGGTGATGGGGTCGATGAGTCCGTACGGGGTCGGGGGCGGGCACCGGCATACGCCGGAGATCGCGCAGAACCTGGCCGCTGTCGCGGGGGGGCCGGTGAGTGTCTCCTTCACCCCGACGCTCGCGCCCATGCCCCGCGGCATCCTCGCCACGTGCAGCGCCAAGGCGCTCCCCGGCACCACCGCCCAGGCCGTCCGCGCGGCGTACGAGAAGGCGTACGCGGGCGAGCCGTTCGTGCGGCTGCTGCCGCCGGGGAGGTGGCCGTCGACCGCGGCCGTCCTGGGCTCCAACGCGGTGCAGGTGCAGGTGACGGTGGACGACGCGGCGGGCCGCGTGATCGCGGTGAGCGCGATCGACAACCTGACGAAGGGCACTGCCGGTGGTGCGGTGCAGAGCATGAACATCGCCCTCGGGCTGGCCGAGGAGCTGGGACTTTCCACGACAGGGGTGGCTCCGTGAGTGTGACGGCGGCGAAGGGGTTCACGGCGGCCGGTGTGGCTGCCGGGCTGAAGGACAGTGGTGCGCCGGATGTGGCGCTGGTGGTGAACCAGGGCCCGGGTCGGGCGGCGGCGGGGGTGTTCACCTCCAACCGGGTCAAGGCGGCTCCGGTGCTGTGGTCGCAGCAGGTGCTGAAGGCGGGGGAGGTGGCGGCGGTCGTCCTCAACTCCGGTGGCGCCAACGCCTGCACCGGCCCGGAGGGTTTCCAGGACACCCACGCGACGGCGGAGAAGGCGGCGGAAGCGCTCGGCTGCGGCGCCGGCGGGGTGGCGGTGGCCTCCACCGGGCTGATCGGCGTCCGGCTGCCCATGGACAAGCTGCTGCCGGGCGTGGAGAAGGCCGCGGCGAGCCTGTCGGCGCACGGCGGCGAGAAGGCCGCCATCGCGATCAAGACGACGGACACCGTGCACAAGACGGCGGTGGTGGAGCGGGACGGCTGGGTGGTCGGGGGTATGGCCAAGGGTGCGGGGATGCTCGCTCCGGGGCTGGCCACGATGCTCGTCGTCCTGACCACCGACGCCGACGTGGACGCTCCCGGTCTGGACGACGCGCTGCGTGCCGCCGTCCGGACCACCTTCGACCGGGTCGACTCCGACGGCTGCATGTCCACCAACGACACCGTTCTGCTCCTGTCCTCCGCCGCCTCGGGCGTCGCGCCGGACGCCGCCGCGTTCACCGATGCCGTGCGCGAGGTGTGTGACGACCTGGCGCGGCAGCTGATCGGGGACGCGGAGGGGGCGAGCAAGGACATCCGCATCGAGGTGATCAACGCCGCCAGCGAGGAGGACGCGGTGGAGGTGGGCCGGTCCATCGCCCGTAACAACCTCCTCAAGTGCGCGTTGCACGGCGAGGATCCCAACTGGGGCCGGGTGCTCTCCGCGATCGGCACCACCTCCGCCGCCTTCGACCCCGACAAGCTCAACGTGGCGATCAATGACGTGTGGGTCTGCCGCAACGGCTCCGTCGGTGACGACCGCGACCTCGTCGACATGCGCTACCGCGAAGTCCGCATCACCGCCGACCTGGCCGAGGGCGCCGAATCCGCCGTCATCTGGGCCAACGACCTCACCGCCGACTACGTCCACGAGAACAGCGCCTACTCCTCATGAGCACCACGACCACCAGCGGAAGCGGCAGCACCCGCAAACACACCGCCCTCCCCAAGGCCCGCACCCTCGTCGAGGCGCTGCCCTGGCTGACGCGGCACCACGGCAAGACGGTCGTCATCAAGTTCGGCGGAAACGCCATGGTGGACGACGAGTTGAAGGCCGCCTTCGCCCAGGACGTCGTCTTCCTCCGGCACGCCGGGCTCCGCCCGGTCGTCGTGCACGGCGGCGGACCGCAGATCAGCGCGCAGCTCGACCGGTTCGGGATCGCGTCCGAGTTCAAGGCCGGCCTGCGGGTGACCACGCCCGAGGCGATGGACGTCGTCCGGATGGTCCTCGCCGGGCAGGTCCAGCGCGAACTCGTCGGCCTGCTCAACCGGCACGGCCCCCTCGCCGTCGGCCTGACCGGCGAGGACGCCCACACCATGACCGCCACCCGGCACTACGCCCGCATCGACGGCGAACGCGTGGACCTCGGCCGCGTCGGCGAGATCACCGCCATCGACACCGGCGCCGTCCAGGCCCTGCTCGACAACGGCCGCATCCCGGTCGTCTCCTCGATCGCCCGCAGCGCCGAGGACGGGCACGTCTACAACGTCAACGCCGACACCGCCGCCGCCGCGCTCGCCGCCGCCCTCGGCGCCGAGACGCTGATGGTCCTCACCGACGTCGAGGGCCTCTACGCGGACTGGCCGCACAGCGACGACGTCATCAGCCGCCTCACCGCGAGCGAACTGGAAGCGCTGCTCCCGGAACTGTCGAGCGGCATGGTGCCCAAGATGGAGGGGTGCCTGTACGCCGTCCGCAACGGCGTCGCCAACGCCCGCGTCATCGACGGACGAGTGCAGCACTCGATCCTGCTGGAGATCTTCACGGACGAGGGGATCGGCACGATGGTCGTCCCGGACGTTCCGGAGAGCGCCGATCACCCGACACAGCCCGGGGGTACCGCATCATGACCGCGACCAACGCCGCCCTGACCCGGCGCTGGCAGAACGCCTTGATGGACACCTACGGCACCCCGCGCGTCCCGCTCGTGCGCGGCGAGGGCAGCACGGTCTGGGACGCCGACGGCACGGCGTACCTCGACCTCGTCGGCGGCATCGCCGTCAACGTGCTCGGCCACGCCCACCCGGCCGTCGTCCGCGCGGTCTCCGACCAGATCGCCACCCTGGGCCACGTCTCCAACCTCCACGTGGCCGAGCCCCCGGTGGCCCTGGCCGAGCGGCTGTTGGGGCTGGCCGGCCGTGACGGCCGGGTGTTCTTCTGCAACTCCGGGGCGGAGGCGGTCGAGGCCGCGTTCAAGATCGCCCGGCGGACCGGGCGGCCGCACATCGTCACCGCCCAGGGCGGGTTCCACGGCCGGACGATGGGCGCCCTCGCGCTCACCGGCCAGCCGGCCAAACAAGAACCCTTCCTCCCGCTGCCCGGCGACGTCACCCACGTCCCCTACGGCGACACCGACGCCCTCCGCGCCGCCGTGACGGAGCGGACCGCCGCGGTCGTCCTCGAACCCGTCCAGGGCGAGAACGGCGTCGTCGTCCCACCGCCCGGCTATCTCGCCGCGGCCCGCGAGATCACCGACGCGGCCGGCGCCCTGCTGGTGCTGGACGAGATCCAGACAGGTATCGGCCGTACCGGCCACTGGTTCGAGCACCTCGCCCAGGGCGTCGAACCGGATGTCGTCACCCTCGCCAAGGGCCTCGGCGGCGGCCTCCCCATCGGCGCCACCCTCGCCTTCGGCGACGCGGCGGGCCTGCTGACCCCCGGTCAGCACGGCTCGACGTTCGGCGGCAACCCCGTCGCCTGCGCCGCCGCCCTCGCCGTCCTCGACACCCTCGCCGCCGAGGACATCCCCGCGCGCGCGGGCCGCACCGGGACCCTGCTCCGTGACGGGATCGCTGCGCTCGGCCACCCTCTCGTCGACCACGTCCGTGGCGCGGGCCTGCTGCTGGGTATTGTCCTTTCCAAGCCCCTCGCACCGGACGTGCAGCGGGCGGCTCAGGAAGCCGGTCTCTTGGTGAACGCGGTCGCACCCGACGTGGTGCGGCTGGCTCCTCCGCTGATCATCACGGAAGATGAGGTGGAGACGTTCCTCCGGGTGCTCCCCGGGGTCCTCGACGCCGTCGCCGCCACCGCCGCTGTCGCCGCCGAGGCAGGGGCGGCCGCCGCAGCCCTGACGGGGGGCTCAGGAGAACCACGATCCGGAGACTGACGAGACGATGACCGAGGCGCAGGAGACCGAGCCGGTCCACGGCGGGCAGGCCGTGCCGCAGACCCGCACCGCACGCCACCGCCGGATCGTGGACATCCTCAGCCGGCAGGCCGTCCGGTCGCAGAGCCAGCTCGCCCGGCTGCTCGCCGACGACGGCCTCTCCGTCACCCAGGCCACGCTCTCCCGCGACCTCGACGAACTGGGCGCCGTCAAGATCCGCAACACGGGCGGTGAGCTCATCTACGCCGTCCCGGGCGAGGGCGGCGACCGCACCCCCCGCGCGCCCCTCGGCGAGTCGGCCACGGAGGCGCGCATGGGCCGCCTCGCCGCCGAGCTCCTCATCTCCGCCGAGGCGTCCGCCAACCTCGTCGTCCTCCGCACCCCGCCGGGCGCCGCCCAGTTCTTCGCCTCCGCCATCGACCAGGCGGGCGTCCACGAGATCATCGGCACCATCGCCGGCGACGACACGGTCCTCCTGATCAGCCGCGACCCGACGGGCGGCCAGGCGCTGGCCGATCACCTGCTGCGGCTGGCGCAGAAGGAGCGCTGAGGGCCCCGGCCGTCCCGCAGGCCTCAGAGGGCCCGTTCCGCCGCCCAGAACGGCAGGTGCTCGAAGAAGTCCACCGCCTCGGCGCGCCACCGCGACCGCCAGCTCGCGGCCTCGGCGGACGCCGTCCCGGCGAGCCGGCGCAGCTCGGCGCGGACGCGGTCGTCCACGCCGTGGCGCCGGGCGATGTCCCGGACGCGGTCGACGGCCGCGGCCGGGCAGTCCGGGTCGCCGAGGGCGCGTTCGACCGCCTCCCGCTCCGGGCCGGTGGCCGCCGCCAGGATCGCGCTCAGCACGTAGCCGCGGCGCCCCGCGCGGAGATCGGAACCGACGGGCTTGCCGACGACCTCCTCGTCCCCGAAGAGGTCCAGGTAGTCGTCCCGCAACTGTCCGAGGACGCCGACCGGCGCCGCGTACCGGCGCAGCCGCTCGTCGTGCGCCGCCAGGTCCCCGCCCGCGACGAGCAGGCCCATCCGCAGGGGCGCGAGAACCGAGTAGCGCGTGCTCTTGTAGTCGGTGACGGTGTCCAGCAGGCCCGCGTCGGGCCGGGGGAGGAAGTCCCGTTCCAGATCCATCACTTGACCGACGACCGTGTCCGCCGCCGCCCGCGTCTGCACGTCCGTCAGCGCCTGCCGCAGCTCGGCCGGAACCGGCGCGTCCAGCAGCACTCGGACGGACAGGAAGGCGGCCAGGTCCCCCGCGAGCAACGCCAGCCCCAGCGCCGTGCGCTCGTGCGCCGGGAACTCGCCGCGGTAGGCGTAATAGGTCGAGGGCCCGCCCCGGCGGACCGGCGCGTCGTCGATGATGTCGTCGTGCACGAGGCCGTGCGTCTGCAGCAGCTCGATGCTCAACGCCGCCTCCGCGAGCCCCGGAACGTCGTCGTCCGCCGTCACCAGCCCAGCCCCCTCGTGCAACAGCGCCACCCGCAGCCGCTTTCCGCCCCGCAGGGAGAGGGCGCGGAGGAGTTCGAGAGCACGCGGGGTGAACCGGCTCACCGGCGGCGCGCCGACGTCCGCCGCCAGCGCGTCGAAGTACGCCGCGAAACGGTCGTCGAACCGCCGCTGGTGCGCTGCGAGGCGGGCGAGGGCGGCGGCGCGGGGTGTGTCGTTCATGCGGCTATTTTCCCTGGTCGGGGGGGCGCGGCTGACCGGCGAGCGTTCCCGCCACCGTGCCTTGCGAGGCGCCGCCTTTTCGTGCTGGCATCCGGCTCGGCGTCCGCCCAGGCTGGTGATGCCGCCCGTCCGGCGACCCGGTGCTTTCCCGGCCTGGGCCTCCCCGATTCGACGGCTACATGCCGGCGGCCGCTCCTACTGCCTCATCCGTCTCGTCCACGTGCCCCTCGTCCTCGCCGTCATGGATGACCCGGCGCAGGTTCTGGACGTCCGTCTGGAGGTTCAGCAACGCTTCTCGCAGCCCGTCCAACTCGTCGACGTCCATGAGGGGCGGCCAGGACCCCGCTTGGGCGTCGAGTTCCAGCAGTCGGTCCAGCGCGTCCCGTGCCATCGACAAGGACTGGCGCAGCGTGCGCCGGTGTTCGACGGCACGCTGGGCGGCGGGAAGGGAATCGCTGCCGGGCGTCGGTGATTCCGTCACCCCGACGGTCGCCTGACCCTCCGCGATGGGCGCGTCGTCGTCTCCTTCCCGGCTCTTCGGATCGCTCCTGTTGTCTCCGGCGGAAGGGGCCGCCACCGGAGGGGGGGCTGTCCGGGCGAGATGCGCCCGCCAGGCCTTCTCGGCGCGCGCGCCGTTGGAGGCCCAGACGACATCCCACTGGAACAGGGTCTCCGGCAGGCCCATGTCGTTTCGCGCGATCCTGTCCTGCCGGTCGAGGTCGACCCTGAAGTGGACGTAGCCGGCCGCCGGATCCTCGTTCTCCCCGCCCTTTCCCCTCCTGATGAACTGCCGGAGGGTCACGGCGTTCTGCGGCAACTCGTCAGTCCGGAACCGGTTGGCGGCGAGTGCGAGCGTCCAGAGCCCGAGCTCGTTGCCCGGGTGGGACAGGTCCTCGACGATCTGGCTGACGTCCGCCCGGAACGGAACGCCGCCTTTCTCCTTGGGGGCCATCAGGGCCGAACCGACATTGCGTGTCAGCTGTTTGTCGGCGATCAGCGCGATGCCGCCCGCCACCGCGAGGGTGCAGCGGGCATCGGCGTCACCGGTCAGAGCGGACGCGACCAGGGTGGTGAAGTCGTCCGTGGGGACGGGTTCCCACTCCTTGACGACGTCCGCCGTGAGCACGCCCCCGTTCTTCCAGGCGTTGCGGGCCTGACTGGACACGGCCCGTTTGTGACTGCGCCAGGGCAGATCCACGATGGGCCCCAGCAGCTCCGCGAACCCCTTCAGCCCCATCCGCTTGCCGCCCTTGATCGCCTTGGCCTGGTCCTTGAGCCGCTCGTGCAACTCCGGCCGCGTCAGAGCGTGCACCAGGTAGACGCCGCGCCACAGCGCGGTGCCGGGAATCCTGGCGTCACCGAACTCCCGGGGCAGCTCGTCCGAGCTGATCCGGCCCACCGCCAGGCCGTAGACGGCTTGCAGGCTGTCCTTTTTCACCAGGGCGTCACCTTGCTGGATCACGCGCTTCAGGGCTCGCGTGATGACTTCGACGTTCTGCGCGGCGTCGTCCCACGGTTTGAACTCCACGTGAACGGAGGCCAGGATCGACCGCATCGCGTCGTCGAAGACGTCCTCGGGTGCGAGGAGATGCCCCCGATGACCCTCCACGCCGACGGCGATCTGCGCCGGTACGACATGGGTCTGCGCGATCTGCACGGCCCGCAGCCCCGGTTCCGGGCCCGCCATCTCCGTCGCGAACTCCTCCGCGAGAGACGCCCGCCAGGCCGCCCGCCGCACCGCCAACCGCTCGCCGAGGGTGCCGCTGTCACCGCCCGGTGACGTCCCGGACCTGCCGAACAACGCCTCCACCGCCAGGGTCGCCGTCTCGGCGGCGTCGGCGTCCGGCCCCGCCTGAACCTTCCAGGCGCTGGCCAGCCGAGTGATCCCGTCTCGTACCACGAGGGCGTGGAACGGCTCGCCGCCGTCCTCGAACGTGAACTCCACCGAATGAGCGATGAGGTTGCGGGTCACCTTGCGGGCCAAGATGGACGACGTGTAGTCGTTCTTCGCCAGCGTGCTGTTGAGCGTCTGCCAGACATGGTTCCTGAGGTGGTCCAGATCCCGGAACCGGTACCGGACGACCGCGCAGGGCCTGCCCTGCACGGTGGTGCCCACCACGTGCGGGTCCGGGACGTCCATCACCTCCATCCCGGTCCGCGGCTGGATGCCGGGGAGCAGTTCGCTCAGCCACATCCGGGTGACGACCGACCACAGGGTCGCCCCTTCGACGTTCTCCTCCATGAGGAACCCGGCAGGTTGCCGGGGGGCCGGCCGGAGCTGTACGGCGGCGGTGCCGGGCGTGGTGATCCCCCGTGCCACGGCCCGCCAGGCCGCCTCGGGCAGGGTGGTCGTGGTGTTCGCGGTACCCGCCGCGACGACCTCGTCGAGGTCGGGTCCGGCGGGCGGCTCCGGGAGGGCTAGCTCGGCGTTGGAGATCAGGATCCGTTCGGATCCCCACGGGACTGTCATGGGCTGCGGGATGGAATTGGGCACAGTGCCTCCGTCCTGGGCGGTCTGATGTGGGAAGCTGGAGGTGCGGTCCTGGCCCGGGCATCCGGGGTACCAGGTCCGCCCGCCGGGCCCCGGCTGTAATTGCCGGGGCCCGGGTTCTCGCTCACAGGGGGTACGGACCCTCGGCCTCCGGGAGCCGCCGCGGATACCAGTCCCACAGGAAGCGACGCGATTCCCGCCTGATCACGGACTGGAAGGCCGCGTACGCGACGAGATCCGCGGCCTGGAGCAGTGGGCTCGCCCACGACGGTTCGAGGACGAGCTCTGTGTCGATGTACCGTCCCTCGTCGGGCAGCCCGCGATGCGCTCCCTTGAGGCCCTGCTCCGTGCCGTTGCCGTCGAAGTGGATCCGGGCGGGTATGCCGAGCGCGGTGTGCCGGGCGTTGAGCAGCGGGACGAGGTCCCGATACAGCTGCTCCCGGGTGGCGTGACGGCGGTAGACCGCCCCCACGGAGACCCCCGACAGCCCTGCCAGCTCATCGAGCACGCGCGCTATGACCTCACGGAAAGCCTTCTTCATGGGAGCGTCCGGGCCGTGCCCGGGCCTCATATGCAGGGGCCCTCCCCGGCCGCCCGCGAGGTCCACGGCATGGAGCGGCCACTCGAACGGAATGGGCAGGACGGGATCGGCCGCCAGCTTCTCTCGGAACCTCAGCAAGTGTTCCAGGACGGTCTGCCGGGCACTGGGGGCGATGGCCAACCAGCCGATGACGGACATGCCGGAGAATCCGGATTCATCCATATAATAGGTGTAGTGCGGAATGCTCCCTTCGGTGGGCCTGTCAACTTCCATGCGCCGCACTCCCCTGCACCGGCTCGACGGCGAGCCTCTGGTGCACCCTCGGGCTCACGGCATATCTGTGTAATGCCGAGTGACGATAACGCTCGGCCAGTGGCGGTGTGCCTCAAGTGGACAGACCCGGCTGGAAGTTGACCAATTGGCTGGTAAACGCTGGTCGCTTCAGGCAAGTTGCTCCAAAAGTGTAGGGAACATCCCCTTCAGGTTCGCAATAGGACTCGTTCCCATGCTGTCCAAGATGGTGACGAGCTTGGCGATTTGGATGGACTCGCCCAGGGGGCAGTCCTTCTGGATGACGAAGACAAACTCATTTTCTGTCGTGGGCAATCGCTTGGGCAGTGTGATCAACCCCTGCCGCTCCAAAGCTTCGGAGATCTGCTCGCAGAGCTCCGGACTGAGCCGGGCGCGCTCCGGCGCTGCGCACTTCTTGATGAAGCGCATGGAGAGGCGCTTGATGCCGTGGTCGACCTCGACCGCGTGCGCGATAACAGTGAAGTCCATAACTTAGCACACTACTAGGTTAGTTGACTGTGTACTGGGTTCACGCGACTACTCCTGTGAGGGGGGAGGATGTCGCCGCGTAGCGGGCGAAGGCGGCGAGGGCGCGGAAGTCGGCGTTCCGGAGGCCGATTCGGGGGTTGACGTGGTGGAGGAGGGTGCGTGCGGGGTGGTGGGCGGTCACGTACGCCTTGTCGGCGGCGCTCTGCTCGTCGTCCACCCACGCGAAGGGGCGGCCGGTGGCGTACTCCACGAGGGGAGCGGTCTTCCAGTGGACGCCGTCGGGCCGCTCCCGGAACAGGGCCTCGCCGAAGTCGACGAACGGGAGTTCCGGAAGGCCGAGCACCGGGGCGATCCAGCGGTTGGCATCCGCCATCCAGGTGGTGGCCCAGCACAGCTCGTAGCCGAGCCGGAGCAGGGCCCGGCCGTGCTCCGGGTTGAGCCAGACCCGTAGGGGGCGTCGGCGGAGCGACGGTTCATCGCCCCTCGCGGGAGCTCCGTCGTCCCGTGGCACCCTGAGCGTGGTGTAGCCGTCGGGACGCCGCTCCGGCTGGGCCGCGTAGGGATTGAGCGGCCCGTCCACGTCGAGGAACAGGAGTGGTCGGCTCACGTTCTCTCCCGGCTGTTCGGGGTTCGGCGTTCGTGGTTCGGGTGTCATGGCGGCGAGGGTTCAGGACGCCGATCGTAGCCAGGTGCCGTCCTGGAGCTCGGTGGGGACGTCGTCACAGGGGGGGCGATCCCCCCCCAGGGCCGCCAACTCGTCGTATCGCCAGGCCCGATGGGGCTCGGATGGTCGCCGGGGGCAGAATGTGCGGCATGGCCATGGTGGAAGGCGTCGACGCGCGCGGTATGCGGCACTGTGAGACGACGGCGTTGGGCGTGCTGCTGCGGCACGAGGGGCTCGATCTGTCCGAGCCCATGTTGTTCGGGCTCGGCTCCGGGTTGTCCTTCATCTACTGGGACGGCAAGGGCATGGGCTTCCCCTTCCTGGGCGGCCGGGTCAAGCCGTTCGAGCTCACCAGGAACCTGACCGCCGTCCTCGGGCTCGAACTGCTGGTCCGGGAGACCACGTCCCCGCGCAAGGCGTGGCAGAACGTGGCGGAACCCATCGACGGCGGCCGGCCGGTCGGCCTTCAGCTCGACAGCTACCACCTGGACTACTTCAGCACCAAGGCGCACTTCGGCGGGCACATCGTGGCCATGTACGGCTATGACGAACACGACGCCCACCTGGTGGACACCGCTCCTCAGGGCGGAGCCGTCTCGACCGGCCTCGCCGGCCTGGCCAGGGCCCGGGCCGAGCGCGGTCCCATGACCGCCAGGCACCGCTCGTTCACCGTCACAGTGCCCGGTGGCCTGCCGTCGCCGGAAACCCGCATCGTCCCCGCGATCAAGACCTGTGCCGACACCTTCCTGAACCCGCCCATCGCGAACCTCGGCCACCGGGGCGTCGAGAAGGCCGCCCGGCAGGTGCCGAAGTGGCTGCGGCGCAGCGGGAATCCGGAGGAGGACCTGCCGCGGGCCGCCGCCCTCATGGAGAGAGCCGGCACGGGAGGTGCCCTCTTCCGCAACCTCTACCGGGACTTCCTCGCCGAGTGCGTCCAGTCGATCGACAGCGGCCACCTGCGCACCGGGCACCGCCTGTACGCGGAGGCCGCCGCCGGCTGGACGCGGGTGGCCGCACTCGTCGAGGCGGCGGGTGAGTCCGGGGATGCGGAGAGACTCGTGGAGGCCGGTTCCGTCCTCCACGAGCTCGCGCGCATCGAACGCGACGCGATGCGGGCGCTCAGCGAGGTCTAGGCGGTGTCTCTCCGATCATGAACCCAGATGAGAAGGGCTGCGCTGCTGGAGTGCCGCGAGAGGTGCGCCCGTCACCGATTCCGTCGAACTGGGAGATGGCCCGGTGGAGGGTCAGAGGAAGTGCCCGCTGGCGAGGTAGGGCGCGGGGACGGGCATGCCACGGACGGCGATATAGCCTTCCTGGCCGATGTCGAGACGTGCGGCCAAACCGACATCAACCGCCCACTCGTTGGGGGTGGTGATGCAGTTGACCAAGGTTGTTCCCCGTGACGAGGCCAGGGCTTCCCACAACAGTTTCTGTGCGGTCTGCGGGTGTGCGGCGGCCAGCAGTGACGCTCGACCCCGATGGTCGAGGTAGACGTATCCCGGCCTGGCCCTGTCCCTGCATACGACCAGTCGCAAGGTGTCGAGCATGTAGCTGTGGTCCGGGCCGTGGCCCGCCACACGCAGGTTCTGGTCCAACCGGTCCATCCACGCGAAGTCGTCAGCCTGGCCCTCTCGGAGGCCGTCGACCGCAGGGAGCGTGGAGCGGTCCACGGTGCCGACCATCCGCATCTGCGGGTGGAGTGAGAAACCTGCCATCCGGTATCGACGTGTGGCACCGGGGTGGACGCTGGAGGAGAAGACGCCAGGGCGCCCGTCGGCATGGGTGAGGGCGGCGTCCAGCAGTCGCTTGCCGATGCCCTGTCCCTGATGACTGGGCAGCACTCCGTACGTGGCGAGATACCACAGACGGCCGCGGTTCTGTGAGATGGCGAAGCCCACAACTCCGTTGGCGCCTGCTTCCTCGTCGACCGCGACCCAGCACCCTGCTGGGTCCACGCTCAGGTAGAAGCGCACCCGCTCGATCCACTGCTTCGAAGCGGCGGCCGAGCGCAGATCGGCCTCCGGATCGCTGACTCGCCTGGTGCTCCGCTCCGCCTCGAAGAACGTCACCGCCGAAGCCCGCTCTGCCGAAAGGAGGTCGTTCTCTTGCATCGGCCTGACCTGCACAGGGTCCATCACTTCAGCGTAAGGATCAGCCAGGCCGGGACGCACTCGATTTTCCAGCTGGTGGAGTACCTGCTCGATCAGCCCGACTCGTTGTCCAGGGCATGCTCAGCAGGGGTGACCTGACCGACAGGGAATGGGAAGCGCTGGAGCCGCTGCTGCCCAAGACCAACAGCCGTTGTGGCCGGTGGCGGGACCACCGTCAGGTGATCAACGGGATCATTCGCCGCCTCTCGACCGGTTGCCAGTGGCGCACGCTGCCCGGACACTTCGGCCCGTGGCAGACCATCCACAAACGGCTCATGCTGTGGTCGGCCGACGGCACCTGGGAGCGGCTGCTCCAGCACGTCCAGGCTGAGGCCGATGCCGCCGGCGGCATCGACTGGGACAACAACGTCGACTCCACTTCGGTACGTGCCCATCAGCATGCCGCCGGGGCCCCGGAGGCCCCGCCGCCCATGCCGTCAAAGGGGGCTGTCCACGGCCTGGTCCACGCGCGCGCAAGCCTGCGGCTCCTGCTGGAGGAGGCGGTGCGGCAGACGAGGGGCCCGGCCGCTCCCGCGGCGGGCTGACGTCGAAAATCCACCTGGCCTCGGACGGGAGGTGCCGCCCGCCGGCCGTGGTCATCACGCCCGGACAGCGGGCGGACCGCACCCGGTTCGAACCGGTAGTGGAGGAGATCCGCGTCCCTGGCACGGGACTTGGCCGCCCACGCCGCACGCCTGACAGCGTCGGTGCCGACAAGGCGTACAGCAACCGCAAGACCCGCGCCTACCTGCGCGGACGCGGTATCCGCCATGTCATCCCGGAGAAGAAGGACCAGGCAGCCGGCCGCCGACGCCGGGGGTCACATGGTGGACGGCCTCCGGGCTTCGACACAGCGCGGTACAGGAAGCGCAACACCGTCGAACGGGCGATCAACAAGCTGAAACAGTTCAGTGCTGTCGCCACCCGCTATGACAAGCGCGGATACGTCTTCCTGGGCACCGTCAATGTCGCCGCACTCCTCATCTGGCTCCGATCATGATCGGAGAAACAGAACCTAGTTCTGCAACTTCCTTACTGTGCCGGAAGTTCGGAGTCCGGCGGCCGTGGGTGCTCGCTCGGGCGCCGGTTCAGAGCGCGATCACGATCTTTCCGTGAACATGCCGCTCCGCCTGCATCGTCACGGCCTCGCGAATCCGTTCGACAGGGAAGATCGCCGCGATCGGCACCGTGATTGCGCCGGAACGGATCGCCTCGGTGATCCGTTCCAGGGAGCCCGGGGCCGCATCGAGGGCGCCCGCCTGGCGCACACCGGGCGGCGGCGCGGGGCCGTCGGCCACGACGCAGATCCGCTCGGGTGCCACGCCGAGTTCGAGCGCGGTCTCGGCCGCCTCCCTTCCGAACAGGTCGGCCGTGGCGGTGATCCCCTCGGGCGCCAGGGCCCGCACCCGGTCCGCCAGGCCGGGGCCGTACGCCACGGGTTCGGCGCCGAGCCCGCGCAGGAATCCGAACGTGCCCTCGGAGGCGGTGCCGAGCACCCGGGCGCCCGCGAGCCTCGCCAGCTGCACGGCGAAGATGCCCACGCCGCCCGCCGCCCCACCGATCAGGACGGTGTCCCCGGTGCGGAGCCCGATCGCGGCGAGTGCGGCGGCGGCCGTCAGACCGGACACCGGAAGCGTGCCCGCCACCTCGTCGCCGATGCCGTCCGGGGTGGGCCACAGCGTTGCCGCGGGAGTCTTGACCAGCACGAAATCTGCGACGGACCGGCCGATCGCAGCCCCGTACACCCGGTCGCCGGGCGTGAATCCCGCGGCTTCGGCGCCCACTTCGTCCACCACTCCGGCGAAGTCGCTGCCGAAGCCGGCCGGCAAGGTGATGCCGAACCGCGCCGCCATGCCGGGCTGTGTGGTGATCTGCCAGTCCATCGGGTTGAGTCCGGCGGCCGTGACCCGGACGCGCACCTCGTCCGGTGCGGCGTGCGGCTCGGGTATCGCCTCCAGTTCGAGTACTTCGGGACCGCCGAATCGTCGGTATCGGACAGCTCTGCTCATCAGCGACCTCTCAAGGGACAGTGATGGGACTTGGTCTCGTCAACGACCGTACACCAGTGATGGGACGAAGTCCCGTACACTGCTCCCATGGCTCGCTGGCAACCCGACGCACCAGGACGACTCGCCGCGGCCGCCCTCGACCTCTTCGAGGAGCGCGGCTACGAGAACACGACCGTGATCGAGATCGCGGAGCGCGCGGGGCTCACCAAAAGCACGTTCTTCCGGCACTTCCCGGACAAACGCGAGGTGCTCTTCGGCGGGGGCACGGTGACCGGTCTGCTCGCCGAGGGGATCGCCTCGGCGCCGCCGGCGTCCGGACCGCTCGACGCGGTGGCGGACGCCCTCGACGCGCTCGGCCGGACGTTCTTCACCGCCGACCGCCGCGAGTTCAGCCGCCGGCGCCAGGCCGTGCTGAACGCCCATGCGGAGCTGCGTGAACGCGATGCCCTGAAGAGAACCGACCTCACCGCCGCGGCGATCGAGGCCCTCGACCGTCGCGGAGTCCCGAGCCCGACCGCGCGCGTGGCCGCGCAACTGGGCATGCTCGTCTGGGAGATCGCCTACGACCGGTGGCTCGACCCCGGCAACGGCGAGGACTTCGGGCCGCTGGCACGGCAGGCGCTCGCCGAAGTACGCGCGGTACTGGGTTCCTGAAGAAGGCCGGCCCGCCCGGCGGACCGTCCGCCGGAGTCCTGCGGGGCGCGCGGTTGGGGGCCGGTTCGGTTGTCGCTGTCGGCGCACTCGTGCATGCGCGCACGGTTTGACCGGACGCGTACGCCGTGCCGCCGCACACCGTGGTGCTTGACGCGCCGGTACGGCTGCCGGCTCTCGGCGACCCGGGCCTGGCCGAGGCTGTCGGCCGGGCGGGCTTCGCGCGGGTGGCGTTCGGCGTCGATACGGAGTGGACCGACCGGATATCAGGCGGTACGAGCGCATCGAGGACGTGCGTGTCGCCGAGTTCGGCGCACACGCGCGGACGATGAGCTTCCGCATCGTGGTCGGCAGGTGACGCGCCGTCCGGATTCCCCTCCGGCGGCGCGCACCCGGCAAGCTGTGCTGGTGGCAGAGCGAGTGCGGGCTCGTGAGAGCGAATGACGACGAGGGCAGGCGGCTGCCGCGGGTCGTCCGCAGGGGCACTGGGGACGAGGGTGACCTGGCGCCGGGCGCACAGGGAGGTGCTGTCGGCCCAGAGCGTGCCCGTGGCCCGACCGGGGCCGAGACCCCGCCGCCGGGTGACCTGCGTCCGCCCGCACGGGGGCCGGCACCCCTTCGCCGCCTACGATCTGGGCCAGGACGGGCTCTATCGCCCCATCAGGCCGAAGAGGAACCGGGCCAGGTTCCCGGGGCCCCGCATCGAGGCCCCGTTCGGCGCCTCGCGCTACTTCGCGCTCGAACTCAGTCGAGGCAGAACTCGTTGCCCTCGACGTCCTGCATTCCGAGGCACGACTCGTTCTCGTCGTCGGCAAGCAGCAACTGTCCGCGAGTCGCGCCGAGTGCGACCAGCCGTGCGCATTCGGCCTCCAGCACGGCCAGGCGCTCTTCGCCGACGAGACCGGTGCCGACCCGCACGTCCAAGTGCACCCGGTTCTTGACGACCTTCCCCTCGGGTACGCGCTGGAAGTACATCCGCGGGCCCGCCCCCGAAGGATCGGCGCATACGGCCCATGCGTCCTGACCGTCCGGCGGCAGCGTGACGGTGTACCCCAGCGCCGCGGACCAGAAGCGGGCGACGCGCACGGGTTCCGCGCAGTCGAAGGTGACCTGGAACTGTTTGACCGATGTCATTCGGTCACCCTAGCAAGGGAGCGCCGTTTCCCAACTCCCTTTAACGGGCCGCTGCCCGGCACACCTCATTCCGTCGGTGTGCCGATCCTGAGCCGGTTGCCGTCAGGATCGCGCAGCTCGATCTCGCGCGCCCAAGGAACGTCCCGCACCTGCACGCCGAACTCGGATGCGATGGCTTCGACGTCGAGAGTGCGGAGATAGACCAGCGTGTCCGGGCGCGCGTCGCCCTCGTGTTCCGAAAGGAACAACCGCATCCCGCCCCGGGCGATCTCGACGAACGCGGGGAATTCCGGTCCGAAGCGGTGCTCCCACTGCTTGGCGAAGCCAAGCCGCTCGTACCAGGCGACCGCCGCCGCGGCGTCCTCGACGCGGAGAATGGGGATGACTTCCTCGTCCATGAGGCCATCGTCGCAGACCGTCCCGGCCCTCGGATACCGCTCGTGCCCGAGCCTCCGGCGGCGGGTCAGCGGAGCAGGGCGCCCCGCCTGAGGGAGGAGAGGAACGCCGTCCAGGCGGCGGGGTGCGTGGTGAGGATCGGGGTGGGGGCGGCGGTCCGCTTGCTGTCGCGTATGTGTATGAGGTCGTCGGGGGTTCCGGCGACTTCCACGCATTCGTTGGTGCCCCCCTGGCTGTAGGAACTCTTGCGCCAGTTCACGAGTAGTTCTCCTCAAGCACCTTGCGGATGAAGGCTTTCGACGCGTCAGTGTCCAGGGCGTCCGACTGCAATTGGTCGTATACGCTGGCGAACAGCGAAACCTCCCGGGGGTCCGTCACGAAGACGCCTCCGGCGTTGACCCCCTCCTTGTACACCACGGTCTGTCCGTCGGCGAATGTCCACAGTGTGGCCAGTCCGATTCCGGTGAGGACCATACGGTTCCGGGAGAACGGCAGTACTTGCACCCGGACACGGGGACGCTCGCACTCCTTGAGCAGGTGTTCAAGCTGGTCGTGCATGACATCGGGAGGGCAGACGGCGCGGAGGATGGCCGATTCGTCCATGACGCACCGCAGCCAGGGGTGGTTCGGCCCGTCCAGGACGCTTTGGCGTGCCATGCGCAAGTCGACTTTCTCGTCCAGATCTCCGCCGAAGAACGGAATTCCGGCTGCCAGCAGTGCTGTGGCGTATTCGCGGGTCTGCAGCAGGCCCGGGACGACATACGTGTATTGCTGGATTCTGATGGCCTTCGCCTCGAACCCTACGAACTCGTCGGCCCACTTCTGGTATGGGGTCCGGCTCAGGAACGGCCGAATCTCCACCAGGAGGCCATTCGCGCCCAGTGCCTCGTCGAGCAACTCCGTGATGTCCTGCGGCGGAACGTCCTCCGCCCGTTCGAACTGGGCGATGCGGCTGCCCGAGAGCCGTACCTCTTCACCCAGCTGAACCTGCGTCCAGCCGCGCGCGTCGCGTAGGTCACGGATCTTCCTGCCGAACCACTCATTCAAATTGGTGGGTTCGATCCGCTTTGGTGCGGGCACAGTTGTTCGCCCCTCCGTTGAAGCCGGGCATCCCTGCAACGGGAGCGGCCTTCCTACAGCAGTTACTCCTGGTCACGCTACCGCTGCGCGGAGATGCTGGGAATCACATCGCAAGATCCCGCGAGAGGAACACCAGCATGGACAAGCCACCCGGCTCACAGCACCAGCGGACGCCCGCCGTGGGCGAGTTGGTGGTCGACGCGCGGCGTGAGCGCGTCGGGGAGGTCACCGGGACCGGTGAGGGGAGGGTGCGGCTGCGGCCGCCGACGGGCGGGGAACCGTGGGAGGCGCTGCCGTGTGATGTGCGGCCGGCGACGGACCAGGACGCGTGGCGGGTGTACCGGCCGTCGCGGTGCGCGGAGTGCCGGGACATCAAGCGGAGGCGCAGCCTCGCGCTGGCGGCGAGTGACCTGAAGACGGCGGTGGAGCTGACCGAGGCCATGGGGGTCCATCTCCGACTGGTGCACGCGTAACAGGCGGCCCGGCAGGCCCCGGGTATGAAAAAAACATACCCGGGGCCTGCTCGCATTCATCCCTCAACTCGTGCCCGGCTCACTGCCGGGCGGCACCTGTCACCTGGGACGGTCGACACCATCACCGGGGGAACCCGGGCGGGTGTTCGTACAGCGGATGTGAGGGATCCCCATGAGTGGTGCTGCCATTGCCCTGAGACCGGGTGCGGAGCGGGGCGTGCGGCCCGCCGTGATGCCGGCCGGCGGGGGGACGCGGCCCCGGTTCCGGGCAGGGGCGCGGGCGCGGACGCAGGACGACGTGCTGGCCGAACTGTGCGGCGTCGCGCTGGCGACGCTGTCGCGCAGTGACCAGCGGCGGCACGGCGAGGCGTACCTGCGCGGGCTGCTGCGGGCGCGGGGGCGGAAGTCCATCCGCAACATCGCGGGGCTGGCGGGCGGTGCGGCGCCGGAGCAGAGCCTGCACCACTTCGTCTCCAGTTCGCCGTGGGACTGGCGGCCGATGCGGCAGGCGCTGGCGCACCACCTCGTACGGACGCTCGCGCCGCAGGCGTGGGTGGTGCGGCCGATGGTGATACCGAAGGCCGGGGAGAACTCGGTGGGGGTCGAGCGGCGGTTCTTCCCGGAGGCGGGGCAGGTCCTCAACGCCCAGCAGGCGGTGGGTGTCTGGGCCGCGTCCGCGTACCGCAGCGCGCCGGTCAACTGGCGGCTGCTCCTGTCGGAGGCGTGGCTGGAGGACCCGGTGCGGCGCGGGCAGGCGGCGATCCCGGAGGCGGTGCGGACGGAGACGCCGGGGGCGTGCGCGGTGGAGGCGTACGCCGGGATGATGCGGGACTGGGGCCTGCCGGTGCGCCCCCTGGTGCTGGACGCGCGGGAGCCGGACGCGCTGGCGGCGCTGCACCGGCTGCGTGCCTGCGGGGTGCCCGTACTGGCGCGGGTGAGCGGTTCGCTGCGGCTGGCGGTGTCGGACTCACCGCTGTCGGGGCGCGAGACGCGGTTGGTGCCCGCGTCGCGGGTGATGGCGGGCGCGCGGGAACTGCGCCGCCCGGTGATCTGGCGGCACGACCCGGGCTCGGACGCGTTGGGCACGTCGCTCACCGCCGGGGTGCGGGTGGGGCTGCCGGTGGCGCAGGGAGGCGCGGGCCGGGGGCGGTTGCGGGAGATGCTGCTGGTGGGCATGGGGGAGAGCGCGGACCGCTGGCCGGCCGAACTGTGGCTGACGGACCTGGTGAACGTGGCGCCGGCCACGCTCGTCCGGCTGAGCGGTCTGCTGCACCGGGTGGACCGCGACTTCACGTGCGTCGCCGACCGGGTGGGCATCCGGGACTTCACCGGGCGGTCGTTCGGCGGCTGGCACCGGCACGCGACGCTCGCGTCCGTCGCCCACGCCGTCGCCCTGCTGACCCCGCCGGCCGACCCGGCGGGCGACGACGCCGGCGTCGTCGACGGTGCGTGCCTGCCGGACGCGGCCTCCGCCCCGGGTGGTGCGGGCCGCCGCGTCGTGTGAAACAGAAGGTGTCATCTGAAAGAGACCGCGTCATGTGAAAACTTCACACCACCGGGATGACCGAATGGCTGTTACCTGATGGGCGACTGATCGCATACTGAGCGCGACAGGGGGCCGGGGGGAGGGACGATGCAGATCGGCGCCGGACACCGCGTGCTGCACCTGTGGTCACTGAGCGAGGACGTGGTGGTCGAGCACCGGGCCGGCGGTGCGATGGTGATCAGGGGCCGCTGGGGGGCGGAGTGGATCGACCGGCCGGTGCCCGCGGTGCGGGAGGCGCTGCGGCGGATGGAGCTGGGGCCGGTCCTGCTGGCGAACGTCGAGACGGGGAAGCGGGGCGGCGCCGGGCCCGGGCAGGGGCCGGGATCCGGACCCGGGCAAGGATCCCGACAGGGTCGCGGGCGGCGGCGGGGCGACGGGCCGGACCCGGGCCGGGTGATCATGATGCGGGTGGTGGGCCGGCTGTCGCACCTGATCGTGCGGACGCTCGGCGTGGACGACCTCAAGGGCCCTTTACTCTCCGTCTCCCCGGTGACCAGGACCGCCTCGTTCGCACCGTCCAGGCTCCCGGAGGAGACCCCCGTACGGCTGCCGGCCGACGTCGTACTGACGCCCTGGCGGTCCGGGTTCACGCTGGAACGCGCCGACGCCCGGTACCGCGTGGTGCTGCACCGGCCGGAGGCCGTGTGGGTGCTCGGCATGCTCGCGTGGCCGGTGACGCCCGAAGCGGCGTCCGCCGGGCTGCCGTTGCCGCGGGAGATGACCCAGGAGATTCTGGCCTATCTGGCCGCGGCGGAGATGCTCGCGCCGGCGGGTGAGCGGGGCAGGCTGCGCGCGGGGTGAGGACGTGCCGTGCGACCGTCCGGCCTGTACGTATGTGTCACGCGTCCCGTCCCACCCGTACGTACGTGTCACGCGTCCCATCCGACCCGTACGTGTCGCGATCCGTCCCGCCCTCCCCGCGAGGCCCCGGACGATCCGGCGGTCGTTCCACCCCGGCGTTCCAGCCGGCCCTCATCTCCCCTGGTGAAGGCCCGTGTTCACGTTCCCGTGTCCCGAAGTAGCCGGTCCGCATGGCGGCCGGACGGCGTTGTCCCGCAAGCTCAGGTGATCACACGTTCAGGACGGGACCCATGTGACACGTGAAGGAGTGCCTTCCTTGACCACTCACCTTCGACGCGCCACCGGCCCGCGGGCGGTGCTCGCGCTGCTGGCGGCACTGTGCGGGATCGTCGGTGCCACCGCGCTCGGACCGACGCCGGCGGCGGCGGCCGACCAGCGGCACGCGATCTACGCCATCGCGCACCGCGTCGACACCGTGGAGGGCGTGGACGCCGCGCTCAACCACGGTGCCAACGCCATCGAGATCGACGTCTGCGCCTGGTGGAACCCCAACGAATGGCGCGCCTACCACGACTGCTCCTCGGCCGGCGAGAACCGGCGGGGCCCCAGCTTCGACAGCATGATCGACCGCATCCTCTCCAACGCCAAGGCGGGGCGCCGGCTGGCCCTCGTCTGGCTGGACATCAAGGACCCCAACTACTGCGGTGAACAGCCCAACCGCACCTGCAGCGTCGCCGGGCTGCGCGACAAGGCGCAGCGGCTGACGGCCGCGGGGATCCAGGTGCTGTACGGCTTCTACGAGTACCACGGCGGCGACAACCCGGACGTCGGCGGCCGGGGCTGGAAGAGCCTGGAGGGAAAGCTCGGCAAGCTGGAGGGCATCACGACGACCGGGGCCCGCGACAAGGTGATCGACGCCTTCAACCGGTCCGGTGCCGGCTTCCCGAACGGCCGCCGGGTGATGGACTACGGCGACACCAACATCCCCAACGGCTTCGGCAACTGCACGGAACCCTCCTACAACACCTGTGCCGAGCTGAAGAAGGGCGCCGCTGACCGTTCCGCCGGCCGCCTCGCGGCCACGCTGTCCTGGACGGCCACGTACAACGACCCGTGGTACGTCGACAAGCTGCTGGGCGACGCGCGGGTGGACGGCATCATCGCGGGCTACGGCGCCTTCACCGGTGTGCGCGAGTACGACAACGGCTGGCAGTGCGCCAACGCCATCAAGCTCATCCGCGACTGGGTGGACCGCCACGGCGGGACGCACCGGATGGCCACCAGCGCGGACCGCCTGTTCAAGTAGAGCCCGTTCAGGCGGCGTCGGGCGCTCCAGGCGGCCTCAGGCGGCTCCGGGCGCCCGAGACGGCTCCGGACGGCGGACGGCAGCGGCCGCGGATCCATACCGCCCCGTGTGCACGACCCGAGTTCAGGGCGGGTCGTGGACGCGGGGCTTCCGCCGTCGCCGGGCGGCTGTCGCCTATGTGAGCCAGCCCGAGTCCCGGGCGATCCGGATGGCGTCCACCCGGTTGCGGGCGTTGAGCTTGGTGACCACGGTCGTCAGGTAGTTGCGGACGGTTCCCGCGGACAGGTGGAGCCGGGACGCGATCTCCCCGGCCTCGGCGCCCTCCGCCGCCAGGCACAGCACCTCGGTCTCGCGGGCGGTCAGCGGGCTCTCGACACCGCCCCAGGCGGCGAGGGCCAGTTCGGGGTCGATGGAGCGCTGGCCCTTGGCCACCCGGCGGATGGCGGCGGCGAGTTCGTCCGGCGGCGCGTCCTTCAAGAGGTAGCCGGAGACGTGGGCGGCGAGGGCGCGGCGCAGGGTGCCGGGACGGCCGAGGTTGGTGAGGATGAGGGTGCGGCACTCGGGCAGCCGCTCGCGCAACTCGGCGGCGGCGGTGAGCCCGTCGGTCCCCGGCAGGTCGATGTCGATGACCGCCACGTCGGGCCGGTGCCGGAGCGCGGCCTCGACGATCTCGTCACCGCGCTCCAGCTGGCACACGACCTCGATGTCCGGTTCGAGGTCGAGCAGGGCCACGAGTGCTCCGCGGACCATGTGCATGTCCTCGGCCAGAAGTATCCGTATCACGGGGTGCCCTCGTCTGTAGCGTGCCGCGGGACCGGCGTCCGGTGAGGTCCCGCAAGGTCCGTGATCTTATCAACGCACCGCCAGCGCACGCTCATTTACGGGGGTTACGGGGCGGGCGGGGAGCGTGGGGCACTGCGCGGGAGCCTCGGCGGTCAACCGGAACGTTCCGTTCTCCCCCAGCTCGTACCTCAGCCGCCCGCCGATCGCCTCCAGCCGCGCGATGAGGTTGCCGAGACCGCTGCCGCCGTCGGGCGAAGTGTCGCGGTGGGCGGGCGCGGCACCGTCGTTGCGGACCGTCAGACGGACGCGGCCGTCGCGCGTCCGGGTCACGGAGAGCGTGCAGTGCCGCGCCTTGCTGTGGCGCAGGAGATTGGTGACGGCTTCGCGCAGCACGGTGGCGAGCACGGTGTCCGCCTCCGGCCCGACGGAACCGGGCGCGCACTCGACGTACAGGGCGATCCCGGCGGAGGACAGCACCGAGCGCGCGGAGGCGATCTCGTCCTCCAGGCACAGATCGCGGTAACCGCTGACGACGGTCCGTACGTCGGCGAGCGACTGCCGGGCGACGGCCAGCACCTCGTCGGCCTCCGCCATCGCCTGCTCGGGGCGGACGGGGATGAGGCGGCGGACGAGCTCGCTCTTGAGCGTGATGGAGGAGAGGCTGTAGCCGAGGAGATCGTGTAGGTCGCGGGCGAAGCGGAGCCGCTCCTGGGCGACGGCGGCGCGGGCGAGTTCATCGCGGGTGCGGTGCAACTGCCAGATGACGTCGTAGAAGTGGGCGATCGCGTAGACGACGATGCCGCAGAGCAGCGTGGACTGGCCGTAGTAGTAGCACCACGAGCCGGCTTGGCGGCCGAAGCAGGCGGAGACGGGCAGGCTCAGCCCCGCCACCCAGTACAGCACCCAGGCCGGCCGGGAGGGCAGGAGCAGCAGGAGGGAGCCACAGAAGAATCCGGCCATGGACCCCCACCACTGCCCAAGGACGACGATCGGCAGGTAGGCCAGCACGCCCTGGACGCCCAGGGTGACGTACGCGCGGCGGCCCAGCCGGCGGCGGGTGCGCGGACAGAAGTGGACGCACTGGATCGCCGCGCTCACGGCCAGGCCGGTGAGGGAGGCCAGGGTGGCGGTGGTGGACATGTCCCGGCGCAGGATGTTCATGGCGATGGTCACCACGTAGTCCAGCAGGACGGCGACGGAGATGCCCAGCGCCGTCCGGGACGCCGGCGTGGGGAAGAGGCTCGCCCGGTCCTTCGGCCGGCGGCGGTGCGCGGAGGGCGCCTCCGCGTGTTCGGCCGGCAACTCGGCGACCAGGCGGAACCCGCCGCCGGCGGTACGACCGACCGTCAGGCCGCCGCCGAGGGCCCGGAGCCGGGCGGCCAGGCTGCCCAGCCCGGTGCCGTCGCCCTCGGAGGGAGTGAGCGGGGCGGAAGCGGTGCCGTCGTTGGTCACCGACAGGCGGACCACGCCGTGCTCCGTGCGGGCCGCGGTGATGTCGCAGGTGGTGGCCCGGCTGTGGCGCAGGACGTTGGTGACGGCCTCGCGCAGGACCGCCGCGAGGGCGGTCTCCGCCCGGCGGTCCAGGGTCCCCACCGCGACCCGGGTCCGCACGTCGACGTCGGCGGAGACGAGCACCTCGCGCGCGGAGGTGAACTCGCGCTCCAGCGACATGTCGCGGTAGCCCCTGGTGACGGCACGGACGTTGGAGAGCGCCTGCCGGGAGACGGTCAGCACCCCGGCGACCTCGTCGACGGCCCGGTCGGGGCGGGTGGGGATGAGGCGGCGGACGAGTTCACTTTTGAGGGTGATGGAGGAAAGGCTGCTGCCGAGCAGGTCGTTCACGTCGCGCGCGAAGGCCAGGCGTTCCCTGGTCACGGCGGCCTGGGCCAACTCGGTCCGGGCGTCGCGGAGATCGCGGGTGCGCTTGGAGAGGTGCGAGAGGCCGAAGACGATGAAACCGCAGCCCTCCAGCCCCAGGGGCCAGTAGACGCACTCCACCCACCCGTAGCCGTGGTGGACGGTGACGGCCAGCAGTACGACACCCAGCAGGCCGAACAGCGCCCAGGTCAGGCGCGGCGGCAGCACCACGAGAACCGATCCGACGAAGAGGCCGGCCATCGTCACCCAGTAGAAACCGAAGACCGTGAGCGGCAGGAAGGTGAGGACCCCTTGCGCGGCCAGGGTCAGGTAGGCATAGCGGCCCAGGCGGCCCCTGATCGTCGATGAGGAGTGGGCGCACTGAAGGGCACAGAGGACGACGATCAGCACGCCGGCCCAGAACAGCTTGCCCAGGCCCACCACCTCGGTGAGGTTGAGCATGCACATGCTCGAATACGAGATCAGGACGCCGACGAAGAGCATGCGGGCCAGCCAGGGCGTCGGAGGACCTGGGAACTCCGTCGATTCCCGGTGACGGGCGTCGCCCTGCTCGGTGGTCCCCTGTCTGCCGTCCCCCTCGGCGTCGTTTCCCGACCCGCTCGTTCCCCCGAACCGATCGCGAGATCCCATCTGCGACGCCGCCCTCCCCGATCACACGCGTCTCACATGTGACGGCAGCATAAGGGACGGGCGTAAGGGGTCGCAGTAAAGAATGCGTGTTACTTGACCAATGGTCAGGGTTACCGATGGTTTGGTCGTGTCGCCTGGCCGCGCTCCATGCCCGACGGAGGGCGAGCGGTGCACCGAGCCGTCACCGAATCGCCCGCGATGCCGCTCGTCCGGAGCGGACGGCCGTCGTGAAGCCGCCAATTCGGCGGCGCCGCACCCGCGTTCCGCCGGGCGCCTCGCAGGGGCGCCCGAGGGGCGCCGAGGTGTACGGGCGCGGGGGTGGGTGCCGGTGGGACGTTGTGACCGGCTGCTCATCGCACCGGCGGTCCTCTCCCGTCCTCGTCGGGGCGTTCTCGCGGCGAGAGGGCCCGCGCCGTCCGGCCCTGCCCATGGCGCGGGTCCTCCGCCACGGGGATCACGTCGTACCGTGATGAACGCCGTTGCGCCATGGAAGCGGCCCGTGGCGGGACCGGAAAACGCGGAAACAGGGAACGAGAGAACGCGGAAAGCCCTCGCCGGTCCGCGGAATTCCGCAGACCGGCGAGGGTGATCCTCACGTCGGGACGGCGGGATTTGAACCCACGACCCCTTGACCCCCAGTCAAGTGCGCTACCAAGCTGCGCCACGTCCCGTTTGCCCGTTCCCTCCGGTTTTCTTCCCGGTGGGGCGTGCAGGAAGAAAATATCCTGTTCCGCGCCGTGATCCAAATCCGGGGTGGGCGGGGACGCTCCGAGGGCCGCCGAGAGGTCGCCGGGCCGTCAGCAGGAGGCGCCCAGGAACCAGCGGACCCGGGCGGCCTGCCCTTCCCCCGGCCCGGCCGCGGCCCGTTCCAGCAGCGCGTCCAGCTCGGCGCGGCGGGGCCCGGGCAGGGCCCGGTAGGCCGCCGCGGCACCGGCGGGCGCCCAGCCGTCGAGGGCGGTCAGGGCCCGCTCGCGCAGCACCGGATCCTCGTCGTCCGACAGCCGCAGGAAGCATCGCAGCTGGGCGGTCGAGCGGTGGGCGGACAGCAGCCGGAAGGCGGAGACGCGGACGTGCCGGGGGCGGTCGTCCGCCAGCCGGTCGTACAGCCAGTCCTCGGGGAGCCGGGCGGCGGCGGGCAGGAGCGCCGTCGTCGCCTCGCGGACGACGGAGACCGACGGGTCGTCCAGCAGCGGTTCCAGCCGCGCGGCTTCGCACGCGTCCAGCGCGCGCAGGGCGGCGACGGCTTTCGCTCGTACGGCCGGGCGCGGGTGGCCCAGTAGCGGCCACAGCAGCGCCGCGTCCGCGCGCGTCCCGGTCTCGCCCAGCCCGGCGGGCGCGCCGGGGAGGACGTCGGGGCCGGCGCAGGCGGCCCGGTGCAGCGGCAGCGGGTCGACGCCGTGCCGCCGCAGCGCCCAGCGGGCGCAGGCGCGGACCAGCCCGGAGCGGTCGGCGAGGAAGCGGGCCGCCTCCCCGGTCTCCCCGGTCCGCCCGAGCGCGGTCACCCCGGCGGCGCGGACGCGCGGCTGCCGGGAGGTGAGCAGCGGACGCAGGACGTCCCCGTGATCCCCGTCCCGGGTACGGGCGAGCGCGGCGTCCGCGCACAGGTCCTGCACGACGACGTCCGGGTCCGTGGCCGCGGCCCGCGCCAGCTCGGCGGCGGACAGGTGCTCCTCCTCGACGGCCACCCGGTACCCCAGCCGGCGGGCTCCCCGGTCCGGGCACGCCAGCAGCGCGTCGATCCGCTCGGGGCACCGGACGAACGACATGACCAGGTCACGGGCGAAGTCGCCCTGCTGTCGGACGGCCGTACGCAGGGCGACCGCCGCGACCGGCGCCACGGTGCTCGGTGAGACACCGGGCAGCGATTCCGCCAGCACCCGCCGCGCCTCCTCGCGCACCGGCCCCGCCCAGTCCGCGCACCGCAGCACCACCAGCGCGGGGAACTCGGCCGCCTCCGGCCGTCGCAGCGTCGCCTCGCGTACCCGCCCGTCGGGATGGCACAGCGCGACCGCCACCGCCGCGCCGCCGGGCGCCGGCTCGCCGGTGCGCAGCCAGTCGACGGACAGGTTCTCCCAGAGCAGGTGCTCGCGCGTGCCGTAGTCGAAGTCGATCCATGCCGCCGGATCGGCGGCGTCGAACGGGACGTCGTCCCCGGCTCGGGCGGCCCGGAGGGTCGCGTAGGCGAGGCCGTACTCGCGGTTCATATAGGGGAGTGCCCTCGTTCCGGTCGTTTCGATCGTCTCAAGGTGATCGTAGATCCGGCGGGAAAGGGGGACGGGCTGGGGGCGGGCTCGGCTCCGGCGCTTGAAGGAGCTTGAAGGAGGCGGTGGGGATCTCGATGCCGGCGCCGTCCCGCAGGCTCAGCGGGACGGTGTCGCCGTACTTGTACGTCCGCCGGGAGGCGTACGCGTCATCCCTGGGGTTGGTGAGCAGGTCGCACGCGCCGCGGAACGGATCAATGGTGAGGTACGCGGGCACGCCGAAGCGGGCGTACTGCCACCTCTTGACCGCATAGTCGTTCTTGTCGTTCCTCGACGAGACGATCTCGATCGCGGCCAAGAGGTCCTCGTGCGAGTACGGGGCTGTCGCTCCGTCTTCGGTGATCGCCACGTCCGGGCATCGATCGGGCTCCCCAGGGAAGCCGAACTCCACGTCGCTCAGCACTCGTTGTCTGCCGACGCCGCAGGCGACGATGGCGGTCTGGACGTCGAAGACGGTCCAGCTCTGCACGCTGCTTCGCGGTGTCATGAGGATGCGGTCTCCCACTGCTTCGATCTTGAAGCCCTTGACCACCGACGACACGCGCCCGATGGCGTTGCGCATGGATTCGATCCGCGCTGCGCGCAGTGATCCTCCTGTGGTCATGGGTCTCCTCCCCGGTCGGTGCCTCTCGATGGTCGCGACGTGGAACGGCCCGCCGACACCGGCCAGGACGGATTCACCCTCACGAGGCATTGACGAAACATACGGAGGACTGCATAGTTATACCCATCACCGCATGCAAGGTAAGGAGAATCCCGTGACCGAGCGCGTCGTACTCGCCTACTCGGGCGGCCTGGACACCTCCGTCGCCATCGGCTGGATCGCCGAGGAGACGGGCGCCGAGGTCATCGCCGTCGCCGTGGACGTCGGCCAGGGCGGCGAGGACCTGGACGTCATCCGCAAGCGCGCGCTCGCCTGCGGTGCGGTGGAGGCGGAGGTCGCCGACGCCAAGGACGAGTTCGCCGAGGAGTACTGCCTCCCGGCGATCAAGGCCAATGCCCTCTACATGGACCGGTACCCGCTGGTCTCCGCCCTCTCCCGGCCGACGATCGTCAAGCACCTCGTCGCCGCCGCGCAGAAGCACGGCGCCACCACGGTCGCCCACGGCTGCACCGGCAAGGGCAACGACCAAGTGCGGTTCGAGGCCGGGATCTCCTCGCTGGCGCCGGGCCTGAAGTGCATCGCGCCCGTCCGGGACTACGCCATGACCCGGGACAAGGCCATCGCCTTCTGCGAGGCCAAGGGCCTGCCGATCGCCACCTCCAAGAAGTCGCCGTACTCGATCGACCAGAACGTCTTCGGCCGGGCCGTCGAGACCGGCTTCCTGGAGGACATCTGGAACGCGCCCATCGAGGACGTCTACGACTACACGGCCAACCCGGCCACCCCGCGCGACGCCGACGAGGTCGTCATCACCTTCGAGGCCGGCGTCCCGGTCGCGATCGACGGCCAGGCCGTCACCGTCCTCCAGGCGATCCAGCAGCTCAACGAGCGGGCGGGCGCCCAGGGCGTCGGCCGGATCGACATGGTCGAGGACCGGCTCGTGGGCATCAAGTCCCGGGAGATCTACGAGGCGCCCGGCGCCATCGCGCTGATCACCGCCCACCAGGAGCTGGAGAACGTCACCGTCGAGCGCGAACTCGCCCGCTACAAGCGGCAGGTCGAGCAGCGGTGGAGCGAACTGGTCTACGACGGGCTGTGGTTCTCGCCGCTCAAGCGGGCGCTGGACGGCTTCATCGCCGAGGCCAACGAGCACGTCAGCGGCGACATCCGGATGACCCTGCACGGCGGCCGGGCCGTCGTCACCGGCCGGAAGTCGGCCCAGTCGCTCTACGACTTCAACCTCGCCACCTACGACACGGGTGACACCTTCGACCAGTCGCTCTCCAAGGGCTTCATCGAGATCTTCGGCCTCTCGTCGAAGA
This sequence comes from Streptomyces sp. NPDC021100, assembly GCF_044333095.1. Taxonomy (NCBI): domain Bacteria; kingdom Bacillati; phylum Actinomycetota; class Actinomycetes; order Kitasatosporales; family Streptomycetaceae; genus Streptomyces; species Streptomyces sp. NPDC021100. Next base: position 319,580 of record NZ_JBIRQH010000004.1, read on the forward strand.
TCGCCGCCAAGCGGGACCTGGTCTGACCGACGGGACCGGTCCGACGGACCGGCCGGCCGCCGTGTCCCTCCGCCTGACACCCCCACGGCGGCCGGCCGCCCCCCACCACCCACGAGGAGCACGCACGTGAGCAACGGCACCACCGACGACGTCCGGCTCTGGGGCGGCCGCTTCGCCGACGGCCCCGCCGAGGCCCTGGCCAAGCTGTCCGCCTCCGTCCACTTCGACTGGCGCCTGGCCCCCTACGACATCGCCGGCTCCCGCGCCCACGCCCGTGTGCTGCACCAGGCCGGTCTGCTGACCGCCGACGAGCTCGCCGCGATGCTGGACGGCCTCGACCGGCTGGAGGCCGACGTGGCCACCGGCGCCTTCACCGGCACCGTCGCCGACGAGGACGTCCACACCGCGCTGGAGCGCGGCCTCCTCGAACGGCTCGGCCCCGACCTCGGCGGCAAGCTGCGCGCCGGCCGCTCCCGCAACGACCAGGTCGCCACCCTCTTCCGGATGTACCTGCGCGACCACGCGCGGATCATCGGCGGACTGCTCACCGAGCTCCAGGAAGCGCTCGTCGGCCTCGCCGAGGCGCACCAGGACGTGGCGATGCCCGGCCGGACCCACCTCCAGCACGCCCAGCCCGTCCTCTTCGCCCACCACGTCCTCGCCCACGTCCAGGCGCTCGGCCGGGACGCGGAGCGGCTGCGGCAGTGGGACGAGCGGACGGCCGTCTCCCCGTACGGCGCGGGCGCCCTCGCCGGGTCCTCGCTCGGCCTCGACCCCGAGGCGGTCGCCGCCGACCTCGGGTTCGAGCGCGGCTCGGTGGGCAACTCCATCGACGGCACGGCGTCCCGGGACTTCGTCGCCGAGTTCGCGTTCATCACGGCGATGATCGGGATCGATCTCTCGCGGATCGCCGAGGAGATCATCATCTGGAACACGAAGGAGTTCTCCTTCGTCACCCTCCACGACGCGTTCTCGACCGGCTCGTCGATCATGCCGCAGAAGAAGAACCCGGACATCGCGGAGCTGGCGCGCGGCAAGTCGGGGCGGCTGATCGGCAATCTGACCGGGCTGCTCGCGACGCTCAAGGCCCTGCCGCTCGCCTACAACCGCGACCTCCAGGAGGACAAGGAGCCGGTCTTCGACTCCTGCGACCAGCTGGAGATCCTGCTGCCCGCCTTCACCGGCATGATGGCGACGCTCACCGTCCACCGGGAGCGCATGGAGGAGCTGGCTCCCGCCGGGTTCTCGCTGGCCACGGATGTCGCGGAGTGGCTGGTGCGGCAGGGGGTGCCGTTCCGGGTGGCGCATGAGGTGGCGGGGGAGTGCGTGAAGGTGTGTGAGCGGCGGGGGATCGAGCTCGACGGGCTCACCGACGAGGAGTTCGCGGGGATCTCGCCGCATCTGACGCCGGAGGTGCGGACCGTTCTGGACGTCCCGGGGTCGCTCGCTTCCCGCAGCGGGCGGGGAGGGACGGCGCCGTCGGCGGTGGCCGCGCAGCTTGCCGAGGTCAAGGCGGACCTCGTGGTCCAGCGGGAGTGGGCGGGCGCGAAGCGGGGGTGATCCCTGCGGTGAGGGTGCCCCGGTCCCTCCCTTTCGCCGTTTCCTGGGGGCAAGCCCCCAGACCCCCTTTTCGCGGCTTCGCCGCTCGTCCTCAATCGCCGGTCGGGCTGAAATCAGCCCGTCCGGCGATTGAGGACAACCGCGCGGAGCGCGGTTTCAAGGGGGTGCGGGGGCTTGCCCCCCGCAGAAACGGTGAAAGGGCGGGACCGGGGCACCCTCACCGCACGCAGCGCGAGACACCACCGACCCGAATGAGACATGAGCGTCTCATTCGGGTTACTCTCGTCTCATGAGGCTCGACCGACAGCACGTACTGAACGCGGCCGCGTCCCTGCTCACCCGCAAGGCGACGGCCTCCATGGACGAGATCGCGAGAGCGGCGGGGATCAGCCGCGCCACGCTCCACCGGCACTTCGCCGGGCGGGACGCGCTCGTCCGGGCGCTGGAAGATCTGGGGATCGAGCAGTTCGAGCGGGCGCTCGACGAAGCGCGGCCGGAGGAGGGGGACGCGGCCGAGGCGGTCGCGCGGCTGATCGCCCTGTCCGAGCCGGTCTCCGGCATCCTGGCGTTCCTCTTCACCGAGAACCAGCTCTACGAGAACGGCGGCAACGAGGGCTGGAAGCGGCTCGACACCCGCGTCCAGCGGCTCTTCACCCGGGGCCAGGAGGAGGGCGCGATCCGTCTGGACCTCTCGGCCGCCTGGCTCACCGAGGCGCTCTACGGACTGATCGGCATCGGCGCCTGGGCGGTCCAGGACGGCCGGGTGGCGGCCAAGGACCGCACCCGGATGGTCTCCGAGCTGCTGCTCGGCGGCGCGCGACGGAGGATGGAACGATGAGCGGCCAGCGAACGATCACCCAGCCCTCGAACGCCCCCGGGGCGGGGGAGACCCCCTACCGGGGCCGCTGGCTGGCCCTCGCCGTCCTCGTCCTGGCCGTGCTGCTGGTCGCCGTCGACGCCACCGTCCTCGGCCTGGCGACCCCGTTCCTCAGCGAGGACCTGAAGCCGTCGGGCACGCAGCTGCTGTGGATCGGCGACGTCTACTCCTTCGTCATCGCCGGTCTGCTGGTCTCCATGGGCAGCCTGGGCGACCGCATCGGCCGTAAGAAGCTGCTGCTCAGCGGTGCCGTCGCGTTCGGCGCGGTGTCGGTCCTCAACGCGTACGCCTCCAGCCCGGAGATGATGATCGCCGCCCGCGCGCTGCTGGGCGTCGCCGGCGCGACCCTGATGCCGTCCACCCTGGCGCTGATCCGCAACCTCTTCCACGACCCGCGCGAACGCAGCCTTGCCATCGGCATCTGGGGCGCGATGGCCTCCGCCGGCGCGGCCGTGGGCCCGGTGGTCGGCGGGTTCCTGCTGGAGAACTACTGGTGGGGCTCGGTCTTCCTGATCAACCTGCCGGTCATGGCGGTGCTGGTGCTCGTCGGCGTCAAGCTGCTGCCCGAGTCGCGTGACCCGTCGCCCGGCCCCTGGGACCTGCTGAGCGTCGTCCTGTCGATGGCCGGCATCGTGGGCGTCGTCTACGCGATCAAGGAGGGTGCCACGCACGGGATCAGCGCCGAGATCGCCGTCGCGGCGGTCGTCGGCGTGGGGGCCCTGGCCTGGTTCGTCCGCCGGCAGCTCCGGCTGCCCGCGCCCCTGCTGGACATGCGCCTCTTCCGCAACCGTGGCTTCTCGGCCGCCGTCCTGGCCGACCTGCTGACGGTGCTGGGCCTGTCCGGCATGGTCTTCTTCCTGTCGCAGTTCCTCCAGCTGGTGCAGGACCGCGACCCGCTGGAGGCCGGCCTGGCCGAACTCCCGGCCGCCGTCGGCGCCGTGACGGCCGGCCTGCTGGCCGGGCAGGCGGCCCGCCGCTGGTCGGTGCGGTCGGTGGTGGGCGGCGGCCTGGCGGCGATCGGCGTCGCCCTCGCCGTCATCGCCACCGTGCGGACCGACACCTCCTACCCGCTGCTCGGGGCGGTCCTGCTGGTCGTCGGCGTCGGCGCGGGCTTCTCGTTCACCGTCACCGCCGACGTCATCCTCTCCAGCGTCCCCAAGGAGCAGGCCGGCGCCGCCTCGGCCGTCTCCGAGACGGCGTACGAACTGGGCGCGGCGCTCGGCATCGCGCTGCTGGGCTCGATCGTCACCGGCGTCTACCGGGACTTCACCGTCCCGGCCGGGGTGTCGTCGGGTGCCGCGGCGGACGCGCACGAGTCGCTGGGCGGGGCGGTCAAGGCGGCGATGACGCTGCCGGCCGACGCCGGGTCCGCCCTGCTGAGCTCCGCACAGCACGCGTTCGTCGACGGGCTGCGGCTGGCGTCCGCGGTCGGCGCGGTGGTGCTGCTGGGGACGGCGGTGGCGGCGTGGTTCCTGCTGCGCGGGCAGCGCCTGGAGGACAGCGCGGACAGGGACATCGAGCACTGACACCGCTTGTGAGCGGAAGAGGGCTCGGATGAGCTAATCGCATGATGGGCCGGGGCGGCAAGCCCCGGCCCATGTGACTTTTTCCGGCCGTTCCGTGCCTTGACGGGTTCCTTACCGCGCGGGAACGATCTGCGACTACCGGTCGGTATTGCCGAACGTGGTTCGGCGAAAAGAAGTGAAACGAAGCCGGCGCCTTGAGCCGACGTCGTCCTTGTGCGGAAGGAATCCCCCCATGCGTCTGCGCACCAAAGTGAGAGCCCTGCTCGCCGCGGCGGCCACCGCGACCCTCACCCTCACCGGAATATCCGCCACGGCGGCCCCCGCCTCCGCGTCGGTCCTCGACCTCCCGCCCAAGGGCGCCAACGACTGGTCCTGTAAGCCGGATTCGGCCCACCCTGAGCCCGTCGTCCTGGTCAACGGCACGTTCAAGCTCATGGCGGAGAACTGGGCCAAGCTCTCCCCGAAGCTGAAGGAGAACGGCTACTGCGTCTTCGCCTTCAACTACGGGCACATGGAGACCGACCCCATCCCGCAGGCGGCGGCCGAACTCCGCGACTTCGTCGAGGCCGTCCGCGGGGCGACCGGTGCGGCCAAGGTCGACATCGTCGGCCACAGCCAGGGCGGCATGATGCCGCGCTACTACGTGAAGTTCCTCGGCGGCGCCGACAAGGTGGACGACCTCATCGGCATCGTCCCCTCCAACCACGGGACCAAGAACCCGCTGGCCATCCCCGCCGGGTACACCTTCTGCCCGTCCTGCCTGGACCAGCGCGTCGGATCCGACCTGCTGAAGAAGCTCAACGACGGCGAGGAGACGCCCGCCGGGCCCGACTACACCGTCATCACCACCCGGCACGACGAGGTCGTCATCCCCTACACCAGCGCCCTGCTGACCGGCCCCGCCGAGCGGCTGACCAACGTCGTCCTCCAGGACACGTGCCCACTCGACCCGTTCATGCACGACCAGGCGACCAAGGACCCGGTCGTCCACCAGTGGGTGCTCAACGCCCTGGCACGGAAAGGCCCCGCCGATCCGGGCTTCCAGCCGCGGTGCCTCGGCGGGGCCTGACGGCCACCGGCCGCCCGGAGGGCGTCCGGCTCAGGCGGCCTTCTCCGCCCGGGCCTTGGTGGCGTACATGTCCACGTACTCCTGGCCGGACAGCCGCATGACGTGGCTCATCACCTCGTCGGTGACGGCCCGCAGGACGTAGCGGTCGCGGTCCATGCCCTCGTAGCGCTCGAAGTCCAGCGGCTCACCGAAGCGGACGGTCACCGGGCTGATGTGCGGGCGGCCCTTGCCGCTCGGCTGCACCTTGTCGGTGCCGATCATCGCGAACGGCACCACGGGCGCGCCGGTCATCAGCGCGAGGCGGGCGATGCCGGTCCGGCCGCGGTACAGGCGGCCGTCGGGGGAGCGGGTGCCCTCCGGGTAGATCGCGAAGATCTTGCCCTCCTCCAGCACCCGACGGCCCGTCATCAGGGCGGCGACCCCGCCGTGACCGCCGTCGCGGTCCACCGGGATCATGCCGGAGGCGCCGAAGAACCAGGCCATCAGCCGGCCCTTGAGCCCCTTGCCCGTCACGTACTCGTCCTTGCCGATGAAGAACACCTGGCGTTTGACCACCAGGGCCAGGAACAGCGAGTCGATGAACGTGACGTGGTTCCCCGCGAGAATGACCGGCCCGGAAGCGGGGATGCGCTCCATGCCCTCGACCTTGGGGCGGTACAGGACGCGCATGAGAAGTCCGAGGAACGCCTTGAGCAGGATGCGGGACACGGATCCTCCGGTCTTGTCTTGTGTCTTGTTCGGTTGGGTCGGTCGACGGCCGGACGGCCTGGTGGCAGGTGAGGACGATACTCGCGGGTACGGCCTTTCCGCACACCGGGTTAACCGACCCGATACGCAGTGTTGACGTGAGTTATCACTCCGTTTCGACCATGGCCTTCTGTACGAAAGACGGACGCACCTACGATCTGCGCGTCCGAAAGGGAGTCGGAACCACCGGCTCCAAAACGAAGGAGCGAATGTACATGCAGCAGGAGCAGCGGCCGGGCCGGCGCTCGGTGCTGGGGGCCGCGGCGGCCCTCGGCGCGGGTGCGGTCACCCTCGGCGGCGGCGCGGGCATGGCGGCGGCGGCCCCCTCGGCGGCCCCGGCGACGGCGGGCGACCGGCGGCCGGGCCACGGCCACGGCGGCGGCCTGCGGGACCTGCCGGTGCCCACGGTCGTCGGACACCGCGGCGCCAGCGGATACCGGCCCGAGCACACCCTCGGCTCCTACCGGTTCGCCCTGGAGAACGGCGCGGACGTCATCGAGCAGGACGTCGTCCCCACCAAGGACGGCCATCTCGTCTGTCGCCACGAGAACGACATCACGGGCACCACCGACGTCTCCTCCCGTCCGGAGTTCGCCTCCCGCAAGACCACCAAGACCGTCGACGGCGAGTCCCACACCGGCTGGTTCACCGAGGACTTCACCCTCGCCGAGCTGAAGACCCTGCGCGCGAAGGAACGCCTGCCCCAGGTCCGGCAGCACAACACCCTCTACGACGGCCACTGGACCGTACCCACCTTCGAGGAGGTCCTCAAGTGGGCCGACGAGGAGGGCCGCAAGCGCGGCCGGCGGATCTGGCTGCACGTCGAGACCAAGCACCCCACCTACTTCCGCAAGCTGGGCCTGGGCCTGGAGGAGCGGCTGGCGAAGCTGCTGCGCCGGTACGGCCGCGCGGGCCGGAACTCGTATACGTTCCTCCAGTCCTTCGAGCCGAGCAGCCTCCAGCGGCTGGGCCGGCTCGGCCTCGACTGCCCGAAGATCCTGCTCCTGGACGACCTGCCCACCCGCCCCTGGGACTTCGTCGAGGCCAAGGACCCGCGTACGGTCGCGGACCTCATCACCCCCAAGGGCCTGAAGTGGGTCTCCGGCTTCGCCCAGGGCATCGGTCCGTGGCTCAACCTGATCATCCCCCGGGACAAGAACGACCGGCTCACCAAGCCCACGACGCTCGTCCGTGACGCGCACGCGGCCGGTCTCGTCCTGCACCCCTACACCATGCGCAACGAAAACAGCTTCCTGCCCGCCGACTTCCGGCGCGGCACCGACCCGAACGCGTACGGCGACGCCATCGGCGCCTTCAAGACCTACTACGCGACGGGGATCGACGGCATCTTCTCGGACAACTGCGACACGGCGGTGCTGGCGCGGGAGGAGTTCCTGAAGGGTCGCAAGGGCTGAAGCTTCCGCTACCCCGGGAATCCCGACGGATTCCACACGGACGAGTGACGCCCGACGAGGTCGGCAACCGGCGGGTCACGGCCCCACGTCCCGCCGGGCATGACACCGAACGACCTCGTCACCTCGCTCCGGCCGCTGCTGGCCGCCGAATGCGCCGCCGAGGCGCCGGCGGCCGGCATCGACGCGGCCGACCTCGAACAGGCCGTCTGGGTCCGCCTGCTGAGCGACCGGAACGACGGCGCCCCCGCCGGCCGGCGGGGGCGCCGTCGTTCCGAGCCGCCCGCCCTCCGGTTACGCGCCGCCGTCCGTGCCGAGGCCCGCGCCGCGAGCCGCCTCGCCCGCCGCGAGGTGCCGTACGACCCCATCGCCGCCGAACCGGCCGACCACGCCGACGCGCTCGGCTCCGGTGTCGAACGGGCGGTCCTGGCCGCCGAATCCCGCCGCGAACTCCGCGCCGCGGTCCGCCGCCTCCCCGGCCGCTGCCCTGGCCTGATGCGTGCCCTCCTCTCTCCCGGAGACCCGACCTACCGAGAAATCGCAGGAGAGTTGGGTATCTCACAAGGATCTTTGGGGCCGATCCGTTCCCGTTGCCTGGGATGCCTGCGCAGAATGCTGACGGCGGCGATTGCGGCTCCTGGACCTTGGGGAAAGGAGCGGTAGACAACAGGCGCCACGGAGGCGGCGTGTACCGCGGCGGCTCCTGTCAGACGGAACGTACGGGACTGACCAGGGGAGGCATGCGCACATGGGTATGAGCGTGACCATCGCGGCGGCGACCGAGGACGACGCCGAACGGATCCTGAAACTCCAGTACCTCTGCTACCAGGGCGAGGCCGAGCTGTACGGGGACTACTCCCTCGACCCGCTGACCCAGACCCTCGACGAACTGCGGGCCGAACTGGCCGCCGGCTGCGTCCTGGTGGCCCGCCTCGGCGAGGAGGTCGTCGGATCGGTGCGCGGCACGCTCGACTCCGAGGGCACCGCAACCCTCAACGGTCTCATCGTCCACCCCCGCCTCCGCCGCCATGGCCTCGGCGGCCGGCTCCTGGCCGCCGTGGAGGAACGCCTCGCCGCGGACGGCTCGGCCCGGCGCTTCCGGCTCGCCGTCGGGCGACGGAGTGAGCTGATGCTGCGGCTGTGCCGGAAGCGGGGGTATGAGGCGGTGGGGACGGAAGTGGTCAGCAAGGCGCTGACGGTGGTGACGCTCGAGAAGTCCGCCGAGGTGGGGGAGCTGGCCGCGGCCGGGTGAGGGTTGCCCCAGTCCCGCCCCTTCGCCGTTTCTTGCGGGGGCAAGCCCCCGCACCCCCGCAACCGCGCTCCGCACGGTTGTCCTCAATCGCCGGACGGGCTGATATAGCCCGTCCGGCGATTGAGGACGAGCGGCGAAGCCGCGACAAGGGGGGCTGGGGGCTTGCCCTCAGGAAACGGCGAAAGGGCGGGACCGGGGCAACCTCACCGCGCAGCGGAAACCGGCGCCCGCCGCAACCACACCATCGCCGTCACCGGCAGGATCACCGGAATGAACAGGTACCCCATCCCGTAGTCCGACCACACGGTCGCGTCAGGGAACGCCCCAGGATCCGCAAGGGTCCACGTCCCCACCGTGAGAACCCCGAGCAACTCCAGCGCGCAGCACACCAACGCCACCCGCCGAGCCCCCTCCCCACCCCGCACCAGCGAGTATGTGATGAACGCGTACACCACGGCGGCGACAGCCGACAGCACGTACGCCAACGGCGCGTCCCCGAAGTGAAGAGCCATCTGCACGATGGACCGCGACGCCGCCGCCACGGTGAACACCCCGTACAGCCAGACCAGCAGTCGGCCCGGGCCCTTGCCCAGGCCGCCGCCCTCGGCGGTGGTGGCGGGTTCGGTCACGGTCAGCCTCCCCAGATGTCGTAGAGCCGTACCTGGAGCACGGCGAGGATGACGGCGCCGGCGGCCACGGTGGCGGACCCCCAGCGGGTGCGTTCGGCGAGCGACATGAATCCGGCGCCCGGCACGCACGCGGCGGCGCCCAGGAGGTACGCCACGAAGAGCACGGTGCCCTTCGCGGGCCGCTCGCCCCGGGTGAGCTGCACCACGCCGACGACCAGCTGGGCGAGGGCGAGGACGGAGACGACGGCCATGCCGATGAAGTGCCAGTCCTTGGTCGGCTGGTCGCGGTACGCGGCATGGCCGCACCAGGCGGCGAGCGCGAGAGCGGTCACACCGACCGCGAGCGTCAGCGCGTCGATCACCGTGACCCCCGGGCGGCACCGGCGTGCGGATGGGGCGTGACAGGCATGGGGACGACTTTAGACGGCCCCCGCGCGCCCGCCGCGCCCGGCCCGCACTGTCCACGGGGTGACCGGAAGTGTCCGCCATTCGGACAACCTTGGCCTGTTCGCGCGTACGTCTGTTTTACTTGCCCGCATGACCACGACGAGCACCCGCATCTCTGCGACCGAGGCGATGACGACGCCCGGTGCTGCTCGTCGCATGTGTCGAATGTGTGACCGCTGAGGGCCCCCGTTCCGAGCCTCGCGCCCCGAAGCGAGACCCGTAGAGCCCGCGTCCATCCCCGGACCGCCCGCTCTCCACCCTCCGCGACACCGGATCCCCGCCACGCCGTCGACGACGACGGCCGCCGACGGGGTCCCACGCCGCGTTCCGCAATGAATTCCCGTGCGCCGGCGCCCCACAAGCCGCGCACTCGACAGTGACGGAAACCCCTGTGATCACCACTACGGGCCTGACAAAGGTCTACCGCTCACGCGGCCGCGAGGTCACCGCCCTCGACGGCGTCGACCTGCACGTGCGGGAGGGCGAGGTGTACGGCGTCATCGGCCAGAGCGGCGCCGGCAAGTCCACGCTCATCCGCTGCGTCAACCTCCTTGAGCGGCCCACGTCCGGCACGGTCACCGTCGCCGGCCAGGACCTCACGGCGCTCGCCGGCCGCGGCCCGCGCGCCGGCGCCGCCCTCCGGCAGGCACGCAGCCGCATCGGCATGGTCTTCCAGCACTTCAACCTGCTGTCCTCGCGGACCGTCCAGGCCAACGTCGAGCTCCCGCTGGAGATCCTCGGCCTGTCCGGCAAGGAGCGCTCCCGCAAGGCCCTGGAGCTGCTGGACCTGGTCGGCCTCGCCGACAAGGCCAAGGCGTACCCGGGCCAGCTCTCCGGCGGCCAGAAGCAGCGCGTCGGCATCGCCCGCGCCCTGGCCGGCGACCCCAAGGTGCTGCTCTCCGACGAGTCGACCTCCGCGCTCGACCCGGAGACCACCCGCTCGATCCTCCAGCTGCTGCGCGACCTCAACCGGCAGCTCGGCCTGACCGTGCTGCTGATCACCCACGAGATGGACGTCGTCAAGTCCATCTGCGACTCCGCGGCCCTGATGAAGGGGGGCCGGGTCCTGGAGTCCGGCACCGTCGCCGAGCTGCTGGCCACGCCCGGCTCCGAGCTGGCCGCCGAGCTGTTCCCCGTGGGCGGCGAGCCGTCCGGCCCCGACCGCACGGTCGTGGACGTCACCTTCCACGGCGACGCGGCCACTCAGCCCGTCATCTCGCAGCTCTCGCGCACGTACAACATCGACATCTCGATCCTCGGCGCCGCGATGGACACCATCGCCGGACGGCAGGTCGGCCGGATGCGCATCGAGCTGCCCGGCCGCTTCGAGGAGAACGTGGTCCCCATCGGCTTCCTGCGTGAGCAGGGCCTCCAGGTCGAGGTGGCACCCGTGACCGCCGGTGCGGAGGCCGCGGCCGACGCCCTCCTTAAGGAAGGTGCCAAGTGACCTGGAACGAGATGCAGCCACTGCTGCGCGACGCCTGTCTCGACACCCTCTTCATGGTGTGGTGGTCCGCGGTCTGGACCGTCGTCGGCGGCCTGCCGCTGGGCATCCTGCTCTACCTCACCGACCGCGGCGGACTCCTCCGCAACCTGGTCGTCAACAAGGTCGTCGGCGCGGTAGTCAACATCGCCCGGTCCGTGCCGTTCATCATCCTGATCGTCTGGCTGATCCCCTTCAGCCGCATGGTCATCGGCACGTCGATCGGCCCGAGCGCCGCGGTCGTCGCCCTCGCCATCGGCGCCATCCCGTTCTTCGCCCGGCTGGTCGAGACCTCCCTCCGCGAGGTCGACGGCGGACTGATCGAGGCCGTCCAGTCGATGGGCGGCGGCACCTGGACGATCATCTTCAAGGTGCTGCTCCCGCAGGCCCTGGCCTCCCTCGTGGCCGGCCTGACCACCACCGTGATCGCCCTCATCGGCTACTCGGCCATGGCCGGCGCCGTCGGCGGCGGCGGGCTCGGCCAGGTCGCCATCAACTACGGCTACCAGCGGCAGGAGCACGGGCTGATGAACATCACCATCGTGCTGCTGATCGTCCTGGTCACCGTCGTCCAGCTGGCCGGCGACCTCGCGGTCCGCCGCCTCGCCCGCCGCACCGGCCGGCAGGCCGCGTCCGCCGGACTGCGCCGCCTGTGGACCCGTACCGCGCAGGCCCCCAAGGCCACGGCGGACGTCCCCGCCCAGCGCGCCGCCGACGAGCCCAAGGCGGCCGTCGACGCCCACTGAACCTCCGCGGGGCCCGTCGACGGCCCCGGGGACACCACGAGCCCGGACCCTTTGCCGGGCGGCATCACCTCGTGAGAACAAGAAAGAGGCACTCTTCGTGCGTACCACCCTCAAGCTCACCGCCGCCGTCGCCGCAGCCGCCGCGCTGACCCTCGGCCTGAGCGCCTGCAGTGCCCCCTCCGACACCTCCTCGTCCTCGACCAAGAAGGGCAAGGACGCCGACCCGGCGGCCAAGCTCCTCATCGCGGCCAGCCCCACGCCGCACAGCGTCATCCTCGAGTACGTCCGCGACCACCTCGCGAAGGACGCCGGCCTGAAGCTCGAGGTGAAGCAGTACAACGACTACAACGTGCCGAACACGGCCACCCAGAGCGGCGAGGTCGACGGCAACTTCTTCCAGCACAAGCCGTACCTCGACGAGTTCAACAAGAAGAACAAGACGGACATCGTCCCCGTCGTCAACGTCGAGATCGAGCCGCTGGGCCTCTACTCCAAGAAGGTCAAGAAGACCTCCGAGCTGGGCGAGGGCGCCACCATCGCCGTCCCCAACGACGTCACCAACGAGGGCCGCGCCCTCAAGCTGCTCGCCGACAACAAGGTCATCGAGCTCAAGGACGGCGTGGGTGCCGGCGCCACCCTCAAGGACATCAAGGACGACAAGGGCATCAAGTTCACCGAGATCGAGGCCGCCCAGATCCCGGCCCGCCTCGCCGACGTGGACGCCGCGGTCATCAACGGCAACTTCGCCATCGGCGCCAAGCTCAACCCGGCCAAGGACTCCCTGGCCCTGGAGAAGGCCGAGGGCAACCCCTACGCCAACTTCCTCGCCGTGAAGAAGGGCAACGAGCAGGACCCGCGCATCGTCAAGCTCGCCAAGCTGCTCAACTCCGACGAGGTCAAGAAGTTCATCGAGGAGAAGTTCAGCAACGGGGCCGTCATCCCGGCCTTCGGCCCCGCCAAGAGCTGACGCCCGAACGGACGGCCCCGGCCGAAACGGACGCCGGATCGCGCCGCCCGCCCTGCGCAGCGCAGGAACCGCCGGTACTCTCAGCCGTCTCGGCGGACGCAGGCCCCGCACACGCCACGCGTGCGCGGGGCCGCCGCGCTTGGCGCACCACTGTGGCCATACTGCATGCTGGTGCACCCGAGACCGGCGCGACCGCCGGGACGGAACCCGGCCACCCTCCCCGCGCCCGCACGGCGCGGGGGACCCCCTCCGGCGTTGGAGCAGCGCATGACTTCCACCTTTCCGGACATCTCCATCAGTACGGACCGGCTGGTGCTGCGCCCGTTCGACGCGACGGACGTCCCCGCGCTCACCGAGATGATGAACGACGAGCTCATCACCGCGTGGACGTCCGCCCCGCACCCGTACACCACCGCCGACGCCCGCGAATGGGTCCTCCGGACCGCCCCCGCCGAACGCGTCTCGGGACGCGGAATCGTCTTTGCGGTCACCGAGTTCCTCACCCACCGCCTCGTCGGCACCGTGCGCCTCCACCACACCGACTGGCACACCCTCTCCAGCGAGATCGCCTACGTCACCGCCCCCTGGGCCCGCGGTGAGGGCTACGCCTGCGAATCCGTCCTCGCCGTCGCCCATTGGCTCTTCCGGGACCAGAAGTTCGAACGCCTCGAACTCCGCACCGCCGCCGACAACACCGCCTCCCAGCAGGTCGCCCAGAAGATCGGCTGCATCAGCGAGGGCGTCCTCCGCAACGCCTGGATAGCGCGCAGCCGCACCGAGGACGGCGGCTGGACCGACATCCGCACCGACCTCATCGTCTGGAGCCTGCTCCCCGAGGACCTCGACGAGGTGCGCGACCGGCACACCGGGGACGGCACCGGCTACGCCGCCGCGTTCCCCGGATGGTCGCCCGGCTGGCGCTGACGCCCCCCACGCGCAACCATCCGCCCCGCGCTCCGGACGGTGGTCCGGACCTGCCGGGGTACTCTCACCATGCCCGCCGCGGAAGCGGGCACCCCCACTGTGGACTTCCTCCCGAGACACCCCCAGGAGACAGACGACGATGGCCGACCGGGTCACGGTGATCGGATGGGACGGCTCACCGCTGACGGAGGCGGCCCGCTCCGCCGTGGGCGCCGCCACCCTCGTCGCCGGAGCCGCGCACCACCTCGCGCTGCCCGAGATCCCGCCCGCCGCCGAACGCGTCCGGCTCGGCAGCGTCGACCTCGCCGCCCGCCGCATCGCCCGGCACCGCGGCACCGCCGTCGTCCTCGCCGACGGCGACCCCGGCTTCTTCGGCGTCGTCCGCGCCCTGCGCGCCCCCGAGCACGGCCTGGAGGTCGAGGTGGTGCCCGCCGTCTCCTCCGTCGCCGCCGCCTTCGCCCGGACCGGCATGCCCTGGGACGACGCCCAGATCGTCGTCGCCCACAGCCGCGACCTGCGACGGGCCGTCAACGTCTGCCGCGCCCACCCCAAGGTCGCCGTCCTCACCTCGCCCGGCGCGGGCCCCGCCGAACTGGCCCTGCTGCTCGGCCCGGTCCACCGCACCTTCGTCATCTGCGAGCAACTGGGCACCGCCCGCGAGCGCGTCACCGTCCTGACCTCGGACAAGGTCGCCGACCACGCCTGGCGCGACCCCAACGTCGTCATCGTCATCGGCGGCACCGGGACGGGCCCCGACGACGCCCCCGCCGTCCCCGGCCAGCGCGCCGGCGGCTGGATCGCCGGCCGCGACCCCGGCCGGCTCCCCGGCCCGCGCGGCTGGGCCCTGCCCGGCGACGCCTACGGCACCGTCCTCGGCGAGGGCGAGGGCACCGCACTGCGCGCCGCCCAACTCGCCCGGCTCGCCCCACGCGTCGGCGACCTCGTCTGGGACATCGGCTCCGGCAGCGGTGCCGCCGCCGTCGAGGCCGCCCGGTTCGGCGCGGCCGTCATCGCCGTCGACCGCGACGCCGACGCCTGCGCCCGCACCCTCGCCGCCGCCCGCCACTACGGCGTCCAGCTCCAGACCGTGCACGGCACCGCGCCGCACGTCCTGGAGGACCTGCCCGAACCCGACGTCGTCCGCGTCGGCGGCGGCGGAGCGCCCGTCGTCGCCGCCTGCGCCGACCGCCGCCCCGAGGCCATCGTGGCGCACGCCGTCACCCGCGACGAGGCCGAGGCCATCGGACGCGCGCTCACCGAGGGCGGATACGCCGTCGAATGCACCCTGCTCCAGGCCGTGCGCCTGGACACCGCCGACTGGACCGAAGCCGAGCGGTCCGTCACCTTCCTGCTGAGCGGCCGCCGTCCGCATCCATGACCCCCGGGCCGCCCGCACCCGTGATCCCGACACGCCGTGCGGAAGGTAGGCTGGCGGATCGTTGTGCGGCGGCTCGGTGTCAAAGACCACAGTCACCAATGTCCGGAACGCCCCTCCTTTTTGGCGGTGCGCAGGGCAGGGTGGCACCGGGGCGGCACGCAACGTGCCGCGAGAGTTGGACGCTCGTTCTTGCTATGGGCGTGAGCGGTTGGAAGGAGCACTACCGATGGGCGAGGGGTACGCATGACCGACACCGGCCGGTTCCCGGATGAGGGACAGCCGGAGAACGCAGGCGCGACGCCCGGGCACCCGCTCACCGCGGACGCCGCGGCTCCTGCCGACACCGGAATCCCGGCACATCCCGCCGTCCCCCAGGCGCCCCGCGGGCGCCCCACGACGGGACCCTCCACGTACGCGTTCCTCGCCGACCCGGACGCCGCCGACGAGGACGACCTGCTCCTGATGCCGGGCGCCCAGGGCGCCTGGAGCGAGCAGCCGGCCCAGGGCGGCACCCACGAGACGGGCGGCCGGGACACCGGCGCCGCCGTCTTCGAAGAGGTCCGCACGCCCCCGGCCGCCCCCGCCGCGCCCCGCCGCCCGCTCCACATGGGCCCGCCCGACCCGTCGTCCAGCGGCGTCGTCCGCTCCCTCGCGGACCGCGGCCCGGCCGCCCCGCAGCAGCCGGTCGGCTCCCCGGTTCCGCACCCCCCGGGCTCCCCGGCCGCGGGCCAGGGAGCCGGCCCGGAATACCTCGACGCCGCGCAGGCCGACGCGGAGCCCGTGACCCAGCCGGGCATATGGGACGCCCAGCCGCAGCACCACGGCCAGGAGCAGGACCAGGAGCAGGCGGTGGACGCGGCGGCCGAGCCGCTCGTGGCCTTCGTCCCGCCGCAGAACACGGGCGGGACCGTGCCGCCGCAGGGCGCGCCCGATCCTTCCGCCGGTGCCGCATTCGCTGACGCACCGTCAGGCGAGGCCGTGCCCGCGGCCACGGTGCCCGCCCAGGGCGCGCCGGTGGAGGCCGTCGAGGCCGTGGCCCTCCCGCAGGAGACCGTTCCGCCGGCCCGTACCCCGGGGCCGGGGGAGACGGCTCCGGTCGCGGACGCGACCGCTCCGGGGCCCGCGGCTCCGGTGGATCCGGTGGACGCCGCGGAGCAGGCCGGTGCCGGCACGTCCGCACCGGACGCGGTGGCGGCCGCCGGGACGCCCGCGGCGGAACCCGCCGCCGACGCCGGTACGCCCGCGCCGGCCGAGGCGCCGGTGGCCGACGCGACGCATGCTCCGTCCGGCACCGTGCCCGTCACGCCGGGTGTGGAGGCGCCGCAGGCCACTGCGGCGGAGACCGCCGCGTCTGAGACCGCGCCCGCGCCGTCCGGAGCCCCGGCGGAGACGCCCGTTCAGTTCGACGCGCCGGCCCAGGCGTACGCGTCCGCACCGGAGGGCGGGCCGGCCCTGGCTGACGCTCTCGTTCGGGGCGACGCTTCCGCCGTGTCCGGCGCACCCGTTCCGACCGATGCTCCGACGCAGGCCGACGCGCCCGTGCCGGGGGCCGAACCCGCGCCGGCCGACGCGCCTGTAGCGACTGATGCGTCGGCTCAGGGTGACGCCTCCGCATCGGCCGGCGCCCCCGCTCAGCCTGGTGTCTCCGCTCCGGCTGATGCACCGGCACAGGCGGACACCTCCGCGTCGGCGGCCGTCCCCGCCCCGGCCGACGCACCGGTTCAGCCCGGCGCTTCCGCTCCGGCCGACGCGTCGGCTCAGGGTGACGGCTCCGCGCCGGCGGGCGCAGCGGCACCGGTTGACGCACCCGTCCAGGCCGAGGCCCCCATCTCGGCCGGTGCCCCCGTCCACTCCGGGGCTTCGGTGGCGGCCGATGTGCCGGGCGAGGCCGACGCGACCGGGCCGGCCGATGCGCCGGGTGAGAACGGTGTTTCCGCCGTGGCAGGCGCTCCCGTCGAGGCCGACGACTCCGCGGCGGCCGACGCGCCGGCCCAGGCGGACGCCTCCGCGTCGCAGGCCGTATCCGTCCTGGCTGACGCACCCGCCCAGGTAGCCCCTTCCTCTCAGGCGGACGTCTCCGCCTCGGCCGACGTGTCTGCCTCAGCCGGCACACCCGCCCCGGCAGGCCCCTCACCTCAGGCGGACGCCTCGGCCCCGGCGGACACGGCAACCTCGGCCGGCGCAGCGGCCCCAGGGGATGCTTCCGTCCAGGCCGGCCCGTCCTCTCCGGCCGGCGCTTCCGTCCCGACGGACGCCTCCGCCCCTGCTGATACGTCTGCCCCGGCAGGCGCACCCACCCAGGTGGACGCCTCTGCGTCGGCCGACGCTCCTGCCTCGGCCGACGGAACCGTCCCGGGGGACGTTTCCGCCCCGGCCGGTGCGTCCTCTCCGACGGATGCCGGCATTCCGGCGGACGCTTCCGCGTCCGCTGACGCTCCTGCCTCGGCCGGCGCGTCTGTTCCGGGGGCCGCTTCCGTCCCGGCTGGTTCGTCCTCTCAGGCCGATGTCTCTGTTCCGGTGGATGCCGCCGTGTCGGCTGGCGTTCCTGCCCCGGCTGACGCAGCCGTCCCGGGGGGTACTTCCGTCCCGGCTGGTTCGTCCCCCCAGGCCGATGCCTCTGCTTCGACGGATGCCTCTGCGCCGGCTGACGCTCCTGCCTCGGCCGAGGGGTCTGTTCCGGGAGCCGCTTCCGCCCCGGCCGGTTCGGCCTCTCAGACGGACGCCTCCGTTCCGGCCGTTGCCACCGCGTCGGCCGATGCTTCTGCCTCGGCTGGTGCGTTTGTTCCCGGTGACGCTTCCGCCCCGGCGAATGCGTCTGCCCCGGTCGGCGCACCTGGCCTGGAGAACCCGTCCGTCCCGGCCGGTTCGGCCTCTCCGGAGGACGCCTCCGTCCCGGCCGGCGTACCCGTCCTGGTGGGAGCGCTCGCGCAGGTGGGTCCGTCCTCTCAGGCCGAGGCCCCTGCCCCGGCGGGTGTCGCCGTGTCGGCCGGCGCTCCTGCCTCGGCCGGCGCACCGGTCCCGGCGGACGCATACGCGCAGGCCGGTTCGCCCTCTCCGGCGGCCGCTTCCGTCCCGGCGGATGCTGCCGTCGCGGCCGGTGTTCCCGTCCCGACCGACGCCTCTCTCCCGGCGGGTTCGTCTTCCCCGGCGGACGCTTCCCTCCCCGTGGATGCCTCTGCCTCGGCCGACGCACCCGCCTCGGCCGACGCACCCGCCTCGGCCGACGCACCCGCCTCGGCCGACGCACCCGCCTCAGCCGACGCCTCCGCGCCGGCCGACGCTTCCGCCTACGCCGACGCCTCTACCCCGCCCGGCGCGCCCGCCAAGGCCGACGCACCCGCCCAAGCGGAGACTCCCGCCCCCGCAGGGGCTGTTGACTCCGCAGAAACCGTGAGCGCCGCAGAGGCAGCCGTCCCCGCAGAGGCAGCCGCCGCTGCGGAGGCCGTCGCCCCCGCGGAGGCTTCCGCCACCGCCGGGACGACCGCGCCCGCCGAGAACGCCATGTCCGCCCAGGGCGTCCCGCCCCTTCAGAACCCCGTGGCTGCCGAGACCGCTGTGCTTGCTCAGACTTCCGTGCCCGCCGAGACCCCCGCATCGACGGAGGCCCCTGAGGCGGCCGTTCCCACCGTGACCGAAGGGGCGCCCGTCGCCTCCGACACGGCCGTGTCCCCCTCCGCTCCGGCAGCACCCGCCGAGGCGTCCACCGAGGCGCCCGCTCCCGCCGAGCCCGTCGACGAAGCGCCCGCACCCGCCGTGGCCCCGGACGGCGAGCCCGCCCCCGTACCGGCGCAGCCGGCCGGTCAGCCCGCCGAGCCCGTCGCGGCGCAGGCGGCCGCCTCCGCCGCGGAGGAGGCGCCCGCGCCCGTGCACCTCGCCCTCGTCCGCGACGACGAGCCGCAGGACGGGCAGCCCGGCACCGCCGAGCAGGCCGACAGCGCGGAGCCCGCCGAAGAGCCCCGCGTCCCCCTCGGCCCCCCGGCCGACGGCTTCGCCGCCGCCGAGCGGGAAGCCGTCCACCGCGTGATGCGCGAACGCCGCGACATCCGCAACGGCTTCCGCCCCGACCCCATCCCGCACGACGTCCTGCTGCGCGTCCTGGAGGCCGCGCACACGGCACCGAGCGTCGGGCACTCCCAGCCCTGGGACTTCGTCGTCATCCGGTCCGCCGAGACCCGCCGGACCATGCACGACCTGGCCACCCGCCAGCGCGACGCGTACGCCGCCTCGCTGCCCAAGGGCCGGGCCAAGCAGTTCAAGGAAATGAAGATCGAGGCGATCCTCGACACCCCGGTCAACATCGTGGTGACCGCTGACCCCACCCGGGGCGGCCGGCACACCCTCGGCCGGCACACGCAGCCGCAGATGGCCCCCTACTCGTCGGCCCTCGCCGTCGAGAACCTCTGGCTCGCCGCCCGCGCGGAGGGGCTCGGCGTCGGCTGGGTCAGCTTCTTCGACGAGCGCGAGATGGTCCGCGAACTCGGCCTCCCCGAGCACCTGGAGGTCGTCGCGTACCTGTGCGTCGGGTACGTCGACGAGTTCCCCGGCGAGCCCGAGCTGATGCAGGCCGGCTGGTCCAAGCGGCGCCCGCTGTCCTGGGTGGTCCACGAGGAGACGTACGGCCGCCGCGCGCTGCCCGGCGAGGACCCGCACGACCTGCTCGCCGAGACCCTGCGCGGCATCCGCCCGCTGGACGCCAAGGCGCTCGGCGAGGCGTGGGAGCGGCAGAAGCGGATGACCAAGCCGTCCGGCGCGCTCGGCATGCTGGAGATCATTTCCGCGCAGCTGTGCGGCCTGTCGCGCAAGTGCCCGCCGCCCATCCCGGAGCCCGCCGCCGTCGCGGTCTTCGCCGGCGACCACGGCGTGCACGCCCAGGGTGTCACCGCCTGGCCGCAGGAGGTCACCATGCAGATGGTGACCAACTTCCTGGGCGGCGGGGCCGTGTGCAACGCGTTCGCCAACCAGGTCGGCGCGGAGGTCTGCGTCGTGGACGTCGGCGTCGCCGGCGACCTGCCGGCCCGCCCCGGCCTGCTGCCGCGCAAGATCCGTCCGGGCACGGACGACTTCACCGCCGGCCCGGCGATGACCCGCGAGGAGGCGCTGCGCGCCGTCGAGGTGGGCATCGAGACCGCCCGCGACCTCGTCACCGCGGGCAACAAGGCGCTCCTCACCGGTGAGATGGGCATCGCCAACACCACCGTGTCGGCCGCCCTGATCTCCGTCTTCACCGGCTCCGACCCCGGCGAGGTCACCGGGCGCGGCACCGGCATCAACGACGAGATGCACGCCCGCAAGATCGACGTCGTCCGCCGGGCGCTGGAACTGCACCGCCCGGACCCGGCCGACCCGATCGGCGTCCTCGCCGCCGTCGGCGGGCTCGAACACGCCGCCCTCGTCGGCCTGATCCTCGGCGCCGCCTCGCTGCGCACGCCGGTGATCCTGGACGGCGTGAGCGCCGGCGCCGCCGCCCTGGTGGCGCGGGCCATCGCGCCCGAGGCGCTGGCCGCGTGCATCGCGGGGCATCGCAGTGCGGAGCCGGGTCATGTCGCCGCTCTGACGAAGCTGGGGTTGCGGCCGCTGGTCGACCTCGACCTCCGCCTCGGCGAGGGTACGGGTGCGCTGTTGGCGCTGCCGGTGGTGCAGAGTGCCGCGCGGGCCATGCATGAGGTGGCGACGTTCGACAGCGCGGGGGTCGCGGAGAAGGGGTAGGGGGGCCTGCGGGCGGCTGGTGCCCCGGCCCCTCCCCAGAGGGGGACCCCCATTTCACCGTTCTCGCAGGGGCTGCGCCCCCGCACCCCCGAAGCGCGCTCCGCGCGCTGTCCTCAAACGCCGGACAGGCCGAAAGTGCCGGCTCGGGCACCATCCAGCCCGTCCGGCGTTTGAGGACGAGCGGCGAAGCCGCGATCAGAGGGCCTGGGGCGCAGCCCCGGGAAACGGCGAAGTGGGGGTGCCCCCTCTGGGGGAGGGCCCGGGGCGAAACCCCCCGCTAACAAAGCCCACGTAGGGTATGCCCAGCGCCCCTGACCAGCGAGGAGACCCGCACCCCCCATGGCCGAGCACCCAGAACCCGCCGCCTACCCCGTCGGACTCCGCCTGCGGGGCCGCCGCGTCGTCGTCCTCGGCGGCGGCCAGGTCGCCCAGCGCCGGCTGCCCGCCCTCATCGCGGCCGGCGCCGACGTCCTGCTCGTGTCGCCGTCCGCGACCGCGTCCGTGGAGGCCATGGCGGAGGCCGGCGAACTGCGCTGGGAGCGCCGCCGTTACCGCGAGGGCGACCTGGACGGCGCCTGGTACGCGCTGATCACCACCGACGACCCCGAGGCCAACCGGGCCGCGTCCGCCGAGGCGGAGGCCCGCCGTGTCTGGGCCGTCCGCAGCGACGACGCGGAGGCGGCCACCGCCTGGACGCCGGCCACCGGCCGCAGCGCGGGCGTCACCGTGGCCGTGCTCACCGGCCAGGACCCGCGCCGCACGGCGGCCCTGCGGGACGCCATCGTCGAGGGGCTGCGCGACGGTTCGATCGCCGCGCCCCACCGCCGTACCCGCCCGGGCGGCGGCCGGGTGGCCCTCGTCGGCGGTGGCCCCGGTGACCCCGACCTGATCACCGTGCGCGGCCGGCGCCTCCTCGCCGAGGCCGACGTCGTCGTCGCCGACCGGCTGGGCCCGCGCGACCTGCTCGACGAACTCCCGCCGCACGTCGAGGTGATCGACGCCGCGAAGATCCCGTACGGCCGCTCGATGGCCCAGGAGGCCATCAACGACGCCCTGATCGAGCACGCGAAGGCCGGGAAGACCGTCGTCCGCCTCAAGGGCGGCGACCCGTTCGTCTTCGGCCGCGGCAAGGAGGAGGCGCAGGCCCTCGCCGAACACGGCATCCCCTGCACCGTCGTGCCCGGCATCTCCAGCTCGATCAGCGTCCCCGGCACGGTCGGCATCCCCGTCACCCACCGCGGCGTCGCCCACGAGTTCACGGTCGTCAGCGGGCACGTCGCGCCCGACGACCCGCGGTCCCTCGTCGACTGGCCGTCTCTCGCCCGCCTCGGCGGCACCCTCGTGGTGCTCATGGGCGTCGAGCAGTGCGGCGCCATCGCCGAGACGCTCATCCGGCACGGCCGGTCCGCCGACACCCCGGTCGCGGTGATCCAGGAGGGCACGACCGCCGCCCAGCGGCGCGTCGACGCCGTCCTCGGCACGGTGGGGGAGCGGGTGCGGGCCGAGGGCATACGCCCGCCGGCCGTGATCGTCATCGGCGAGGTCGTGGCGATCGGCCGGGAGGCGGCGGCCCCTTCGGACGCCGCCGGCTGAGCCCCCGTATCCTACCCGTACGCACCACGAGACACGTGAGCCCCATGACGCAGTCCCCCCAGGTCATCACCATCGACGACCCCGACGACCCCCGGCTCCACGACTACACCGGCCTGACCGATGTCGAGCTGCGCCGCCGGCGCGAGCCCGCCGAGGGCCTGTTCATCGCGGAGGGGGAGAAGGTCATCCGCCGGGCGGTGGACGCGGGTTACGGCATGCGTTCCATGCTGCTCTCCGCCAAGTGGGTGGACGTGATGCGCGATGTCATGGAGGACGTCCCCGCACCCGTCTACGTCGTGGAGCCGGAGCTCGCCGAGCGGGTGACGGGCTATCACGTGCACCGCGGCGCGCTCGCCTCCATGCGGCGCAAGCCGCTGCCCGACGCCGCCGGACTGCTGGCCTCGGCCCGCCGGGTCGCGGTCATGGAGGCGGTCAACGACCACACCAACATCGGCGCCATCTTCCGCAGCGCCGCCGCCCTGGGCATGGACGCAGTCCTGCTCTCCCCGGACTGCGCGGACCCGCTCTACCGGCGGTCCGTCAAGGTGTCCATGGGCGCCGTGTTCTCCGTCCCCTGGGCCCGGCTGGAGAACTGGCCGCGCGACCTGGAGACGGTCCGGGCGGCGGGCTTCCGGGTCCTGGCCCTCACCCCGGACGCGCAGGCCACCGCGATGGACGCCGCCGCCCCGCACCGCCTGGAACGCGTCGCCCTGATGCTCGGTGCCGAGGGCAGCGGCCTGTCCGCCAAGGCCCTGCGGGCGGCCGACGAGTGGGTGCGCATCCCGATGGCCCACGGCGTCGACTCCCTCAACGTCGGCGCGGCGGCGGCCGTCGCCTTCTACGCCGTGACGGCGGGGACGCCGGCGTAGCACGGGGCCCCGACCCGGAGGCCGGCGCGGCGAATCGTTTCCGCACCGGCCTCCCATGGGTACAGCCCGAAGCGGAGCGTCCGCGACACCGCTCGGTCCCGCACGGAGAGTGCCCTACGGCATCACCGACCACGGGAGGGCCCATGCCCGCCGACACCAGGATCCGCTTCCCCGCCGGCTTCCGCTTCGCCGTCAGCCCGCACCTGGAGGAGGCCCGGGCAGGCAACCGGGCCTGGGCCCGGGCCCATCGGATGGCCGACGGGCCCGAGGCCACCGCCCTGTACGACTCCTGGGACCTGGCCCGGGTCTCGGCCTGCATGTACCCGTACGCCACCGGCCCCGGACTGCGGCTCGTCACGGACCACATGGGCTTCTGGTACCCCTTCGACGACCAGTTCGACAGCCCGCTCGGCCTCGACCCGGCCGCCACCGCCCGCGCCTGCGAAGAGCTGATCGCCGTCGTCCACCACGGCACCACCGGCCCCCGGCCCACCGCCGCCGCCCGCGCCTTCGCGGACATCTGGCGGCGCGCCGCCGACGGCATGCCGCCGGCCTGGCGCGCCCGCGCCGCCCACGACTGGGAGTACTACTTCGCCTCCTACGCCCAGGAGTCGGCCGCCCGCCTGGCCGGCACCGTCCCCGACTTCCCCACGTTCCTGCGGCTGCGGATCGGCGTCAGCGCCATGAGCGTCGTCTGCGACCTCGTCGAACGGATCGGCGGCTACGAGGTCCCGGCCGTCGCCTTCCACAGCCTGCCGCTGATCGAACTGCGGCGGCTCACCGAGGAACTGCCCTGCCTCGCCAACGACGTCTACACCCTGGACCGCGAGGAGCCGCGCGGCGACGTCGTCAACCTCGTCCTCGTCCTGGAGCGGGACGGGAACCGCTCGCGCGCCGCCGCGATCGACACCGCCTACGCGCTCGTCAACGACCGGCTGCGCCGCTTCGACGCGATCCGGCGCGGCGTCCCCGCCCTCGCCCGCACCCTGGGCCTGGACGCCCCGCGGCGCGCCGCCGTCGAACGGTACGTCCGCGACCTGGAGTTCCTCGTCTCCGGCTATATGGCGTGGGGCGCCGACACCCGCCGCCACTTCCCCGAGACCGTCGTCCCCCCGGACCGGCCGGGCTACCCCGAGAACCTGCTGCTGCCCACCACACCCTGAGGCCCGCCATGGCAGCCGAGGACGTGGCACCCGAGGACCCGGGACCCGAGGACCCGGCACCCGAGGACCCGGCACCCGAGGACCCGGCGGCCGCGACCGGCCGGGCCGGTGGCCTGATCGTCCGGGAGAGCGACGCGGACCTGCGCCGCGCGGGCCTGACCCGCGAACCTGAACCCTGGGAGGACGGCCTTCGCGAGACGCCGCGGCCGGGCACCTTCGAATGGTGGTACTTCGACGCCGAGTGCGACGACGGCAGCCGGGCCGTCGTCGTCTTCGAGACCAAGTCCCTCGACGCCTCCGCCGGCCCCCTGGCCCCCCGGCTGTCGCTGACCGTCCGCACCCCCGACGGACGCGTCCACGCCGGCCGCACCCGCCACGACCCGGCCTCCTTCCGCGCCGCGCGCGACCACTGCGACGTCGTCCTCGGCCCGCATCGCGCCCACGGCGACCTCGTCCGGTACCGCATCCGCGCCGGAACGCCGTCGGCCGCCGCGGACCTCACGCTCACCTCGACCGCCCCGCCCTCCCGCGTCGGCACCGGGACCGTCACGCTCGCCGACGACCCGGGCCGCTACCTCGGCTGGCTGGTGGCGGTGCCCCGGGGCCGGGTGGAGGGCCGGCTCTCGGTGCCCGGCCGGACCTGGCGGGTGCGCGGAACCGGTTACCACGACAAGAACTGGGGCACCCTGGACTTCGGCGCCGACCTCCGCGCATGGCACTGGGCCCGGCTGCACGCCGGCCCGTTCACCCTCGCCTGCGCCGAACTGCGCACCCACGGCGGCGGCCGAACCCCGCTGCTCGTCCTCACCCGGGCCACGGAACGACTCGCGGCCACGGCCACCGGGGTCTCCTTCACCCCTCACTCCGACCACGCGGACATCCGCTGGCACGACCGCGTCCACGCCTTCCTGGGCCCGCCGACGGCCCTGGACCCACCCCGGAAACCCGGCCCCCACCGGTACCGTCGCTTCACCACCCCGGCCGAACTCACCACCACCGCGCCCTACGCCCCCATGACCACCCCCGGCACGGCCATCGCCGAACACGCCGAGTTCCCCGCCACCACCGACCGGGCTCCGACGCCGCCCCGCGAGCGACGCGACCGGGCCGTCCCCGGGCAACCCGCCTCCGCCGCCCGCGCGGTACGGCCCTCCGCCGCGTCCCGGAACCGGGCCCGCGCAGCACCGCGCACTCCCCCCACCGAGCCGGACACGCCCCCGACCCCGGCGGGACGGGCCTCGGCGGCGCCCCCGGAACGGCACGTCGCGAGGAACCCCACCGAGCCGGTCATGCCCCGCACCCCGACCGGACAGACCCCCGGCACCCACACGAAGGTTCCCGCCATGGACGCCCGTACCGCCGCCACCCGCCTCGCCCGCGCCTGGTCCGGGCCCGACTCCGCCGCCTTCGGCGCGCTGTTCGCCCCGGACGCCGTCTACACCGACGTCGCGGCCGGGCGCGCCCGCCGGGGGCGTACCGCGATCACGGACTGGCACCGCGAGACCCGCGCCGCCATCCCCGACCTGACGGCCGAGGTCGAGGACGGCTTCGGCACCGACGACGGGAGGGCCTGCGCGACCCTGCTCTGGACCGGAACTCCCGTGGCGGAACCGCCCGGGCCGCCGTTCCGGGTGCACGCGGCGACCGTGCTCGCGCTCGCCCCCGACGGGTCGATCACCCGCTGCGCCGACTACTACGACCTGTTGGGCCTCGCCCGCGCGGGGCAGCCACTCATCCCGCGGCGGACCCCGGACGCCCAGGACTGAGGACGCGGATGCAGGGGGCGGGGCTCACGTACCGCAGGTATCCACCGCGACCACGCACGACTGCCCCCGCCCCAGGTCCCGCCCCAGCCCCGACGACTTCTTGGGCCCGTCGCACCCCTGCGCCGCCGCGATGCCCAGGGCCACCAGCAGCGTCACCACCACGAAGACGATCAGCCGCTGCCGCAGCAGCCGGGGGTCGCCGCCGGTCCGGCGCCCGGCCGCCCCGGCGCGGGCTCCCGTACGGGCGCCGGGCCGCGGCCGGCCCGCGGGCCGGGCGGCCGGCCGGTCGGGGCGGGGCTGCCGCAGCGGCCGGGTCGCGGGCGGCCGGGCGGGGGAGGCGCCCCCCTGCGCGGCCGCCGCCGGGCGCGGCTCCGTGGGCTGGTGGGCGTGGTCCGCGGCCCGCCGGTCCGAGGGCCGCTCGGGCTCGCGCCGCGCCGGCACCCGACGGCCGTCCGGCAGCCCGTGCGCCTCGCGCGCGGCGATCTCCTTCAGCCGCAACGACAGCTGGAGCGTGCTCGGCCGCTCCTCCGGGTCCTTCGCCAGGCAGGCGAGGATCAGCGGCGCCAGCGCGTCCGGCACCCCCATGAGCTGCGGCTCCTCGTGCACCACCCGGTACAGCATGACCTCCGAACTGCCCTGCCCGAAGGGGGAGTCCGCGGTCGAGGCGTACGCCAGGGTGGCGCCCAGGGCGAAGACGTCCGTCGCCGGCGTCACCGTCGCGCCCCGGACCTGCTCCGGCGCCAGGAAGCCCGGCGAGCCGACCGCCGTGCCGACGTGCGTCAGGGTGCTGGCCCCCGTCGCCCAGGCGATGCCGAAGTCGATGATCCGCGGGCCCTTGGGGGAGAGCAGGATGTTCGACGGCTTCAGGTCGCGGTGGACCACCCCGGCGTCGTGCACCGCGAGCAGCCCCTCCGCCAACGCCGCCCCGATGGACGCCGTCTGAGCCGCCGACAGGGGCCCTTCGTCGGTCACCTTGTCGTGCAGCGAGGGCCCGGGCACGTACTGCGTCGCGAACCACGGCCGCTCCGCGTCGAGATCGGCGGCCACCAGCCGTGCCGTACAGCCGCCGCGGATGCGCCGCGCGGCGGACACCTCGCGCGCGAAGCGCGAGCGGAACTCCTGGTCCTCGGCGAGATCCGGCCGGATCACCTTGAGAGCCACCCGCTGGCCGCGCTTGTCCGAGCCGAGGTACACCACGCCCATGCCGCCCGCGCCCAGCCGGCGGTGAAGCCGGAACGAGCCGACGACACGCGGGTCCTCGCGCCGGAGCCGCATCATCGTCATCTTCATCCCCGCTGCCGGTCCGTCTGACGAGCCACAGCTTACGGATTGACGGGCGGCCGTGCTGAGAGGCCGCGCATGCGTCGGCGATCGGATGACCGCTTCCGCCGCGCGCCCGCGCTCGCCCGCTCCCCGGCGCCCGCCCCGCGCCCGTCCGCCGGCCGCCGGCCGTCAAGCTCCCCCACACACCCGGGGTTTGACGGGCCGACGGCCCGCACTCCGCCGGCCGGCGCCCCCGGCCCGCCCGCCGCTCGAACACCTGACACCCCGTCGGTCCGGGTGGCACGGCCGAAGGGAACCGGACGTGAGGCAGATCACTCCACCGTGGTCCCCTGGGGGAGAACCCGGATGCCCGCCTTGGGGCAACCCCGGCGAACCGCTCCTCTGTTCTCCACCCAGGGGAGTACCGATCCGCCCCCTCCCTCCTCCTCGTGGAGGCGGTGCAAGGGGTACGAGGGCATGACGCCCGGCCCCCTCCCGGCCGCCTAGTGTGGATCCCGAGCGGCGGGCGCAACACTCGTCCCCCGAGGTCGGAACGCCCGCCGCCACCACCATTCGGCACGCCCGGCGGCCCGCGCACAGCGGGGCCGCGCCGGGCGGGGGCGGGTCCGACGGGACCGGAAGGGAGGGGCGCCATGGCTCAGGCGGTACGACGCGTGACCCGCGCGCCGGGGCGGACGGACGTCCACCGGAGCCTTCCCGACCTCCCCGGCGGCCGCCCCGCCGACAACCGGCACCCTCTGGTCGCTCTGGCCATGGTGCTGCCCTGCGCGGCCGTCCTGGCCGTCGCCTTCGGCGGCTGGGATGCCGTCGTCACCCAAGCGTCGTCCGTGGCCGGCATGCTGGGGCGCTGAGCGCCCCGCTCCCGGAAGAGCGGTCCGGGTCGGGGACGGGCCGGCCATAACCCCGTGGGGACGGGGGTGCGGCGGACGGCATGACGGGCCGGGCACCTGGGGAGGTGCCTGGCCCGTCTTTTGCTCGGCACCGCCGTGACATGCGGAAACGGCCGGAGGCCGGAGCGCGAAGCCCCGGCCTCCGGCCGATCATGGTGCGCGATACTGGGATTGAACCAGTGACCTCTTCCGTGTCAGGGAAGCGCTCTCCCGCTGAGCTAATCGCGCGGGAAGGCCCGTGAGGACCTTGGTGGACGATACTGGGATTGAACCAGTGACCTCTTCCGTGTCAGGGAAGCGCTCTCCCGCTGAGCTAATCGTCCGGGAGGGTGTGCCGCGTGCGCGATACTGGGATTGAACCAGTGACCTCTTCCGTGTCAGGGAAGCGCTCTCCCGCTGAGCTAATCGCGCGGGAAGGTCCGCGAGGACCTTGGTGGACGATACTGGGATTGAACCAGTGACCTCTTCCGTGTCAGGGAAGCGCTCTCCCGCTGAGCTAATCGTCCTTGGAGGTGGAGACGGGATTTGAACCCGTGTAGACGGCTTTGCAGGCCGTTGCCTCGCCTCTCGGCCACTCCACCAGGAGTGCGGGGGTCGGGAAGATCCCCCACTCGAGCGGACAACGAGACTCGAACTCGCGACATCCACCTTGGCAAGGTGGTGCTCTACCAACTGAGCTATGTCCGCACACATCCTCCGGACCATGATCCGGAAGCTGCCCCGCCGTTTCGCTTCCGCGTCCCGGCGACGTGTTGAACTCTAGCGGATTCCCGCGCCAGCTCAAATTCCGTTTCCGCAGCGTGCTGCCCTCTTCCTTCACCCGGCTCAGCGCCGGGGACCGGCCCATAGACTCGATGACGTGCATGACCTCCCTCCGATGGCCCGCTTCGGCGGCCTCCTCGCCACCGATCTGCGTGACGTCACCAGCGACCCCGAGGCCCTCGACTCCCGGGGCTGGTGGGCCGTGGTCGCGGACTTCGAGGGAGACGTACGGTGCGCCCGCTTCGGCGACGTGCGCCCCGCGCCCCTCCCCGCCTCCGGGCACTGGCGCGGCCCCGCCCCCGAGACGTGGACCAGCTCCCTCGACCGGGACGCCTACATCGCGGGCGTCCGGCGGATCCGCGAGCACATAGCCGCCGGCGAGGTCTACCAGGCCAACCTCTGCCGCGTGCTCGGCGCGCCGCTGCCCGACCCGGACCACGCCGACGTGGACGCCCTCGCCGCCCACCTCGCGGCCGGCAACCCGGCCCCGTACGCCGGCACCGTCCGCCTCCCCGCCCACGGCACCGAGGTGGTCACCGCCTCGCCCGAGCTCTACCTGCGCCGCACCGGCCGCGTCCTGGAGTCCGGACCGATCAAGGGCACCGGCCGCACCGCCGCCGACCTGCTCGACAAGGACCACGCCGAGAACGTGATGATCGTCGACCTGGTCCGCAACGACCTGGGCCGCGTCTGCTCCACCGGATCCGTCACCGTCCCCGCGCTCTGCGCCGTCGAACAGCACCCCGGCCTCGTCCACCTCGTCTCCACCGTCCGCGGCGAACTCGCCGAAGGCACCGGCTGGACGGAACTGCTCGCCGCCACCTTCCCGCCCGGCTCCGTCACCGGCGCGCCCAAGGCCAGCGCCCTGGAGATCATCGAACGCCTGGAACAGGGCCCGCGCGGCCCCTACTGCGGCGGCATCGGCTGGGTCGACGCCGACCGGGGCACCGGCGAGCTCGCCGTCGGCATCCGCACCTTCTGGATCGACCGCGCCGCCCCCGGCGGCCCCGCTCTCCACTTCGGCACCGGAGCGGGCATCACCTGGGGCTCCGACCCCGAGGGCGAATGGGCCGAGACCGAACTCAAGGCGGCCCGGCTGCTCGCGATAGCGTCGGGCACCCACAGCCCGACCGCGCACAGTCCGACCGCCGGGAGGCAACGGTGACCGTCTGGCTCAACGGGAAGCTCGTCGAGGAGGACGCCGCCCGCGTCTCGGTGTTCGACCACGGCCTCACGGTCGGCGACGGCGTCTTCGAGACCCTCAAAGTCGTCGACGGCCGTCCCTTCGCCCTCACCCGGCACCTGGCCCGGCTCGCCGCCTCGGCCCGCGGCCTGGGCCTCCCCGCCCCCGACGCCGACGAGGCCCGCCGCGCCTGCGCCGCCGTCCTCGACGCCCACCCGCTTGCCCTCGGCCGCCTCCGCATCACCCTGACCGGCGGCCTCTCCCCGCTCGGCTCCGGCCGCGGCGCCGCCGACACCACCCTCCTCGTCGCCGCCGCGCCCATCGAGCCCCGCCCCGCCGCCACCGCCGCCGTCACCGTCCCCTGGACCCGCAACGAACGCGGCGCGCTCACCGGCCTCAAGTCCACCTCGTACGCCGAGAACGTCGTCGCCCTGGCCCGCGCCAAGGAGCAGGGCGCCACCGAGGCCCTCCTCGCCAACACCTCCGGCGCGCTCTGCGAGGGCACCGCCACCAACGTCTTCGTCGTCCTCGACGGCGAGCTCCACACCCCGCCGCTCGCCTCCGGCTGCCTCCCCGGCATCACCCGCGCCCTCGTCGTCGAGTGGACCGGTGCCCGCGAGACCGACCTGCCCATGGACGTCCTCGACCGCGCCGACGAGGTCTTCCTGACCTCCAGCCTGCGCGACGTCCAGGCCCTCCGCACCCTGGACGGCCGCCAACTCCCGGGCGCCCCGGGCCCGGTGACCACCGAGGCCATGCGGATCTTCGCCGAGCGGTCGGCCGCGGACATCGACCCCTGACCCGGGGACGGCCGGGGAAAACCCGGCGACATCCGCCCCGGCGCGTGGGTAGAACAGCGGCATGACCACCACCCTGCGCCCCACGGCACCCGAACAGCGCGCCGACGGCGGCCACCGCCGCCGCGGCTACGAGATCTGCGTCAACGGCAGGCCCGTCGGCGACGCCGAGCTCGCCACGCACCCCCGCTTCGGTCCCCGGGCCGGCTCCATAGAGCGGCTCTTCGTCCGGGAGGCCGAACGCCGCCGGGGGCGCGGCACGGTCGCCGCCCTCGCGGCCGAAGAGGTGCTGCGCGGCTGGGGCTGCCACTGGGTGGGCGTCGGGGTCCCCGCCGGGGACACGGCCACGCTCGGCCTGGTGACCGCCCTCGGCTACACCGAGCGCAGCCGGAACATGGCCAAGCCGCTCGCCGGCCCACCCGCCCTGCCCGCCGGGAGCGAGATCCGCCCCATGGACGACGACCGGTTCCCGGCGTGGCTCGCCGGGGAGAAGGTGGGCTACGTCGAGTCGCTGACCGAACGCGGCGTGCCCCGGGCCGAGGCCGAGGCCAAGTGCGACGCCGACCACGCGGCCCTGCTGCCGCACGGCATCGCCACCCCCGGCGTCGCCCTGCGCGTCCTCGCCCACGAGGGCACCGACGTCGGAACCCTCTGGCTGAGCACGCACGACGGCATCGGCTACGTCTTCGACGTCAGGGTGGCACCGGAACACCGCGGCCGGGGGCACGGCCGCACCCTGATGCTCGTCGCCGAACGCGAGGCCCTCGCCCTGGGGCACGACCGCATCGGCCTCAACGTCTTCGCCGGCAACACCCCGGCCCGGCGGCTCTACGAGTCCCTGGGCTACGAGACCACGAACCTGTACTTCCACAAGACGCTGTGAGACGGAGGGCGCACCTCCGGCCCGCGTCGGCTAGCCGGCCAGCAAGCGGTCCGCGATCTCCTCGATCCGTTCCCGCAGCCCCTCCTGGCTCTTCCCGCCGTCCAGCCGCTCACCGCCGATGACGTACGTCGGGGTGCCCGTCACCCCGATCGCCTTGCCCTCGGCCTGGTCGGCGTCGACGATCAGCAGGTGCCGGCCGTCGATCAGCGCGGTGTCCACCTCCTCGGCGTCCACCCCCAGCCCGGCCGCCACCTCCACCAGCACGGCCTCGCCGCGCTCGCCCAGCTCCCCGGCGCGCGCCAGCACGGCCTCCGCGAACTCCCAGCCCCGGCCCTGCTCGGCCGCCTCCTCGGCGGCCTGCGCGGCGGCGTAGGCGTGCCGGTGCTTCTCCAGCGGGAAGTGCCGCAGCCGGACGTCCAGCCGGTCGCCGAAACGGGCCCGCAGCGCCCGCAGGTCCTCCAGGGCGGCGTGGCAGTCGGTGCACTGGAGGTCGCACCAGACGTCGAGAACGGCGGGGCCGGCGGGAACGGCGGACGACGGGGCGGAAGGGCTGTTGGTCTCGCTCATGCCCCCAGTCTCCCAGCCCGGCCGGGAGACCGGCCCCGGGAGCCCCGATCACGGAAGGCCCGGCTGCGAGTCGGCCCCGAGTCGGCCCTGAGGAGGAGAGCCCCCAGGGGACGACCCGGAGTTCTCCCTGATCCCCGGCCCCCGTCGTGGCCTCCGGGCCGCCGCCCGGTGCAGGATGGACACAGGAGCCCACCATCGGCAGGAGGACCGGATGCTGACCTCGACCGTTTGCGCCGCGGTGTCCGCGGGCGGCCTGGGCATCGCCCTGCTGACGGCCTACCGCAAGCGTTTCCTCGCCGCGACCCGCATCGCGGCCTTCGCCCTGATCCCCATCGGCCTCGTGATGACCGGGATCATCGACTGGGTCACCGACCTGGTCTTCAAGCCGACCGTCTGGGCCGGCTTCGGCGTCCTCGCCCTCTCCGCCCTGCTCTTCCTGGTGAGCCGGGCCGCCGAGCGGCGCGGCTCCGGAGGCCGCGACCTGCCCCCGGCCGGCGGCCCCGACGCCCTGGCGCCCGGCGCCCCCGCCATAGGCGCGCCCGCCGGCCGGCCGGCCGACCGCCCGAAGGGGCGCTCCGGGACGAAGGGGCGGAAGGATACCGGAGGGGAGTTCGACGACATCGAGGCAATCCTCAAAAAGCACGGGATCTGACGAACACCTCCACACGATCGGCCCGTTGAGGGAACGCGCTGCGCCATCATCTGCCGGAGATGAACGACGAACCGGCCGAGATGACCGCGGAACTGACCGCTGACCTGTCCGACCTGAACGACCTCGACCTGAGCGACCTCGCCAAGGAACCGCGAGGCTGCCTCTTCGCCCTCTCCCAGCCGCCCCTGATGCTGTTCCTCGCCTTCGTGGCGACGCTGATCCTGGTGACCGCGGTCCACGACCTCTACCGGTGGTGAGCCGTGGACAGCCCGTTCAGTCGGCCGCGCCGCGCCGCCGGGCCCGGTACGCGGCCACATGCAGCCGATTCCCGCAGGTCCGGCCGTCGCAGTAGCGGCGGGACCGGTTCCGCGACAGGTCCACGAAGGCACGCCCGCAGCCCGGCGCCCCACAGCGCCGCAGCCGTTCGCGCTCGCCCGCCACCAGGAGGAACGCCAGTGCCATCCCGCCGTCGGCCGCCAGGTGCTCGGCGAGCGAGGCTCCCGGCGCGAAGTAGTGCACATGCCAGTCGTAACCGTCGTGATCGGTGAGCCGGGGCGTGGTGCCCGCCTCGGCGACCAGGGCGTTGAGCAGCTCGGCGGCCTCCGCCGTGCCCTCGGTGTCGAAGACCCGCGCGAAACGCCCCCTGAGCTCCCGCACGGCCCGCAGATCGCCCTCGTCCAGCTCTCCCACCCCGCTGATGTCGTGCCGCTCCACGAAGGCCCGCAGCGCGGCCACGTCCGGCAGCCCGTCGTCCCTGACGGCGGCCGGTGCCCCGGCGGGGGAGCTGTTGAGCAGGTCGACGACGGCGTCGAGCGCGCACCCGGTGTCGTGATTGATCAGCACGGTTGGTTCGCTCCCTGGCCCGGCCGGTGGGGCGGCAACTTGTTCGACGGTGGGCACCGACCTTACTGGCTCCGGGGGAAACGCCACACGGCCGCGCCGTCGGCCACGGTGGTCTCCGTGGCGGCGGCGCGGCCGTGCGGCGGCTGCGCGAGGGACGTGTCAGCGGGACGGGACGCGCGCCGCCTCCCCGAGTGGGCGGCGCGCAGGGACCGGACCTCCTGGTGTGGACCGCCTCAGCTCTCCGCCAGGATGTGGGAGAGCTCGGTGTCCAGGTCGAAGTGCCGGTGCTCGGTACCGGGCGGGACGGCGGCGTCGGTCCGCTTCAGGAACGACTCCAGGGCTCGCGCCGGCGCCTCCAGCAGGGCCTCGCCCTCCGGAGAGCTGAGCGCGATGCACACGACGCCCTGACCGTGGCTGCGGGACGGCCAGACGCGGACGTCGCCGGTGCCGGTGGGCCGGTGCAGACCCTCGGCGAGCAGGTCCCGGGCGAAGACCCACTCGACCGTTTCCTCGGCTCCGGTGTGGAAGGTGGCGTGTACGGCATACGGATCGGAAGTGTCGTACCGCAGACCTGCGGGTACAGGCAGTGACGATTCGCTCGACACAACGAGGCGCAGGTGCAGCTCACAGCTGACCGTGGTGTTCATAAGCGCCAGGGCCTTTCGCTCAGTGTGCGCTCGGGGATTCGCACGTCGGCGAAATCGACATGCCACCTACGGTGCCGTTGTAAACCCCTCTGACCGTTTTGGGACTCTTCGGATACCTCGTACGGCCGACCCGTCGCGCTCCGCGTACGGCCGTTCCGGTGAGTTCCGTCAAGGGTGCGCCCCGCCCCCTTCATCACCCAGGGTGACGGCCGGTGACCGGCTCCGGCCCGGGCGTCCCGGCGGCGGTTCTGGGTACCGCCTGACATGCGGTAATGTTTGCGGTGCGCCCGGGCGATTAGCTCAGCGGGAGAGCGCTTCGTTCACACCGAAGAGGTCACTGGTTCGATCCCAGTATCGCCCACATCCCACCCGTGGTCCGCGAGGCAAGCCCTCGTGGGCCACGGGTGTTTTGTCGTGCCCCGGTCCCGCCCCTTCACCGTTTCTGAGGGGGTTCTGCCCCCGCGCCCCCGAAACCGCGCTTCGCGCGGTTGTCCTCAATCGCCGGACGGGCTGATATACAGCCCGTCCGGCGATTGAGGACGAGCGCCGGAGCCGCGACAAGCGGGGTCTGGGGCGCAGCCCCAGGAAACGGCGAAGGGGCGGGTCCGGGGCATCCCCCTCCGGCCCCCGGCCGGAATTTGATGGAGGGCCGCTCCGACCTGTATTGTTCAGTGCGTTCCCGGGGGCAACCCCGAGAAACTCCCGGGCGATTAGCTCAGCGGGAGAGCGCTTCGTTCACACCGAAGAGGTCACTGGTTCGATCCCAGTATCGCCCACACACCACGAGGCCGGTCCTTCACCAGAAGGACCGGCCTCGTCATGCTGCCGACGGCAACTCCGCCCGCACCGGCCACGCCGGATCGCACTGCTCCTCCGAACCGTTCCTCGCGAACCACGCCTGGAGCCCGCGCGCCTGCGCCGCGTGCCACACCGCCTGGCGCGCGTGCAGCTCCGCCACGCTCAGCCGTTCCAGCCGCACCGCGAACCGCTGCCCTATCGCCCGGGCCACCGCCATCGCGGCGGTCGCGTCCGCCGCCGCGTCGTGAGCGCCCGTCAGCTCGACCCCGTACTGCGCGCACAGGTCGGACAGCGTCCGACGGCCCTTGCGGTAGCGGTCCAGGTGCTTGTCCAGCACCCAGGGGTCGAGGACGCAGAGCGGCGCGGACCCCAGGTACGACGCGAGCGACGCGGCGCGGTGCCGGCGCAACTCCCGGTCCAGCAGGGTCAGGTCGAACGGCGCGTTCATCACCACCAGGGGGGTCCCCGCCGCCGACTGCTCGGCCAGGGCCCGGGCCACCTCCTCCATCACCGGCGCGGGCCACCGCCCGAACCGCTGGAGGTGCACGTCCGTCAGCCCGTGTATCGCCGTGGCGCCCTCCGGCACCGGGACGCCCGGATTGACCAGCCAACGGGTGACCGCCGGCGAGGCCCCCGCCCGTGACTGCACCACCAGGGCCGCGGACACGATGCGGTCGTGCTCGACGTCCACCCCGGTGGTCTCCGTGTCGAAGGCGGCGAGCGGCCCCTCGAACCAGCTCGGCATGTCACAACTCCTCGCGCTTGACCGGAATTTGGCGTGAATCCCCTCCCTCCGTCGAGTGATACCCGGTCTCAGTGCGGCCCGAACCGCCCTTGTTTGCGAAGGAGTTCGGGTGGAGAAAACAGCGGTGTAGACACCGGTGGACGCGCTCCCGGAAGGTGTTTCGGACATGGCCCTCATCCGGCCCGAACCGGCCGTTCCGGCCGACGGGCCACCCCGCGCCGACGGGCGGCGCCCCCCGCACGGCCCCGCCCCGCCCCGCCGCGGCACCCTGGCCACCACCGCCTGCATGGAGACGCTCCAGATCGGCCATCTGCACGCCGTCGCCGCGGCGGCCGGCTGCACCCTCGCCCAGCCCTTTCCCGACCACGGCATCGACTGGCACGTCAGCCACACCGCCCCCGGGCACACCACCGATGACGAGGTCACCATCAAGGTGCAGCTCAAGGCCACCTACCAGGTGCCGCCCCGGCCGCCCGGCACCACCTTCCCCTTCACGCTCGACAACGAGCACCTCGTCAAGCTCGCCCGCACCCCCGTGGCCGTCCACCGCATCCTCGTCGTCATGCTCGTCCCCCGCGCCAGGGACGACTGGGTCCACGCCGGCCCGGACCGGCTCGCCGTCCGGCACTGCTGCTACTGGACCAACCTCGCCGGCCACCCGGTCACCGGCCGGCACAGAACCACCGTGCGAATCCCCACCGCGCACGTCTTCGACGACCACGCCCTCTGCGAGATCATGACGCGCGTCGGGGCGGGAGGGAGACCCTGATGCGACCGTCGGCCGACGCACCCCGTCCCGCCGAACCCGCCGTTCTCGCCGCCCTGCTGGCCCGCCACGGCTGGCGCCGTCGCGGCGGAACCCCCGGACGCTACGGCCGCTGGACCCCGCCCCCATCGAACGGCACCAGCGGCCCCGGCCTCCTCGTCCCCGAGGACCCCGCCCTCCCCGACACCGCCGACCTCCTCGCCGAGGCCCGCACCGCCCTGGAACGCAGCGCCGACCCCACCGCCCGCCACATCCTCCTCGCCCTCGGCACACCCGGCGACGAGATCCGCTGCGCACGCCGGACCCCCGCGCCCGACGCCGACTGGGCCGCCCAGGACCGGCTGCGCGCCGGCGTCCGCGCCCTGCTGACCGCCGGCGCCCTCGCCGCCCGCGCGGCCGCCGGCCACCACGGCGCCCGCCACCGCCGCACGGCCGAGGCCGCCCTCGCCGGACTGCTGCTCGGCCCCGCGAGCTCGGCCCGCGAACTGACCGTCCTCGCCCCGCTCGGACCCGGCCCCACCGACGGCCGTCCGGCCGTGGCCGCCCTGCTCACCGCGCTGTACGCCGCGCGCGACGCCACCGACTACCAGCGCGCCACCGGACGTACCGACGCGTTCACCGCCGCCGTGCGGGCGGGCGTCTGCCGGGAGCTGACCGAAGCCCTCGTCGCGCTGGTCACCGGGACCGAGGGGATCCGCGTCCGGTTCCACTGGGCCCCCGCCGCCGGGCCGCCGCCGGGCCACGCCGCCCACCCCGAGCCGGTGGAGTTCTCCCCCGGGGACCTGCCCGCCCTGCGCGCCGCGAGCGCCCGCTACCTGCACGGCGAACCCGCCGTCCCCGTCCGCCTCACCGGGACCGTGGTCCACCTGTGGCGCGAGACCCCGGGCGGCGGCGGCAGCGTGCGGCTCCGGGTGCTCTCCGGGGCGGACGTCGCGGAAGTCCGCGCCGACCTCGGCGAGCCGGACTACCGCGCCGCCGGCCACGCCCACCTGGCGGGCCGGCCCGTACGCCTCGACGGCCGGCTGGAGAGCGGCGGCGGTTTCCGCCGGCTCGCGGGTGCCGGGGGAGTGCTGCCCCTGCCGGTGGACGACGCCGAACGGGAGCGGCTGCTGAAGGCCCTCCACACCGACCCGGACGGCTTCGGGGCCCGGGACGGGGACGGCGTCTGACCGTTTAGCGGCCCGGGCGCCGGGCTCGGTACGATTCAGACGCGCAGCGTCCGCTGCCGTGCCCAGAGTCAGGAGAGTCCGGTGTCAGACGTCCGTGTGATCATCCAACGCGATTCCGAGCGGGAAGAGCGCGTGGTGACGACGGGCACCACCGCGGCCGACCTCTTCGCCGGCGAGCGCACCATCGTCGCGGCGCGGGTGGCGGGTCAGCTGAAGGACCTGGCGTACGAGGTCGCGGACGGCGACGAGGTGGAGCCGGTCGAGATCTCGTCCCCGGACGGCCTCGACATCCTCCGCCACTCGACCGCGCACGTCATGGCCCAGGCCGTGCAGGAGCTCTTCCCCGAGGCCAAGCTGGGCATCGGCCCGCCGGTCAAGGACGGCTTCTACTACGACTTCGACGTCGAGAAGCCCTTCACCCCCGACGATCTCAAGCTCATCGAGAAGAAGATGCAGGAGATCCAGAAGCGGGGCCAGCGCTTCTCCCGCCGCGTCGTCACCGACGAGGCCGCCCGCGAGGAGCTCGCCGGCGAGCCCTACAAGCTGGAGCTGATCGGGCTCAAGGGCTCCGCCTCCCAGGAGGACGGCGCCAACGTCGAGGTGGGCGCCGGCGCGCTCACCATCTACGACAACCTGGACGCGAAGACCGGCGAGCTGTGCTGGAAGGACCTCTGCCGCGGTCCGCACCTGCCGACGACCCGCGTCATCCCGGCGTTCAAGCTGATGCGCAACGCGGGCGCGTACTGGCGCGGCAGCGAGCGGAACCCCATGCTCCAGCGCATCTACGGCACCGCGTGGCCGACGAAGGACGAGCTCAAGGCGTACGTCGAGTTCCTCGCCGAGGCCGAGCGCCGCGACCACCGCAAGCTCGGTGCCGAGCTGGACCTCTTCTCCTTCCCGGACGAGCTGGGCCCGGGCCTGGCGGTGTTCCATCCCAAGGGCGGCATCGTCCGCAAGGAGATGGAGACCTACTCGCGCAAGAAGCACGAGAACTCCGGCTACGAGTTCGTCAACACCCCGCACATCACGAAGGAACACCTCTTCGAGACCTCGGGGCATCTGCCGCACTACGCGGAAGGCATGTTCCCGCCCATCGAGTTCGACGGGCAGAACTACCGGCTCAAGGCCATGAACTGCCCGATGCACAACCTGATCTTCAAGTCGCGCGGGCGTTCCTACCGTGAGCTGCCGCTGCGCCTCTTCGAGTTCGGTACGGTCTACCGCTACGAGAAGTCCGGCGTCGTCCACGGCCTGACCCGCTCCCGCGGCTTCACGCAGGACGACTCGCACATCTACTGCACCAAGGAGCAGATGCCGGACGAGCTCGACACGCTCCTCACCTTCGTGCTCGACCTGCTGCGCGACTACGGTCTGACCGACTTCGAGCTGGAGCTCTCGACCCGCGACCCCGAGTCGGACAAGTTCATCGGCTCGGACGAGGAGTGGGAGGAGGCCACCGAGGCGCTGCGCCTTGCCGCCGAGAAGCAGGGGCTTCCGCTGACCCCGGACCCGGGCGGGGCCGCTTTCTACGGCCCGAAGATCTCGGTGCAGGCGAAGGACGCGATCGGCCGTTCCTGGCAGATGTCGACCCTCCAGGTCGACTTCAACCAGCCCCGCCGGTTCGGCCTGGAGTACACGGCGGCGGACGGCTCGCGTCAGCAGCCGGTCATGATCCACCGGGCGCTCTTCGGCAGCATCGAGCGCTTCTTCGGCGTGCTGCTGGAGCACTACGCGGGCGCCTTCCCGGCGTGGCTGGCCCCGGTGCAGGCGGTCGGCATCCCGATCGGCGACGCCCACGTCCCGTACCTGCAGGAGTTCGCCGCCGAGGCGAAGAAGAAGGGCCTGCGGGTGGAGGTGGACGCCTCCTCGGACCGGATGCAGAAGAAGATCCGGAACGCCCAGAAGTCCAAGGTCCCGTTCATGATCATCGCCGGTGACGAGGACGTGGCCAACGGCGCCGTCTCCTTCCGCTACCGCGACGGTTCGCAGAAGAACGGCATCCCGAAGGACGAGGCCCTGGCCGAGCTCCTCGATGTCGTGGAGCGCCGCGTCCAGGTGTGACGCGCTCCGGTGTGTGGCGAGGGGCGGCCCCTACAGGGCCGCCCCTCGCCGCGTCCCCGCCAAGGAATATGCTGCTCACCATGACGAGTGAGCCGGAGCAGCAGATCGGAGTCGGGTCCCCGGACGCCTTCCAGCGCCTGTGGACGCCCCACCGGATGGCCTACATCCAGGGGGAGAACAAGCCCAGCGGGCCCGGTGCCGGCGACGGCTGCCCGTTCTGCTCCATTCCGGAGAAGTCGGACGAGGACGGGCTGATCATCGCCCGGGGCGAGCGCGTCTACGCGGTGCTCAACCTCTACCCGTACAACGGCGGGCACCTGATGGTCGTCCCGTTCCGGCACGTCGCCGACTACACGGAGCTCGACGCGGCGGAGACGGCCGAGCTGGCCGACTTCACCAAGCGGGCGATGCGGGCGCTGCGCGAGGCGTCCGGGGCGCACGGGTTCAACATCGGGATGAACCAGGGGGGCGTCGCGGGGGCGGGGATCGCCGCGCACCTGCACCAGCACGTCGTCCCCCGTTGGGGCGGGGACACCAATTTCCTGCCGGTCATCGGCCACACCAAGGTGCTGCCCCAACTCCTCGCCGACACGCGGAAGATGCTGGCCGACGCCTGGCCGGAGGCGTAGCCGCCGGGGTGCCGGCCGGGGGCGCGGCGGGGACACGCGCCGGTCCCTTGAGTCGGAAATCACCACAAAACCGTACAAAAAGGCTCTAATGGTGCGGTGACCTTCCCGCATCGCCGTACCCTGCTGCGCGCAGCCGCGAGCGGTGTCCTCGCCGGACTGGCGGGGGCACCGCTCGTCGGCTGTGACGAGGAGCGGCGGCCCGCCGCCGGGGCGCGGGCGTCCGACCGCGCGGCGCCGCCGGGGTCCGTCGCCCGGCCGCCCGCCCTGCCGCCGCTGCCGGCCGGGCTGCCCGCGCAGATCGAGAACGGGCCGCGCGACCGCAAGGCCGTCGCCCTCACCTTCCACGGCCGGGGCGACGCGAACACCGCGACCGGCTGCCTGGCCGAGGCCGAACGGGCGGGAGCGCGGGTGACCGTGCTCGCGGTGGGGGACTGGCTGGACGCCCAGCCGCAGCTGGCCCGCCGGGTGCTGGACGGCGGGCACGAACTCGGCAACCACACCATGCGCCACCTGGACATCTGCTCGATGAGCGCCACGGCCGCGTACGCCG
This sequence comes from Streptomyces sp. NPDC021100, assembly GCF_044333095.1. Lineage (NCBI taxonomy): Bacteria > Bacillati > Actinomycetota > Actinomycetes > Kitasatosporales > Streptomycetaceae > Streptomyces > Streptomyces sp. NPDC021100. The sequence continues at coordinate 360,920 of NZ_JBIRQH010000004.1, forward strand.
AGATCACCGAGTGCGCGGAGCGGCTGCGCCGGCTGACCGGAGGCATCGGGCGCTGGTTCCGGCCGTCGAAGACGCGGCTCGCCACCGAGCAGGTGGTGGCGCTGGCGCGCAGGGCGGGCTACCCGCACCTTCTGTCGTACGACGTCGACTCCCTCGACTTCACCGATCCGGGCGCGGCGGCCGTCGGGCGCGCCGTGCTGGACGGGGTGCGTCCGGGGTCGGTGGTGAGTCTGCACTTCGGGCATCCCGGCACGGTGGCCGCGCTGCCCGCGATCCTCGACGGCCTGCACCGCCGCGGTCTGCGTGCGGTGACGACTTCGGAGCTGCTGACCTGATGATCCAGTTCTCGCACGTCCGTCCCCGTCTCCGTCCTCCTTTCCGCCCCGGTGACCGGCCCCGCCCGCGCCGGCTGCCGCGCGGGCTCCGCCGGATCGCGGTGCTCGCCGCCGGCGGGGTGCTGCTGGCCGCGGCCGGCTGCGGCGGCGGCAGCAGCGACGAGGCCGCCGGGCGCCGTCCACACCCCGAGCAGCAGCGGCAGGGCGCGGCGCGCGGGGTGCCGCAGGGGCTGCCGGGGATGCCGCCGCTGCTGGACCCGAACGACGTGTACGCGGCGGACCGGCCGAACGCGCTGTCCCCGGTGGTGAAGGACTTCCCGTCCCGGGTGTACGTGCCGAACACGGAGTCGGACACGGTCAGCGTCATCGATCCCACGACGTACAAGGTGATCGAGACGATCCCGGTGGGGTCGCAGCCGCAGCACGTGGTGCCGTCGTGGGATCTGAAGACGCTGTGGGTCAACAACGACCGGGGGCACACGCTGACGCCGATCGACCCGGCGACGGGCCGGGCGGGCAAGACCGTGCAGGTGCACGACCCGTACAACCTCTACTTCACGCCGGACGGCAAGTACGCGGTGGTGATGGCGTCGATGGACCGGGAGCTGGTGTTCCGGGACGCGCACACCATGAAGCGGAAGAAGACGGTTCCGGTGAGCTGCCTGGGCGTCAACCACGCGGACTTCTCGCCGGACGGGCGGTACTTCATCGTCTCCTGTGAATTCTCGGGCGAGCTGCTGAAGGTCGACACGGAGAAGATGAAGGTCATCGGGCAGCAGAAGCTGCCGTTCGACGGGGCGATGCCGCAGGACGTGAAGATCGCCTCGGACGGGCGGACCTGGTACATCGCCGACATGATGGCCGACGGGCTGTGGGTGCTGGACGGGGACAAGTTCACCGAGCCGTGGCTGATGCCCACCGGCAAGGGGGCGCACGGCCTCTATGTGAGCCGGGACTCCAAGTCGATGTACATCTCCAACCGGGGCGAGGGCTCGATCTCGGTGCTCGACCTGAAGAGCCGCAAGCTGGTGCACAAGTGGGAACTGCCGGACGGCGGCAGCCCGGACATGGGCGGGGTGTCGGCGGACGGCAAGGTGCTGTGGCTGTCCGGGCGGTACAACAGCGAGGTGTACGCGATCGACACCACGGACGGGCACCAGATCGCCCGCATCCCGGTGGGCGCGGGGCCGCACGGGCTCGCCGTCTATCCGCAGCCCGGGCGGTACTCGCTGGGGCACACCGGGATCTTCCGGTGAGTCCCGCCTCGTCCGACTACGCGTTGTAGACGTCGGCCTGACGGGGTGACAGGTCCTGGACGGCGCCGCTGAGGCTGCCGGCGCGGCTGCTGAAGCGCTCGGTGTTCACCCCGTGTTCGGCGAGGAAGCGCACGGCGGTCTCGTGCACCACGCGGAGGACGGGGGTGGCGGCCCGCAGGGCGTCGTCGGCCATGAAGCGGTGGCGCCAGGGCTTGTCGGCCCAGGCGTGCCGCAGGCCGAAGGGCTCGGGGAGGACGAGCTTGCCGCCCCAGTACTCCAGCAGCGGCGGGTACCAGGTCAGGGGGGCTCGGGCGGCCAGCCGGACGACCTCGCGGGCCTCGACGACCGGGAGTTGGCGCTCCCAGGTCTCCCAGAACTTGAGGCCCTTGCGGAAGGTCTTGGTGCGGTTCTTCGGCTTCCCGTTGAAGACCGGGTGGATCGGGCCGAGGGCGTGGCCGGTGACCTCGATGCGCAGTGTCTTGTGCAGGACGGTCACGTTGATGAGCAGCGTGATGACCAACTGGCCGTCCCAGAGGACGAACTGGACGCCGAGGTAGTGGCGGTCGCCGCTGCCGAAGTGCTGCTCGTTGCAAATCTTCTGGAGGGCGGCGCCCCTTATCTGGAAGGAGGCGTCCGCACTGGCGGGCCGGGAGACGGCGCCGGCGCCCTCGCCGATGGGGGAGACCACCCAGTGCTCGACGAAGGGCGGGGTCAGGCCGCCGGTGTTGATGGGCGTGCGTTCGAGCAGGCGCAGCTGGTCGTGGACGGCGCGCATGATGTCCCAGCTGCGGAAGGGGTGGATCTCCTTGTCGGGATCGGCGGGGGCCAGTTCCTCGGCGAGCTGCCAGCTGCCCCAGCGGGTGCCCATGCCGAGTATGCCCTTGGGGCCGGCGTAGAAGACGACGTTGCTCTTCTGCTCGGCGGAGAGGCGCTCCAGGTTCTGCCGGAGCTGTTCGGCGGCGCTCTCGCCGGGGTTCTTGGGGACGGCCTCGGGGATCTTGGCGCCGATGCCGCCGCCGTCCAGCAGGCCGGTCCAGCGGCCGCGGAGGTCCTTGGCGGTGCGTTCGCAGATGGTCTTGGCCCAGGCCCAGCCGATGATGGGGGCGACCATCATGGCGCGGAGGTAGACGCCGAGGAAGCCGTGGAAGGGCATCTTGACCATGAGGACGGCGCCGAGGACGGCGAGGACCAGCAGGAGCGCGGTGCCGAGGGCGCCGATGCGCTTGTTCTGCGCGCCGGCGAGGGTGCGGCGGAGCTGGAAGACGCCGAGCCAGATGAGGACGCCGGGCAGGAAGAGCACGCCGAAGACCACCATGAGGACGGTCAGCCGGGCGTCGCGCTGTCTGCGGATGCGGCTGGCGGCGAGGCAGTGCTCGACGATGACCTGCGGTTCGGTGCCGAAGGACTGGATGAGCGGCTTCCGGCCGCCGCCGAGCATCCGCTGCTGCACGGCGCGGGCGAACGCCTCGCCGAGGTTGGGCTCGAAGAGGGAGATACGGGGTGGCTTGACGGAGGAGGTGGCCCAGTCGGAGTTGGCCTTGAGGAGCTCCTCCATCGGCCCGTCGCGATAGGCGGCGGAGGCGAGCGCCTGCGTCGCCGCGGTCTGCCCCGCCCCGCCCGAGATGGGGATCTGGGCGCCCGGGCTGAAGTCGAACCCGTCTGTCACTGATGCCCCCCAAGGCGCACGCCGCTGCTGCGACGGCCCGGACCGGCTGTCCGTCCGCGCTCGTTGCCGGTGCGGTGGACGCCGGAGGGCCGCGTGCCCAGCGTAACGGTGCGGACCACCGCCTGTCGCAGGGGATGGGAAAGCCGCCCGCTCCGGAACGAGTTGGAGTGGGCGGCTTGTGAACTATGCGTCGTTCTGCTGCTGTTCGCGTACGCGGTCGGCGACCTGCTGCGGCATCGGCTCGTGCCGGGCGTACGCGCGGCTGAACCGCCCCGTGCCGTGCGACAGCGAGCGCAGGTCCACCGCGTACCGGCCGATCTCCAGCTCGGGCACCTCCGCGCGGATCAGCGTCCGGCCGCCCGGCGACTGCTCGGTGCCCACCACCCGGCCGCGCCGCCCGGACAGGTCGCTCATCACCGGGCCCACGAACTCGTCGGCGACCAGCACCCGTACCTCCGCGACCGGTTCCAGCAGGTGCACCCGGGCCGCGGCGGCCGCCTCGCGGAGGGCGAGGGCGCCGGCCGTCTGGAACGCCGCGTCGGACGAGTCCACCGAGTGCGCCTTGCCGTCGAGGAGGGTGACCCGGACGTCCACCAGCGGACAGCCGGCCACGACGCCCTTCACCGCCTGGGCCCGCACCCCCTTCTCCACGGAGGGGATGAACTGCCGCGGCACCGCCCCGCCGACCACCTTGTCCACGAACTCGATGCCCGAACCGCCGGGCAGCGGCTCCACCTCGATCTCGCAGATCGCGAACTGGCCGTGGCCGCCCGACTGCTTGACGTGCCGGCCGCGCCCGGCCGCCTTCCCCCCGAACGTCTCCCGCAGCTCCACCCGGTGCGGCACCACGTCGACCTGAACGCCGTAGCGGGTGCGCAGCCGCTCCAGCGCCACGTCCCGGTGGGCCTCGCCGAGGCACCAGAGGACGACCTGGTGGGTGTGGCGGTTGTGCTCCAGCCGCATCGTGGGGTCCTCGGCGACCAGCCGGGACAGGCCCTGCGACAGCTTGTCCTCGTCCGCCTTGCTGTGCGCCTGGATGGCCACCGGCAGCAGCGGGTCGGGCATGAGCCAGGGCTCCATGCGCAGCGGCCGGCCGGGGGAGGAGAGGGTGTCGCCGGTCTCCGCCCGGACCAGTTTGGCGACGCAGGCGATGTCGCCGGCGACGGCCTGGGGGAGCGGGCGCTGCTGCTTGCCGAACGGGGACGAGAGGGCGCCGACCCGCTCGTCCGCCTCGTGGTCCTCGTGCCCCCGGTCCGCGAGGCCGTGGCCGGAGACGTGCACGGTCTCGTCGGGGCGCAGGGTGCCCGAGAAGACGCGGACGAGCGAGATCCGGCCGACGTACGGGTCGGAGGCGGTCCTGATCACCTCGGCCGCGAGCGGACCGGCCGGGTCGCAGGTCAGCGCGGGCAGCGGGGAGCCGTCGAGCCCGGTGACCACCGGGATCTCGCGCTCGGCCGGGGTGGGGAAGCCGCCGGTGACCAGCTCCAGCAGCTCCACCGTGCCCAGCCCCTGGCGGGCGCCGTCCACGGCCGGGGCGGCGGGCAGCACGGGGTGGAACGAGCCGCGCGCCACCGCCCGTTCCAGATCCTCGATCAGGGTCTTGACGTCGATGTCCTCGCCCCCGAGGTAGCGGTCCATGAGGGTCTCGTCCTCGCTCTCGGCGATGATCCCCTCGATGAGCCGGTTGCGGGCCTCCTCCAGCACCGGGAGCAGGTCCGGGCCCGGCTCGGCCTCGGTGCGCTCGCCGGCCGCGTAGTCGAAGACGCGGCGGGAGAGCAGGCCGGTCAGGCCGGTGACGGGCCGGTGCCCGTCGGGGCCCGCGGGGCCGTGCACCGGGAGGTAGAGCGGCAGCACGCTCTCGGGGGAGTCACCGCCGAAGGCGGCGCGGCAGGTCTCCGTCATGGCGTCGAAGTCCGCCCGCGCCGCCTCCAGGTGCGTCACCACGATCGCGCGCGGCATGCCCACGGCCGCGCACTCCTCCCACAGGGCGCGGGTGGCGCCGGAGACGCCCTCGCCGCCCTCCGCCGCCGACACCACGAACAGCGCGGCGTCGGCCGCCCGCAGCCCGGCCCGCAGCTCCCCGACGAAGTCGGCGTAGCCGGGGGTGTCCAGCAGATTGATCCTGATGCCCGACCACTCCACCGGGACCACCGACAACTGCACCGAGCGCTGCTGGCGGTGCTCGATCTCGTCGTAGTCGGAGAGGGCGGCGCCGTCCTCGACCCGGCCCGCGCGGGTGACCGCGCCGGTGGCCAGGGCCAGTGCCTCCACGAGGGTCGTCTTGCCGGAACCGCTGTGGCCGACCAGCACCACGTTGCGTAGGTCGCCGGGCCGGTCGGCCGCCGCTGCTCTGCCGGCGGCCCCGGGGTGACCGGTGTGGTTCGTCTTCTCGCCCATGTGCCTCGCCTTCCGGTTGACACCTTGCGATCCTTCGAGCTTTCCACCGTGGTCACGCTGCGTCCATACGTCGCACACGGTGGCGCGACCGCCCGCCCCGGCGCGCGCCGCCGTCGGCGCTCCCCCGGGGAGCGCGGCCATTCGGGTGGCGCGCCCCGCCGTGCCGGGCCGTGCTCCGCCCCGCTCCGCCCGCGGAGTGATCCGTGCCATGGCCGAGGTGCCCGACGTGGGCGCGGCGGGCTCCCGCGGCCTGGCTACGATGGGCCAGCCGGTGGCCCTTCGGCCACGCGGCCCGCACACGACCCTCCGGGAAGGCCATGCTGAACAAGTACGCGCGTGCGTTCTTCACGCGTGTTCTCACGCCGTTCGCCGCCCTGCTCATCCGCCTCGGCGTCAGTCCCGACGCGGTGACCCTCATCGGTACCGGTGGTGTGGTGGCGGGGGCGCTGGTCTTCTACCCCCTGGGCGAGTTCTTCTGGGGCACGGTCACCATCACCCTCTTCGTCTTCTCCGACCTGGTCGACGGGAACATGGCGCGGCAGCTCGGCCGCTCCAGCCGGTGGGGGGCGTTCCTCGACTCGACGCTGGACCGGGTGGCCGACGCGGCCATCTTCGGCGGACTCGCCCTCTGGTACGCGAGCTACGAGGGGCACGACATCCTGCTGTGCGCGGTGTCGATCTTCTGCCTCGCCAGCGGCCAGGTGGTGTCGTACACCAAGGCGCGCGGGGAGAGCATCGGCCTCCCGGTGAAGGTGAACGGTCTGGTCGAGCGTGCGGAGCGGCTGGTCATCTCGCTTGTGGCGTGCGGGCTCTCCGGGCTGCACACGTTCGGCGTCCCGGGCATCCAGGTGCTGCTGCCGATCGCGTTGTGGATCGTGGCCGCGGGCAGTCTCGTGACACTGATCCAGCGCGTGGTGACCGTCCGCCGCGAGGCGGCCGAGGCGGACGCCGCGCTGCCGGTGGGAGGGGGAGAGACCGGGTGAAGGACCAGCTGACGGACGCCCTGTACGGGCTGGGGTGGGGTGCCGTCAAGCGGCTCCCGGAACCGGTGGCGACGCGGCTGGGCCGCGAGATCGCCGATGCCGCCTGGCGGCGGCGGGGCAAGGGGGTGCTCCGGCTGGAGGCCAACCTCGCCCGGGTCGTCCCCGACGCCTCGCCCGCCCGCCTCGCCCGGCTGTCCCGGGAGGGCATGCGCTCCTACATGCGCTACTGGATGGAATCCTTCCGGCTGCCGGCCTGGAGCCGTGAGCGGGTCCGCGCCGGATTCGCGCCCGAGGGCCTGCACCACCTGGAGAAGGCGCTGGCCGACGGGCGTGGTGTGATCCTCGCCCTGCCCCACATGGGCAACTACGACCTGGCCGGCGCCTGGGTCACCACCCGGCTGGGCGTGCCCTTCACCACCGTCGCCGAGCGGCTGAAGCCGGAGTCGCTCTACGACCGCTTCGTGGCCTACCGCGAGGGCCTCGGTATGGAGGTCCTCCCGCACGCCGGGGGCACCGCCTTCGGCGTCCTCTCCCGCCGGCTGCGGGCCGGCGGGATGGTCTGCCTGGTCGCCGACCGGGACCTGTCCGCCCACGGCATAGAGGTCTCCTTCTTCGGCGAGGCCGCCAAGATGCCCGGCGGCCCGGCCCGGCTGGCCGTCCAGACCGGCGCCGTCCTGCTGCCCGTCACCCTCTGGTACGACCGCTCCCCGGTGCTCCAGGGGCGGGTGCACCCGCCCGTCGAGGTCCCGGAGACCGGCACCCGCCCGGAGAAGGCCGCCGCGATGACCCAGGCCCTGGCCGACGCGTTCGCCTCCGGCATCGCCGAGCACCCACAGGACTGGCACATGCTCCAGCGCCTCTGGCTCGCCGACCTGGCCCCGACGGGGGACGGGCCGAACACGGACGGCGGGCCGGGCTCGGCCGCCGGGCCGGGCTCGGACGCCGGTCCCCGCCCGGCCGTCGGCCCGGGAGCCGCCGTCGGCCCAGGTGCCGACGACGAACCGCGCCCGGACGCCGGTTCGGGCTCCGGTGCCGGCTCGCGCTCCGACGCCCGATCGGGCACCGACTCGGCGGCGGGTTCCGCGTCGGGCTCGCACCCCGACGCCGGTCCGAGCCCCGACCCGGCGCCGGGTCCTGACGGCGGCTCGCATCCGGGCGCCGGCCCCGGAACGGAGGCGCCGTGAGGATCGGGATCGTCTGCCCCTACTCGTGGGACGTGCCCGGCGGCGTCCAGTTCCACATCCGCGACCTCGCCGAACACCTCATCCGGCGGGGACACGAGGTCTCCGTCCTGGCCCCGGCGGACGACGGGACGCCGCTGCCGCCCTTCGTGGTCTCCGCCGGCCGGGCCGTCCCCGTCCCCTACAACGGCTCGGTGGCCCGCCTCAACTTCGGTTTCCTCTCCGCCGCCCGGGTGCGCCGCTGGCTCCACGACGGCGACTTCGACGTCATCCACATCCACGAACCCACCTCCCCCTCGCTGGGCCTGCTGGCCTGCTGGGCCGCCCAGGGGCCCATCGTCGCCACCTTCCACACCTCCAACCCCCGCTCGCGGGCGATGATCGCCGCCTATCCGATCCTCCAGCCCGCCCTGGAGAAGATCAGCGCGCGCATCGCCGTGAGCGAGTACGCCCGCAGGACCCTGGTCGAGCACCTGGGCGGGGACGCGGTCGTCATCCCCAACGGCGTCGACGTCGACTTCTTCGCCCGCGCCGAGCCGCGCCCGGAGTGGACGGGCGTGGGGACGGGGGCGAGTGCCGGTGACCGCACGGGCGGGAGCCCGGCCTCCGGCGGGAATCCGGATCCCGCCGCGCCCTCGACTCCCGGCGCGCCTTCGGCTTCCGCTGCGCGGGCGTCCGGTGCCGCCGAGCCCGCTGCCCCGGAGCCCGGGGCCGGGCGACCGGGCGCACCCCAGTCCGTTGACCCCCGCCTCGGTGCGGCGGGCTCCGCCGCCGCGGCCCCCGGGGACCCTGCCGCCGCCGCTCCCGAGGGCGAGGGAGACCCCGGCCCGAGCTCCCTCCCCACAGGCGTTTCCACCGGCCCCACGCGCCCGGCGACGATCGGCTTCATCGGCCGGATCGACGAGCCCCGCAAGGGCCTGCCCGTCCTGATGCGCGCCCTGCCGAAGATCCTCGCCGAGCGCCCCGGCACCCGGCTGCTGGTGGCCGGCCGCGGCGACGAGGAGGAGGCCGTCGCCGCCCTGCCCCCCGAAGCGCGGGACGCCGTCGAGTTCCTCGGCATGATCAGCGACGAGGACAAGGCCCGGCTGCTCCGCAGCGTCGACCTCTATGTGGCTCCCAACACCGGCGGTGAGTCGTTCGGCATCATCCTCGTCGAGGCGATGTCGGCCGGCGCTCCCGTCCTCGCCAGCGACTTGGACGCCTTCGCCCAGGTCCTCGACCGGGGCGCCGCCGGCGAGCTGTTCGCCAACGAGGACGCCGACGCGCTGGCCGCCACGGCCGTCCGCCTCCTCGCCGACCCCGCCCGCCGGGCGGAACTGAGCGAGCGGGGCAGCCGGCACGTCCGGCGCTTCGACTGGTCGACCGTCGGCGCCGACATCCTCGCCGTCTACGAGACGGTCACCGCCGGCGCGGCCTCCGTGGCCACGGACGAACGGACCGGCCTGCGGGCCCGGCTGGGCCTTGCCCGGGACTGAACCCGGGCCGGGGCGCGTGGCCCGGCCCCGGCCCCGGTCCCGGTCCCGGCCACGGATCCCCCCCCGGCCGTCCCGGTCCGGTTCCATGGCGACCGGCCCTGGGACCCGCTCATCCCCTACCGGCCGGGCGCCGGAGGGACAGCCCAGGACGGCCGTGAAGGCCGTAGCCGGCATGCCCGTACACGGTTCCCGTTCCCGGAGCCGGACCCCCGTACCGGCCCCGATTCCCAAGACCGCGACGTGCAACGGCCGGGCAGCGCTCCGGTCCTCCCGTCGCGCCGTGAGTGCACCCGGACGCCGGCTTCGGCAGCTTTCCCGTCGCCCCGGCACCGCGTCCGCCGGCCTGACGGACGTGGCGGCCGGAGCCCCCGGGCCCCCGACGCCGCGCCCCGAGTGCCCGCCGGCCCCCGGTTCACACCGGGTCCGGGGCCCGGTCCCGTATCTCCGCCTCCGCCGGTTCCCGGAAGCCGAACAGCGGTATCCCGTGCCGGTCGCGGAACCGCCGGCTGCGGCGGATGCTGAGGACCGCCACCGCGCCCACGACGGCCAGTGACTGGACGCGGCCCAGCAGCGGTACCGCGTCGACGGGCAGGAGCAGCGCCTCCGTCGTGCTCAGCAGCGCGTCGAGCAGTTCCGCGGCGGCCCACAGCAGGGTGAGCGACCGCAGCGCCTGCCGGAAGGCGGAGGACTCCCGCCAGTACCGCTCCGCCCGCTCGGCCGCCGCGCCCGAGCGGAACTGGTGGCCGAACTGGAAGGCGAACGGCCGGGCGGTCCACAGGGTCGCTCCCATGCCCAGCCCGAGAGCCGCCGGGAGTGCCGCGTCCTTCAGCAGCAGCACCCGGGGATCCCCGCTGACCAGCGAGGTCGCCGCGGATATGACCAGCAGGCCGATCACCAGCAGGTCGATGTATCCGACCCGGTGGTCCCTGACGGCCGCCGTAACGGAGTGCGCGACCGGCGGGAGGCTGCTGAGGAGCAACGCCTGCCACGCGGGGGCTCCCTGGGCGCGGAGCACGTAGTACAGCACCAGCGGGAGGACGATGACGACGATCGGTGTGGTGAGCAGGGCGCGCCTGGCGCGCGGGACGTGCGGTCGCATGGGGCGACCCCCTTGCCTCGACGGTTTCCCGGGAGTGGCGAAACCCCGCCGCGAGGACGGGAGTTCTGCCACTCACGACGCTAGGCGCGGGCCGGGTGGAGACGGATCGGAGCACGGGTCGATTCCTCCGGGACCCGTCTCCACCCGTCGTCCACCCACGGGTGGAGAGGCCGCCGGAGGAGCCCGGGGAGGCGGTCCGGGGAGCCCGGGGAGGTGGCCGTCGGCCGCCGCCCGGGCGGGTACTGTGACCCGGCGTGACGGATTCTCTCTGGATCTTCGTGTGGACGGTGGCCGCCTTGGTCCTCGTCGGCATCTACCTCAGCTGGACCGCCGGCCGCCTGGACCGCCTGCACAGCCGCATCGACGCGGCGCGCGCCGCTCTGGACGCCCAACTGCTGCGCCGCGCCTCGGTCGCCCAGGAGCTCGCCACCGCCGGGGTCCTCGACCCGGCCGCGTCGATCGTCCTCTACCAGGCCGCGCACGCGGCCCGGCAGGCGGAGGAGGAGCAGCGGGAGGTGGCCGAGAGCGAGCTGAGCCAGGCGCTGCGCGCGGTCTTCGCCGAGACCGCGCAGACGACGGCCGTCCGCGAGGCGCCGGGCGGGGAGGAGTCCCTGGTGGAGCTCGACCAGGCGGTCCGCCGGGTGCCGATGGCCCGCCGCTTCCACAACGACGCGGTCCGCGCCGCCCGGGCCGTGCGCCGCCACCGGGTGGTGCGCTGGTTCCGGCTGGCCGGTCACGCCCCCTTCCCGCTCGCCTTCGAGATGGACGACGAGCCCCCCGCGGCCCTCGTCGACCGGCCGGGCGGCTGACGGCCGCCGGCACACGCCCCGCCCCCGTACCCCACTGGGACGGACCACCTCCGGCCTCGCCCCCGTAGCCCGCAGGAACGACCACCTCCCGCCCCGCCCCCGTACCCCGCCGGGACGGGCCACCTCCCGCCCCGCACAGGCCACCCACCCGAAATTGGCCCTTTCACCCCACCGCCCGGACGGCTTTGATGACGCTGCAGGATCAACGCCCCGGATAGTGAGGTCGCATCGTGTCCACCACCAGCACGTCCCCCAACCCCGAGACCGGCACCGCGCGCGTCAAGCGCGGCATGGCCGAGCAGCTCAAGGGCGGCGTGATCATGGACGTCGTCAACGCCGAGCAGGCGAAGATCGCCGAAGACGCGGGCGCGGTGGCGGTCATGGCCCTGGAGCGGGTTCCGGCCGACATCCGCAAGGACGGCGGCGTGGCCCGGATGTCGGACCCGAACATGATCGAAGAGATCATCGGCGCCGTCTCCATCCCCGTGATGGCCAAGTCCCGCATCGGGCACTTCGTCGAGGCCCAGGTCCTCCAGTCGCTCGGTGTCGACTACATCGACGAGTCCGAGGTCCTGACCCCGGCCGACGAGGTCAACCACAGCGACAAGTGGGCGTTCACCACCCCGTTCGTCTGCGGCGCCACCAACCTGGGCGAGGCCCTGCGCCGCATCGCCGAGGGCGCGGCCATGATCCGCTCCAAGGGCGAGGCCGGCACCGGCAACGTCGTCGAGGCCGTCCGCCACCTGCGCCAGATCAAGAACGAGATCGGCAAGCTGCGCGCCCTCGACAACAACGAGCTGTTCGCCGCCGCCAAGGAGCTGCGCGCCCCGTACGAGCTGGTCAAGGAGGTCGCCGAGCTCGGCAAGCTGCCGGTCGTGCTGTTCTCCGCCGGTGGTGTCGCCACCCCGGCCGACGCCGCGCTGATGCGCCAGCTCGGCGCCGAGGGCGTCTTCGTCGGCTCCGGCATCTTCAAGTCCGGCGACCCGGCCAAGCGCGCCGCGGCCATCGTGAAGGCCACCACCTTCTACGACGACCCGAAGGTCATCGCGGACGCCTCCCGCAACCTGGGCGAGGCCATGGTCGGCATCAACTGCGACACCCTCCCCGAGACCGAGCGGTACGCCAACCGCGGCTGGTAGTCCCCGCAGTCCCCGGTGGGCGGCCCGCGGCACAGGCGCGGGCCGCCCACCGGCCCGTACGACCGAGAGGCAGGACGATCGTGTCCACCCCCACCATCGGTGTCCTCGCCCTCCAGGGCGACGTCCGCGAGCACCTCGTGGCCCTGGCGGCCGCCGACGCGACGGCCCGTCCGGTCCGCCGCCCCGAGGAGCTCGCCGAGGTCGACGGCCTGGTGATACCCGGCGGCGAGTCCACCACCATGTCCAAGCTGGCCGTGGTGTTCGGCATGCTGGAACCGCTCCGGGAGCGGGTGCGGTCCGGGATGCCCGTCTACGGCACCTGCGCCGGCATGATCATGCTCGCCGACAAGATCCTGGACGGCCGTGAGGACCAGGAGACTCTGGGCGGCATCGACATGATCGTGCGCCGCAACGCCTTCGGCCGCCAGAACGAGTCGTTCGAGGCGTCGGTCGAGATGACCGGTGTGCCGGGCGGCCCGGTCGAGGGCGTCTTCATCCGGGCCCCCTGGGTCGAGTCCACCGGGGCGCCCGTCGAGGTCCTGGCCGTGCACGACGGCCACACGGTGGCCGTGCGGCAGGGGAACGTGCTGGCCACGTCCTTCCATCCGGAGCTGACCGGAGACCACCGGGTGCACGGGCTGTTCGTGGACATGGTCCGCGCCTCGCGCGGCTGAGATCCCGGTAGGATCTCTGTCGTTCGTTCAGTATGGGTTACGCGAAGGAGACAGGCGGATGTCCGGCCACTCTAAATGGGCTACGACGAAGCACAAGAAGGCCGTGATCGATGCCAAGCGCGGCAAGCTCTTCGCGAAGCTGATCAAGAACATCGAGGTCGCGGCCCGCATGGGCGGCGTCGACATCGACGGCAACCCGACCCTCTACGACGCCATCCAGAAGGCGAAGAAGCAGTCGGTCCCGAACAAGAACATCGATTCCGCGGTCAAGCGCGGTGGCGGCCTGGAGGCCGGTGGCGCCGACTACGAGACGATCATGTACGAGGGCTACGGCCCCAACGGCGTGGCCGTCCTCATCGAGTGCCTCACCGACAACCGCAACCGCGCCGCCGGTGACGTCCGCGTCGCCATGACCCGCAACGGCGGCTCGATGGCCGACCCGGGCTCGGTCTCCTACCTGTTCAACCGCAAGGGCGTCGTCATCGTCCCCAAGGGCGAGCTGACCGAGGACGACGTCCTCGGCGCGGTCCTGGACGCGGGCGCCGAGGAGGTCAACGACCTCGGCGAGAGCTTCGAGGTCCTCAGCGAGGCCACCGACCTGGTCGCGGTCCGCACCGCGCTCCAGGAGGCGGGCATCGACTACGACTCCGCCGAGGCCAACTTCGTCCCCACCATGCAGGTGCAGCTGGACGAGGAGGGCGCGCGCAAGATCTTCAAGCTGATCGACGCCCTGGAGGACAGCGACGACGTGCAGAACGTCTTCGCCAACTTCGACGTCTCCGACGACGTCATGGCGAAGGTCGACGCCTGATCCCCGGGGACGCCCGATCCTCAGTGGACGCCTGGTCCTCAGCAGGCGCGTGATCCTCAGCGGGCGCCTGGCGCACGACAGTCGAGCGGCCGCCGACGGGCCGACGGGACACCTCCCGTCGGCCCGTCGCGCTGTCGGTTCCGGGGCGTTGTCAGTGCCGCCCGGTAGCCTGCCGGAACAGTTGACCGAAGGAGGGGCGCGGTGCGCGTGCTGGGGGTGGACCCGGGGCTGACGCGGTGCGGCGTCGGCGTCGTCGAGGGCACGGCGGGACGCCCGCTGCGCATGCTGGGCGTCGGCGTCGTCCGGACGCCCGCCGAGGCGGACACCGCCGAGCGGCTGGTGCTCGTGGAGCGCGGCATAGAGGCGTGGCTGGACGAGCACCGGCCCGAGTACGTCGCCGTCGAGCGGGTGTTCAGCCAGCACAATGTGCGCACGGTCATGGGCACCGCCCAGGCCAGCGCCGTCGCCATGCTGTGCGCCGCCCGCCGCGGGCTGCCCGTCGCCCTGCACACCCCCAGCGAGGTCAAGGCGGCCGTCACCGGCTCGGGACGGGCCGACAAGGCGCAGGTCGGTTCCATGGTCACCCGGCTGCTCCGGCTCGACGCGCCCCCCAAGCCGGCCGACGCCGCCGACGCCCTCGCCCTGGCCATCTGTCACATCTGGCGCGCCCCCGCCACGGGCCGCCTCCAGCAGGCGGTCGCCGCCCACCGCCGCACCACCGCTCCCGTACGCCTTCCGAAGGGCACCCGATGATCGCCTTCGTCTCCGGCCCCGTCGCCGCCCTCGCCCCGGACACCGCCGTCGTCGAGGTCGGCGGCGTCGGCATGGCCGTCCAGTGCACGCCCACCACGCTCTCCACGCTGCGCGTGGGGGAGCCGGCGCGGCTGGCCACCTCCCTCGTCGTCCGCGAGGACTCCCTGACCCTCTACGGCTTCGCCGACGACGACGAGCGGCAGACCTTCGAGCTGCTGCAGACCGCCAGCGGCGTCGGCCCGCGGCTCGCCCAGGCCATGCTGGCCGTGCACTCCCCGGACGCGCTGCGGCGCGCGTTCGCCGCGGGTGACGAGAAGGCGCTCACCGCCGTGCCGGGCATCGGCAAGAAGGGGGCGCAGAAGCTGCTGCTGGAGCTCAAGGACCGGCTGGGGGCGCCGGTCGGGTCCGCGCCGGCCGCCGCGGCCGTCTCCTCGGCTCCCGCCGGCTGGCGCGAGCAGTTGCACGCCGCGCTCGTCGGGCTCGGGTACGCGCCGCGCGACGCGGAGGAAGCGGTTGAGGCCGTGGCTCCGCAGGCGGCGGCCGCCGGGGGTGCACCGCAGGTCGGGCAGCTGTTGCGGGCTGCCTTGCAGAGCCTGAACCGGGCTCGGTGAGGAAGGGGGTCTCTCCCCGCCCCTACCCGTTTCTCGCGGGGGCGGGCCCCCGCGCCCCCAAACCGCGCTCCGCGCGGTTGTCCTCAAACGCCGGACGGGCTGGAACTGTCCCCAACCATGAGGTTTCACCGTGGACTTCGAAGCTCCCGCGGGCGAGCGGCTCGTCGGTGCCGTCGCCGATCATGACGACCAGGCCGTCGAAGCCGCCCTGCGGCCCAAGGACCTGGAGGAGTTCATCGGCCAGGAGCGCGTGCGCGAGCAGCTCGACCTGGTGCTGAAGGCGGCCCGGCAGCGCGGTGCCACCGCCGATCACGTCCTGCTCTCCGGCGCCCCGGGGCTCGGCAAGACCACCCTCTCGATGATCATCGCCGCCGAGATGGGCGCCCCCATCCGCATCACCTCCGGCCCCGCCATCCAGCACGCGGGTGACCTCGCCGCGATCCTCTCCTCGCTCACCGAGGGCGAGGTCCTCTTCCTCGACGAGATCCACCGGATGTCCCGGCCCGCCGAGGAGATGCTGTACATGGCGATGGAGGACTTCCGCGTCGACGTCATCGTCGGCAAGGGCCCAGGCGCCACCGCCATCCCCCTGGAGCTGCCGCCCTTCACCCTGGTCGGCGCCACCACCCGGGCCGGCCTGCTGCCGCCCCCGCTGCGCGACCGCTTCGGCTTCACCGGGCACATGGAGTTCTACGCCCCCGCCGAGCTGGAGCGCGTCGTCCGGCGGTCCGCCGGGCTGCTCGACGTGACCGTGGAGGACGGCGGGGCGGCCGAGATCGCCGGGCGTTCGCGCGGCACGCCCCGGATCGCCAACCGGCTGCTGCGCCGGGTCCGCGACTACGCGCAGGTGAAGGCCGACGGCCTGATCACCCGGGAGATCGCGGCGCAGGCCCTGGAGGTGTACGAGGTGGACGGCCGCGGCCTGGACCGGCTGGACCGGGCCGTGCTCACCGCGCTCCTCAAGCTGTTCGGCGGCGGCCCGGTCGGCCTGTCCACGCTGGCCGTGGCCGTCGGCGAGGAGCGCGAGACCGTCGAGGAGGTCGCCGAGCCCTTCCTCGTCCGGGAGGGGCTGCTGGCCCGCACCCCCAGAGGCCGGATCGCGACGCCCGCCGCCTGGGAGCACCTGGGGATGGTGCCGCCGCAGGTCGCCGGGGGTGCGGGCGGAGCCGGACAGGGCGGGCCCGGGCAGCGTTCCCTGTTCACGGAGTGACGGCGCGGGGGCTGGTCCGGCCAGGAACCGGGGTGCCATGCTGGGCGTTGTTCCATTGGTGCGGACTCGCTTAGACTCCGCCGATGCCGTCCGTATGGCGCGGCATACCACCCCCGTAGACCAGGCCGCATCCCCAAGCGGTCGTGTGAAGGAAATCCCGTCCCGTGAATATCGTGACTCTCCTGCCGTTCATCGTGCTCATCGGGGCCATGTTCCTGATGACCCGGTCGGCCAAGAACAAGCAGCGCCAGGCTGCGCAGATGCGCGACCACATGCAGCCGGGCACCGGTGTGCGGACGATCGGCGGCATGTACGCCACCGTCAAGGAGGTCAGCGAGGACTCCGTCCTCCTGGAGGTCGCCCCGGGCGTTCACGCGATCTACGCGAAGAACGCCATCGGTGCCGTCCTGCCGGACGACGAGTACAACCGCATCATCCACGGCATCGAGGGGTCCGACGACGACGCCCCGGTCGTCCCGGACGACCTCTCGTCCCTGACCGAGGGGGCCGACAAGGACGGGGTGGCCGAGAAGGCCGGCGAGAAGAAGATCGACCTCGGCAAGGACACCGCCGCCGACGCCCCCGCGAAGGCCGACGCCGCCGCGGAGGACAAGGCCGTGACGGCGGAGAAGCCCGCGGACGCCGCCAAGGCGGAGCCCAAGGCCGAGCCGAAGGACGGCAAGCGGGACGGCGACTCCGACGCGAAGTAGCCCCACCCCGAACCGCGACGCACCCACCGCTCGGTGCGTCGCGGTTCGCTGACGGTCTAGGCTCCGGCGGGGGGCAGGTCCCCACAAACTTCGTGGCCGCCCGGCGAACACCCGACGCCGGGCGGTTGGACAGGGAGAAACGACAAGGTGGCAGCACCGAAGAAGGGCCGCAGGTCCCCGGGCGGCCAGGGCAGGCCGGGCAGAGTCCTGGCCTTCATCCTGATCGCCATGGTGGCGCTCGTCGGGGGAATGTTCGCCTCCGGGCAGACCACCCCCCGCCTGGGCATCGACCTGGCGGGCGGCACGAGCTTCACGCTCGAGGCGAAGAACCAGCCGGGCCAGCCCAACGCGATCACCACGACCAACATGAACACGGCCGCGGGCATCATCGAGCGGCGTGTCAACGGTCTCGGCGTGACCGAGTCCGAGGTCCAGACGCAGGGCAAGAAGCACATCATCGTGAACATCCCCAAGGGGACGAACGCGAAGCAGGCCCGTGAGCAGGTCGGCACCACCGCCTCGCTCGCCTTCCGTCCGGTGCTGGTCGCCGCGCCCGCCGGCAAGCTGCCCGAGCCCACGCCGAGCGCGTCGGCCGGCACCGGCAAGGACAAGGGCGACAAGAGCAAGGACAAGGCGAAGGACGCCGAGAAGGACAAGAAGGGCAAGCCCTCCGGCACGCCCACCGCGTCCGCCCCCGGCTCCTCGGCCACCCCGTCCGGGTCCCACAGCCAGGGCCGCGCCGTCACGGAGGCCCTGAAGGCCCCGCAGGCGCCCAAGCCGCCCACGCCGTCCCCCAAGCCCTCGGACGGCGCCTCCAACGACCTGCAGAAGCAGTTCGCCGCCCTGGACTGCTCCACCAAGGAAGCCCGGTCCCAGGCGGCGAAGGCGGCCGGCGACGCCAAGCCCGAGAACGACATCGTGGTGTGCGACAAGGACGGCCAGGAGAAGCTGCTCCTCGGCCCCGTCGCCGTCAAGGGCGTGGACGTCACCGACGCCAAGGCCGCCCTCGACACCCAGCGGGCCACCGGCTGGCAGGTCCAGCTGAAGTTCAACGGCAGCGGTTCCAAGCAGTTCGCCGACATCACCGGCAAGCTCGCCGCCAAGCCCGATCCGCAGAACCGGTTCGCGATCGTCCTGGACGGCCAGGCCGTCTCCGCCCCCCGGGTCAACGGTCCGATCCCCGGCGGCAGCGCCGAGATCAGCGGCAACTTCGACCAGTCCAGCGCGGACGACCTCGCCAACATCCTGTCGTACGGTGCCCTGCCGCTGTCCTTCGACATCGTCACGGAGACCACCGTCTCCGCCGCGCTCGGCGGCGAGCAGCTGCGCGCCGGCCTGATCGCGGGCGCCATCGGCCTCGCGCTCGTCGTCATCTACCTGGTGGTCTACTACCGCGGCCTCGCGCTCGTCGCGCTCGCCAGCCTCGCGGCCTCGGCGGTCCTGACGTACACGATCATGGTGTTGCTCGGCAAGGCCATCGGGTTCGCCCTGAACCTCCCGGCCGTCTGCGGTGCCATCGTGGCCATCGGCATCACCGCCGACTCGTTCATCGTCTACTTCGAACGGGTCAGGGACGAGATCCGCGAGGGCCGCAGCCTGCGCCCCGCCGTGGAGCGCGGCTGGCCGCGCGCCCGCCGGACGATCCTGGTCTCCGACTTCGTGTCCTTCCTCGCCGCCGCGGTGCTCTTCATCGTCACCGTCGGCAAGGTCCAGGGCTTCGCGTTCACCCTCGGTCTGACCACGCTGCTCGACGTCGTCGTGGTCTTCCTCTTCACCAAGCCGCTGATGACGCTCCTGGCCCGCCGCAAGTTCTTCGCGAGCGGCCACCCGTGGTCCGGTCTCGACCCCAAGCGGCTCGGCGCCAAGCCGCCGCTGCGGGCCTCCCGCCGTCGTCCCTCCGCCCCTGTCGACCCGAAGGAGGCGTGAGATGTCACGACTCGGCACCCTCGGCGCCCGGCTCTACCGAGGCGAGGTCGGCTACGACTTCGTCGCCAAGCGGAAGATCTGGTACGGCATCTCGATCCTCATCACCATCACGGCCATCGTCGGCCTGGCGGTGCGCGGCCTGAACATGGGCATCGAGTTCTCCGGCGGCGCGATCTTCAACACCACCGACAAGACGTCGGTCTCGGTGGAGGCGGCCAAGGAGACGGTGGAGACCGCCTCGGGCCACACGGCGATCGTCCAGAAGACCGGTGAAGGCAAGCTGCGCGTCCAGGTCAGCGAGCTGGACGAGAAGAAGTCGCACGTCACCCAGGAGGCGCTGGCCAAGAAGCTCGGCGTCCACCCCGACAAGATCAACACCGACATCGTCGGCCCCAGCTGGGGTGAGGAGATCGCCGACAAGGCCTGGACCGGCCTCGGCGTCTTCATGATCCTGGTGGTGATCTACCTCGCCATCGCCTTCGAGTGGCGCATGGCGCTGGCAGCCCTCGTCGCCCTCATCCACGACCTCACCATCACCGTGGGCATCTACGCCCTCGTGGGCTTCGAGGTCACCCCGGGTACGGTCATCGGTCTGCTGACCATCCTCGGTTACTCGCTCTACGACACCGTCGTGGTCTTCGACGGCCTGAAGGAGAGCGCGAAGGACCTCACCAAGCAGACCCGCTGGACGTACAGCGAGATCGCCAACCGCAGCCTCAACGGCACCCTGGTGCGCTCCATCAACACCACGGTCGTCGCCCTGCTGCCGGTCGCCGGTCTGCTGTTCATCGGCGGCGGCTTCCTGGGCGCGGGCATGCTGAACGACATCTCGCTCGCCCTGTTCGTCGGCCTCGCGGCCGGCGCCTACTCGTCGATCTTCATCGCCACCCCGCTGGTCGCCGACCTCAAGGAACGCGACCCGCAGATGAAGGCCCTCACCCGGCGCGTCCACGCCAAGCGCGCCGCGCAGGCCGCCAAGGCGGACTCGGCGCAGGACGAGGGCGGGGCCCAGGAGGCCGACGAGGCCGACGAGGCCGAGGACGAGCCGCAGGACGCGTCCCCGGCCGGTGTGGTCGGGCAGCGCCGGCAGCCGGTGAGCCGCAACCGCGGCGGACGCGGGGGGAAGCGCCGATGACCGCCTGGAGCGCCGAAGGCGCCGCGGAGGGCCTGCGCGAGCTGCTGCTCGCCCGCATCCACGACGTGCCGGACTACCCGAAGCCGGGCGTGGTGTTCAAGGACATCACGCCACTGCTCGCCGACCCCGAGGCGTTCACCGCCCTCACCGAGGCGTTCGCCGAGCTGTGCGCCCGGTACCGGGCCGACAAGGTCGTCGGCCTGGAGGCCCGCGGCTTCATCCTGGCGGCCCCCGTGGCCGTCCGGGCCGGGGTCGGCTTCGTGCCCGTCCGCAAGGCCGGCAAGCTGCCCGGCGCGACCCTGTCGCAGGCGTACGAGCTGGAGTACGGCACGGCGGAGATCGAGATACACGCCGAGGCGTTCGCCCCCGGCGACCGGGTCCTGGTCATCGACGACGTGCTGGCCACGGGCGGCACCGCCGAGGCGTCGCTCCAGCTCATCCGCCGGGCCGGCGCCGAGCCCGTGGGCGTCGCCGTCCTGATGGAGCTGGGCTTCCTCCCCGGCCGTGAGCGGCTGGAGAAGGTGCTCGGCGACGCGCCGGTGGACGCGCTGATCCGCGTCTGAGCCGTACCGCACGCACGGAACGGGCCCCGGGGAGAACCCCGGGGCCCGTTCCGTGCGTCCTCGCCCCCGCCGGGCGGGAGGCGGCTTCACGGCCCGGATCGATACCATGGCAGTCCGGACCTGTTCGGGGACCGGACCCCGCATGAGGAGTGCTCTTGCCAGACAAGGCCCAGCCGCTCTCCCCCAGACTCCGTCCGGGGGCATCCCCAGCGGCACAGCCCGACCAGCCGGCGCCGGACGCCGCGGCTGCCGCGGGCACGCCCGAGCCCACGGGCCGCCCGCAGGGCGCGGCCGCGCCCGATCCCGGAAAGCGGGACCGGCCGCAGGCCGCCCCGGGAGGCGACCTGGTCAAGGAGAGCGCCGGCCCGCGCCCCACGCCGCCGCCGAGCGCCCGCTCCGCCTCCTCCAGCCGGGTCCGCGCCCGCCTCGCCCGGCTGGGCGTACAGCGGCAGAGCCCGTACAACCCGGTGCTGGAGCCGTTGCTCCGCATCGTCCGCGGGAACGACCCCAAGGCGGACGCCTCCACGCTGCGCCAGATCGAGCGCGCCTACCAGGTCGCCGAGCGCTGGCACCGCGGGCAGAAGCGCAAGAGCGGCGACCCGTACATCACCCACCCGCTCGCCGTGACCACCATCCTGGCCGAGCTGGGCATGGACCCGGCGACGCTGATGGCCGGGCTGCTGCACGACACCGTCGAGGACACCGAGTACGGCCTCGACGACCTCCGCCGCGACTTCGGCGACCAGGTCGCCCTGCTCGTCGACGGCGTCACCAAGCTGGACCGGGTGCAGTTCGGCGAGGCCGCCCAGGCCGAGACGGTCCGCAAGATGGTCGTCGCCATGGCCAAGGACCCCCGGGTCCTCGTGATCAAGCTCGCCGACCGGCTGCACAACATGCGCACCATGCGCTACCTCAAGCGGGAGAAGCAGGAGAAGAAGGCCCGCGAGACGCTGGAGATCTACGCCCCGCTGGCGCACCGGCTGGGCATGAACACCATCAAGTGGGAGCTGGAGGACCTCGCCTTCGCGATCCTCTACCCCAAGATGTACGACGAGATCGTCCGGCTCGTCGCCGAGCGCGCGCCCAAGCGGGACGAGTACCTGGCGATCGTCACCGACGAGGTCCAGGCCGACCTCCGCGCCGCCCGCATCAAGGCCACGGTCACCGGCCGGCCGAAGCACTACTACAGCGTCTACCAGAAGATGATCGTGCGGGGCCGGGACTTCGCCGAGATCTACGACCTGGTGGGCATCCGCGTCCTCGTCGACACCGTCCGCGACTGCTACGCGGCGCTCGGCACCGTCCACGCCCGGTGGAACCCGGTGCCCGGGCGGTTCAAGGACTACATCGCGATGCCCAAGTTCAACATGTACCAGTCGCTGCACACGACGGTCATAGGGCCCAGCGGCAAGCCGGTCGAGCTCCAGATCCGGACGTTCGACATGCACCGCCGCGCCGAGTACGGCATCGCCGCGCACTGGAAGTACAAGCAGGAGGCCGTCGCCGGTGCCTCCAAGATCCGTACGGACGTGCCGAAGAACGCCGGCAAGAACCAGGACACCGTCAACGACATGGCCTGGCTCCGGCAGTTGCTGGACTGGCAGAAGGAGACGGAGGACCCGGGCGAGTTCCTGGAGTCGCTCCGCTTCGACCTGTCGCGCAACGAGGTCTTCGTCTTCACGCCCAAGGGCGACGTCATAGCGCTGCCCGCCGGGGCCACGCCGGTCGACTTCGCCTACGCCGTGCACACCGAGGTCGGCCACCGCACCATAGGGGCCCGGGTCAACGGGCGGCTGGTGCCGCTCGAATCGACCCTGGACAACGGCGACCTGGTCGAGGTCTTCACCTCCAAGGCGCCCGGCGCCGGCCCCTCCCGCGACTGGCTGGGCTTCGTCAAGTCCCCCCGCGCGCGCAACAAGATCCGCGCCTGGTTCTCCAAGGAGCGCCGGGACGAGGCGATCGAGCAGGGCAAGGACGCCATCGCCCGCGCGATGCGCAAGCAGAACCTGCCCATCCAGCGCATCCTGACCGGCGATTCGCTGGTCACCCTCGCGCACGAGATGCGCTACCCGGACATCTCCTCGCTCTACGCGGCCATCGGCGAGGGCCATGTGGCCGCCCAGGGCGTGGTGCAGAAGCTCGTCCAGGCGCTCGGCGGCGAGGACGCGGCGACGGAGGACATCGAGGAGTCGGCGCCCATCCGCGGCCGCTCCAAGCGGCGTTCGTCCGCCGACCCGGGCGTGGTCGTCAAGGGCGTCGACGACGTGTGGGTCAAGCTCGCCCGCTGCTGTACGCCCGTGCCCGGCGACCCGATCATCGGCTTCGTCACCCGCGGCAACGGCATCTCGGTCCACCGCGCGGACTGCGTCAACGTCGACTCGCTGTCGCAGCAGCCGGAGCGGATCATCGACGTCGAGTGGGCGCCCACCCAGTCGTCCGTCTTCCTCGTCGCCATCCAGGTGGAGGCGCTGGACCGGTCCCGGCTGCTGTCGGACGTCACCCGGGTCCTGTCGGACCAGCACGTCAACATCCTCTCGGCGGCGGTGCAGACCTCCCGGGACCGGGTGGCCACCTCGCGGTTCACCTTCGAGATGGGCGACCCCAAGCACCTGGGGCACGTGCTGAAGGCGGTGCGCGGCGTGGAGGGCGTCTACGACGTGTACCGCGTGACGTCGGCCCGCAGGCCGTAGGAACGACGGAAGGCCCCCGGCGGATGCCGGGGGCCTTCGTCATGCGCGGCCGGTCAGCCGCCGAACTCCTGCAGGCCCTTCAGCGCCTGGTCCAGCAGCGCCTCACGGCCCGCCAGCTCCTTGCCGAGCTTCTCGGCCTTCGCCTCGTTGCCCGCCGCGCGCGCCTTGTCGATCTGCGCCCGGAGCTTGTCGACCGCGTCCTGGAGCTGCCCGGTCAGCCCGGCCGCGCGCGCCCGCGCCTCCGGGTTGGTCCGCCGCCACTCGGCCTCCTCGGCCTCCTGGATGGCGCGCTCCACGGCGTGCATCCGGCCCTCGATCTTCGGCCGGGCGTCCCGCGGCACGTGGCCGATGGCCTCCCAGCGCTCGTTGATCGAACGGAACGCCGCCCGGGCCGCCTTGAGGTCGGTCACCGGCAGCAGCTTCTCCGCCTCGACGACCAGGTCCTCCTTGAGCCCCAGATTGGCCTGCTGCTCGGCGTCGCGCTCCGCGAACACCTCGCCGCGCGCCTGGAAGAAGACGTCCTGCGCGCCGCGGAACCGGGCCCACAGCTCGTCCTCGGCCTCGCGCTGGGCGCGCCCGGCGGCCTTCCAGTCGGCCATCAGCTCGCGGTAACGGGCCGCGGTGGCGCCCCAGTCCGTCGAGCCGGACAGCGCCTCGGCCTCGGCGACCAGCTTCTCCTTGACCTTGCGGGCCTCCTCGCGCTGGGCGTCCAGCGAGGCGAAGTGGGCCTTGCGGCGCTTGGAGAACGCCGAGCGGGCGTGCGAGAAGCGGTGCCACAGCTCGTCGTCGGTCTTGCGGTCCAGCCGCGGCAGGCCCTTCCAGGTGTCCACCAGGGCCCGCAGCCGCTCGCCGGCCGAGCGCCACTGCTCGCTCGCGGCCAGCTCCTCGGCCTCGGCGACCAGCGCCTCCTTGGCCGTCCTGGCCTCGTCCGTCTGCTTGGCCTTGGCCGCCTTGCGCTCCTCGCGGCGCTTGTCGACCGTCTCGACGAGCTTGTCCAACCGCCCGCGCAGCGCGTCCAGATCGCCGACCGCGTGGTGCTCGTCGACCTGCGAACGCAGGTGGTCGATCGCGGTCATCGCGTCCTTGGTCGACAGGTCGGTGGTGTTGACCCGGCGTTCGAGGAGGCCGATCTCGACGACCAGGCCCTCGTACTTGCGCTCGAAGTAAGCGAGAGCCTCCTCCGGACTCCCCGCCTGCCACGAGCCGACGACCTTCTCGCCGTCGGCGGTACGCACGTACACCGTCCCCGTCTCGTCGACGCGGCCCCACGGGTCGCTGCTCACAGCGCCTCCTCCACATGATGCGGGGGCCGTTCGCGGCCCGCGCGCATCGTCCACAGTTGTCCCCGGTGGAGCCGCGCCCCGCCCGGTCCGGCGGCTTGATCATTTCACTGGCGTTCGGTGCTGTTTCGGGTGCCTCGCAGCCGCCGGAGCAGGCACCCTACACAACGCCAACATAGGCGACCGGTGGCCCGGCTGTCCGTATCCCGCGACCGGAATTTCGCCGCTCGGCCACGGGTGCGGAATCAGCTCTTCGTCACCGTCGCCTTGTCCACCACGACGGTGGCGTTGGGGGGTCCGTCCGGGGCCCCGCCCTGGATCCCGGCGCCGGCGATCTTGTCGAGAGTCTTGCGGCCCTCGGTGCCGATCGTGCCGACCGGGGTGTAGTCCGGCTGCAGCGGGCTGTCCTTGTAGACGAGGAAGAACTGGCTGCCCGTCGAATGCGGCTGCTGGGTCTTGGCCATGGCGATCGTCCCGGCCGGGTAGATCTTCATCTTCGCCTGCTTGAGCTGCTCGTCCTTGGGCTCCTGGAGCAGGTCGCTCTTGAGGTTCTCCTCGGCGAGCGTGTAGCCCGGACCGCCCGCGCCGGTGCCCTGCGGGTCGCCGCACTGGAGGACGTAGATGCCCGCGGCCTCACCGGTGAGGCGGTGGCACTTGGTGTGGTCGAAGTACCCCTGGCCCGCCAGGAAGTTCAGCGAGTTGACGGTGTGGGGGGCCTTGGCCGCATCCAGCTTCAGGTCGATGGACCCGCAGGTGGTCTTGAGGTCCATGGTGTAGGAGGCGGACGTGTCGACCGTCATCGACGGCTCCGACTTCCACGTCTTCTTCGCCGGGCTGCCGGCGGCGGGCTTGGCGCACGGGTCCGGGCCCTTCGAGGGAGTGGGGAGCTCGCTCGGGGTCGCCTCCGACGCCTTGTCGTCCTTCTTGTCGTCGCCGCCCAGCGCGCCGGCGGCCACCGCCGTACCGCCCGCGGCGATCAGCACGGCGAGGCCGGCCGCGATCAACGCGTTCCGGTTGCGGGCCTTGCGCCGCTGCGCCTCGCGGCGCTGCTGCTGCCGCTCGAACTTCTCCCGTGCGAGCTGCCGCCGCCGCTGCTCGTTAGTGACCACCGGGTCGTCTCCTCGTGCCGTATCGATCCGTCGGAACGCCTGTTGCGAGCGTGCCCGTACCGTATACGGGTTCGCGGCGGCGGAGGTGCCGCCGGTAGGCTCTGAACCGGCATAAACGTGACCGGCGCACCGGCCGGGCACGCCTGCCGGATCCCTGCCACGCCAACGCAGGCCGACATTTAAGGACGAATGTGCTGATTGCCGGGTTCCCCGCCGGGGCCTGGGGGACCAATTGTTATCTGGTCGCCCCCGCCGCCGGTGAGGAGTGCGTGATCATCGACCCGGGCCACCAGGCCGCCCAGGGAGTCGAGGAAGCACTCAGGAAGCATCGGCTCGAGCCCGTCGCGGTCGTTCTCACCCACGGCCACATCGACCACGTCGCCTCGGTCGTCCCGGTGTGCGGCGCCCATGACGTCCCCGCCTGGATCCACCCCGCCGACCGCTACATGATGAGCGACCCGGAGAAGGCACTCGGCCGCTCCATCGGCGCGCAGCTCCTCGGCGAGCTGACCGTGGGGGAACCGGACGACGTCAAGGAGCTCGCCGACGGCAGCACCCTGGACCTCGCCGGTCTGGAGTTCACCGTCGCGCACGCGCCCGGCCATACCAAGGGGTCGGTGACCTTCCGGCTGCCCGAGTCGAGCGACATCCCGTCGGTCTTCTTCTCAGGCGACCTGCTGTTCGCCGGCTCCATCGGACGCACCGACCTGCCCGGCGGTGACCACGCCGAGATACTCGAGTCCCTGGCCCGCGTGTGCCTGCCCCTCGACGACTCGACCGTGGTCCTCTCCGGCCACGGCCCCCAGACCAGCATCGGCCGCGAGCGCGCCACCAACCCCTACCTGCGGGAAGTGGCCCAGGCGCAGTACGGCCCCGGAACCGGCACCCCGGCTCCGCGACGAGGAATGTGACGAAGCTTTCGTGAGCACTTTCAAGGCCCCCAAGGGCACCTACGACCTGACCCCGCCGGACTCGGCGGTCTACCTCGCCGTGCGCGAGGCCATCGCCGCGCCGGTGCGGCGGGCCGGCTACGGCTATGTGGAGACCCCCGGTTTCGAGAATGTCGAGCTGTTCGCGCGCGGCGTCGGCGAGTCCACCGACATCGTGACCAAGGAGATGTACACCCTCACCACCCGCGGCGGCGACCAGCTCGCACTGCGCCCCGAGGGCACCGCCTCCGTGCTGCGCGCCGCGCTGGAGGGCAACCTCCACAAGGGCGGCAACCTCCCGGTCAAGCTCTGGTACTCCGGCTCGTACTACCGCTACGAGCGCCCGCAGAAGGGCCGTTACCGCCACTTCTCGCAGGTCGGCGCCGAGGCCATCGGGGCCGAGGACCCGGCGCTGGACGCCGAGCTGATCATCCTGGCCGTCGACGCGTACAAGTCGCTCGGCCTGAAGAACTTCCGTCTGCTGCTCAACTCGCTCGGCGACAAGGAGTGCCGCCCCGCCTACCGGGCCGCCCTCCAGGACTTCCTGCGCGGCCTCGACCTGGACGACGACACCCGGCGCCGCATCGAGATCAACCCGCTGCGGGTCCTCGACGACAAGCGCGAGGCCGTCCAGAAGCAGCTCGTCGGCGCCCCCATGCTCCGCGACCACCTCTGCGAGGCGTGCAAGGAGTACCACGAGCAGGTGCGCGCGCTGCTGACCGCGGCGGGCGTCGCCTTCGAGGACGACGAGAAGCTGGTGCGCGGCCTGGACTACTACACGCGCACCACCTTCGAGTTCGTCCACGACGGCCTCGGCGCGCAGTCCGCGGTCGGCGGCGGCGGCCGCTACGACGGCCTGTCCGAGATGATCGGCGGCCCGGCCCTGCCGTCCGTCGGCTGGGCGCTGGGCGTCGACCGCACGGTGCTGGCACTGGAGGCCGAGGGCATCGAGCTCGAACTCCCCGCCGCCACCGAGGTGTACGCGGTCCCGCTGGGCGACGAGGCCCGCCGGGTCCTCTTCGGCGTCGTCACCGAACTCCGCCGGGCCGGCATCGCCGCCGACTTCGCGTTCGGCGGGAAGGGGCTCAAGAACGCCATGAAATCGGCCGACCGCTCCGGCGCCCGCTACGCCCTGGTTGCGGGCGAACGCGACCTGGCCGAAGGCGTCGTCCAGCTCAAGGACCTGGGCAGCGGCGAGCAGACCGCCGTCCCGGTCGGCACCGTCGTGAGTGAACTCCGGGACAGGCAGGGCTGATCGACCGCCGCCTGGTGCAGAATGGGCGCATCGGACGACTGATGGGATCTATGGCGCTATGACGACCTCGGCTCTAGACCGCTCCGACACCGACGGCGCGGAGCGGGACGGGCCCGCCACCGGTGCGGTGGGCGGCAGTCGTGCCTTCGGACTGCTGCTGGTCATCACCGGTGCCATGGGGCTGCTGGCCGCCTGGGTCATCACGATCGACAAGAACAAGATCCTCGAGGCCAAGGCGGCCGGGAAAAGCTTCACCCCCGGGTGCAGCCTCAACCCGGTCGTCGCCTGCGGCAACATCATGGAGAGCGAGCAGGCCCACGCCTTCGGGTTCCCCAACCCGATGCTCGGCCTGGTCTGCTACGGCGCGATCATCGCCATCGGCCTGGCGGTGCTCTCCGGCGCCCGCTTCCCGCGCTGGTACTGGCTGGGCATGCAGGCCGGCACCCTCTTCGGCGTCGGCTTCTGCACCTGGCTCCAGTACCAGTCGCTGTACGTCATCGGCTCGCTCTGCCTGTGGTGCTGCCTCGCCTGGGTCGCCACCATCGTGATGTTCTGCTACGTCACCGTGCAGAACATCCGCCACCGCTTCATCCCGCTGCCGAACGCGGTGCGGAACGTGGTGCTGGAGTTCCACTGGGTGGTACCGGTGCTGTGGATCGGCGTCATCGGGCTGGCGATCCTGACGAACTGGTGGTCGTTCTGGACCGGCCAGTCCTGAGGTCGCCTTTCTGACCTGCTACAACGCCGCCGGACGACGACCGTCCGGCGGCGTTGTCAGTGGGGTGGCATAGGGTTTCGAGCGTGGAACCCGACCTGTTCACCGCCGCAGAAGAGGACCGCCGGGAGAAAGACCCGTCGAGCAGTCCCCTGGCCGTCCGCATGCGCCCCCGCACCCTCGACGAGGTCGTCGGGCAGGGCCATCTGCTGAAGCCGGGATCGCCGCTGCGCCGGCTGGTCGGCGAGGCGAGCGGCGGGCCGGCCGGGCCCTCGTCGGTGATCCTCTGGGGCCCGCCCGGCATCGGCAAGACGACCCTCGCGTACGTCGTCAGCCAGGCCACCAACAAGCGCTTCGTCGAGCTGTCCGCGATCACCGCCGGCGTCAAGGAGGTCCGGGCCGTCATCGACGGCGCCCGCCGGGCCTCCGGCGGCTACGGCAAGGAGACCGTCCTCTTCCTCGACGAGATCCACCGCTTCAGCAAGGCCCAGCAGGACTCCCTGCTGCCCGCCGTGGAGAACCGCTGGGTCACCCTCATCGCCGCCACCACCGAGAACCCCTACTTCTCGATCATCTCCCCGCTCCTCTCCCGCTCCCTGCTGCTCACCCTCCAGGCGCTCACCGACGACGACCTGCGCGGACTGCTGCACCGCGCCATCGCCGACGAGCGCGGGCTCGGCGGCGCGGTCACCCTCCCCGAGGACGCGGAGGCACACCTGCTGCGGATCGCTGGCGGCGACGCGCGGCGGGCGCTCACCGCCCTGGAGGCGGCGGCGGGGGCGGCGCTCGACAAGGGTGAGGGCGAGATCACCCTGGAGACGCTGGAGGAGACGGTCGACCGGGCCGCGGTGAAGTACGACCGCGACGGGGACCAGCACTACGACGTCGCGAGTGCGTTGATCAAGTCGATTCGCGGGTCGGACGTGGACGCCACGCTGCACTATCTCGCCCGGATGATCGAGGCGGGGGAGGACCCTCGGTTCATCGCCCGGCGGCTGATGATCTCCGCCAGCGAGGACATCGGGCTCGCGGATCCTTCCGCGCTGCAGACGGCGGTCGCCGGGGCGCAGGCCGTCGCCATGATCGGTTTCCCCGAGGCGCGGATCACTCTTTCGCAGGTGGCCATCGCGTTGGCGCTCGCGCCGAAGTCGAACGCGGCCTATCTCGCCATCGACGCGGCGCTCGCCGATGTGCGGGGCGGGCTGGCCGGGCCGGTGCCCGCGCATCTGCGGGACGGGCATTACAAGGGGGCCGCGAAGCTGGGGCACGGGGAGGGGTATCAGTACCCCCATGATCTGCCGGGTGGCATTGCGGCTCAGCAGTATGCGCCGGATGCGGTGCATGGTCGGCGGTATTACTCGCCTACTCGGCATGGGGCGGAGGGGCGGTACGCGGACGTGGTGGAGCGGGTGCGGGAGCGTTTGCGGGGGGAGTGAGCCCCAGTCCCGCCCCTTCGCCGATTCCTGGGGCTGCGCCCCAGACCCCGCTTGTCGCGGCTTCGCCGCTCGTCCTCAAACGCCGGACGGGCTGATTAGCGCGCCCGGGCGCACACTCCAGCCCGTCCGGCGCTTGAGGACAACCGCGCGGAGCGCGGTTTCGGGGATGCGGAGGCGCAGCCCCTGCAAGAAACTGGGGGCACCTCCCAGCGGTAGCCGGGGGAGAAAGGGCGGGACCGGGGCATCCCGCCCCTCACTCCTCCGCCGCGTCGAACAGCCGGTGCATCTCCCGCCGCAACCCCGCCACATCCCGCACCGGCTCCGGGAACTCGAACCGTGCGTCGAAGGACCGCTCAGCCGGGCTGCCCGAGCCGTCGCGCGTGAAGCGGACCCGGAAGCCGAAGCGGTCCAGGGCCAGCGGTACGGCGGCGCCCGTGCTCCGGCGCTGGGCGTCGAGCAGGCGCCACAGGCCGCGTACCTGGTCGCCGTGCCCGGCGTGGAGGTGCTGGAGGAGCTCCGTCTCGTACTCCACGAGCGGATCGGG
This sequence comes from Streptomyces sp. NPDC021100, assembly GCF_044333095.1. Taxonomy (NCBI): domain Bacteria; kingdom Bacillati; phylum Actinomycetota; class Actinomycetes; order Kitasatosporales; family Streptomycetaceae; genus Streptomyces; species Streptomyces sp. NPDC021100. The sequence continues at coordinate 391,611 of NZ_JBIRQH010000004.1, forward strand.
CGCGGCGCCCGCGAAGTCGTCGGGCGAGACGGTGTCGATGCCCCAGAGGTCGTCCACGGAGATGTTCCCGAGTTCCAGCCGCACCATCATGCGGCCCGGCTCCGCGACGCCGGGGACGCAGGTGAGCCAGCCGGAGAGCCAGGCGCGGCCGCGGATGCGGTTGGGGACGGAGACGGGGGCGACGTCGGTGAGCTCCAGGACGGCGGGGAGGTCGTCGGCCTCGGCGTGGGTGGCCGCGCGGACGACGGGGGAGTCGGCCGGGTGGACGAGGTACACGTCGCCGTCGGGGCCGACGGTCCGTACCTCGGGGGTGAGGGGTTCGGGGCGGGCGGCCTCCAGGCCGGGGACGAGCAGTACCGCGGAGCATGTACTCTGTACGAGAGTTCGTGTGCGCTCGGCTGCTGACGGCATCCGGGCGGTTTCAAGTCCGCTGGGACGCGGCTGACCACGATCTGATCGGACCTCCGTCGTACCGGCGCCATCAGTTGCGCCGGCCTTCTTCGTGCTGTCCGTGACGTGACTGGTGTTCCCCGGGCGAGACATGCGATCTCCTTGAGTAAGGTGAGCCTAACCTAACCTATTTCGGAGGTCTGGAGAACGTGCCTAACCAGTCGCGTCCCAAGGTCAAGAAGTCTCGTGCGCTCGGCATCGCCCTGACGCCGAAGGCCGTCAAGTACTTCGAGGCCCGTCCCTACCCGCCGGGCGAGCATGGCCGCGGCCGCAAGCAGAACTCGGACTACAAGGTCCGTCTGCTCGAGAAGCAGCGTCTGCGCGCGCAGTACGACATCAGCGAGCGCCAGATGGCGCGCGCCTACGACCGTGCCAAGAAGGCCGAGGGCAAGACCGGCGAGGCGCTGGTCATCGAGCTCGAGCGTCGTCTGGACGCCCTGGTCCTGCGCGCCGGCATCGCCCGCACCATCTACCAGGCCCGCCAGATGGTCGTCCACGGCCACATCGAGGTCAACGGCAAGAAGGTCGACAAGCCGTCCTTCCGCGTCCGTCCCGACGACGTCGTGATGGTCCGCGAGCGCAGCCGCGCCAAGCACCCCTTCCAGGTCGCCCGCGAGGGTGGCTACGCGGGTGAGGGCGAGACCCCGCGCTACCTGCAGGTCAACCTGCAGGCCCTGGCCTTCCGCCTGGACCGCGACCCGAACCGCAAGGAGATCCCGGTCATCTGCGACGAGCAGCTCGTCGTCGAGTACTACGCCCGCTAAGCCGGCCGTAGGACCCGCGGGAACCTTCTGCACGCCTGGCCCGTCGCCCCTCCGCCCTCGTGGCGGCAGGGTGGCGGGCCACCGCGTTTTCCGGGGCGCTCCGGGCCTCGAAACGGAGTACGGGCCGCCACCCACGGCGCGATATGGTCGGTACCCGACGTTTCCAACGTGTGACCAGCGACGACAGCAGGGAGCGGTGCAGTGTCCGGTGGAGAGGTGGCCGGGATCCTCGTGGCCGTCTTCTGGGCGATCCTGGTGTCCTTCATCGCCCTTGTCCTGGTACGGCTCGCGCAGACGCTGAAGGCGGCCACCAAGCTGGTCGCCGACGTCACCGAGCAGGCCGTGCCGCTGCTGGCCGACGCCTCGGCGACCGTCCGGTCCGCCCACACGCAGCTCGCCCGCGTCGACTCGATCGCCGCGGACGTCCAGGAGGTCACGGCCAACGCCTCCGCGCTGTCCTCCACCGTCTCCTCCGCCTTCGGCGGACCGCTGGTGAAGGTCGCCGCCTTCGGCTACGGGGTGCGGCAGGCGATCGGGCGCAAGGGCGCCCCCGCCGAATCCGAGCGCACCGTGATCACCGGCCGGAGCGTCGGCAAGAAGCTGCCGTCCGCCCGGCGCGGCGGCCGTCGTACCCGTGGGAAGGGCTGATCCGGAAATGTTCCGCCGTGCTTTTTGGTTCACCACCGGGGTGGCCGCCGGAGTGTGGGCCACCACCAAGGTGAACCGCACCCTGGACAAGCTCACCCCCGAGAGCCTCGCGCTCCAGGCGGCCGACCGGGCCGTGCTCGCCGGCCGCCGCGTCAAGCACTTCGCGCTCGACGTCCGCGACGGCATGGCGCACCGCGAGGCGGCGCTCAAGGACGCTCTCGGCCTCACCGCCGGGCCGGAGCCGGAGGAGGCCCGGGCGCTGCCCGCCGGACGCCCGCACCTCGTCGTCGTCGAACCCACCCATCCCCACCACTCGCTCACCCGGAAAGAGGACCACTGATGGAGTCCGCTGAAATCCGCCGCCGCTGGCTGCGCTTCTTCGAAGAGCGTGGGCACACCGTCGTGCCGTCGGCGTCGCTCATCGCGGACGACCCGACGCTGCTCCTCGTGCCCGCGGGCATGGTGCCCTTCAAGCCCTACTTCCTGGGTGAGGTCAAGCCGCCGTTCAGCCGCGCCACCAGCGTGCAGAAGTGCGTCCGCACGCCGGACATCGAGGAGGTCGGCAAGACCACCCGGCACGGCACGTTCTTCCAGATGTGCGGCAACTTCTCCTTCGGCGACTACTTCAAGGAGGGCGCGATCAAGCTCTCCTGGGAGCTGCTGACCTCGTCCGTCGCCGACGGCGGCTACGGCCTCGACCCCGAGAAGCTCTGGATCACCGTCTACCAGGACGACGACGAGGCCGAGCGGATCTGGCGGGACACCGTCGGCGTTCCCGCCGAGCGCATCCAGCGCCTGGGCAAGAAGGACAACTTCTGGTCCATGGGCGTCCCCGGCCCCTGCGGTCCCTGCTCCGAGATCAACTACGACCGCGGCCCCGAGTTCGGCCCCGAGGGCGGCCCGGCCGTCAACGACGAGCGGTACGTGGAGATCTGGAACCTGGTCTTCATGCAGTACGAGCGGGGTGCCGGCGACGGCAAGGAGGACTTCCCGATCCTCGGCGACCTCCCCGCCAAGAACATCGACACCGGCCTCGGCCTCGAGCGCCTCGCGATGATCCTGCAGGGCGTCCGGAACATGTACGAGACCGACACCCTGCGCGTCGTCATCGACAAGGCCACCGAGCTCACCGGCGTCGCCTACGGCAAGGCCGACGCCTCCGACGTCTCGCTGCGCGTGGTCGCCGACCACATGCGCACCTCGGTGATGCTCATCGGCGACGGCGTCACCCCCGGCAACGAGGGCCGCGGCTACGTCCTGCGCCGCATCATGCGCCGCGCCATCCGCAACATGCGGATGCTGGGCGCCACCGGCCCGGTCGTCGCCGACCTGCTCGACGTGATCATCAACACGATGGGGCAGCAGTACCCGGAGCTCGTCGAGGACCGCAAGCGCATCGAGACCGTCGCGCTCGCCGAGGAGGCCGCCTTCCTCAAGGCCCTCAAGGGCGGCACGAACATCCTCGACACCGCCGTGACCGAGACCAAGGCCGCCGGCGGCACGGTCCTCTCCGGCGACAAGGCGTTCCTGCTCCACGACACCTGGGGCTTCCCGATCGACCTCACCCTGGAGATGGCCGCCGAGCAGGGCCTCTCCGTGGACGAGGACGGCTTCCGCCGCCTGATGAAGGAGCAGCGGGACCGCGCCAAGGCCGACGCCAAGGCGAAGAAGACCGGCCACGCCGACCTGTCCGCCTACCGCGAGGTGGCCGACACCGCCGGTGTCACCGACTTCACCGGCTACACCCTCACCGAGAACGAGGCCACCGTCGTGGGCCTGCTCGTCGACGGCGTGCCGTCGCCGGCCGCCTCCGAGGGCGACGAGGTCGAGATCGTCCTCGACCGTACGCCGTTCTACGCCGAGGGCGGTGGCCAGCTGGCCGACCAGGGGCGTATCAAGCTTCACAACGGCGCCGTGGTCGAGATCCGCGACGTGCAGAAGCCCGTTCCGGGCGTCAACGTCCACAAGGGCGTCGTCCAGGTCGGTGAGGTGACGGTCGGCGCCTCGGCGTACGCCGTCATCGACGTCAAGCGCCGCCGGGCCATCGCCCGCGCCCACAGCGCCACCCACCTGACGCACCAGGCGCTGCGCGACGCGCTCGGCCCGACGGCCGCCCAGGCCGGTTCGGAGAACTCGCCCGGCCGCTTCCGCTTCGACTTCGGCTCCCCGACCGCCGTGCCCGGCACCGTCCTCACCGACGTCGAGCAGCGGATCAACGAGGTCCTCTCGCACGAACTCGACGTCCACGCCGAGGTCATGAGTCTGGACGAGGCCAAGAAGTCCGGCGCGATCGCCGAGTTCGGCGAGAAGTACGGCGAGCGGGTACGCGTCGTGACCATCGGCGACTTCTCCAAGGAGCTGTGCGGCGGTACGCACGTCGCCAACACCGCCCAGCTGGGCCTGGTGAAGCTGCTCGGCGAGTCCTCGATCGGCTCCGGCGTGCGCCGCGTCGAGGCCCTGGTCGGCGCCGACGCGTACGACTTCCTGGCCAGGGAGCACACGGTCGTCGCCCAGCTCACCGAGTTGGTCAAGGGCCGCCCGGAGGAGCTGCCGGAGAAGATCTCGGGCATGCTCGCCAAGCTGCGGGACGCCGAGAAGGAGATCGAGCGCTACCGCGCCGAGAAGGTGCTCCAGGCCGCCGCCGGGCTGGCCCAGGGTGCCAAGGACGTCCACGGCATCGCCCTGGTCACCGGCACCGTCCCGGACGGCACCGGCGCCGACGACCTGCGCAAGCTGGTCCTCGACGTCCGCGGCCGGATCACCGGCGGCCGCCCGGCCGTCGTCGCCCTGTTCACCGTGGCCAACGGCCGCCCGCTGACCGTCATCGCCACCAACGAGGCCGCCCGCGAGCGCGGTCTCAAGGCCGGCGACCTGGTCCGTACGGCCGCCAAGACGCTCGGCGGCGGCGGTGGCGGCAAGCCGGACGTCGCCCAGGGCGGCGGCCAGAACCCGGAGGCCGTGGCCGACGCCATCGCCGCCGTGGAGCGCCTCGTGGCGGAAGCGGCCTGACCGTGCGACGTGGCAGACGCATCGCCGTCGACGTCGGGGACGCCCGGATCGGGGTCGCCTCGTGCGACCCCGACGGGATCCTCGCCACGCCGGTCGAGACCGTGCCAGGACGGGACATCCCGCAGGCCCACAAGCGGCTCGCGGCGATCGTCGCGGAGTACGAGCCCGTCGAGGTCGTCGTCGGCCTGCCCCGCTCCCTCAAGGGGGGAGAGGGGCCGGCCGCGGCCAAGGTGCGCACGTTCGCCAAGGAGATGGCCCGGCGCGTCGCGCCGGTGCCCGTCCGGCTGGTGGACGAGCGGATGACCACGGTCACCGCGGCCCAGGGGCTGCGCGCGTCCGGAGTCAGCAGCAAGAAGGGCCGGTCCGTCGTCGACCAGGCGGCGGCCGTCATCATCCTGCAGAACGCCCTGGAGATCGAAAGGACGTCGGGGCGCCCTCCGGGCGAACCCGTCGAAGTGGTCATCTGATCGCGATACGGTAACCTTCCGCGCGACATGGCAGCTAGTTCGAACGCCATCCCTACAGGACCAGACGATCGGACCCGCGCCCTCCGGGGCGCCCGGCTGCCGCTGTGCGGCTCTAGGGGATAGATGACTGAGTACGGCCGGGGTTCCGGCTCCCAACCGTGGAATCCCGGCGACCCCCACCACGGGGACCCGGGGTACGAGGGTCAGCAGCATCCTCCGCAGCAGCAGCCGTACTACGGTCAGCAGCACCATCCGGACCAGGGGTTTCCCGAACAGCAGCAGTACGGCTGGGAGCAGTCGTCGCAGGGCGGTGGGGGCCACTACGGTGACCCCCACACGCAGTCCCAGGGCCATGCCGGGTACGGACAGCAGCAGGCGGGCCCCTCGGGCGGCTCCGGCGGCTACTACGGGCCGGGCGGCGGATACCCGGGGCAGGACGGGCAGCCCTACGACACGGGTCAGCACCCGCACGTACAGCAGCAGACGTACGACACCGGGCAGCACCCGCAGCCGGGCGGACAGCAGAGGTACGACACGGGTCAGCATCCGCAGCCGTCCTATGACACGGGTCAGCACCCGCATCCGTCGTACGACACCGGGCAGCACCCGCAGCAGGGGTACGACACCGGGCAGCACCCGCAGCGGTCTTATGACACGGGTCAGCACCCGCAGCGGTCTTATGACACGGGTCAGCATCCGCAGCGGTCTTATGACACGGGTCAGCATCCGCAGCAGTCTTATGACACGGGTCAGCATCCGCAGCAGTCCTATGACACGGGTCAGCACCCACGTCCGGGCGAGCAGCGGGTGCCGCGGCAGGCGCCCGCCAAGGAGCCGCACGAGGAGTGGCTGGAGGAGTCCTCCGGCGAGCACTCCCTGCTCTCCAAGTCCGCCACGGCCCCGGCCCCCCGGTCGTCCCCGGCCATAGACCTCCTCCCGGGCGGCCTCGCGGACGAGACTGACGAGGCCGACGGGGACACAGCCGACGACGAGCCGCGGCGCGGCCGGCGCGGCGGCGGGTCCGGCGGCAAGGGCAAGAAGCAGCCCAAGCGCCGCAGCGGTACGGCCTGCCTGGTCGTCGCGGTGGTGCTGATCGGCGCCGTCGGCGGCCTCGGCTACCTGGGCTACGACTACTGGGAGACGAACTACGGCCCCGCGCCCGACTACGAGGGCGAGGGCACCGGATCCGTCCAGGTGGACATCCCCAAGGGCACCGGTCTCACCCAGATGGGTGACCTTCTCCAGAAGAACGGCGTGGTCAAGAGCGCCCGGGCGTTCACCGAGGCGGCGGGCACCAAGCTCATCCAGCCCGGTACGTACACCCTGCACAAGGAGATGTCGGCCGAGTCCGCCGTCACGATGATGACGGACACCAAGAACCTGCTGACCATCCGCGAGGGCATCCGGGCCGCCGAGGTCTACGGCTCCATCGACAAGAAGCTGGAGCTCAAGCCGGGCACCACCAAGGACGTCGCCAAGGCGCAGGCGAAGAACCTGGGCCTGCCCGACTGGGCGACCGCCGACCCGAACGTCAAGGACCCGCTGGAGGGCTTCCTCTTCCCGTCGCAGTACAACGCGGGCAAGGGCACCAAGCCGGAGGAGATCCTCCGGCAGATGGTGAAGCGGGCCAAGGCCAACTACGAGCAGCAGGACCTGGAGGGCAAGGCCAAGGAGCTGGGCCTGAAGTCCCCGCTCCAGGTGATCACCGTCGCCAGCCTCGTCCAGGTCGAGGGCAAGTACAAGCACGACTTCGACAAGATCGCCCGGGTCGTCTACAACCGGCTCAAGCCGGACAACAAGGAGACGTACGGCCTCCTGGACTTCGACTCCACGGTCAACTACGCCAAGAGCCAGTCCACCCTGGACACCGGCTCCGTCAACGACCTGCGCAAGTTCAAGGACCCGTACAACACCTACTACGCCAAGGGCCTGCCGCCCGGGCCGATCAGCAACCCCGGCATGGACGCCCTGAAGTCCGCGCTCGAACCCGCCTCCGGGCCCTGGTACTACTTCGTCTCGATCAACGAGGACAAGACGCTGTTCGCGGTGACCAACGCGGAGCACAACAGGAACCGCCAGCAGTACGAGCAGGAGCACCGGAAGGCGGCCGGACAGTGACCGCGCGCCGCCGGGCCGCCGTCCTCGGCTCGCCCATCGCCCACTCGCTCTCCCCGGTCCTGCACCGGGCCGCGTATGCCGCGCTCGGCCTGGGGGAGTGGACGTACGACCGGTACGAGATCGACGAGGCCGCGCTCCCGGCCTTCGTCGAGGGGCTGGACGACAGCTGGGCCGGCCTCTCGCTGACCATGCCGCTCAAGCGGGCGGTCATCCCGCTGCTGGACGGGATCAGCGACACCGCGCGGTCCGTCGAGGCCGTCAACACCGTCCTCGTCGGCGCGGACGGCCGGCTCACCGGCGACAACACGGACATCCCGGGCCTGGTCGCCGCCCTGCGCGAGCGCGGCGTCGACAAGGTCGCCTCGGCGGCCGTGCTGGGCGCCGGGGCCACCGCCTCCTCGGCGCTCGCCGCGCTCGCCGGGATCTGCGCCGGCGAGGTCACCGCCTACGTCCGCAGCGCCGAGCGGGCCGCCGAGATGCGGCAGTGGGGCGAACGGCTCGGGGTGCCCGTCCGCACCGCCGACTGGTCCCGCGCCGCCGAGGCGTTCGAGGCCCCGCTGGTCGTCGCCACCACCCCGGCCGGGGCCGCGGACGCGCTCGCGGCCGCCGTCCCGGACCGGCCCGGCACCCTCTTCGACGTCCTCTACGAGCCCTGGCCGACCCCGCTGGCGGCGGCCTGGGCCGCGCGCGGCGGCACGGTCCTGGGCGGCCTCGACCTGCTCGTCCACCAGGCGGTGCTCCAGGTCGAGCGGATGACGGGCGTCTCGCCGGCACCGCTCGCGGCCATGCGGGCCGCCGGGGAAGCGGCCCTCGCGGCCCGCTGACCTCTTCCCGAGGGCTCCTCGACCGCTCCCGACGGCTCCCGGAACGGGCGGAAAACGTCCGGAACGCGGACCGGCGCCGGGATACCGCCCCGGCCATGGGAGGATCGGGGGCGGCGGACCGTACCACGGGTCGGTCGCGCCGTCCCACGATCCGAGGCGCGAGCAAGAGGAGTTCCGTTGAGCAGGTTGCGCTGGCTGACGGCCGGGGAGTCGCACGGTCCGGCCCTGGTGGCGACGCTGGAGGGGCTGCCCGCGGGCGTCCCGGTCACCACGGAGATGGTGGCGGACCACCTGGCCCGGCGGCGCCTCGGCTATGGGCGCGGCGCCCGGATGAAGTTCGAGCGGGACGAGGTGACCTTCCTCGGCGGGGTGCGGCACGGCCTGTCCATGGGCTCCCCGGTCGCGGTCATGGTGGGCAACACCGAGTGGCCCAAGTGGGAGAAGGTCATGGCCGCCGACCCGGTGGACCCGGCCGAGCTCGCCGAGCTCGCCCGCAACGCCCCGCTGACCCGGCCGCGCCCCGGCCACGCGGACCTCGCCGGCATGCAGAAGTACGGCTTCGACGAGGCCCGTCCGGTCCTGGAGCGGGCCTCCGCGCGGGAGACCGCGGCCCGCGTCGCGCTCGGCGCCGTCGCGCGCTCCTTCCTGAAGGAGGCGGCCGGCATCGAGATCGTCTCGCACGTCGTCGAGCTGGCCGCCGCCAAGGCGCCGTACGGCGTGTACCCGAAGCCGTCGGACGTCGAGCGGCTGGACGCCGACCCGGTGCGCTGCCTCGACGCCGCCGCGAGCGAGGCGATGGTCGCCGAGATCGACCAGGCGCACAAGGACGGGGACACCCTCGGTGGCGTCGTCGAGGTCCTCGCCTACGGCGTGCCCGTCGGCCTCGGCTCGCACGTGCACTGGGACCGGCGGCTGGACGCCCGGCTCGCCGCCGCCCTGATGGGCATCCAGGCGATCAAGGGCGTCGAGCTCGGCGACGGCTTCGACCTGGCCCGGGTGCCCGGCTCGAAGGCGCACGACGAGATCGTCGCCACCGAGGAGGGCGTGCGCCGCACGTCCGGCCGCTCCGGCGGCACCGAGGGCGGCCTGACCACCGGCGAACTGCTGCGCGTCCGCGCCGCGATGAAGCCCATCGCCACCGTGCCGAAGGCGCTCGCCACCATCGACGTCACCACCGGCGAGGCCGCCAAGGCCCATCACCAGCGCTCCGACGTGTGCGCCGTCCCCGCGGCCGGCATCGTCGCCGAGGCGATGGTGGCGCTCGTCCTGGCGGACGCCGTGGTGGAGAAGTTCGGCGGCGACAGCGTCACCGAGACCCGCCGCAACGTCCAGGGCTACCTCGACAACCTGGCCATCAAGTGACCGGGCCGGTCGCTGTCCTCGTCGGCCCGCCCGGAGCCGGGAAGTCGACCGTCGGAGCGCTGCTCGCCGAGCGGCTCGGCACCGGCTACCGGGACACCGACGCCGACATCGAGCGGACCGCCGGCAAGCCCATCCCGGAGATTTTCCTGGACGAGGGCGAGCCGCACTTCCGCGAGCTGGAGCGGCAGGCCGTGCGCGCCGCCGTGGCGGAGCACCCCGGGGTGCTCTCGCTCGGCGGCGGCGCCGTCATGGACCCGGACACCCGGGCGCTGCTCAAGGGGCTGCCCGTCGTCTTCCTCGACGTCGACCTGGCCGATGCCGTACGGCGGGTGGGGCTGGACGCGCCGCGCCCGCTGCTGGCGGTCAACCCGCGCAAGCGGTGGCGGGAGCTGATGGAGGCCCGCCGCCCGCTCTACACCGAGGTCGCCCGGTTCGTCGTCGCCACCGGAGGCCGGAGCCCGGCCGAGGTCACCGACGCGGTACTCGACAGCCTGCGCCCGCCCGGCGCCCGTACCCACGACACCTCGCAGTGAGGAACGCATGACCGACGCACCCACCCGTATCCAGGTCGCCGGCACCGCCGGCACCGCGCCGTACGAGGTCCTGATCGGGCACCGGCTGCTGGGCGAACTGCCCGCGCTCATCGGGACGGACGCCCGGCGCGTGGCCGTCCTGCACCCGGAGGCGCTGGCCGAGACCGGCGAGGTCCTCCGCGCCGACCTGGCCGACCAGGGCTACGAGGCCATCGCCATCCAGGTGCCGAACGCGGAGGAGGCCAAGACCGCCGAGGTCGCCGCCTACTGCTGGAAGGCGCTCGGGCAGTCCGGCTTCACCCGCACCGACGTCGTCGTCGGCGTCGGCGGCGGCGCCACCACCGACCTGGCCGGCTTCGTCGCCGCCACCTGGCTGCGCGGTGTGCGCTGGATCGCGGTGCCCACCACCGTGCTGGCGATGGTCGACGCCGCCGTCGGCGGCAAGACCGGCATCAACACCGCCGAGGGCAAGAACCTCGTCGGCGCCTTCCACCCGCCGGCCGGGGTGCTCTGCGACCTGTCCGCGCTGGAGTCGCTGCCGGTCCACGACTACGTCAGCGGGCTCGCCGAGGTCATCAAGGCCGGCTTCATCGCCGACCCGGTGATCCTCGACCTGATCGAGAGCGACCCCGAGGCCGCCCGCACCCCGTCCGGTGCGCACACCGCCGAGCTCATCGAGCGCGCCATCCGGGTCAAGGCCGACGTCGTCTCCCAGGACCTCAAGGAATCCGGCCTCCGCGAGATCCTCAACTACGGGCACACCCTCGCCCACGCCATCGAGAAGAACGAGCGGTACAACTGGCGGCACGGCGCGGCCGTCGCCGTCGGCATGGTCTTCGCCGCCGAACTCGGCCGGATCGCCGGCCGGCTCGACGACGCGACAGCCGACCGGCACCGCGCGGTGCTGGAGTCCGTGGGGCTGCCGGTGACCTACCGGGGCGACCAGTGGCCCAAGCTGCTGGAGACGATGAAGATCGACAAGAAGACGCGGGGCGACCGGCTGCGCTTCATCGTGCTCGACGGGCTGGCGAAGCCGGTGGTGCTGGAGGCTCCGGATCCGGCGATGCTGCTGGCCGCGCATGCGGAGATCGCGGCGTGAGCGGCGTGAGCGCCGCCCGTCGGGTTCTCGTGCTCAACGGGCCGAACCTCGGGCGGCTCGGCTCCCGTGAGCCCGACGTCTACGGGTCCACCTCGTACGCCGGGCTCGTCGAGGAGTGCGCCCGGCTCGGCGCGGAGCTCGGCTTCGACGTCGACGTCCGCGAGACCAACGACGAGGGGGAGCTGGTCCGCTGGCTGCACGAGGCGGCGGACGAGCGGCTGCCCGTCGTCATCAACCCGGGTGCGTTCACGCATTACTCGTACGCGATGCGGGACGCGGCGGCGCAGCGGACCGCTCCGCTGATCGAGGTGCACATCTCCAATCCGCATGCGCGGGAGGAGTTCCGGCATACGTCCGTGATCTCCGCTGTCGCGTCCGGGACGATCGCCGGGTTCGGTGTCGGGTCGTACCGGCTCGCGTTGCGGGCGCTCGCGGAGGAACTCCGGGGCTGAGCGGAGCGTCTGGGTTGAGGGGGTAGGGTGCCCCGGTCCCGCCCTTTCACCGTTTCCTGGGGCTGCGCCCCAGACCCCTTTGTCCTCAAACGCCGGACGGGCTGAACAGTCAGCCCGTCCGGCGTTTGAGGACAAGAGGGTCTGAGGGACCGGGGCACCCCCCACCACAACGACCCACCGCACGAGACGGAGTGCCACCGGATGCAGCGCCCAGTGGGACAGCCGCTACCCCCCATCCCCCCGCCGATGCCCGCGCCCGTACCCCTGGACCCCGCCACCGCCCCCGTCGCGGTCCTGCTGATCGGCCCGGCCGGTGCCGGGAAGACGACGGCGGCCCGGTACTGGGCCGACACCCGTCGGGCGCCCACGGCGCACATCAGCCTGGACGACGTCCGGGAGTGGGTGCGGGCCGGTTTCGCCGACCCGCAGGCCGGGTGGAACGAACGGTCCGAGGCCCAGTACCGGCTGGCCCGCCGCACCTGCGGCTTCGCCGCCCGGAACTTCCTGGCCAACGGCATCTCCTGCATCCTCGACGACGCGGTCTTCCCGGACCGGCCCGCCGTCGGCCTGGGCGGCTGGAAGCGGCACATCGGCCCGGGCCTGCTGCCCGTCGTCCTGCTGCCGGGGCTCGACGTGGTGCTGGAGCGCAACGCCGAGCGGCGCGGCAACCGGCGGCTGGGCGACGAGGAGGTGGCGCGCATCCACGGGCGGATGGCCGGCTGGTACGGCTCAGGGCTGCCGATCATCGACAACTCGCAGCAGGACGTGGCCACCACGGCGCGGCTGATCGACGAGGCCGTGGCCCGCTCCTTCGCCACTCCGCCGGCCTGGTAGCCGCACCCCGGTCGGACGCGCCGGAGCGGCCGCTTCCGGCCGCCGAACGTACGCTCGGGGCATGTCCGACGTGTACGCGGCGCGCCGTTCACGGCTGCTGGAGCGGTGCCTGGCGAACGGGAGCGAGGCCGCGCTGGTCACCGGCGGGGCCAACGTCCGCTACCTCGCCGGCCATGCCCCGGCCGACGCCGCCCTGCTGGTCGGGCCCGTCCACGACGTGCTGCTCTGCGCCTCCGACCCGTTCGACGCCGCGTCGGCCGCCCGGCCCGCAGGCGATCTGCGCGTCTTCGTCCTGCCCGGCACGGAGGGCGACCCGGCCGTCGCGGGCGCGGAGCGGGCCGCGGCGGCCGGGGCCGGCTCGCTGGCGGTGGAGGAGCACCACCTGACCGTACGGCGTCACCGCGCTCTGAGGGCCGTCGCGCCGGGGCTGCGGCTGGACGACCTGGGGCCGGCCGTGGAGCAGCAGCGGCTGGTGAAGGACGAGGAGGAGATCTCCTGCCTGCGGATCGCCGCCGAGATCGCCGACCAGGCGCTGGGGGAGCTGCTGGAGTCCATCCTCGTCGGCCGGACCGAGCGGCACCTCGCCCTGGAGCTGGAGCGCCGCCTGGTGGACCACGGCGCGTCCGGGCCGGCGTTCCCCACCTCGGTGGGGACCGGGCCCGACTCCGGGCTGGCCGGGCACGTACCCTCGGACCGGCGGGTGGAGGAGGGCGACTTCCTCTCGGTCTGCCTGGGCGCCGACTACCACGGCTACCACAGCGAGATCGCCCGTACCTTCGTCATCGGCACCTCTCCGGCGGACTGGCAGATCGAACTGTACGAGCAGGTCTTCGCGGCCCAGCGGGCCGGGCGGGAGGCGCTGCTGCCGGGGACGCCGTACCGGGACGTGGACCGCGCGGCACGGCGCGTCCTGGAGGCCGCGGGCCACGGCGAGCGGCTCGGTCCGCGGATCGGTCACGGGGTCGGACTCGAAAACGGCGAGGACCCTCGGCTCGCGCCCGCGGCCATGGGTAAACTGGACGCTTGCGTGCCGGTCACCGTAGATCCGGGGGTTCACCTCCCGGGGCGGGGCGGCGTCCGGATCGATGACACGCTCGTCGTCCGCCCCGAGGCGGACGGCGGTCCCGAGCTACTCACCATCACGACCAAGGAGCTGCTCGCGCTGTAGCGCGTGCCTCTTCGGGGTCGCAGCTTCAGTCCAGGAGATTCCGCAACCGTGGCTTCCACGAACGACCTCAAGAACGGCATGGTGCTCAAGCTCGAAGGCGGCCAGCTCTGGTCCGTCGTCGAGTTCCAGCACGTCAAGCCCGGCAAGGGCCCCGCCTTCGTGCGCACCAAGCTCAAGAACGTGCTGTCCGGCAAGGTCGTCGACAAGACCTTCAACGCCGGCGTGAAGGTCGAGACGGCCACCGTCGACCGCCGCGACATGCAGTTCTCGTACATGGACGGCGAGTACTTCGTCTTCATGGACATGAAGGACTACGACCAGCTCATGATCGACCGGAAGGCCGTCGGCGACGCCGCGAACTTCCTGATCGAGGGCTTCGAGGCCACGGTCGCCACGCACGAGGGCGAGGTGCTCTACGTCGAGCTCCCGGCCGCCGTCGAGCTCACCATCAAGCACACCGACCCGGGTGTGCAGGGCGACCGCTCCACCGGTGGCACCAAGCCCGCCGAGCTGGAGACCGGTTACGAGATCCAGGTCCCGCTGTTCGTCAGCACGGGCGAGAAGATCAAGGTCGACACGCGCACCGGCGATTACCTCGGCCGGGTGAACAGCTAACCGTGGCCGCCCGCAGCAACTCCCGGAAGCGCGCCTTCCAGATCCTCTTCGAGGCCGACCAGCGAGAGGCGTCCGTGCTGGACGTCCTCGCCGACTGGATCCGGCACTCGCGCTCGGACGACCGGCAGCCGCCGGTCAACGAGTACACGATGCAGCTGGTCGAGGGCTACGCCGAGCACGTCGCCCGGATCGACGAGCTGATCGAGACCTACGCGGTCGACTGGGACCTGGACCGGATGCCGGCCGCCGACCGGAACATCGTCCGGCTCGGGGCCTACGAGCTCATCTGGGAGGACGGGACCCCGGACGCGGTGGCGATCGACGAGGCGGTGCAGCTCGCCAAGGAGTTCTCCACCGACGAGTCGCCGGCCTTCATCAACGGTCTGCTCGGCCGGTTCAAGGAGCTCAAGCCGGGCATCCGCCGGGCCTGACGCGCCACGACCGCCACATCGACAACCGCCAGGGGGCGGGGAACCGGAAGGTTCCCCGCCCCCTGGCGGTTCGCATACGGGCCGGACTCGGGCCGATAAGGCTAGGCGTCCTCGTGCTGCACGGCGCGGCGCGCGTCCGCGTCGAGCACACCCCAGCTGATCAGCTGCTCGGTGAGCACCGAGGGCGACTGGTCGTAGATCACGGCGAGGGTGCGCAGGTCGTCCTGGCGGATCGACAGCACCTTGCCGTTGTAGTCGCCACGCTGGCTCTGGATGGTCGCCGCGTAACGCTGGAGCGGGCCCGCCTTCTCGGCCGGGACGTGGGCGAGGCGCTCCAGGTCCAGGACCAGCTTCGGCGGGGGCTCGGCCGCGCCGCCGGGCGTGGTGCCGGGCAGCAGCTCCTGGACGGGCACCCCGTAGAAGTCGGCCAGCTCGGCAAGGCGCTGCACGGTCACGGCACGGTCGCCGCGCTCGTACGAGCCCACCACCACGGCCTTCCAGCGGCCCTGGGACTTCTCCTCGACACCATGGAGTGAGAGGCCCTGCTGGGTGCGGATGGCGCGGAGCTTGGCCCCGAGCTGTTTGGCGTATTCGCTGGACATAAAGCTCCCCGGACGCGGTATCAATGTGCGGCTCTGCCGCGTGGCTGGTAACTCACTGTGAGGTTACGCAGCGTAATCTGGCTTCGTCAAGCCGAATGGTCCACGGCTTCCGCCGTCAGGGGCCGGGGCCGGGGCACCCCCGGACGGCTGCTACTGTGGACCACGCAATTCCGACGTCCTTTAACGTCCGTCCTGTGAGGCGGAGAAGGAGGTCCGTTTCTCATGGACACCACCGCATCCGCGGCCGGTCCCGCGCGTCCCGTGCTCGAAGCACCCGACATCGCC
Source organism: Streptomyces sp. NPDC021100 (assembly GCF_044333095.1). Lineage (NCBI taxonomy): Bacteria > Bacillati > Actinomycetota > Actinomycetes > Kitasatosporales > Streptomycetaceae > Streptomyces > Streptomyces sp. NPDC021100. The sequence goes on from NZ_JBIRQH010000004.1 coordinate 407,272, forward strand.
CGGGTCCTCACCCGCATCGCCCACGAGATCGTCGAACGCGCCAAGGGCGCCGACGATGTCGTCCTGCTCGGCATCCCCACCCGAGGGGTCTACCTCGCCCACCGCCTCGCGGCGAAGCTGGCCGAGATCACCGGCGCCACCATGCCCGTGGGCTCCCTCGACATCACCATGTACCGCGACGACCTGCGGCTCCGCCCGGCCCGGGCGCTGGCCCGCACGGAGATCCCCGGCGACGGCATCGACGGCCGTCTCGTGGTCCTCGTCGACGACGTGCTCTTCTCCGGCCGCACCATCCGCGCCGCGCTCGACGCCCTGAACGACATCGGGCGCCCCCGCGCGGTCCAGCTCGCCGTCCTGGTCGACCGCGGCCACCGCGAGCTGCCGATCCGCGCCGACTACGTCGGCAAGAACCTCCCCACGTCGCTGCGCGAGACGGTCAAGGTCCAGCTGACCGAGGAGGACGGGCGCGACAGCGTGCTCCTCGGCGTGGGCGCCACCGCTCCGGCCGAGGGCCGCTAGCAGCCCTCCCCGCACGGGTCCGTACCCCGGACCCGCGACGCCGCACGCCCGGCCGTCCTCACGCACACCCTCAACCACGGAGCATCCGGATGCTGCACCTCTCCGGGGGGAGCCCCCGTACCCGCGGCCACCTCGTCTCGGCCGCCGACCTCAGCCGCGACGACGCCGTCCTGATCCTCGACACCGCCGAGGAGATGGCCCGCGTCGCGGACCGGCCGATCAAGAAGCTGCCGACCCTGCGCGGCAGGACCGTCGTCAACCTCTTCTTCGAGGACTCGACGCGGACCCGCATCTCCTTCGAGGCCGCCGCCAAGCGGCTCTCCGCCGACGTCATCAACTTCTCCGCCAAGGGCTCCTCGGTCTCCAAGGGCGAGTCCCTGAAGGACACCGCGCTCACCCTGGAGGCGATGGGCGCCGACGCCGTCGTCATCCGCCACCACGACTCCGGCGCCCCGCACCGGCTGGCCACCTCCGGCTGGATCAACGGCTCGGTGGTGAACGCCGGCGACGGCACCCACGAGCACCCCACCCAGGCCCTGCTGGACGCCTTCACCCTGCGCCGCCGCCTGGTCGGCCCCGACGCCGGGCTCGGCAAGGACCTGGACGGCCGCCGGATCACGGTCGTCGGCGACATCCTGCACAGCCGCGTCGCCCGGTCCAACGTCCACCTGCTCACCACGCTGGGCGCGGAGGTCACTCTCGTCGCACCGCCCACCCTGGTGCCCATCGGCGTCGAGCACTGGCCCTGCGAGGTCTCCTACGACCTGGACGCGGTGCTCCCCAAGTCCGACGCCGTGATGATGCTGCGCGTCCAGCGCGAGCGGATGAACGCCGCGTTCTTCCCCACCGAGCGCGAATACGCGCGCCGCTACGGCCTCGACGCCCAGCGGATGGCGAGGATGCCCGAGGACGCGATCGTCATGCACCCGGGTCCGATGAACCGCGGCATGGAGATCACCGCCGAGGTCGCCGACTCCCGCCGCTGCACGGCGGTCGAGCAGGTCACCAACGGCGTCTCCATCCGGATGGCCGTCCTCTACCTGCTGCTCGGCGGCTCGGAGTCCGCCGTCGCCACCACGAACACCCGCACCGAGGAGAACAAGTAATGCCCCAGATCCTTATCCGCGGTGCCAAGGTGCTCGGCGGCCCCGCCCAGGACGTCCTGATCGACGGCGAGACCATCGCCCGCGTCGGCAACGGCATCGAGGCCGACGGCGCGACCGTGATCGAGGCCGACGGCAAGGTCCTGCTGCCCGGCCTGGTCGACCTCCACACCCACCTCCGTGAGCCCGGCCGCGAGGACTCCGAGACCGTCCTCACCGGCACCCGCGCCGCGGCCACCGGCGGCTACACCGCCGTGCACGCCATGGCCAACACCTTCCCGGTCGCCGACACCGCCGGCGTTGTCGAGCAGGTCTGGCGGCTCGGCAAGGAGTCCGGCTACTGCGACGTACAGCCCGTCGGCGCCGTCACCGTCGGCCTGGAGGGCAAGAAGCTCGCCGAGCTCGGCGCCATGCACGACTCCGCCGCCGGCGTCCGCGTCTTCTCCGACGACGGCAAGTGCGTGGACGACGCCGTGATCATGCGGCGCGCCCTGGAGTACGTGAAGGCGTTCGACGGCGTCGTCGCCCAGCACGCCCAGGAGCCGCGGCTCACCGAGGGCGCCCAGATGAACGAGGGCGTCGTCTCCGCCGAGCTGGGCCTGGGCGGCTGGCCGGCCGTCGCCGAGGAGTCGATCATCGCCCGCGACGTGCTGCTCGCCGCGCACGTCGGCTCCCGGCTGCACGTCTGCCACCTCTCGACGGCCGGCTCGGTGGAGATCGTCCGCTGGGCCAAGTCCAAGGGCTGGAACGTCACCGCCGAGGTCACCCCGCACCACCTGCTCCTCACCGACGAGCTCGTCCGCTCGTACAACCCGGTCTACAAGGTGAACCCGCCGCTGCGCACCGAGGCCGACGTGATGGCCCTGCGCGAGGCGCTCGCCGACGGGACGATCGACTGCGTGGCCACCGACCACGCCCCGCACCCGCACGAGGACAAGGACTGCGAGTGGGGCGCCGCGGCCATGGGCATGGTGGGCCTGGAGACCGCCCTCTCGGTCGTCCAGCACACGATGGTCGAGACCGGCCTGCTGGACTGGGCGGGCGTCGCCGACCGGATGTCCTTCACCCCGGCCCGGATCGGCCGCCTCGCCGGACACGGCCGGCCCGTGGCCGCCGGTGAGCCCGCCAACCTCACCCTGGTCGATTCCGCTTACCGTGGTGTCGTGGACCCCGCGGGCTTCGCCTCCCGCAGCCGCAACACCCCCTACGAGGGCCGCGAGCTGCCGGGGCGCGTCACCCACACCTTCCTGCGGGGCCGGGCGACGGTCGCCGACGGGAAGCTGACGGGAATCTGACGTGACACCTTTGATCACCAACCTCGCGATCTCCAACCTCGCGGACGAGCAGAAGTCGCAGGCCGTCACCGACTGGGCGGCGCGCGCCGGCTGGGTCGTGGGTCTGCTGCTCTTCATCGCGCTCCTCTACTGGCTGATGCGCGAGGGCTGGAAGTGGCGCGGCACGCTCCAGGGCGACCTGCCCCCGCTGCCCGCCGTCCCGGAGGAGCCGGGTCCGGCCCGGCTCACCCTCACCGGCCGGTACCACGGCTCCACCACCGCCGGACAGTGGCTGGACCGCATCGTCGCCGGGGGCCTCGGCACCCGCAGCCGCGCCGAGCTCACCCTCACGGACGAGGGCGTGAGCGTGCTGCGCCCCGGCGCCACCGACTTCCTGATCCCCGCCGACGCCGTACGCGGCGCCCGCCTCGACAAGGGCATCGCCGGCAAGGTCCTCACCGAGGGCGGCCTGCTGATCATCACCTGGCAGCACGGCGACCGGCTGATCGACTCCGGCTTCCGGGCCGATCGCGTGGCGGAGCACCCGGCCTGGGTCGAGGAGCTCACCACCTTGCAGAACCTGAACAGCACGACGGAAGGCGCACGATGACGACCTCGCACCCGGGGAACCCCTCGCAGAGGAAAGGGGCGCTTCCCGCCGTACTCGTCCTGGAGGACGGCCGCGTCTTCCGCGGCCGGGCCTACGGGGCCGTGGGCACCACCTTCGGCGAGGCCGTGTTCTCCACCGGTATGACCGGTTACCAGGAGACCCTCACCGACCCCTCGTACCACCGCCAGGTGGTCGTGATGACCGCGCCGCACGTCGGCAACACCGGCGTCAACGACGAGGACCCCGAGTCGTCCCGCATCTGGGTGGCCGGCTACGTGGTCCGCGACCCCGCCCGCACCCCGTCGAACTGGCGCTCGCGCCGCTCCCTCGACGAGGAACTGGAGCGCCAGGGCGTCGTCGGGATCAGCGGCATCGACACCCGCGCCCTCACCCGCCACCTGCGCGAGCGCGGCGCCATGCGGGTCGGCATCTTCTCCGGCGCGGCCCTGCCGGGCGAGGAGGCCATGCTGGAGCAGGTGCGGCAGGCCCCCGAGATGGCGGGCGCGGACCTCTCCGCCGAGGTCGCCACCAAGGAGACCTACGTCGTCCCGGCCGTCGGCGAGCGGAAGTACACCGTCGCCGCCGTCGACCTGGGCATCAAGGGCATGACCCCGCACCGGATGGCCGAGCGCGGCATAGAGGTCCACGTCCTGCCCGCCACGGCGACCGTCGAGGACGTCTACGCGGTCAACCCGGACGGCGTGTTCTTCTCCAACGGCCCGGGCGACCCGTCCACCGCCGACCACCCGGTCGCGGTGATGCGGGCGGTGCTGGAGCGGAAGACCCCGCTCTTCGGCATCTGCTTCGGCAACCAGATCCTCGGCCGCGCGCTGGGCTTCGGCACCTACAAGCTGAAGTACGGCCACCGCGGCATCAACCAGCCCGTGCAGGACCGTACGACCGGCAAGGTCGAGGTCACCGCGCACAACCACGGCTTCGCCGTCGACGCCCCGCTCGACGGGCCCGCCGACACCCCCTACGGCCGCGTCGAGGTCTCCCACGTCTGCCTCAACGACGACGTGGTCGAGGGGCTCCGGCTGCTCGACCGGCCGGCTTTCAGCGTCCAGTACCACCCCGAGGCAGCCGCAGGACCGCACGACGCCGCGTACCTGTTCGACCGCTTCGTCTCGCTCATGGAGGGCCAGCGTGCCTAAGCGCACCGATATCCAGTCCGTCCTGGTCATCGGCTCCGGCCCGATCGTCATCGGTCAGGCGGCCGAGTTCGACTACTCCGGCACCCAGGCGTGCCGGGTCCTCAAGGCCGAGGGCCTGCGGGTCATCCTGGTCAACTCCAACCCGGCCACGATCATGACCGACCCGGAGATCGCCGACGCCACGTACGTCGAGCCGATCACCCCCGAGTTCGTCGAGCGGATCATCGCCAAGGAGCGCCCCGACGCCCTGCTGCCCACCCTGGGCGGCCAGACCGCGCTCAACACCGCGATCTCGCTGCACGAGGCGGGCACGCTGGAGAAGTACGACGTCGAGCTGATCGGCGCCAATGTGGAGGCGATCCACAAGGGCGAGGACCGCGAGCAGTTCAAGGCCGTCGTCGAGGCCGTCCACGCCCGGATCGGGCACGGCGAGTCCGCCCGCTCGGTCATCTGCCACACGATGGACGAGGTGCTCGCCGGCGTCGAGACGCTCGGCGGCTACCCGGTCGTCGTTCGCCCCTCCTTCACCATGGGCGGCGCCGGCTCCGGCTTCGCCCACGACGAGGAGGAGCTGCGCCGCATCGCCGGCCAGGGCCTCACGCTCTCCCCGACCACCGAGGTGCTCCTGGAGGAGTCCATCCTCGGCTGGAAGGAGTACGAGCTGGAGCTGATGCGCGACCGGAACGACAACGTCGTGGTCGTCTGCTCCATCGAGAACTTCGACCCGATGGGCGTGCACACCGGCGACTCGATCACCGTCGCCCCGGCGATGACCCTCACCGACCGCGAGTACCAGGTGCTGCGCGACATCGGCATCGAGGTCATCCGCGAGGTCGGCGTGGACACCGGTGGCTGCAACATCCAGTTCGCGGTCAACCCCGAGGACGGCCGGGTCATCGTCATCGAGATGAACCCCCGCGTCTCCCGCTCCTCCGCGCTCGCCTCCAAGGCCACCGGCTTCCCGATCGCGAAGATCGCGGCCCGGCTCGCCGTCGGCTACACGCTGGACGAGATCCCCAACGACATCACCGAGCAGACCCCGGCCTCCTTTGAGCCGACGCTCGACTACGTCGTGGTCAAGGCCCCGCGCTTCGCCTTCGAGAAGTTCCCGGCCGCCGACGCCACCCTCACCACCACCATGAAGTCGGTGGGCGAGGCCATGGCCATCGGCCGGAACTTCACCGAGGCGCTGCAGAAGGCGCTGCGCTCGCTGGAGAAGAAGGGCTCGCAGTTCGACTTCGTCTCCGCGCCCGGCGACAAGACCGAGCTGCTGGCGAAGGCGGCCGTCCCGACGGACGGACGGATCAACACCGTCATGGCCGCCATCCGGGCCGGCGCCACCCAGGCCGAGGTCTTCGCGGCCACCCGGATCGACCCCTGGTTCGTGGACCAGCTCTTCCTGCTCCACGAGGTCGCCCAGGAGCTCGCCGGGGCCGACACCCTGGAGCCGGAGCTGCTGACCGAGGCCAAGCGGCACGGCTTCTCCGACGCCCAGATCGCCGCGATCCGCGGGGTCGGCGAGAAGGTCGTCCGCGAGGTGCGGCACGCGCTGGGCGTCCGCCCGGTGTACAAGACGGTGGACACCTGCGCCGCCGAGTTCGCGGCCCGGACCCCGTACTTCTACTCCTCGTACGACGAGGAGAACGAGGTCGCGCCGCGCGAGAAGCCCGCGGTGATCATCCTGGGCTCCGGTCCCAACCGCATCGGCCAGGGCATCGAGTTCGACTACTCCTGCGTCCACGCCTCCTTCGCGCTCAGCGACGCCGGCTACGAGACCGTGATGGTCAACTGCAACCCCGAGACGGTCTCCACCGACTACGACACCTCCGACCGGCTCTACTTCGAGCCGCTCACCCTGGAGGACGTGCTGGAGATCGTGCACGCCGAGCAGCAGGCCGGCCCGGTCGCCGGCGTGATCGTGCAGCTCGGCGGGCAGACGCCGCTGGGCCTGGCGCAGGCGCTCAAGGACAACGGCGTGCCGATCGTCGGCACCTCGCCCGAGGCCATCGACCTGGCCGAGGAGCGCGGCGCCTTCGGCCGCGTCCTCACCGAGGCCGGGCTGCCGGCGCCCAAGTACGGCACGGCCTTCTCCTTCGACGAGGCGAAGGCCATCGCCGCCGAGATCGGCTACCCGGTCATGGTCCGGCCGTCCTACGTGCTCGGCGGGCGCGGCATGGAGATCGTCTACGACGAGCCCTCGCTGGCCGGCTACCTGGAGCGGCACGCGGGCCTGATCTCCGAGCACCCGGTGCTGATCGACCGTTTCCTGGACGACGCCATAGAGATCGACGTGGACGCGCTCTACGACGGCCACGAGCTCTACCTCGGCGGCGTCATGGAGCACATCGAGGAGGCCGGCATCCACTCCGGCGACTCGGCCTGCGCGCTGCCCCCGATCACCCTGGGCGGCCACGACATCAAGCGGCTGCGCACCTCCACGGAGGCGATCGCCAAGGGCGTGGGCGTCCGTGGCCTGATCAACATCCAGTTCGCGATGGCCGGGGACATCCTCTACGTCCTGGAGGCCAACCCGCGCGCCTCGCGCACCGTCCCCTTCACCTCGAAGGCGACCGCGGTGCCGCTGGCCAAGGCCGCGGCGCGGATCTCGCTGGGCGCCACCGTCGCCGAGCTGCGCGCCGAGGGGATGCTCCCGGCGCAGGGCGACGGCGGCACGCTGCCGCTGGACGCGCCGATCTCGGTCAAGGAGGCCGTGATGCCGTGGACGCGGTTCCGCGACACCTCCGGCCGCGGTGTGGACACCGTCCTGGGCCCGGAGATGCGCTCCACGGGCGAGGTCATGGGCATCGACGACGTCTTCGGCACGGCGTACGCCAAGTCGCAGGCGGGGGCGTACGGCGCGCTGCCGACCGGGGGCCGGGCGTTCGTGTCGGTCGCCAACCGGGACAAGCGCTCGATGATCTTCCCGGCCCGGGAGCTGGTCGCCCACGGCTTCGAGCTGCTGGCCACCTCCGGCACCGCCGAGGTGCTGCGGCGCAACGGCATCAAGGCGACCGTCGTCCGCAAGCTGAGCGAGGGCGAGGGCCCGAACGGCGAGAAGACGATCGTCCAGCTGATCCACGACGGCAAGGTCGACCTGATCGTCAACACCCCGTACGGCACCGGCGGGCGCCTCGACGGCTACGAGATCCGTACCGCGGCCGTCTCCCGCGGGGTGCCCTGCCTGACCACGGTCCAGGCGCTGGCCGCGGCCGTCCAGGGCATCGAGGCGCTGTCCCGCGGCGAGGTGGGCGTGCGCTCGCTCCAGGAGCACGCGCGCCGGCTGACCGCCGCCCGCGAGGCGTAGGACGCGGAGGGGGACACCGGGAGGTGTCCCCCTCTCCGTACGCCCTCCGTCCCCTTCTCTGCTGCCCAGAAGGCCCGAAATGTACCGATTCTTCTTCCGGCTGGTCTTCCGCCGCATGGACCCCGAGCAGGCCCACCACCTGGCCTTCGCCTGGATCCGCGCGGTCGCCCGGATCCCCGTCCTGCGCACCCTCGTCGCCGCCGTCCTCGCCCCCCGCAGCAAGGAGCTGCGCACCGAGGCCCTGGGCCTGCGGATGCACGGCCCCTTCGGCCTCGCCGCCGGCTTCGACAAGAACGCCGCCGCCATCGACGGCATGGCCATGCTCGGCTTCGACCACGTCGAGATCGGCACCGTCACCGCCCAGCCGCAGCCCGGCAACCCCAAGAAGCGGCTGTTCCGCCTGGTCGCCGACCGCGCGCTGATCAACCGCATGGGCTTCAACAACGACGGCTCGGCCGCGGTCGCCCGCCGGCTGGCCGAGCGGAATCCGGTCTTCCGGACCACGGTCGGCGTCAACATCGGCAAGACGAAGATCGTCCCCGAGGCGGAGGCCGTCGCCGACTACGTCACCTCCACCGAGCGGCTGGCCGCCCACGCCGACTACCTGGTCGTCAACGTCTCCTCGCCCAACACCCCCGGGCTGCGCAACCTCCAGGCCACCGAGGCGCTGCGGCCCCTGCTCACCGCCGTCCGCGAGGCCGCCGACCGCACCGTCACCGACCGGCGCGTCCCGCTGCTGGTGAAGATCGCCCCCGACCTCGCCGACGAGGACGTGGACGCCGTCGCCGACCTCGCCGTCGAACTCGGCCTCGACGGCATCATCGCCACCAACACCACCATCGCCCGCGAGGGCCTCGGACTGCGCACCCCGCAGCGCACGGTCGAGGCCATCGGCGCGGGCGGCCTCTCGGGCGCCCCCCTCAAGGAGCGCTCGCTGGAGGTCCTGCGCCGGCTGTACGCCCGCGTCGGCGACCGCATCACCCTCGTCGGCGTGGGCGGCGTCGAGACCGCCGACGACGTCTGGGAGCGCATCCTGGCCGGCGCCACCCTGGTCCAGGGCTACAGCGCCTTCATCTACGAGGGCCCCTTCTGGTGCCGCGCCATCCATCGCGGCCTCGCCGAGAAACTGGCCGCCAGCCCCTACGCCACCCTCGCCGACGCGGTCGGCGCCGAGCACCGGAAGGTGACCGCGTGACCCCCCTGGAACCCTTCGGCGCCCGTCTCCGCCGCGCCATGGACGAGCGCGGCCCGCTCTGCGTCGGCATCGACCCGCACGCCGCCCTGCTCTCCGCCTGGGGCCTCGGCGACGACATCGCGGGCCTGGAGCGGTTCGCCCGCACCACCGTGGAGGCGCTCGCCGACCGGGTGGCCGTCCTCAAGCCCCAGTCCGCCTTCTTCGAGCGCTTCGGCTCGCGCGGCATCGCCGTCCTGGAGCGGGCCGTCGCCGACGCCCGCGCGGCCGGCGCCCTGGTGCTGATGGACGCCAAGCGCGGCGACATCGGCTCCACCATGGCCGCCTACGCCGAGACCTACCTCGACCCCGCCGCGCCGCTCTTCTCCGACGCGGTCACCGTCAGCCCGTACCTCGGCTACGGCGCCCTGCGCCCGGCCCTGGACCTGGCCCACGCGACCGGCACCGGCGTCTTCGTCCTCGCCCTCACCTCCAACCCGGAGGGTGCCGAGGTGCAGCACGCGCTCCGCGCGGACGGGCGGAGCGTCGCCGCGACGATGCTGGACCACCTGCGCGCCGAGAACGCCGACGCCGCCCCGATGGGCTCCTTCGGTGCGGTCGTCGGGGCCACGCTCGCCGGCGGGCTCACCGCGGCCGGTGTCGATCCGGCCATCAACGGCCCGCTGCTCGCCCCCGGCATCGGCGCCCAGGGCGCCACCGCGGCGGATCTGCCGAAGGTCTTCGGCGCGGCGGTCCGGGACGTCGTCCCCAACGTGAGCCGGGGCGTGCTCCGGCACGGACCCGACGTCGCGGCCCTGCGGGAGAGCGCGGAGCGGTTCGCGGACGAGGTGCGGGAGGCGGTCGGCCTCGCCTGATCCCGGTCCGCCGGGGGCCGGTGTGCCGCACCCTACGAGATTTCCCCGGCCGCTATGTCCGGAAAAGTCCTGGTCGAGCAAGGCTGACCAGGACTTTTCCGCTGTTCTCGCTGACTGGAGCGGGATCGGCCGCTAGTCTCCGACAAGAGCGAACGTGCAAGCGCGTTGCTCGTTGCTCCCCAGGTGTGGGCCGACTAGGTTCTCACCGGTCCTTATCCGACAGTTCGACATCCGAGGTGACGTAGGCGTGGCTCTTCCGCCCCTTACCCCTGAACAGCGCGCAGCCGCGCTCGAAAAGGCCGCCGCGGCTCGCCGGGCCCGCGCCGAGGTCAAGAATCGGCTCAAGCACTCCGGCGCCTCGCTGCACGAAGTGATCAAGCAGGGCCAGGAGGATGACGTCATCGGCAAGATGAAGGTCAGCGCCCTCCTGGAGAGCCTGCCCGGCGTGGGCAAGGTCCGCGCCAAGCAGATCATGGAGCGGCTCGGGATCTCCGAGAGCCGCCGTGTCCGCGGGCTCGGTACGAACCAGATCGCGGCTCTTGAGCGGGAGTTCGGCAGCACCGCGGCCTGACGTTACCGGGCACTCCCGGAAACCGGGATAATCGCTGCATGAGTACTGCAGTCTCCCGGGGGACGACCCCCGTCCCCCCGGCCAGACGTCCGCGGCTGACCGTGCTCTCCGGCCCCTCCGGGGTCGGCAAGAGCACGGTCGTCGCCCACATGCGCAAGGCCCACCCCGAGGTGTGGCTCTCGGTCTCCTGCACCACCCGCAAGCCGCGCCCCGGCGAGCGGGAGGGTGTCCAGTACTTCTTCGTCGACGACACGGAGTTCGACAAGCTCGTCGCCAACGGAGAGCTGCTGGAGTGGGCCGAGTTCGCCGGCAACCGGTACGGCACGCCGCGCCAGGCGGTCCTGGACCGCCTGGAGGCCGGCGAGCCGGTGCTGCTGGAGATCGACCTGCAGGGCGCCCGGCAGGTCCGCGCGTCCATGGAGGACGCCCAACTGGTCTTCCTCGCGCCGCCGAGCTGGGACGAGCTGGTCCGCCGGCTCACCGGCCGGGGGACCGAGTCGCCCGAGGTCATCGAGCGGCGGCTGACCGCGGCCCGTACCGAGCTGGCGGCGGAGTCGGAGTTCGACACCACCCTGGTCAACACCTCCGTCGAGGCCGTCGCGCGGGAGCTGCTAGCCTTGCTCCGATGAGCAGGGGTACACCCCGTACGTCCCGTGCACCCGGTACGCCCCATTCGCGCATCACGACTTTCTTCACCCCCTTCGGAAGGCAGAGAGTGTCCTCTTCCATCACCGCGCCCGAGGGCATCATCAACCCGCCGATTGATGAGCTGCTCGAAGCGACCGATTCGAAGTACAGCCTGGTGATCTACGCCGCCAAGCGCGCGCGCCAGATCAACGCGTACTACTCCCAGCTCGGCGAGGGCCTGCTGGAGTACGTCGGTCCGCTGGTGGACACCCACGTCCACGAGAAGCCGCTCTCCATCGCGCTCCGCGAGATCAATGCGGGTCTGCTCACCTCCGAGGCCATCGAGGCCCCGGCGCAGTAAGCGACTCCGCGCGGCAAGCGACGGGATACGTTCACCGAGGGCCCGGCAGCACCACTGCCGGGCCCTTGGTGTGTCATGGAAGCCTGCACAACGAGAGCCGGGGAGAGGCGAGCGATGGACAAGCCCAAGGTCGTGCTGGGGGTCAGCGGCGGGATCGCCGCCTACAAGGCGTGTGAGCTGCTGCGCCGGCTCACCGAGTCGGGCCACGACGTACGCGTCGTCCCGACGGCCTCGGCGCTGCACTTCGTCGGCGAGGCCACCTGGTCCGCGCTGTCCGGGCACCCGGCCGGCACCGAGGTGTGGGAAAGCGTCCACGAGGTGCCGCACGTGCGGATCGGCCAGGAGGCCGACCTCGTCGTGGTCGCCCCCTGCACCGCCGACATGCTGGCCAAAGCTGCCCACGGGCTCGCCGACGACCTGCTGACCAACACCCTCCTCACCGCGCGCTGCCCGGTGGTCTTCGTGCCCGCCATGCACACCGAGATGTGGGAGAACCAGGCCACCCAGGAGAACGTGGCCACCCTCCGCCGCCGGGGCGCCGTCGTCGTCGAGCCCGCCGTCGGCAGGCTGACCGGCGTGGACACCGGCAAGGGCCGTTTCCCCGAGCCGGCCGAGATCTTCGAGATCTGCCGACGCGTGCTGGCCCGCGGCACCGGCGGCCGGGACCTGGCCGGCCGGCACGTGGTGATCAGCGCCGGCGGCACCCGGGAGCCCCTGGACCCGGTGCGCTACCTCGGCAACCGCTCCTCCGGCCGGCAGGGCTACGCCCTGGCCCGTACCGCCGTGGCGCGCGGCGCCCGGGTCACGCTGGTGGCGGCCAACAGCGAACTGCCCGACCCGGCCGGCGCGGACGTGGTGCGGGTGGGGACGGCGGTGCAGCTGCGGGAGGCGGTGCTCAAGGCCGCGGCCGACGCGGACGCCGTGGTGATGGCGGCCGCGGTCGCCGACTTCCGGCCCGCCCAGTACGCCCCCGGCAAGATCAAGAAGCGGGACGGCGAGGAGCCCGCGCCCGTCGAACTCGTCCGCAACCCGGACGTCCTCGCCGAGCTGTCGGCGGACCGGGCCCGGCCCGGGCAGGTCGTCGTGGGCTTCGCGGCCGAGACGGACGACGTCCTGGCCAACGGCCGCGCCAAGCTCGCCCGCAAGGGCTGCGACCTCCTGGTGGTCAACGAGGTGGGGGAGAGCCGGACCTTCGGCTCGACGGAGAACGAGGCCGTCGTCCTGGCCGCCGACGGCGGCGAGACCTCCGTCCCGCACGGACCCAAGGAGGACCTGGCGGACGTCGTCTGGGATCTCGTCACCGGCCGCCTGGCATAACCCGCTCGCATGCGCCAGCGGCGAACAGGGTGACGAGTGTCACTAGTCGGGTCCTTAGTGATGCTGGACAGGAGGTCCGCAGGGAGCAAAGGCCGGATAAACTGACACCGGTCCGTGCACGAGCGCAGCTCTCGTCCGGAGCCACCAATGATCAGCCAGCAGCCGCTGCAACCCCAGGGAGCGATGTGTCCCGCCGCCTGTTCACCTCGGAATCCGTGACCGAGGGTCACCCCGACAAGATCGCTGACCAGATCAGCGACACCATTCTCGACGCCCTCCTCAAGGAGGACCCGACTTCCCGGGTCGCCGTCGAGACCCTGATCACCACCGGCCTGGTGCACGTCGCCGGAGAGGTGACCACGAAGGCGTACGCGCCGATCGCCACGCTGGTCCGCAACAAGATCCTCGAGATCGGCTACGACTCGTCCAAGAAGGGCTTCGACGGCGCTTCCTGTGGCGTCTCGGTCTCGATCGGATCGCAGTCCCCGGACATCGCGCAGGGTGTGGACGCCGCCTACGAGGCGCGGGTCGAGGGCGATGAGGACGAGCTCGACAAGCAGGGTGCGGGCGACCAGGGCCTGATGTTCGGCTACGCCTGCGACGAGACGCCCGAGCTCATGCCCCTCCCGATCAACCTGGCGCACCGCCTGTCGCGCCGCCTGACGGAGGTCCGCAAGAACGGGACCATCCCGTACCTGCGTCCCGACGGCAAGACCCAGGTCACCATCGAGTACGACGGCAACAAGGCGGTCCGCCTGGACACCGTCGTCGTCTCCTCGCAGCACGCGTCCGACATCGACCTGGACTCGCTGCTCGCCCCCGACATCCGCGAGTACGTCGTGGAGCACGTCCTCAAGGAGCTCGTCGAGGACGGCATCAAGCTGGAGACCGAGGGCTACCGCCTGCTGGTGAACCCCACCGGCCGCTTCGAGATCGGCGGCCCGATGGGCGACGCCGGCCTCACCGGCCGCAAGATCATCATCGACACCTACGGCGGCATGGCCCGCCACGGTGGCGGCGCCTTCTCGGGCAAGGACCCGTCCAAGGTCGACCGCTCGGCCGCGTACGCGATGCGCTGGGTCGCGAAGAACGTCGTCGCCGCCGGGCTGGCCGCCCGCTGCGAGGTGCAGGTCGCCTACGCGATCGGCAAGGCGGAGCCGGTCGGGCTGTTCGTCGAGACCTTCGGGACGGCCACGGTCGACACCGAGAAGATCGAGCACGCCATCTCCGAGGTCTTCGACCTGCGGCCGGCCGCGATCATTCGCGACCTGGACCTGCTGCGGCCGATCTACGCGCAGACGGCCGCGTACGGTCACTTCGGTCGTGAGCACGAGGACTTCACGTGGGAGCGGACGGACCGCGTGGACGCGCTGCGGAAGGCCGCGGGTCTGTAGGCCTTTGCGGTCATCGGGACGGCCCCGGAGCGAAAAATCGCTCCGGGGCCGTCCCCTTTTTTTTTTGGGGGCCCCGGTCCCGCCCTTTCACCGTTTCTTGCGGAGGCGCGCCCCCGCACCCCCGAGCGCACCTGCGGTGCGCGTCCTCAAGCGCCGGACGGGCTGAGATTCAGCCCGTCCGGCGCTTGAGGACAACCGCGCGGAGCGCGGTTTCGGGGGTCTGGGGGTACAGCCCCCAGGAATCGGCGAAGGGGAGGGACCGGGGCACACCCACCCCCACTGTCCGACCCCTCTGCTAAGACTGAAGCTGTGAGCAGCGAGAACGGGCACCCCGAAACAGCCCCCCCACAGGGGGAGCAGCTCGCGCTGATCCGCGAAACCGTGCGCAAGGCGAAGAAGCCCCGGGCCAAGCCGCGCACCTGGCGCGGCGCCGCGCTGGCGAAGGAGTTGCCGGTCGCGAAGGTGCTGGTCGACAAGGGGCCGGTGCACCTGGACAAGCTGTGGGACTACGCGGTGCCCGCCGAGCTGGACGCCGACGCCCGCCCCGGCGCCCGCGTCCGGGTGCGCTTCGGCGCGGGCACGCGCAACGTGCGGGACGGGCGTCGCGAGGGCGGCGGCCTGCTGGACGGCTTCATCGTGGAGCGGGTGCCGGAGTCCGACTACCGGGGGCCGCTCGCCGCCATCGCCCAGGTGCTCTCGCCCGAACCCGTCCTCGGCCCGCGGCTCTTCGCGCTCTGCCGGGCCGTCGCCGACCGGTACGCGGGCTCGCTCGCCGACGTCCTCCAGCTGGCCGTGCCGCCCCGGCACGCCCGGATCGAGGGCGAGCCGTCCGGGCCGCTGCTGCCCCCGCCGGCCGCGCCGGACCCCGGCGGCTGGGCCCGCTACCCGACCGGCCCCGGCTATCTGGAGGCCGTCGCCCGGGGCGAGAGCCCGCGCGCGGTGTGGACGGCCCTGCCCGGGCCGCACTGGGCCGACGAGCTGGCCCGGGCCGCCGCGGCCGCGCTCGCCTCGCGGCGCGGAGCGCTGGTCGTCGTCCCCGACGGGCGGGCCGCGGCCCGGGTCGACGCCGCGCTCACCGCGCTGCTCGGGCCCGGCCGGCACGTCCTGCTGACCGCCGACACCGGCCCGGAGGAGCGCTACCGGCGCTGGCTCGCGGTCAACCGCGGCGCGATACGGGCCGTCGTCGGCACCCGTGCCGCCATGTTCGCGCCCGTCCAGGACCTCGGCTTCGTCGCGATCTGGGACGACGCCGACTCCAGCCACGCCGAGCAGCACGCGCCGCAGCCGCACGCCCGCGAGGTGCTGCTGCTGCGCGCGGCCCAGGAGAAGGCCGCGTTCCTGCTCGGCGCCTTCGGGTGCAGCGTCGAGGCGGCGCAGCTCGTCCGTACCGGGTGGGCGCTGCCGCTGGCCGCCGACCGGGCCCGCGTCCGGGCCGCCGCGCCGCTGGTCCGCACGGTCGGCGACGGCGACCTCGCCCGGGACGAGGCGGCGCGTGCCGCCCGGCTGCCCTCGCTGGCCTGGCAGGTGGCCCGGGAGGGGCTGCGGCATGGCCCGGTGCTGGTCCAGGTGCCCCGCCGGGGCTACGTCCCCCGGCTCGCCTGTGAGCGCTGCCGTGAGCCCGCGCGGTGCGGCCGGTGCGCCGGCCCCCTGGAGGCGCATGGCGCGGACGGCGCGCTGCACTGCGGCTGGTGCGGGGTGGAGGCGGTGAACTGGCACTGCCCCGAGTGCGCCGGGTCCCGGCTGCGCGCCCAGGTGGTGGGGGCGCGGCGGACCGCCGAGGAGCTCGGCCGGGCGTTCCCCGCCGTCCCGGTCCGCACCTCGGGCCGCGACCACGTCCTGGACACCGTCCCCGGCGCCCCCGCCCTGGTCGTCGCCACACCGGGCGCCGAGCCGGTCGCCGAGGGCGGTTACGCCGCGGCGCTGCTGCTCGACGGCTGGGCGCTGCTCGGCCTGCCCGACCTGCGGGCGGGGGAGGAGACCCTGCGCCGCTGGCTGGCGGCGTCCGCGCTGGTGCGGGGGCAGGAGGCGGGCGGCACGGTCGTCGTCGTGGCCGAGCCGACGCTGCGTCCGGTGCAGGCGCTGGTCCGCTGGGACCCGGCGGGTCACGCGGTGCGGGAGCTCGCCGAACGGGCGGAGCTGGGCTTCCCGCCGGTCTCCCGGATGGCCGCGGTCAGCGGGCCGCCGGAGGCCGTCGCGGAGTTCCTGGCGGCGGCGGAGCTGCCGGAGGGGGCCGACGTCCTCGGGCCCGTCCCGGTGCCCCCGGCGGCCGCCGGCCGCCCGCGCCGCCCTGGCGACCCGCCGCCGGGGGAGCACTGGGAACGGGCCCTGGTCCGCGTCCGCCCCGGCCGGGGTGCCGCCCTGGCCGCCGCTCTGAGAACCGCCCAGGCGGTCCGCCTCGCCCGCAGGGACGGCGAACCGGTGCGCCTGCGGATGGACCCGCCGGACATCGGCTGAGCGGAGGGCCCGGACCGGATGCCCGACCGGCCTCCCGGCGCGGGCCGGAGCATCGTGGACGGACGCAGGGCGCCGGCCGGTCGGCACCGCCCCGAAACCAGGGCGTCCGCGGGCGATCGGTGCTCGATCCGTCGCGTACGGTCCGAGGAGCCCGGGATGCCGGTGGCGGACCGGCTCGCCGGCAGCCGGAGGGGGCGGCCGGGTCCGGGTGGCCGCTTCCTGCCGGTTCGCCCTGATGCCGTTTGCTGCCGGTCGTCGTTGGGGGGCCGCGGAATGGGCCGGCGTTGTCTCGTGGCCGGTCGGCCCGGGCGGGTGGACCGGCCTGGTCGAGTGCTCGGGTGCGACTCGGGGCCGGCTTCGCGTCGACGCCGTCGTGCGGCCGTTTCGTCGCCGCCGGTCGGACCGGCTCGGTCGCCCTCCCGACGCGGCCGGCCCGGTGACGGCCGCGACCACGGGGACGGCACCCAGCCGGCTCGTACGCCGTCAGCCGCGTCGGGCCGCAGGGGGTGCAACCGGAACCGCCCGCACCGCCCCTGCGGGCCCTCACCCGTTCCGCGGTCCCGGGAACGCCGGCGGGCGCGGTTCCTCGCGGTGGGAGCTCGCGGGCTGGCCCGGGACCGAGCGGGCAGCCGGGACGACGGGGACGACCGGGGGGGCGCCGACCGTCGCGGCCTGCTCGGGGGCCGGGGCCGGCTCCGTGGAGGTCTGGCCGTTGGCGCGGCGGGCGCCGTAGCGGCGGTGGACCGCCTGCTTGGTGACGCCCAGCGCCGAGCCCACCGCGTCCCACGAGAAGCCGAGCGAGCGGTCGAAGTCCACCGCCGCCGTCACCAGCGTCTCGACGCTGTCGCGCAGCTCCTGCGCCAGCCGGACGGTCGGGGCGGGGGCCCGGCCGTAGACGACGAAGCCCGCCGAGGGGCCCGTGCGGCGTGGACGGTAGACATTGCCCAGCTGAGCGGTCAGGGTACGCAGCGCATCCACCTGCCGGCGGACCCGCTCGATGTCCCGGACCAGGAGATGCAGGCTGGCTCGTGCCTGGGCGTCATGAGTTGCGTGGTCGGGCATCAACAAGCCTCTCGGACCGGCGGTGAACGGGGTGCTTACGGACGAGAGTTGACGGACAGTCGGAGCGGGCCGCGGTGGCGGCCCGGTGGGTCGGTCAATCTCTCTTGACCCAACGCGCCAAGGCCGGACGGGTCACGCTATGGGGGCGCACATCCGCCGGAATGGGGCGTGCGGTCGGTCGCACGCCCCTCGCCCGAGCCGTGAGGCCGACGGGGCGGCCGAGCCGCGCACGTCCTAGACTGTGCGCCGTTCCGCTCGGCGCGTGAGAGGTAGTTCGCCACCCATGAGGCTCGTCTTCGCCGGTACTCCCGAGGTCGCGGTCCCCGCCCTCGACGCCTTGCTCGCCTCGGACCGCCACGAGGTCGTCGCCGTGGTCACCCGCCCGGACGCCCCGGCCGGACGCGGCCGGCGGATGGTCGCCAGCCCGGTCGCCGAGCGCGCCGAGGAGGCCGGCATCGAGGTCCTCAAGCCGAACCGGCCGCGCGACGAGGACTTCCTCGCCCGGCTCCGCGAGATCGCGCCGGACTGCTGCCCGGTCGTCGCCTACGGCGCGCTGCTGCCCAAGGCCGCCCTGGGGATCCCCCGGCACGGCTGGGTGAACCTGCACTTCTCGCTGCTCCCCGCCTGGCGCGGCGCCGCCCCCGTGCAGCACGCGGTGATGGCCGGCGACGAGGTCACCGGCGCCTCCACCTTCCTCATCGAGGAGGGCCTCGACTCGGGTCCCGTCTACGGCGTCCTCACCGAGCAGGTCCGTCCCACCGACACCAGCGGTGACCTGCTGACCCGGCTCGCGCTCGCCGGCGGCGGGCTGCTCGCCGCGACGATGGACGGGATCGAGGACGGCACCCTGGAGGCCGTCCCGCAGCCCGCCGAGGGCATTTCCCTGGCCCCCAAGATCAGCGTCGAGGACGCCCGGATCGACTGGACCGCCCCCGCCCTGCGCTGCGACCGCGTCGTCCGCGGCTGCGCCCCCGCCCCCGGCGCGTGGACGGTGTTCCGCGGCGAGCGGCTGAAGGTCATGTCGCTGGCGCTCGCGCCGGAGCGCACGGGCCTCGCGCCCGGGGAGATCGCCGCCGGGAAGAAGAGCGTCCACGTCGGCACCGGCTCGCACGCCGTCGAGCTCCAGTGGGTGCGGCCGCAGGGCAAGAAGCCCATGCAGGCCGCCGACTGGGCCCGCGGCGTCCGCATCGCCGCAGGCGAGAAGCTCGGGGACGGCCCGGCGGCGTAGGCTGGACCCCTTCGTCACCCCCAGCTCCGGAGCACCTTTCGTGAACGATCAGCAGCCGCCTCGCCGGAAGAACGGCCGCCCTGCGAAGCCGCACCGCCGGCCCAAGAAGGACCCGGTCCGGATCCTCGCCTTCGAGGCGCTGCGGGCCGTCGACGAGCGCGACGCGTACGCGAACCTGGTGCTCCCCCCGCTGCTGCGCAAGGCGCGGGAGAAGCACGAGGACTTCGACGCCCGGGACGCCGCCCTCGCCACCGAGCTGGTCTACGGCACGCTGCGCCGGCAGGGGACGTACGACGCGGTCATCGCCGCCTGCGTCGACCGGCCGCTGCGCGAGGTGGACCCGCCGGTGCTGGACGTGCTCAGCCTCGGCGTCCACCAGCTGCTCGGCACCCGCATCCCGCCGCACGCGGCCGTGTCGGCCACCGTCGAACTGGCCCGTGTGGTCTGCGGCGACGGCCGGGCGAAGTTCGTCAACGCCGTGCTGCGCAAGGTCACCGCGCACGACCTGGACGGCTGGCTGGAGCGGGTCGCCCCGCCCTACGAGGACGACCCCGAGGAGCACCTCGCCGTCGTCCACGCGCACCCGCGCTGGATCGTCTCCGCGCTGTGGGACGCGCTCGGCGGCAGCCGCGCCGGCATCGAGGACCTGCTCGACGCCGACAACGAGCGGCCCGACGTCACCCTCGTCGCCCGGCCCGGCCGGGCCTCCGCCGCCGAGCTGCTGACGGCGCTCGGCGAGGACCGCGCCCTGCCGGGCCGCTGGTCGCCGCACGCCGTCCGGCTCGTCGAGGGCGGTGAGCCCGGCGCGATCGACGCCGTGCGCGAGGGCCGGGCCGGCGTCCAGGACGAGGGCAGCCAGCTTGTCGCCCTCGCCCTCGCCGCGGCGCCGCTGGACGGCCCCGACCGGCGCTGGCTCGACGGCTGCGCGGGCCCCGGCGGCAAGGCCGCGCTGCTCGCCGCCCTGGCGGCGGAGCGCGGCGCCGCCCTGCTGGCCGCCGAGCGCCAGCCGCACCGCGCCCGGCTGGTCGGCCGCGCCCTGGCCGGCAACCCCGGCCCGTACCAGGTCGTCACCGCCGACGGCACCCGCCCGCCGTGGCGCGAGGGCACCTTCGACCGCGTCCTCGTCGACGTCCCCTGCACCGGCCTGGGCGCCCTGCGCCGCCGCCCCGAGGCCCGCTGGCGCCGGCGCCCGGAGGACGTGGCCGGCTTCGGGCCGCTCCAGCGCGACCTGCTCCACGAGGCCCTGCGGTCCGTGCGGACCGGCGGCGTCGTCGGCTACGCCACGTGCTCCCCGCACCCGGCGGAGACCCGGGCCGTCGTCCAGGACGTCCTCAAGCGCGACGGCGTCGAGGCCGAGTGGATCGACGCCCGCCCGCTGCTCGGCGGCGTCCCCGCGCTCGGCGACGGCCCGGACGTCCAGCTCTGGCCGCACCTGCACGGCACGGACGCGATGTACCTGGCGCTGCTGCGGAGCACGGGCTGACCGGCCGGCTCCGGGATCCCGCGCGGCGCCGGGGCCGGAGCCTCGCGGTCGCGACCGCGACCGGGTGCCCGGCGGGCCTGGCACGGCCGGCTGCCGGGCGGCCTCCCGAGAGTCGCCCCCGGCGGCCGCCGACGGCGGTGCTCCGCCCAGCGGCCGGCCGCAGCGGGCGTCGGACCGGCCCCCTGACACCACTCCCGGGAGCGGACGTCCCCGTCTCCGCACGCGCGGCGGTCCGCGGTGTGCCTCCGGCGTGGGCGAGGTCGCCGCAGCCGCGCCGCCCGGCGGACGGAGGTCCGTGAGCGGTGCGGGAACGTGCTGTCCACGAGGAGGTCGCCGCCCGGCCGGGGGCCCGCCCCGGGCAGCCGGTCGACCGCGGGCCGGAGCGGCAAGGGGCCGGGCTCGGCGCCGGCCTCCGGATCTCGTCGCCCGCCCGGCGTCGCGTCCGACGGGCTCCGCTCCGGGGAACCGGCCGCCGCCCTCCGCGAGGGCGACCCTCCCTGTCCGGGCGGCCGCCTCCGCATGGCAGGCTTGGGGCATGACCGTCCAGATCAACCCCAGCATCCTCAGCGCGGACTTCGCCCGCCTGGCCGACGAGGCGCAGGCCGTGAAGGGCGCCGACTGGCTCCACGTCGACGTGATGGACAACCATTTCGTCCCCAACCTCACGCTCGGGGTGCCGGTCGTCGAGTCGCTGAGCAGGGCCACGTCCACGCCGCTGGACTGCCATCTGATGATCGAGGACCCGGACCGCTGGGCCCCGCAGTACGTGGAGGCGGGTGCCGGGTCGGTCACCTTCCACGTGGAGGCCGCCGCCGCCCCCGTCCGGCTGGCGCGGGAGATCCGGGCCAAGGGGGCGCGGGCGTCGATGGCGCTCAAGCCCGCGACGCCGATCGAGCCGTACGAGGACCTGCTCCCCGAGCTCGACATGCTCCTGATCATGACCGTGGAGCCGGGCTTCGGCGGGCAGAAGTTCCTGGACATCATGCTGCCGAAGATCCGTCGCACCCGGGAGCTGATCTCCCGGCACGGTCTGGAGCTCTGGCTCCAGGTGGACGGCGGGGTCTCGGCGGAGACCATCGAGCGGTGCGCCGAGGCGGGCGCCGACGTGTTCGTCGCAGGTTCGGCCGTTTACGGTACCGATGACCCGGCGGCCGCCGTACGCTCACTGCGTGAGCTCGCGGAGGCCGCCACCTCGGCCGCGCCCTGGGCCTGCGGGCACTGACACCACCGGGTCCGGAGGTCGCCGGGGACCGCGGCCGGGACCGGACGAAGATCGGGACCGCCGTTTTCTGACAGGATGTGACGGTCGAGTCCACAAGGTGAACGCAGCAGTGAGGAGAACGCGGTGTCGACGGGCCGTTCAGTGACGCCGATGGGGCCCGCCGAACTCGTGCAGGCGGCGGCCATGGCCCGCCGCTTCTATCTGGAGGGCAAGTCCAAGATCCAGATCGCCGAGGAGTTCGGCGTGAGCCGCTTCAAGGTGGCCCGGGTGCTGGAGACGGCGCTCGAACGCGATCTGGTGCGCATCGAGATCCGGGTGCCCGCCGAGCTGGACGCGGAGCGGTCCGACGCGCTGCGCGCCCGCTACGGCCTGCGGCACGCCGTCGTCGTCGAGTCCCCGGCCGACGCGGCCGAGGACGCCCCCGACCCGGAGAACCTGGGCGAGGTGGCCGCCGGACTGCTCGGCGAGCTGGTCAACGAGGGCGACGTCCTCGGCCTCGCCTGGGGCCGCTCCACCATCCACATGGCGGCGGCCCTGCACCGGCTGCCGCCCTGCACCGTCGTCCAGCTCACCGGCGTCTACGACGCGGGCACCGCCGAGCGCGGCTCCGTCGAGGCCGTCCGCCGGGCGGCCCAGGTCTCCGGCGGCGAGGCGCACCCGATCTACGCCCCGATGCTGCTCCCGGACCCGGCCACCGCCGCCGCGCTGCGCGGGCAGACGGGCATCGCGCGGGCCTTCGAGTACTTCGACAAGGTGACCGTCGCCGCCGTCTCCATCGGCTCCTGGGAGCCGGGCATCTCCACGGTCTACGACATGCTGTCGGACGAGGAGCGCACCCACTACGCGTCGCTGGGCGCCGCCGCCGAGATGTCGGCGCACCTCTTCGACGCCGAGGGCCGGCGGATCGGGCGGGACCTGGGCGAGCGCTGCATCACCGTGGAGGCCGACCGGCTCCGCCGCATCCCCGAGGTCGTGGCCATCGCGGGCGGCGCGCGCAAGGCGGCGGCGATCGGCGCGGTGCTGCGGTCGGGCCTGGTCACCAGCCTGGTGACGGACACGGCCGCGGCGGACTACCTGCTGACCGAGTCCGCCCCCGGCCCCCGCCCGGCGCTGGAGCGCGCCGACCCGGACGTCTGAGCGTCCCGCGGTCCGAGGACCGTCCCGACCGCCTCGCGGACCTGGGCGCGCAGCCAGCGGTGCGCCGGGTCCGCGTCGTCGCGCGGGTGCCACGCCTGGGAGAGGTTGATCGGCGGCAGGGCGAACGGCAGTTCGCGGACGGTCAGGCCGAGCGTCTCGACGGTGTGCCGGTGGTGCAGCCAGGGGATGACGGAGACGAAGCTCCGCGAGCCCATCAGGAGCAGCAGTGTCGCCGCGTAGGTCGGCGCGGTCGCGGAGACCCGCCGCCGGTGGCCGGTCTCGGCCAGCGCGTCGTCGAGCGGATGGCCGGTCCGGCCGTGCCGGGACGTCTGGAGGTGCCGCGCGGCGGCGATCCGCTCGACCGTGAGTTCGCCCTCCGCGAGCGGGTTGTCGGCCCGCATGGCGAGCACGTGGCGGTCGCGGCCCAGGTGCTCGGTGCGTATCTCCGGGGCGGTGGACCGGAGCACCCCTATCTCCAGGTCGGTGACGCCCTCGCGCAACCGTGAGCCCTCGCCCGCCAGTTGGGCGAGGAAGCGGACGGTGACGCCGGGTGCGCGGGCCTCCAGCCGGGACACCAGGTGGTCACCGACGGAGGTGACGACCGCGTCGTTCGCGACCACCGTGAAGGTCCGTTCCAGCGTCTCCAGGGCGGGTCCCGCGGCCGGGGCCAGCACCGCGCGGGCCCGCTGCACCAGCGCGTGCACCTCCGCCCGGACGGCCACCGCGTGCGGCGTCGGCTGCATGGCGTGCCCCGCGCGGACCAGCACCGGGTCGCCGACGGCCCGCCGGATGCGCCCGAGCGCGCGGCTCATGGCGGGCTCGGTGATCCCCAGCCGCTCGGCGGCCCTGGTGACCGAGCACTCCTCCAGCAGCGCGTCCAGGGCCACGAGCAGGTTCAGATCCAGGCGTGTATGCACGTGGTGCATCTTACGAGTGCCGGAATTGCATTTGAAGTCATGCGAGGAATGCCGGATTCTGAATGCGGCCCGGAACGCGTAGGGGCGGGTGGCGGAACTCCGGGAATTCCGGGAGTTCCGGAAAAATCGTCCCCGAATCGTCGGGAAAGGGCCGGAAAACCACCGGGCCGGTCCCGGGAACGGGAGGGGAACACATGCCGGACGATATAGGACGCCGACGGCGCGTCCTGGTGCTGCTGATCTGCTGTACGAGTCTGCTGCTGGTGAGCCTGGACGGCTCGGCCGTCAACATCGCCCTGCCGGCGCTGTCGACCGAACTGCACGCCTCCATGGCGGGGTTGCAGTGGATCGTCGACTCGTATCTCCTGGTGCTGGCGAGTCTGCTGATGCTCGCGGGCTCGACGGCGGACCGCATCGGGCGGCGGCGCACCTTCACGGCCGGTCTCGTGGTCTTCACCGCCGGGTCGCTGCTGTGCGGCTTCGCGCCGGGGCTCGGCTGGCTGGTCGTCTTCCGGGTGGTGCAGGCGGTGGGCGGGTCCATGCTCAACCCGGTGGCCATGGCCATCATCACCAACACCTTCACCGACCGCGCCGAGCGGGCCCGGGCGATCGGGGTGTGGGGCGGGGTGCTCGGCATCAGCATGGCGCTCGGGCCGGTGGCCGGCGGGGCGCTGGTGGACTCGGTGGGCTGGCGGGCGATCTTCTGGATCAACGTGCCGATCGGCATCACGGCGGTGGTGCTGTGCCGCCGTTTCGTCCCCGAGTCCAAGGCGTCCCGGGTGCGCCGGTTCGATCCGGTGGGACAGGTCCTCGTCGTGGTGCTGCTGGCCTCCCTGGTGTACGCGGTGATCACCGGCCGGGAGCACGGCTGGGCGTCGGCGCCGATCGTCGCGCTGTTCGCGCTGGCCGCCGTCGCCCTGGTGGCCCTGGTCGGGTACGAGCGGCGGCACGCGGAGCCGCTGATCGAACCGCGCTACTTCCGCAGTGTGCCCTTCAGCGGGGCGAGCGTGATCGGGTTCTGCGGAGTGGGGGCGCTGGGCGGGTTCCTCTTCGTGGAACCGCTCTACCTGCAGGGCGTCCGCGGTCTGTCGGCGGTGGACGCGGGGCTGTACACCCTGCCGCTCGCCGCGATGATGCTGGTGGCCGGGCCGGTGTCCGGACGGCTGGTGGCGGCCCGCGGGCCCCGGCTGCCGCTGGTGGTCGCCGGTACGGCGATCACGCTGGCCGCCCTGGGGCTGACCCGGGTGGGCTCGGACACGCCCACGGCGTGGCTGCTCGTCGACCACGCGCTGTTCGGCCTCGGGTTCGGGCTGATGAACCCGCCGATCACCACGACCGCCGTCACCGGGATGCCCGCCGAACGGGCCGGCATGGCGGCCGGGATGATGTCCACCGCCCGGCAGGTGGGCCAGGCGTCCGGCGTGGCCGTCATCGGCACGGTGGTCTCCGCGCACCTCGACGGGCCCGCGCGCACCCACTTCGCCGCGGCCAGCCACGGCGGGTGGTGGATCGTCACGGCGTGCGGCGTCGTCGTCGCCGTGCTGGGGGCCGTGACCACCGGTCCGAGGGCGCGGCGCACGGCGGCGGCCGCGGCCGCCGCCCTCGCCGGGGAGCCCGCGCCGGAGCGGGCCGGGGCCGGTCCGGCCGCCCGTACGGATGGTGGAGAGGCGGCCGGTACGGATGGCGGCTTGAGCGGGTCGAGGGGGCCGGCGCAGGCGCCGGAGGGCGGGCCGGCTCAGGGGCAGGGGCGGCTCATGAACAGCGCGATTTCCCCTGCGGATTCCGTACCGGAATAAAGCGTGGTGTCCATTCCGCAGAACGAGAAACCCATGCGGAGATAGGAACGGATGGCAGGGGCATTGATGTTGGTGACTTCCAGCCACACATGCCCCGCGCCGCATTCCCGGGCCCGCTCGTGGACGCGTTCCATGAGGGCCCGGCCGACGCCCCGCCCCCGGTACTCCGGGGCCACCTCGATGTCCTCGACGGTCAGCCGGCGGTTCCACGGCTCGTAGGAGGTGGCGACGAAGCCGCAGAGCACGTCGCCGTCGAACGCCGCGTACCGGCGGCCGGTGCCGTCACCCCCGTCGCCGTCGCCGTCCGGCTCGTCGTCGGGGAACACCTTGCGGACGGGCGGATCGACCGGCACCGGGCGGAGGGCGAAGCCGGCGGGGGAGGCGGTCACCTCGTAGACGGTGTCGGTGGTGAACGAGCCGTCGAGGGCGGCCACGGCCGCGTCGTCCTCCGGTCCCGAGGGGCGGCAGATGATCTCCTGGTACGTCATGGCGCCACCGTACGGAGCCCGGCCGGCGGCCCCTCCGGCCGGGCTCGGCCGACGCTTGGCCGATGCCACAGGGGCCGTCGCGGCCGGCTGGCCGAATCCACAGGAATGCCGCGAAATCTCACAGTCATTGGCCAACAGCCCGAGTCATCGTGGATGATGGGTCCAGGAACCTCAGCCCGATCCGGCGCTGGTTCGAGCTGACTCCCCACCCGCTTCGTAGTTCTATTCCTGCAGGTGAGAGAGCCAGTATGCGTTTCCTCAACGATCAGAAGCCGCCGTACGACCTGACGTACGACGACGTCTTCATGGTGCCGAGCCGCTCCGCGGTCGGTTCCCGCCAGGGCGTGGACCTGTCCGCCCCGGACGGCACGGGCACCACCATTCCGCTCGTGGTCGCCAACATGACCGCCATCGCGGGCCGCCGCATGGCGGAGACCGTCGCCCGCCGCGGTGGCCTCGTGGTCATCCCCCAGGACATCCCGATCGAGGTCGTCACCGACGTCATCACCTGGGTCAAGAGCCGGCACCACGTGCTGGACACCCCCATCGTCCTCGCCCCCACCCAGACCGTCGCCGACGCGCTGTCCCTGCTGCCCAAGCGGGCGCACGGCGCCGGCGTCGTCGTGGACGCGGACCACCGGCCCGTCGGCGTCGTCACCGAGCACGACCTGACCGGCGTGGACCGCTTCACCCAGCTCTCCGAGGTCATGTCCAAGGAGCTGCTGCTCCTGGACGCCGACATCGACCCGCGCGAGGCGTTCAACCAGCTCGACGCGGCCCACCGCAAGCTGGCCCCCGCCGTCGACAAGGACGGCAAGCTGGCGGGCATCCTCACCCGCAAGGGCGCCCTGCGCGCCACCCTGTACACCCCGGCCACCGACGCCGACGGCAAGCTGCGCATCGCCGCCGCCGTGGGCATCAACGGCGACGTGGCCGGCAAGGCCAAGGCGCTGCTGGACGCCGGTGCGGACACCATCGTGGTGGACACCGCGCACGGCCACCAGGAGTCGATGATCGCCGCGATCAAGGCCGTCCGGTCGCTGGACCCGCGGGTCCCGATCGTCGCGGGCAACATCGTCGCCGCCGAGGGCGTGCGCGACCTGATCGAGGCCGGCGCGGACATCATCAAGGTCGGTGTGGGCCCCGGCGCCATGTGCACCACCCGCATGATGACCGGCGTGGGCCGGCCGCAGTTCTCCGCGGTGCTGGAGTGCGCAGCCGAGGCGAAGAAGTACGGGAAGCACGTCTGGGCCGACGGTGGCGTCCGCCACCCGCGCGACGTGGCGATGGCGCTGGCCGCCGGAGCCTCCAACGTCATGATCGGCTCCTGGTTCGCGGGCACCTACGAGTCCCCGGGCGACCTTCAGCAGTCCGCCGACGGCCGGCTGTACAAGGAGAGCTTCGGCATGGCCTCGGCCCGCGCCGTGCGCAACCGCACCTCGGAGGAGTCCGCCTACGACCGCGCCCGCAAGGGCCTGTTCGAAGAGGGCATCTCCACCTCGCGGATGTTCCTCGACCCGACCCGCCCGGGCGTCGAGGACCTGATCGACTCGATCATCGCGGGCGTCCGCTCGTCCTGCACCTACGCGGGCGCGAGCAACCTCGCGGAGTTCCACGAGCGGGCCGTCGTCGGCGTCCAGAGCGCCGCCGGTTACGCGGAGGGCAAGCCGCTGCACGCCAGCTGGCAGTAGTCGTCACACCTGCCCGGAAGAGGGGCGCGGCCGATCCGGCCGCGCCCCTTTTCGTCGTTTTCCGCCCGACCGCCGTCTGCTGTGGTTGACGCCTACATGTACCGATTCGTAAGGTGACATGCAACGAACGCCCATTCTTGGCACGCAGACGCAACGATCGTACGGGCATGCGCAAGAATGGTGCATTACGAGCGCGGGCCCCTACCTCGTAGGGTTCCGCGCAGTACGTGGAGTGGCGGGTACCGCTGGCTCGCGGTCCCCCTCCTTTCTCGGTCGTCCCCCTGCCGACGCAACCGACGGGTGGCCGCTTGCGGTACCGGTGGCTCCACTGGCCGCGATGAACGGAGCGACCCCCGTGCTGGACCAAGACACAGCGCCCCCTGCCGCCGGCAACGGCAAGCGCCCCCCGCAGCCGCCCGCCGGGACCGGTTCCCGTCTGATGCGGCGCAAGCCGGTCGAGCGCCTGGTCGCCGAGGGCGGCCAGGGCGAGGGCGGCACGCTGCGCCGCTCGCTCGGCATGTGGCAGCTGACCATGATCAGCATCGGTGCCACCCTGGGCACCGGCATCTTCGTGGTGCTCGGCACCGCCGTGCCGGACGCCGGCCCCGCCGTCGTGATCTCGTTCGTCCTCGCGGGCCTCACCGCGCTCTTCTCCGCGCTCTCCTACGCGGAGCTGGCCGGCACCATCCCGGTCTCCGGCTCCTCGTACTCGTACTCCTACGCCACGCTCGGCGAGATCGTCGCCTGGATCTGCGGCTGGTGCCTGATCCTGGAGTACGGCGTCTCCGTCGCGGCCGTGGCCGTCGGCTGGGGCCAGTACCTCAACGAGCTGCTGGACGGCACGATCGGCGTGACCATCCCGGCGTCGCTGGCCAACCCGCCCGGTGACGGCGGCATCTTCAACGTGCCCGCCCTGCTCGTCGTGCTCCTCTGCATGGCGTTCCTGCTCGGCGGCGCCAAGGAGAGCGCCCGCGCCAACGCCATCATGGTCGGGGTGAAGATCGCCGCCCTGCTGCTCTTCTGCGCCGTGGCCTTCACCGGCATCAAGGCCGGCAACTACTCGCCGTTCATGCCGCTGGGGCTGGCCGGCGTCAGCAACGCCGGGGCCAGCCTGTTCTTCTCGTACATCGGTTTCGACGCCGCCTCCACCGCCGGTGAGGAGGCCAAGAACCCGAAGAAGGACCTGCCCAAGGCGATCATGCTGTCGCTGCTGATCGTCACCGCGCTGTACGTCCTGGTCGCCGCGATCGCCGTCGGCGCCCTGCCGTGGAAGCAGTTCGAGGGTTCCGAGGCCGCGCTCGCCGGGATCATGAAGGACGTCACCGGCCAGAGCTTCTGGGCCGTGCTGCTGGCGGCCGGTGCCGTCATCGCCATCGCCAGCGTGGTGCTGACCGTCCTCTACGGCCAGACCCGCATCCTCTTCGCGATGGCCCGCGACGGCCTGATCCCCAAGACGTTCGCCAAGGTCAGCCCGCGCAAGGGCGTCCCGGTGGCCAACACGGTCATCACCTGCGCCTTCTGCGGCATCCTCGCCGCCGCGGTCCCGCTGGCCGAGCTCGCCGACGCCACCAGCATCGGCACCCTCTTCGCCTTCGCCCTGGTCAACGTGGCCGTCATCGTCCTCGCCGTGAAGCGGCCGGACATGAAGCGCTCCTTCACCGTCCCGCTGTCCGGGGTCCGCGTGCCGCTCCCCGGCGGAGTGCGGCTGCGGCTCGGCATGATCTTCCCGGTGATCGGCTTCGGGCTCTGCCTCTTCATGATGTACCGGCTCTCCACGATCACCTGGGAGGTCTTCGGGGCCTGGCTGGTCGTCGGTCTCGTCATCTACTTCGCCTACGGCATGCGGAACTCGCGTCTGAACGGCGGGACGGACGACGGCCCGGCCGGTCCTGACGGTTCCGGCGGTCCTGCCGGTCCGGACGCCGTCGAGGCCCCCGCGAAGGGCTAGCCCGGCCGCCGCGAGTCGGGACGGACACCGGATACGTGATCTACTGCTGGAGGAAAAGCAGGATCCCGTAGAAAAGTGATTCACCCGCAGTGCGACTCAACGAGCTCGACGAACGTATCGTGCACGCCCTGGCCGAAGATGCCCGGCGGTCCTACGCCGACATCGGTGCCGAGGTCGGCCTGTCCGCGCCCGCGGTGAAGCGGCGCGTGGACAGGCTGCGTGCCGAAGGGGCCATCACCGGGTTCACCGTCCGGGTGGACCCGGGGGCCCTCGGCTGGGAGACCGAGGGCTTCATCGAGCTCTACTGCCGCCGCAACACCTCGCCCGAGGCGATCCACCGCGGCCTCTCCCGCTACCCGGAGGTGGCGTCCGCCTCCACCGTCACCGGTGAGGCCGACGCCATCGTCCAGATCTTCGCCTCCGACATGCGGCACTTCGAGCGGGTCCTGGAGCGCATCGCCGGCGAGCCGTTCGTCGAGCGGACGAAGTCGGTGCTGGTGCTGTCGCCGCTGCTGCGGCGGTTCAGCTCGGGGGCGCCGTCCTGACGTCCGCTCCTCAGGCGGGCGGTGCGAGCGGCAGGACCGACGGCACCTCTCCGGTGCCGCGAACCGCAGCAGATCGTGGCCGATCCCGGCCAGGCCCGTGAGCAGACCGGGCACCTTCTCGCCCGCCGGGGCACCCGAGCGCCGGCCTGTCCGCCGTACCCGCTCCAGGACGGCGGACAGCCGTTCCGCGAGTCCGTCCGGGCGGGCGAGGCCCAGCCCTCGGCGTAGAGCAGCGGTTCTAGGTTGCCGAGGCTGCCGTGGTACAGGCTGTGGTTGTCCCGGCCGGCGAGGGCGGGGCCGGGCGCGGCGCAGTTCTGCGGCCTGAGCTCGGTGGCCGTCGGCCGGTATGCCGACGTCAGCGGCTCCGCGCGGGCCAGGCCGACGCCCGCCGCGCCGTGGCACCAGGCCGACCAGTGCCGTACGGGCGCGTGCTCCCGCAGGTCGGGCCGGTTGCCCGTGTGGGGCTCGAACACGCCGACCTCGTAGGCCCGCGCTCCGTCGATCACCGCGTCGTACCGCTCGTCGGGGCGCAGCGCGGTGAGCCGGGACAGGGCGACGACGGCGCCCGACGTGCCGTGGGCCAGGCCGGTGAGCGGCCTGGAGACGGGAATGCCCGCGTGCCGCCGGCCGAGCCCGGCGCCCGTCGGTTCGGCGTGGGCGGCTAGGTGGTCCCCCGCGAGCCGGGCCGCCTCCAGGGGGACTCCGGGTCGCCGGCGGCCGCGTACGCCGCCAGGCACACCAGGACGTACCCCCCGGCGCCGTCGATCACGCCGTAGGCCGTGTCCCCGGCGGCGGCCGTCCGCAGCGTGGGGAGGACCGCGTCGCGGACCGCCCGGAAGCGGCCGGCGGGGCCGCCCGCCCGGAAGGTCGTGGCTCATCAGGTAGAGGGCCCCGGCGGCGGGGGCCTCGCCGCCGGTGACGCGGCGGGCGACCTCGTCCGCGATGTGGTCCGCCGGGTCGCGGAAGCGGCGGGCGCCGGTGACCCGGGGGAGCCGGAGCAGGAAGAGGCCGATCCCGGACAGCCCTCCGTAGAGGTCCGTGCCCACCGGGACGACCTCGGGGACACCGGGGCCGGGGGAGCGGGTGCCGAGCCGGCCCACCGCGTCGCCTCCGGTGACGGCGAGCCGGAGCAGCCGGTCGCCGATCTCCTCCGCCGCGCCGATCAGGGCCAGGGGGCGCCCGGTGGACGGCGGTGGTGGCGCGGGGCGGCCTGGGGCGCTCCTCGGGGGCCGTCCGGCGGCGTCGTGCGGAAGGGGGGCGCGGTTCGGGTGCGCCGCGGAGGTGCGGACGGCGGTGGTTCCGGGGGCGGCGACGCGTTCGCGGGATCGGGGAACGGGGTTTGGAACCCGACGCGACGCGGAACGGCCGTGCCGCGCGGAACCCTGCAGTGCCGCACGGCACTTGGGATCAGGCCATCGGGCCCGCGGCGGAATCCGGTGCGCTCACGATGGCCGGCCGTGCGACCGGAAGGCCTTGTCGCAGGTGAAGGTGGTCCCCTCTTGTCCCCCGCATATTCCCCCGTGTGAGGGACGCCGCAGCCGAGGCGTCGTCCCAGTGGTGCTCGTCAGGAACGCTAGCACCACGCGTTGCGGGCGCGCGGGCGGTTTTCGGCCATGGGGCGCCGCTGTTCCAAGGGTCAGGAAACCGTCGTCGAGCGGAGGAACTCGTGCAAAATGATGGCGAGTTGGGCGGGGGCGTCCTCCTGGACCAGGTGGCCCGCGCCGGGGATCGGCTCGAAGGAGGCGCCGGGTATCGCTGCGGCCAGCTCACGGCCCTTCTCCACCGGGATCCACGCGTCGTCCGTGCCCCAGCACACCGTGACCGGGAGGTCGGTCTCGCCGTAGCGGCCCTGGATCTCGTCGGTGTGACGCTGGTCGGCCTGGCGATCTGCCGGTAGAACGCCGGTTGGCCCGCCGCGCCGAGCCAGGGGTCGGCGAGCCGCTCCAGGACGGCGGGGTGTGGGCCGGGCCCGCCGGTCGTGCCGATGTACTCGCGGACGTGCGCGGCGTGCAGTGCGGGCGGCAACTGCTCGAAGACGGGGGAGTGTGCACCGACGAGGCGGAAGAACGGCGAGCCCCACGGGGCCAGTGCCACCGGGTCGACGAGGGCGAGCGCGCGGTAGCGGACGCCGTGCAGCAGGTGGGCGCGCAGGGCGACGGCACCACCGAAGCCGTGGGCCGCCACGACCAGGGGGTTCGGCCAGTTCCCAGTGGGCCAGGAGTTCGCGGAAGACGCGACCCTGGGCGGCCAGGGAGACGTCCTGTCCCGCGGTCTTCTCCGACTGCCCGTAGCCGGGCATGTCCCAGACGTACACCTGATGGTCGCGGGCGAGAGACCGGGCCACCGCGCGCCGGACGAAGGACGAGAACGGGGTGCCGTGCAGCAGGACGACCGGCGGCCGGCCCTGCTCGCCGAGACGGTCCCAGCGGACCTCGCCGGTGGGCCCGGCGAAGGTCCGCGTCAACTGCCATGCCGTCGTGTCCTGCATGAGGATTCCTCACGGTCGGGTGTGCGAACGCGAGGAATCGATCGTGCCGGGTTCAGGCTCCGGTCGTCGAGCCGGGGCGGACGATCATCAGAACGGTGACGATCGCCCAGGTCAGGGCGAAGAGCCCGGTGATCATCGACAGTCGGGGCAGGCCCGCGGCGAGCTTGGGGGCCGCCTCCGGCTCGGTGTCGTGGAGGTCGAGCGCGTCGATGATCGCATCCTGGCTGAACACCGCGATGGCCAGCAGCACCGCCGCCACCGCGGTCAGCGCCATCGAGACGACCAGCCAGGTGTCGCCCAGGACGCCCATCCGCTGCGCGGTCGCCATGCCGAAGGCGGGAACGGTCACCGAGATCGCCGAGTAGACCCGGGTGATGCGGTGGAGGATCCGCAGGGCCGCGGTGCCCTTCTTGGTGCGGTCGCCGTCCGGGGCCAGGGCCTGCCGCGCGAAGCGGGGGAAGAGGCTGGCGGCCACGGTCGCCGGACCTATGAGCAGGATCGCTGCCAGCACATGCAGGCTGAGCAGGAGTTTCGTCATGGCTTTCCGCTCCCATCGCGGTCGGGCGGGCAGAACCGGGCCGGCCGAGGGTTTCAGTCTGGCTTAAACATCGTGAGACGCTAGCATCCCTGGGCGACGTGGCCGGAAGTGGCCCCGGGTGTGATGGCCGGGGGTCATGCGGGCGGAATGCGGGCGAGGATGCGGGCGAGGGGTGATGGCGATGGCCGGGGACGAGCGGACGGAAGCGGTCCGCGCCGAACCCGGAGCCGCGGCGGACGTACCGTCCGCTGGTGAGGGGTGCCGGCCCGGCGGAGGCGCGCCTGACGGGGGCCCGTCCGCCGGGAGTGCGTCCGGTGGGGGTGCGCCTGCCGGAGGGGTGCTCGGCGGGGGAGATCCCGGCGGAGGCCCGTCCGGCGAACGTTCTTCCGGCGTGGGTCCGTCCCCCAGGGGCCTGCCATCCGGTGGCCTCCCATCCGGTGGGGGCCCGCCCGCCGGGGGCCCGCCCGGCATGCCGCTGCCGTTGATGCTGATCGGGCTCGGCCGGTTCGTCCAGGACGCGGCCCACCATGTGCTGTCCGCCCGGGACGGGTACTCGCTGCGGATGATGGGCGCCCTCGGTCATCTCGCCCGCGAGCCCGGCCTCTCCTACAGCGAACTGGCACGCCGCGCCGGGGTGACGGCGCAGAGCATGCAGGCCACGGTTCTCCGGCTGGAGGAGGCCGGTGCCGTGGCGCGCACGACGCCCGCCGGGCGGGGGCGGAAGGCGGAGCTCCAGGTCACCGAGCGGGGCCGGCGGATGCTCGACGACATGCGGCGGGTCCTCGCCGGGCTGGAGGGCCCGCTGACGGCGGGCCTGTCCGCCGAGGAGCGGTCCGTGCTGGCGCGGGTGCTGGGGCGGATGATGGGCAACGCCGCGGCCGCGTCGGGCCGCTGACGATCACCGGCGGCCGGCCGAAGGGTGCCCGGGGGAGCGGTGCGCGCCGCGCGGCCGACGGCGGCCGGTCCCGGCCGCTCCGGCTGTGTGACCGAGGGCCGTGGAGGACCGTCCGCCCCGGGGCACCGACGGGCGTGCAACGAATCGCCGCCAAGGCCGGAAAAGGCGCAACGAATCGCTCGGCAGCACGCAACATCCGTAGCTTGTCGCCCCAAGAGGCCGGGCCGTACCGTCAAGGCGTTTAACGGAATCCTGACCGGAATCCCGTCGAAAGTTCATCGAAACGCCTGCATGCCGCCCACCCGAAGAGGACATATGAAGCCGCTGCGTATCGCGCTGTTCCAAGGGCCCTGCGGCGTTCCGTCCTCGACGGCCGCCGCCCTCGGCGCGCTGGACGACGCGGCCCGCCGCGCGGCGGAGTCCGGCGCCCGGCTGCTGCTCACCAACGAGCTCTACCTGACCGGCTACGCGCTCGGCGACCTGGTCCCCGACCGCGCCGAACCCGCCGACGGCCCCGGCGCCGAGGCCGTGGCCGCGATCGCCGCCCGGCACGGGCTCGCCATCGGGTACGGCTACCCGGAGCGGGACGGCGCGGCCGTGTACAACGCGCTCCAGCTCATGGGCCCGCAGGGCACCCCGCTCGCCCACTACCGCAAGACCCACCTCTTCGGCGCGTACGAGACCACGTACTTCACGCCCGGCGCCGAGGCGGTGGTGCAGGCCGAGCTCGACGGCGTCCGGCTGGGGCTGCTGATCTGCTACGACGTCGAGTTCCCGGAGCCCGTGCGGGCGCACGCCCTCGCCGGCACGGAGCTGCTGCTCGCGCCGACCGCGCTGATGCGGCCCTACGAGATCGTGCCGCAGACGATCGTCCCGGCCCGCGCCTGGGAGAGCCAGCTCTACATCGCCTACGTCAACCGGTGCGGCACGGAAGGCGAGTTCGCCTTCGCCGGACTGTCCTGCCTCGCCGCCCCGGACGGGACCGTACGCGCCCGGGCCGGCGCCGACGAGGACCTGCTCGTCGCCGAGGCCGACCCCGCCCTGCTCCACCGGTCGCGCGCCGAGAACACCTACCTGGCCGACCGCAGGCCGGAGCTCTACACGCGGCTCGTCTGAGCCCCCCTCGCTCCACCCCCTCGCTTCACCTCGTACTCCCTCGCTTCACTCCACACCCCCTTGCACGCAGGAGAGTTCAGCCGATGACGTCCACGGTGCCCACCGCCGTCCACGACGAGCAGGTCCAGCAGAACGAGCCGCCGATCACCATGTTCGGCCCGGACTTTCCCTTCGCCTACGACGACTACCTGACCCACCCGGCCGGGCTGGGCCAGATACCGGCCACCGAGCACGGCGCCGAGGTCGCGGTCATCGGCGGCGGGCTCTCCGGCATCGTGGCCGCGTACGAGCTGATGAAGATGGGCCTCAAGCCCGTCGTCTACGAGGCGGACCAGATCGGCGGCCGGCTGCGTACGGTCGGCTTCGACGGCTGCACCGAGGGCCAGGACGCCGGCCTGACCGCCGAGATGGGCGCCATGCGCTTCCCCCCGTCCTCCACCGCCTTCCAGCACTACATCGACCTGGTGGGCCTGGAGACCAAGCCGTTCCCCAACCCGCTGGCCCCCTGCACCCCCTCCACCGTCGTGGACCTCAAGGGCGAGAGCCACTACGCGGAGACCGTCGACGACCTGCCGCAGGTCTACCGCGACGTCGCCGCCGCCTGGAACGCCTGTCTGGAGGAGGGCGCGGACTTCTCCGACATGAACCGCGCCATGCGCGAGCGCGACGTGCCCCGCATCCGCGAGATCTGGGCCAAGCTCGTCGAGAAGCTCGACAACCAGACCTTCTACGGCTTCCTCTGCGAGTCGGAGGCGTTCAAGTCCTTCCGCCACCGGGAGATCTTCGGCCAGGTCGGCTTCGGCACCGGCGGCTGGGACACCGACTTCCCCAACTCCATCCTGGAGATCCTGCGCGTCGTCTACACCGAGGCGGACGACCACCACCGCGGCATCGTCGGCGGCAGCCAGCAGCTCCCCCTCCGGCTCTGGGAGCGCGAGCCGGAGAAGATCATCCACTGGCCGCAGGGCACCTCGCTCTCCTCGCTGCACGACGGCGCGCCCCGCCCGGCCGTGACCCGGCTGCACCGCACGGCCGGCAACCGGATCACGGTCACCGACGCCGCCGGCGACATCCGCACCTACCGGGCGGCCATCTTCACGGCCCAGTCCTGGATGCTGCTGTCGAAGATCGAGTGCGACGACGCGCTCCTCCCGATCGATCACTGGACGGCGGTCGAGCGCACCCACTACATGGAGTCCTCCAAGCTGTTCGTGCCGGTGGACCGGCCGTTCTGGCTGGACAAGGACGCGTCGGGCCGGGACGTCATGTCGATGACGCTCACCGACCGCATGACGCGCGGCACCTACCTCCTGGACGACGGGCCCGACAAGCCCGCCGTGATCTGCCTCTCCTACACCTGGTGCGACGACAGCCTCAAGTGGCTGCCGCTCTCCGCCAACGAGCGCCTGGAGGTCATGCTCAAGTCGCTCGGCGAGATCTATCCCGGTGTCGACATCCGCAAGCACATCATCGGCAACCCGGTGACGGTCTCCTGGGAGAACGAGCCCTACTTCATGGGCGCGTTCAAGGCCAACCTCCCCGGTCACTACCGCTACCAGCGCCGGCTGTTCACCCACTTCATGCAGGACCGCCTCCCCGAGGACAAGCGCGGCATCTTCCTCGCGGGCGACGACATCTCCTGGACGGCCGGCTGGGCCGAGGGCGCCGTGCAGACCGCCCTGAACGCCGTCTGGGGTGTGATGCACCAGTTCGGCGGCGCCACCGACCCGACCAACCCCGGCCCCGGCGACGTCTACGACGAGATCGCGCCCGTCGAGCTGCCCGAGGACTGAGGCAAGGGCCGGCCGAAGGGCTGTCTTCGAGGAAGTGCCCCGCCGCCCGCCCGGCGCGCGGGGCGCTTCCCGTCTTTCCCGTCGTCCCGGCCGTCCCCGCATCCCAGCGGCGTCAGCAGACAGCGCCCCACCAGTCCCACGCTCGCGTCGACGCGCTCCGCGAACTCCGCCGCCACCACCGGCCGTTCGCGCAGCGCCCACAGCGCCCGGAACGCCGCCCACGCGGCGCCGCGCGCGGCCTCCAGGGTCCAGGACCCGAGCAGGTGGGTGAGCGGATCGGCCACGTCCAGCAAGTCGGGGCCCGGCATCAGGGCCTCGCGGATCCGCTCCTCCACAGAGACCAGCAGCTCGCCGACCCGGTGGAAGTCCCCCTCCAGATCCCGTGGTTCGGCGCCCAGGCCCCGGCAGGTGTCGGCGAGGGCGAGCGGCAGATCGTGGCCGATGTGGGCGTTGACACCCGCCAGCGCGAACTGCACCGGCCGGATGGCGGGATGGCCGCGGAGCTGGAACAGCGGACGCCAGCAGGCCGGCGGTCTTCGCCCCGCCGCCGCCTCGTCGACCGCGTCCAGATAGCGGCTCGCGAACAGCACGTCCAGCGTGGTGGTGGCCAGGCGGTCCCGGAACCCGCCCTCCGGCACCCGCCGCGCCACTTCCTCGGTGACCGTCAGGTACACCCCGTTGAAGACCGCCACCCCGTCCTCCGGCGGCAACTCGGCGGCCAGCGCCCGCATGCGGGCGACGACCCGCTCGATGCCGGTCATGGGTGTCGTGGTCCGTGCTCGCGTCATCTCCATGCACACAGAGTGACAGGCGAATGCGGAGAGTAGGGGTTCTGGCCTTCGAGTTAACCGGAACGGGTGACGCTGCGTGATGAAGCCGCAGGTCCGGGCGTCCCGTCAGGCCCCGGCCCGTCAGGCTCCGGGCCGCCGGGGCGCGGTCCCGTCGCCGTCCGGCTCCCCGCCGTCCCGCGCATCCTCCGCCGACAGCCCGTCGTACCCGCTCGTCCCCTCGTCCAGCAGCGGCTCCTGCCGCTTGAGGTGCGGCGGCGCCAGGAAGCGCAGCGCGTGGTAGCCGGTGAGGACCACGATCGTGCCCAGGGCGATGCCGTTGAGCTCGAAGTTCTTGCTGACCTTGAGGCTGACGCCGCCGACGCCGATGATCACGCCGGCCGCGATCGGCACCAGGTTCAGGGGATTGCGCAGGTCCACCTTGTTGTGCACCCAGATCTGCGCGCCGAGCAGGCCGATCATGCCGTACAGGATGACGGTGATCCCGCCCAGCACGCCCCCGGGGACGGCCGCGACGACCGCGCCGAACTTCGGGCAGATGCCGAAGAGGAGCGCGAAGCAGGCCGCCGCCCAGTAGGCGGCGGTCGAGTAGACGCGGGTGGCCGCCATGACGCCGATGTTCTCGGAGTAGGTGGTGTTCGCCGGCCCGCCGACCGCCGTGGACAGCATCGTCGCCGCGCCGTCGGCCGAGATCGCGGTGCCGAGCTGGTCGTCCAGCGGGTCGCCGGTCATCTCGCCCACGGCCTTGACGTGCCCCGCGTTCTCCGCGATGAGGGCGATGACCACCGGCAGTGCCACCAGCGCCGCCGACCAGCCGAAGGACGGGCCGTGCAGGGAGGGCAGGCCGATCCAGTCCGCCTTGCCGACGCCCGACAGGTCGAGCCGCCAGTGGTCGACGGCCTGGGGGCCGCCGTTGACGGAATGGATCTTTCCGAAGATCCGGTCGAGAGCCCAGGAGAGGGCGTAGCCGAAGAGCAGGCCCAGGAAGATCGCCACCCGCGACCAGAAGCCGCGCAGGCAGACCACGGCGAGCCCGGTGAAGAGCATGGTGAGCAGGGCCGTCCACTGGTCCTGCGGCCAGTAGGTGCTCGCGGTGACCGGGGCCAGGTTGAAGCCGATCAGCATCACCACCGCGCCCGTCACCACCGGCGGCATCGCCGCGTGGATGATCCTGGCGCCGAACCGGCGTACCGCCAGGCCGCTGAGGAACAGCGCGGCGCCGACCACGAAGATCGCGCCGGTGACGGCCGCGCTGTCGCCGCCCTGGGCGCGGATGACGGCCGCCACACCGACGAACGAGAGGCTGCACCCCAGGTAGCTGGGGATCCGGCCGCGCGTCGCGAGCAGGAAGAGGATGGTGGCGACGCCCGACATCATGATCGCCAGGTTGGGGTCCAGGCCCATGAGCACCGGACTGACGAACGATGCGCCGAACATTGCCACCACGTGCTGGGCGCCGAGGCCCGCGGTCCGCGGCCAGGAGAGCCGTTCGTCCGGCGCGACGACGGCCCCGGGGGCGGGGGTGCGCCCGTCACCGTGCAGGGTCCAGCGCACGCCGAGGCCCATGAATGCTCCCACTGTGGTTGTTCGAGGT
Source organism: Streptomyces sp. NPDC021100 (assembly GCF_044333095.1). Classification (NCBI taxonomy): domain Bacteria; kingdom Bacillati; phylum Actinomycetota; class Actinomycetes; order Kitasatosporales; family Streptomycetaceae; genus Streptomyces; species Streptomyces sp. NPDC021100. The sequence continues at coordinate 446,735 of NZ_JBIRQH010000004.1, forward strand.
GATCCGCACCATGTTAAGCGCGGGTCAGGAGTGGTCCGCGCGGAGAACGGCGGGCGGAGAACGGCGGGTGGCGGGCCGGTCGCTGACGGCCGGTGGGCGGCTCGGCGAGGTGGCTGGTGGAACGGCCGGACGCTGCTGCGATCGGCGCAATTAACACCTCGTAAGGCTGTATGCCCGGGACGCTCGGCAGGTCCCCGCCGCGTGCGAGGTATGCGTGGATTGTCCGATTTCCTGCCAAACCAGGAGACATACATGCGTAAGCTCGTCGGCCGCTCAGCGGCCGCCGCGGTCCTCGCCGCGGGCGTCATCGTTCCGGCCGCCGGGGTGGCCGTCGCCGCGCCGCAGTCGTCGTCCACGCCCAAGGTGGCGAGCTGGGACGACGACCACGGTCGGGACCACGGCCGGGACCGGGACCGCGACCGCGACCGCGACAAGGGCCGCGACAAGCACCGCGACCGCGACCGTGACCGCCGCGACCGCCGCGACCGCGACCGGGACCGTGACTGCGACCGGGGCCGTCACCACCGCGACCGCGACCGCGACTGCGACCACGGTCGTTGGGACCGGGACCGGGACCGGGACCGGGACCGTGACTGCGACCGTGGCCGTTGGGGCCGTCACCACGACGACGACTGCGACCGCGGTCGTCACCACGGCGGCTGGGGCAACGGCTGGGGCAACATCAACATTTGGGGTGGCTGGGGCAACTGGGGCGGCGGCCACCACAAGGGCTGGGGCGGCTGGGACCGTGACTGCGACCGCGGTGGCTGGGGCCACAACGGTGGCTGGGGTCACGGTGGCGGCTGGGGCCGCGAGGGCGGCTGGGGCCACGAGGGTGGCTGGGGTCACCACAGTGGCTGGGGCCACGAAGGCTGGGGCCGCGGTGACGACTGCGACAACGGCTGGAAGCACCGCGACCGTGACCGCGACTGCGACGGGAACGACGGCTGGGGCCACAAGGGCGGTCACGGCGGCAAGTACGTCCGCAACACCGTCAACATCCTGGGCATCAGCCTCTGAGGCCTCTGAGCCAACGTTCACCCTCTGAGGTCCCCTTCCACCGCGGGCCGTGCGACCGGAAACCCCGGCCGTGCGGCCCGCGGAGGCGTTCCATCCCTCGAAGGAGTGACGCTCCACGCCGACGCCCCTCAAAGGAGCGGCACCCCCGATGGGGTGACGCTCAGCCGCCCTCCGCCACCGCGGCCCGCGCCGCACCGCCGGCCCCCGGCCGCAGCGCCCCCGCCGTCACCGCCAGCAGCGCCGCCAGCACCGTCACCAGTCCGAAAGAGACCGTCAGCGAAGTGGCGTCCGCGAGCTGCCCGATGGCCGACGGGGCGACCAGGCTCGACGTGTACGTGATCGTCGCCACCCCCGCGATGGCCTGGCTCGGCTCCGGCCCGCTGCGCGCCGCCGCCGCGAAGGCGAGTGGCACGACCACCGCGATGCCCAGCCCCACCAGCGCGAACCCGGCGATCGCCGGCCCCGCCCCCGGCGCGCCGACCACCAGCACCCCGCCGCAGCCCGCCAGCACCCCGCCCGCCCGGACCGTGCGCACCGGCCCGAACCGGCGGACCGCCGCGTCCCCGGCGAACCGGGCCGCCGCCATCGCGCAGGAGAAGGCCGTGGTGCAGGCGGCCGCCAGCCCCGCCCCGGAGCCGACGACGTCCCGCAGATAGACCGCCGACCACTCCAGGCTCGCCCCCTCGGCGAACACCGCGCAGAACCCGACCGCCCCGATGACCAGCGCCGACCTCGGCGGCAGCGCGAACCGCGGCGGCGCGTGCTCCTCCGCCCGCGGCCGGACGTCCAGCACCGGACCGCACACCACCGCGCCCAGCAGTGTCAGGACGACGGCCGCCGTGCCGAGGTGCCACCGCGCGTCCGTGCCCGCGTGCGCCGCCACCGTGCCCGCCGCCGAGCCGGCCAGCGCCCCCGCGCTCCACATCCCGTGCAGCCCGGACATGATCGACCGGCCCAGCCGCTCCTCCGTCTCCACCCCCAGCGCGTTCATGGCGACGTCCGCCGTCCCGGACGCCGCGCCGTACGCCGCGAGCGCCGCGCAGAGCACCGGCAGGCCGGGGGAGAGGGCGGGCAGGGCGAGGGACGCGCACCACAGGGCGAGCAGTCCGCGCAGCGCGGCGCGGGTCCCGAAGCGGTGGGCGACCCGTCCGGCGAGCGGCATCGCCAGCGCCGCCCCGATCGCGGGGAAGGCCAGCGCCAGACCCAACTCGCCCGCGTCCAGCCGCAGGTGGTCCCTGATCCAGGGGACGCGGGTGGCGAAGCTGCCGGTGACCGCGCCGTGCACGGCGAAGACGGCCGCGACGGCCAGCCGGGCCCGGCGCAGCCGCGGTTCCGCGGCCCCCTCCCGGAGGCGGGCCTTCCGGCCGCCGGTGCCCTCCGTGCGGTTCCCGCCCTGGACCTCCATGCCGCGGACCCCCAGTCCCGTCGCTGCCGCCGGCCCCCTGGGGCACGGTACGCGGGCCCGCGCGTGACCTGCCACACGCTCTGTCAAGTCCCGTGGACACCGCGCGGCGGCTCGGCGTACGCTCGGAGCGTCGGAGCCGGAAGTCCCCTGGACAACGGCTCGGGCGCCCTGTACCAGAACAGATCATCACGCAGCGCACTCCGGGGTCGGTGTAATTCCGAACCGGCGGTTACAGTCCGCGACCCGGCCGCAGCCAGCGGCCGGTTGACCAGGTGAAATTCCTGGACCGACGGTTAAAGTCCGGATGGGAGGCAGTGCGCGGCGGGCAGGCACCGGCAGCAGAGCCGTGGCCGTGCGGCCGTCCTCTCCAGGCACGTCCCGCACGGGGCACGCGGCGTTCCCGGCGCCGTCATCCCCGCTTTTCGTCGTTTCTCACGACAGCCCCGGAGTCCATGCCCGAAGAGGCAGGAGGACCCCGGTGGCCACCGCGATCGAAGCAGACGCGATGCGACGCGCCATCGCGCTCGCCGCGCGCGCCCTCGGTTCCACGAGCCCCAACCCCGTCGTCGGCTGCGTCGTCCTCGACGCCGCCGGACGGGTCGCCGGCGAGGGCTGGCACCGGCGCGCCGGAGCCGCGCACGCCGAGGTGGAAGCGCTGCGCGCCGCCGCCGCGGCCGGACGCGACGTCCGGGGCGGCACCGCCGTCGTCACTCTCGAACCCTGCAACCACACCGGACGCACCGGCCCCTGCGCCCAGGCGCTGATCGCCGCCGGCGTCGCCCGGGTCGTCTACGCCGTCGCCGACCCCACTCCGGCGGCCACCGGTGGCGCGGCCACCCTCGCGGCGGCCGGGGTGGACACCGAGGGCGGCCTGCTCGCCGACGAGGCCGCGGCCGGCAACACCGCCTGGCTCACCGCCGTGCTGCGCGGCCGGCCCTTCGTGCTCTGGAAGTACGCCGCCACCCTGGACGGCCGCAGCGCAGCCGCCGACGGCACCAGCCGCTGGATCACCTCGGCCGGCTCCCGCGCCGACGTCCACCGGCTGCGCGCCGAGGCCGACGCCGTCGTCGTCGGCTCCGGCACCCTGCGCGCCGACGACCCGCACCTCGCCGCCCGCGGCCGCCCGGAGGACCGGGCCGTCACCCAGCCGCTGCGCGTCGTCGTCGACACCCACGCCACCGTCCGGCCCGGCGCCCGGGTCCTGGACGACGCGGCGCCCACCCTGATCGCCGTCGGCAAGGACGCCGACACCGGGCACCTGCCCGGGGTGGACGTCGCCCGGCTGCCCGCCGACGGCACCGGGATCGACATCCCCGCCCTGCTCGCCGAGTTGTACGGCCGCGGCGTGCGCTCCGTCCTGCTGGAGGGCGGCCCCCGGCTCGCCGGCGCCTTCCTGGCCGCGGGCGCCGTGGACCGCGTCGTCGCCTACCTCGCCCCGGCCCTCCTCGGCGCCGGACCCGCCGCCCTCGGGGACGCCGGCATCGGCACCATCGACCGGGCCCTGCGCCTGGACGTGACCGACGTCGTCCGCATCGGCCCCGACCTGCGGGTCACCGCCGCACCCCTCGCCACCGCCCCAGAGGAGAACTGAGAAGTGTTCACCGGAATCGTCGAAGAACTGGGCGAGGTCGTCGCCGTGGAACGCCAGGGCGACTCGGCCCGCTTCCGGCTGCGCGGCCCGCTCGTCACCGAGGACGCCGGGCACGGCGACTCGATCGCGGTCAACGGCGTCTGCCTGACGGTCGTCACCACCGCGGACGGCGAGTTCACCGCCGACGTGATGGCCGAGACCCTCGACCGCTCCAGCCTGGGCGCCCTCGACGCCGGCGCGCGCGTCAACCTCGAACGCCCGATGAAGCTCGGCGGACGGCTCGGCGGCCATCTGGTCCAGGGGCACGTGGACGGCACCGGGACGATCACCGAGCGGACGCCCGGCGAGCACTGGGAGACCGTACGGATCTCGCTCCCCGCCCACCTCGCCCGGTACGTCGTCGACAAGGGCTCGATCACCGTGGACGGCGTCAGCCTGACCGTGGTCGAGGCCGGGGACGACTGGTTCACCGTCAGCCTCATCCCCACCACGCTGGAGATGACCACCCTCGGCATCAAGAAGACCGGTGATCCGGTCAACCTGGAGGTCGACGTGCTCGCGAAGTACACGGAGCGGCTGCTGAGCGCGGGAGGCCGGGCATGAGCGCGGTCTCCTGGCTCGGCGACGAGGCGTTCGCCGCCTTCGGCCAGCACGTCATCTGGTCCGACCTGATCGGCAACACGGCCGGGCTGGTCGCCCTGGCCCTCGGCTGGAAGCGGTCCATATGGACCTGGCCCGTCCAGTTCCTCGCCGGCCTGATCCTCGTCACCGCCTACGCCACCGCCCACCTCGGCGGCGGAGTCGGCAAGCAGCTCCTCGTCATCGGCGTCTCGGTGTGGGGCTGGCGGCAGTGGCACCTCGGGCGGCGCGACACGCAGGACGGCCTCGCCGTGCGCTTCGCGACCTGGCGCGAGCGGGCCGTGCTGCTCGCCGGGACGGCCGCGGGCACGCTCGCCGTCGGCGGCCTGTTCACCGCCGTGCCCGGGCTGTCCTGGAACCCCTGGCCGGACGCGTACATCTTCGTCGGCACGCTCGCCGCGATGGTCGCCCAGGCCCGCGGGCTCGTCGAGTTCTGGTTCGCCTGGCTGCTGGTGGACTTCGTCGGCGTCCCCCTCGCCTTCTCCAGCGGACTGGCCTTCGGCGGCGTCGTCTACGTCGTCTACCTCGGCCTCGTCCTGTGGGGCATGCGTGACTGGTGGCTGCGCTCCCGCGCCGCCGCCCGCCGCGCCCCGGCCGCCGAGCCGGCCCTCACCCGGGCCGCCTGACCCGCCGGCCGTTCCGCACAGCCCGCCCACGACCCCCACGGAGTGACCCATGACCGCCCCGCACGAGGCCCCCGCGGCCTCAGGACTCGACCCGGTCGAGCGCGCCATCGCCGACATCGCGGCCGGCCGGCCCGTCGTGGTGGTGGACGACGAGAGCCGGGAGAACGAGGGAGACCTCGTCGTCGCCGCCGAGCTCGCCACCGCCGAGACCCTCGCCTTCATGATGAGCGAGTGCCGCGGCCTGATCTGCGTGCCGATGGAGGCGGAGGACGTCGACCGGCTCGACCTCCCGCAGATGGTCGAGAAGAACACCGAGACCATGCGCACCGCCTTCACCGTCAGCGTCGACGCGAGCGCCGCGCACGGCGTCGGCACCGGCATCTCGGCGGCCGACCGGGCCACCACCATCCGGCTGCTGGCCTCCCCCGACAGCCGCTCCGAGGACTTCGTCCGGCCCGGCCACGTCTTCCCGCTGCGCGCCCGGCCCGGCGGCGTCCTCGCCCGCCCCGGCCACACCGAGGCCGGCTGCGACCTGGCCCGGCTGGCCGGACTGCGGCCCGCCGCCGCCATCGTGGAGATCGCCGGCGAGGACGGCCGGATGCTGCGGCTGCCCGAGCTGATCCCGTTCGCGCGGAAGCACGGCCTGGCGATCATCTCCATCGAGGACCTGATCACCTACCTGAAGTCCGCCGAACCCACCGTCAAGCGCGAGGCCAGCACCCGGCTGCCCACCGCCTTCGGCGAGTTCCGGGCGCACGGCTACCGCTCCGTCCGCGACGGCGTCGAGCACATCGCCCTCGTCGCCGGCGACCTGGGCGACGGCGAGGACGTCCTGGTCCGGGTCCACTCCGAGTGCCTCACCGGCGACGTCTTCGGCTCTCTGCGCTGCGACTGCGGCCCCCAGCTGGAGGCGTCCCTCGAACGGGTGGCCACCGAGGGCCGCGGCGTCGTCGTCTACCTGCGCGGCCACGAGGGTCGCGGCATCGGACTGCTGTCCAAGCTGCGGGCCTACGAGCTCCAGGAGGCCGGCCACGACACGCTGGACGCCAACCTCGAACTCGGCCTCCCCGCGGACGCCCGGGACTACGCGGCCGGCGCCCAGATGCTCACCGACCTGGGCGTGCGCTCCATCCGGCTGATGACCAACAACCCCGACAAGACCATCGCCCTGGAACAACACGGCATCAAGATCTCCGGGCGGGAGCCGATGCCCGTGGCGGCGGGCGAGCACAATCTCCGGTACCTGCGCACCAAGCGGGACCGGATGGGGCACGACCTGCCCTGGCTGGACGACCACCAGGTCTCCCCCTGCGACAACCAGTAGCACCACCGGCAACTGCGACAAACCAAGGAGTGACGTGAGCGGCAAGGGCGCCCCCCAGCTGAGTGTGAAGAACTGTCGTGACCTGCGGGTGGCCGTGATCGCCGCCCAGTGGCACGAGAAGGTCATGGACGGCCTGGTCGACGGCGCCCTGCGCGCCCTGCACGACCTCGGCATCGACGAGCCGACGCTGCTGCGCGTCCCCGGCAGCTGGGAGCTGCCCGTCGCCGCCAAGGCGCTCGCCGGCCGCGGCTACGACGCGATCGTCGCCCTCGGCGTCGTCATCCGGGGCGGTACGCCCCACTTCGACTACGTGTGCCAGGGCGTCACCCAGGGCCTCACCCAGGTCTCCACCGACACCGGCGTCCCGGTCGGCTTCGGCGTCCTCACCTGTGACACCGACGAACAGGCCCTGGACCGCGCCGGGCTGGAGGGCTCGACCGAGGACAAGGGCCACGAGGCGGTCACCGCGGCCGTCGCCACGGCGGTCACCCTCCGTTCGGTGTCGGAGCCCTGGCACTGACGGCCGGGACGGACCCCGTAGGGTAGGGACCACCATGGACAGGAAGACGTTCGAGGAGCTCTTCGCCGAGCTCCAGCAGAAGGCCGCAGGCGACCCCGCCACCTCCCGCACCGCGGAACTGGTGGGCAAGGGCGTCCATGCCATCGGCAAGAAGGTCGTCGAAGAGGCGGCCGAGGTGTGGATGGCCGCCGAGTACGAGGGCGCCGAGGCGACCGCCGAGGAGATCTCCCAGCTCCTCTACCACCTCCAGGTGATGATGGTCGCCCGCGGCATCTCCCTCGACGACGTGTACGCCCACCTCTGATCCTTACCCTCTCTTTCCCCTATCCCCCTGCACTAAGGAACCGCCCTCATGCTGCGCATCGCCGTCCCCAACAAGGGTTCTCTCTCCGAGCCTGCGTCGGAGATGCTCCATGAGGCCGGTTACCGGCAGCGCAAGGACCGCAGGGAACTCGTCCTCGTCGACGCCGCCAACGAGGTCGAGTTCTTCTTCCTCCGCCCCCGCGACATCGCCGTCTACGTGGGCTCCGGCAAGCTCGACATCGGCATCACCGGCCGCGACCTGCTGCTGGACTCCGGCTCCCGGGCCGAGGAGATCATGCAGCTCGGCTTCGCCGGCTCGACGTTCCGCTACGCCACCCGCCCGGGCATGGCCCAGGACGTCTCCGAGTTCGGCGGCATGACCATCGCCACCTCCTTCGCCGGCCTGGTCACCAAGCACCTCGCCGACCACGGCGTCGACGCCGACGTCGTCCACCTGGACGGCGCCGTCGAGACCGCCATCCAGCTCGGTGTCGCCCAGGTCATCGCCGACGTCGTCGAGACCGGCACCACCCTGCGCAACGCCGGACTGGAGATCATCGGCGAGCCGATCCTGGAGTCCGAGGCCGTCGTCATCCGCCGTGCCGGCGCCCCCGCGGACGACCCCAAGGTCCAGCAGTTCCTCCGCCGGATGCAGGGCGTCCTGGTCGCCCGGCGCTACGTGATGATGGACTACGACATCCGCGTCGAGCACGTCGAGCGCGCCGTCGCGCTCACCCCCGGCCTGGAGTCGCCGACCGTCTCGCCGCTGCACCACGAGGGCTGGGTCGCCGTCCGCTCGATGGTCCCGGCCAAGGACGCGCAGCGCGTCATGGACGAGCTGTACGACCTGGGCGCGCGCGCCATCCTCACCACCGGCATCCACGCCTGCCGCCTCTGACCCCGGCCCCGGCCGCACCAGGTCCGCCGACCCCGGCCCCCGCGACGCCGCGCACCGCCCGACGAAGGAACGCACCGACGTGACCAGCCCAGCAGCGCCCGGAAGCGCCAAGACCACCCTCCCGGCCGTCTTCCGCCCGACCCTCACCCGGGTGGTGCTGCTGGGCATCGGCGGTGCGCTCGTCCTCGTGATGGCCGTCATGTCGTTCATGCTGGAGTCCTTCACCGCGGGGGACCGGGTCACCTTCATCGGCACCGGGCTGCTGGGCCTGGGCGTCCTCGCCCTGCTCGCCCGGCCCAAGGTGGTCGCCACGCCCGAGGGCGTCACCGTGGTGAACCTCACGACCGTCCGGCGGCTGGCCTGGGCCGAGATCGTCCGCGTCAACCTGCGGCCCGGCGACTCCTGGGTCCACCTCGACCTCGCCGACGGAACGACGCTGCCCGCCATGGGCATTCAGCCCGGCATGGCCAGGGAGCGGGCCGTCACCCAGGCCCGTACCCTGAGCGCGCTCGTCGCCGAGTTCGGCACCGGCGGCTCCACGACCTGAGCCCGGTCGGCCGCCCCCGGCGCCGGTTCCTTGATTACTCTGGTGTGCACGGGCACCCACCTGCCCCGTCCCGCCCACCCGGCCGCCTCCCGGCGGCCCGCGGGACACCTGCGAACCGAGGAGTGATCCCCTCCGGGATGGACGGACCGTCCTGTAGTACCTGCGCCGCCCCCCATCGTGAGGCGGCGCCATGAGTATCACCGTCTCGCTGCTGCTCCTGGCGGCGGCCCTGCTCCTGATCCTCGCGAACGGCTTCTTCGTCGCCGCCGAGTTCGGCCTCGTGACCGTCGAGAAGCCCGAGGCCGAGCGGGCCGCGGCGGACGGCGACCAGCGGGCCCGCACCGTCGTCGAGGCCCTGCGCGAACTCTCCTTCCAGCTCTCCGGCACCCAACTGGGCATCACCATCACCTCCTTGGTGGTCGGCATGCTCGCCGAGCCCGCCCTCGGGCGGCTGCTCACCGGGGTCTTCGAGGCGGCCGGGCTGCCCTCCGGCGCCGCGCCCGGCGTGGCGGTGGTCACCGGCATGCTGGTGGCCGCCGCCGTGCAGATGGTCCTCGGCGAGCTGGTGCCCAAGAACTGGGCGGTCTCCCGGCCGCTCCAGGTCGCCCGCTTCGTCGCCCGCCCGCAGAGCGCGTTCTCGCACTTCTTCCGGCCCGTGATCACCCTGCTGAACACGGTCGCCAACCGGATGGTGCGGGCGCTGGGCGTGGAGCCGGCCGAGGAGCTGGCCTCCGCCCGCACCCCCGGCGAGCTCGTCTCGCTCGCCCGGCACTCGGCCCTCGCCGGGGCCCTGGAGCAGGACACCGCCGACCTGTTCGTGCGGACCCTCTCCCTGGGCGAGCTGACCGCCCAGCACGTGATGACGCCCCGGGTCAAGGTCAGCGCCCTCCAGGCGGGCGCCACCGCCGAGGACGTCCTCAACCTGACGCGGGCCACCGGCCTGTCCCGCTTCCCCGTCTACCGGGAGCGGCTGGACGAGGTCGTCGGCGTGGTCCACCTCAAGGACGCGCTGGCCGTGCCCGCCGAGGAGCGGCTGCGGACGCCGCTCACCCGGATCGCCGTCGCCCCGCTGCTCGTCCCGCAGAGCCTGCCGGTGCAGCCGCTGCTGGAACGGCTGCGCAGCGAGCAGCCCATGGCCGTCGTCGTCGACGAGTACGGCGGCACGGCCGGCGTGGTCACCCTGGAGGACATCGTCGAGGAGCTCGTCGGCGAGGTCCGCGACGAGCACGACCACGCCGACGCCGCCCGCCCCGACCTGGCCCCCGTCCCCTGCGAGGACGGGCGCCCGGCCTGGGACGCGGAGGGCAGCTGCCGCGTCGACGCCCTGCACCGGATCGGGCTCGACGCGCCGGAGGGGCCGTACGAGACCGTCGCCGGACTCGTCGCCGACCTGCTCGGCCGGATCCCCGTTCCCGGGGACACCGCCGAACTGCCCGAGGGCTGGCGGCTGTCGGTGCGCCGGGTGGGGCACCACCGGGCGGAGCGGGTGCGGTTCGTGCGGGCGGCGTTGGTGAGGGGAGACGTGCGATGAGCGTGCTGCAACTCCTCTTCGCCCTGGTGCTGGTGCTGGCCAACGGGTTCTTCGTGGGCGCCGAGTTCGCCCTGGTCTCGGTGCGCCGGAGCCAGATCGAGCCGCGGGCGGCGGAAGGGTCCAAGCAGGCCCGGACCGTCCTGACCGGGCTGGAGAACCTGCCGCAGATGATGGCGGCGGCCCAGTTCGGCATCACCGTCTGCTCGCTGACGCTCGGCGCGGTCGCGGAACCGACCGTGGCGCAGCTGCTGGAACCGGTGTTCCACGCGGTGGGGCTGCCCGCCGGGCTGATCCATCCGCTCGGGTACGTCATCGCGCTGGCCCTGGTGGTCTTCCTGCACCTGGTCATCGGCGAGATGGTGCCGAAGAACCTCGCCATGTCCGCCCCCGACCGGGCGGCCCTCTGGCTGGGCCCCGGCCTGGTCGCCTTCGCCCGGCTCTGCCGGCCGGTCACCCGGCTGCTCGGCGCGTGCGCGCACGGGGTGCTGCGGCTGTTCCGGGTCGAGCCCAAGGACGAGGTCGAGGCGGTCTTCACCAGTGAGCAGCTGACTCACCTGGTGGAGGACTCCCGGCAGGCCGGCTTGCTCGATTCCGTCGAGCAGGAGCGGCTGGAGGACGCACTGGAGCTGGGCACTCGGCCGGTGACGGATGTGTTGCTGGATCCGGGCGGTCTCGTCACCGTCACGCCGGCGGTCACTCCTCGGGAGATCGAGGGGCTGACCGTGCGGACCGGGTATTCGCGATTCCCGGTGCGCGCGTCCGGTGGTGCCTTCATGGGCTACATCCATGTGAAGGACGTTCTGGACCTGGAGGAACGGGACCGGCCCGTGCCGCAGCACGTGTGGCGGCGGGTCGAGACGCTGCGGGCCGAGTTGCCGCTCGATGACGCGCTGACGGTGATGCGGCGGGCTGCCGCTCATCTGGCCGCGGTCGCCGACGCTTCCGGGAAGGTGCTCGGGTTGGTGGCGTTGGAGGATGTGCTGGAGATGCTGGTGGGGGAGGTGCGGGATCCTTCGCATCGGGTGGCGGCTGTGACGCCGGTGGTGCCGGATCCGCGGGTGCGGGAGGTTGTCACGGGGTGAGGGTGCCCCGGTCCCGCCCTTTCGCCGTTTCCCGGGGGCTGCGCCCCCAGACCCCCTTGTCCTCAGACGCCGGACGGGCTGATATTCAGCCCGTCCGGCGTTTGAGGACAGCGCCCGCAGGGTGCTTCGGGGGTGCGGGGGCTTGCCCCCGCGAGAAACGGTGAAGGGGCGGGTCCGGGGCCTACCTCTCCGGGCCCCGCCCGGACAGGACCTCCCCGTACGCCTGCATCAGGTCCGGCAACCGCAGCGTCGCCAGATCGTCGCGCGACAGCGCACCCGTGTAGCCGGACAGCCGCAGATCCCGGTACGCGCAGCTCTTTTCGTACAGGGTGCGCAGGAACCGCCCGTTCCCCAGTTCGTCGATCCAGCCCTGGCCGACGACGTGGGTGCTGATGGAGCGGAGTTCCTCCAGCGCCTCCTCGTCCCACGCGTCACCGTTCTCACCGGCGAGGACCTCGCCGATGGAGGTGAGTTCGGACGGGCGGTAGCTGGGGAAGTCGACGCGGGTGGTGAAGCGGGAGCCGAGGCCGGGGTTGGTGGCGAGGAGGCGGTCCATGCCCTCGGGGTAGCCGGCCAGGATGACGACGAGGCGGTCGCGGTTGTCCTCGGCGCGTTTGAGGAGGACCTGGAGGGCCTCGTCGCCGTAGGCGTCGCCCTTGCTGTAGCCGGAGTTGGAGAGGCTGTACGCCTCGTCGACGAAGAGGACGCCGCCGAGCGCGGAGTCGATCAGCTCGTTGGCCTTGACCGCCGTCTGGCCCAGGAACTCGCCGACGAGGTCGGCCCGCTGGGCCTCCACCAGGTGGTCGCCGCCGAGCAGCCCGAGGGCGTAGAAGACCCGGCCGAGGATCCGGGCCACCGTGGTCTTGCCGGTGCCGGAGGGGCCGGAGAAGACGAAGTGGCGTTTGGGGGGCTGGACGGGCAGGCCCTGGCCGGCCCGGAGGCGGGCCATGTGCAGTTGCGCGGACAACGCTCTGACCTGCCGTTTGACCGGCTCCAGGCCCACCATGCGCTCCAGTTCGGCGAGCGCCTTGGCGAGCAGGACGGGGTCGGAGGGGCCGGGCGCGGGAGGGGAGGACGGCTGTGGGGGGACCCGGGCCACCTCCCGTACCCCGCCGACGGGGGAGGGGGCCGGGGCCGTGCCGGTGAGGACGTCGCCGGCCCGCGCCTCGGGGTCGCCGGCGGTGTCCGCGGCGTCCGGCGGGTCCTGGCCGGGGCCGCCGAAGGGGAACGGCGGGGAGAGGTCCGTGTGCTCGTCGAGTCCGTCGCCGGCCGAGATGGCGGTCAGCCGGGCGGAGGTGTCCATGAAGGTGGGGTCCACCCGGTGCACGGCACGGTAGAGGGGGAGCGCGGCCGCGCTGCGCCCGGTGCCCTCGTGGGCGCGGGCCAGCCAGTAGCGGAGCTCCTTGCGCTGCGGCTGTTCGCTGCGGCAGCGCATCAGGGCCGTGGAGAGCAGCGGCTCCGCCTGGCCGTACATCTCCAGGCGGACCCGGGCCATGCCGCCGAACAGCCCGGCCTCGATGCCCAGCAGCGGGTCGTCGAGTAAGGGTTCGGTGTGGCGGACGAGCTGTTCCCAGTCCTTGACGAGGTAGGCGCGGCAGGCGTGCAGGAAGCGGACCTGCGGGTCGGTGTCGGCGGGCGGGCACTCGGCGAGCGCCCGGTCCAGCTCGGGGACGTGCCGGCCGTCCAGCCAGTGGGAGGCGTGGGCGAGCAGCAGGTCGCGGCCGGTCTCCAGGACCGGCTGGACCCACCAGCCCAGCCAGTACCAGGAGTTGAGCGGGCGCCGGTGGCGGGCGCGCTGCTGGCCGAACCGGTCGCGGTGGCGGTACATGCGCAGCAGTGCCGTGGAGGTCTCGGCCCGCAGGGCGTGCAGGCCCAGCCAGGCGTCCGCCATCCCGGGGTCGACGCGCACCGCCGTCCGGAACTCCTCCTCCGCCTGGGCGTAGGCGCCCATCGTGCAGGCGTCCACGCCGCGCAGCCAGGCGAGATCTGCCGGGGCGGGCGGGCCCTGTGTGCCGAAGTCCATCGCATCCCCCACAAACCCTGCCCCCGTGCCGCGCCGCCGGGCGGGTGCCCGGCCGCGTCGTTCGAACCATTGTTCTGTGGGCGGGAGTTGACCAGTGTTGCCGGCGCCCGCCGACGACGGGTGCGCCGCTTGGCATCGTACCTGCGCGATCGGCGTGGCCCGTAGGGTGCGGGGGCTTCCTTCGTGGGCGCCCGGGGTGGTGTGCGGGGCGTCCGGGAGGTGCCGCGGCGGCCCGTCACCGTGGGTGATGGCCTCCCGTCCGGGCGGTGGGGCAAAAGGGGCGTAAGGGTGTCCGGTGGGAAGGACGAAGCCCCCGGTCACGGGGGAACAACCGGGGGCTTCGCGTTCTCCGGCGACCGCGTCGGGTCGCTCCTTCTGAACGTAAGTCCTGTACGGGCCCGGGGTCAAGCCGAGTTGGGGCGGTCCATGAGCGCGGGGCACGCGGGGGTGCCGGGTCCCGGGGCGGTTGGCTACGCAGCGTAGGGAAGGGCGGGGTTCAGACGGTCCCGTGGGGTCCCGGCAGCACCTCGTACCCCAAGGGGCCCTGCCGCACCAGGAGTTCTGCATAGGGGTGCGTGGGGTCCGCCGCGAAATGCGCGCGCTCCGCCCGCATCCATCCGGCCCAGAATTCCGCTTGCTCCGCCCCGTCGCGGAGTTGACCCCTGTCCCAGGAGTCACTGCGGTCCATGTCCATCCACAGCAGGCAGGCGAGGTGCGGGCGCAGGGCGCTGCGCCCCGCGCCCACCCCCTCCAGCAGGACCACCGGCGCGGCGGGTAGAGCGCGTTCGGGGCCGGCGAAGCGGCGTTCCGCCCAGTCGTAGGCCCGGTAGTGTGCGGTCGCGCCCCGGGCGAGCGGGGCGAGGATCCCGGTGCGGAGCCGGTCCGTCCACGCGAACAGCTCGTCGTGCGTCGCCAGGTCGTCCAGGTGCAGCACCGGCGTGCCGCCACCCAGCGCCTCGGCGAGCCGGGCCGTGAACGTCGTCTTCCCGGAGCCCGCGTATCCGTCGACGGCGACCAGCCGGACCGGGCCGAGGGACGGGGGGCGGGCGCGGATCCGGCGGGCGAGGACGGTGAGGGGGGAGAGGGGGGCGCTGGGGTCGTGCACGGGGTCACCTTAGGCGGCGGGCCCGTACGCGCCTCCCGCGCGGTGCGCCTGACGCGCCGCACGTCGCGTCACTGGCTACCGGCGGTCCCGCCCGGGATAGTGGGCCGTCCGGACCGCGTGGGCGGCCCCCGCACGGTCACTGACAGCCGCAACTGACAGCCGAACCGGGAGACCACGCCATGTCCAGCAGACCGACTCCCTCCGCCTCACCCCCCTCGGGCCCCTCGCCCCGCCCGCCCCGCCGCTCCCTGCTGGCCGCCGCCCTCGCCGTCACGGCGGCCGCGTCGCTCTCCCGGGCGGGCACCGCCCTGGCCGCCGTCCCCGAGGGCGGGGCCCGGCGGGCGTCCGGGACGGTCGACCACCACTCCTGGGCCACCCTCGCCGACTGGCGCGCCGGCACCCGCGCGGGAACGGCGGTCCGCGACGGCCGGCGGCCGGGCGTGGTCCTCGACCGGCCGGCGGGCACCCTGGAGTACACCGACCCGCACACCGGGTCCACCGCCCGCTGGGAGTACGCCACCTGGACCTCCCCGGTGCACACCCTGTCCGCCCCGGCGACCGAGATCATCGCCTCCTGGAACGCCCACACCCCGCCCGGCACCTGGATCCAGGCCGAGGTGCGCGCCGCCTACGCCGACCGCGCGCACACGCCCTGGTACGTGATGGGCCGCTGGACGTCGGGCGACGCGGCCGGCGACATCCGGCGCACCTCCGTCGACGGGCAGAAGGACGGCCGGAGCGCCGTCTCCACCGACACCCTCGCCGTCGTGCCGGCGAGCGGCGCGCGGTTCGTCTCGTACGCCCTGCGCCTGACCCTCTTCCGGCGGCCGGGCGGCGGGCGCACCCCCACGGTGTGGCGGGTGGGGGTGATGGGGTCCGAGATTCCCGACCGGTTCACGGTGCCCGCCTCGAAGCCGGGGGAGGGGGCGGGGCACCGGCTGTCCGTCCCGCGCTACTCGCAGGAGATCCACAAGGGGCAGTACCCGGAGTACGACAACGGGGGCGAGGCGTGGTGCAGTCCGACCTCCTCGCAGATGGCGGTGGAGTACTGGGGGCGCCGGCCGTCCGCCGCCGACCTGGCCTGGGTGGATCCGTCCTACGCCGACCCACAGGTCTGCCACGCGGCCCGCTTCACCTACGACTACCAGTACAAGGGGTGCGGCAACTGGCCGTTCAACGCGGCCTACGCGGCGACCTACCGGGACCTGCAGAGCACGGTCACCCGGCTGCGGTCGCTGAACGACGCCGAGCGGCTGGTCCGGGCCGGCGTCCCGGTCATCACCTCGCAGTCCTTCCTCGCCGCCGAGCTGGACGGGGCCGGGTACGGCACGGCGGGGCACCTGATGTGCCTCACCGGCTTCACCAAGGGCGGGGACGTGGTCGTCCACGATCCGGCGGCCCCCTCGGACGCCGCCGTCCAACGGGTGTACAAGAGGCGTCAGTTCGAGAACGTCTGGCTGCGGACCAAGCGGCATGACGCGCAGGGGCGGGTCAAGGGCGGTTCGGGTGGGGTGTGTTACCTCTACTTCCCGCTGGAGCTCTCGGCCGCTCAGCGGCGTGCTCTGCGGCAAGTGGGAGTGGAGTGAGTGAAGTTCACCCAGTGAATATCCGGGAGCACGGCCCGTTCGCACGGCTGTGTGTATAAGCTGAGGCCGCACCGAGGCCCAGGACCGATCGTCTCCGGTCGCGGTGGTTCCGTCGGGCGTGCGCCCACCGGTGTGTCCGGGGCGGGTCTCCGCCCGTCCCGCCGCCCGACGGCCGTCGATCCGGTTCCGGTGTGCACCTTTCCCGCTCGCGTGGCCCGTCGTGCGACTTGTCATGACAATGCCAATGTTCCTCCGCGGGCGCTGCGACACCGCACGTGAACCGTTCGGCAGACGACCGCGAGGCAGGGAGGGGCGCACCCGATGCAGCGCCGACGATTCGGCCGCTCCGCGCGGCGGGCGGGGCCGGCCGACCCCGTGGAGGCGGAGCTCGACGCCCACCCCGCGCGCGACGACCGCCCGCTGCGCGCCGCCGTGGACGACGCCGCCATGGGCCGCTGGGAGGGGCCCCGCGACCTGCTCGCGGCCACCGGCCACGACTGGGACCGGCGGATCTTCCGGCTCCAGGTCCTCGCCCGGGCCGGGGTGAACCTCCGCTTCGCCGAGACCTGGAGCCGGGCCGAACCCGGTTCCCCGGACGCCCTGGCCGTGCTGGCCCACGTCCAGGCCCTGCGGTCGCTGGTCGCCGGCCGGGACGCGGGCCGGGAGCTGATGGAGCGGGCGTGGGAGACCTGCCTGGCCACCGCCGAGGCGGCCCCGGCGGACCCCTCGCCGTGGGTGGTCCTGCTGGCCCTGGTGCGCGTCCACGCCCCGGACCGTGAGCTGCTCGGGCAGATCTGGAACGAGGCGACCGCCCGGGACCCGTACAACCGGGAGGCGCACCACGAGGTTCTCACCTTCCTGTTCGACCGGAACCACGGCTCCGGCGGTGAGATGTTCCACTGGGCGCTCGAACGGGCCCAGACCGCGCCCGCCGGGCTCCCGCTGGCCGTCCTCCCGCTGGTCGCCCTCGCCGAGTCCTACCGGCAGCGCAGGGCGGAGAGCGGCGGCGCGTACGGGCTGACGGTGCACCCCTGGAACGACTGTCCGCACATCGACCGGGTCCTCGACGGCTGGTGGCGGCACCGGTCGCCCCGGCCGCACGCACAGTTCGCGGACGACGCCAACTACCTCGCGCACGCCCTCGGCTTCGCCGGCCGGCACGCCGAGGCGCACGAGGTGTTCACCGCGATCGGCCCGTACGCCTGCGACGCGCCCTGGTCGTACTGCGGCGAACCGCGTGAGCTGTTCCTGCGGTACCGCGGCTGGGCGGCCCGCGCCGCCGCCGGCCGGCCGCCCCGGCCGCCGCGGCCGGGCTGAGTCCCCCCGGATCCAGAAGCACGACAGCACGACCGCACCACGGTTTCCCCCACCGCCCCCCGGCCCAACGAACCGAGGAAGAGGTTTCCGTGCCACTCGAAGTCCCCGGCGTCTCAGGCGTCCCCGGCGCCTCCGGCGCTTCCGGTGTTTCCGATGAAGAGCGCCTCGCACAGCTCGGCTACCGCCAGACCCTCGCCCGCAGCATGAGCGGGTTCGCCAACTTCGCCGTCTCGTTCACCATCATCTCGGTGCTGTCCGGCTGCATGACCATGTACGGCTACGGGATGACGACCGGCGGGCCCGCCATGATCTCCTGGGGCTGGGTCGGGGTCGGCCTGATGACCCTGATCGTGGGGCTGGCCATGGCCGAGGTGTGCTCCTCCTACCCGACCAGCGCCGGGCTGTACTTCTGGGCTCACCGGATGGCCCCGGAGCGCAGCCGGGCGGCGTGGGCCTGGTTCACCGGCTGGTTCAACGTCCTCGGCCAGATCGCGGTGACCGCGGGCGTCGACTTCGGCGCGGCCTCCTTCCTCAACGCCTACCTCGACCTCCAGTTCGACTTCGCGGCGACGCCCGGCCACACCATCGCGCTGTTCGGGGTCATCCTGCTGCTGCACGCCGTCCTGAACACCTTCGGCGTCCGCATCGTCGCCGTGCTCAACAGCGTCAGCGTCTGGTGGCACGTCGTCGGCGTGCTCGTCATCGTCGGCGCCCTGGCGCTCGTCCCGGACCACCACCAGTCGGCCTCCGTCGTCTTCGGCGAGTTCGTCAACCGCACCGGCTGGGACTCGGGCTTCTACGTGGGGCTGCTGTCGCTGCTGATGGCGCAGTACACCTTCACCGGCTATGACGCGTCCGCCCATATGACCGAGGAGACCAACGACGCGTCGACGGCCGGTCCGCGCGGCATCGTCCGTTCCATCTGGCTCTCCTGGATCGCCGGGTTCGTCCTGCTCGTCGGCATGACGTTCGCCATCCAGAGCTACGACGGCTCGCTGGAGTCGACGACCGGGGTGCCGCCGGCCCAGATCCTGATGGACGCGCTCGGCGCGAGCGGCGGCAAGGCGCTGCTGCTGGTCATCATCGCCGCCCAGCTGTTCTGCGGGATGGCCTCCGTGACGGCCAACTCCCGGATGATCTACGCCTTCTCGCGCGACGGGGCGCTGCCCTTC
Organism: Streptomyces sp. NPDC021100; assembly: GCF_044333095.1. NCBI lineage: Bacteria > Bacillati > Actinomycetota > Actinomycetes > Kitasatosporales > Streptomycetaceae > Streptomyces > Streptomyces sp. NPDC021100. The sequence goes on from NZ_JBIRQH010000004.1 coordinate 465,424, forward strand.
TCCCGCGTCTGGCACCGGATCAACCCGTCGACCCGCACGCCCACCAACGCCGTGTGGCTCGCGGCCGGGGGAGCGTTCGTCCTCGGTCTGCCGTACCTGATCAACCAGACCGCCTACGCGGCCGTGACCAGCATCGCCACCATCGGGCTGTACATCGCCTACGTCATCCCGACCTTCCTGCGGCTGCGCCTCGGCGACCGCTTCGAGCGCGGCCCCTGGCACCTGGGCCGCTGGTCGCGGCCGATCGGTGTGGTGGCCGTCGGGTGGGTGGCGCTGATCACCGTGCTGTTCATGCTGCCGCAGGTGCACCCGGTGACCCTGGAGACCTTCAACTACGCGCCCGTGGCGGTGGCCGCGGTGCTCGGCTTCGCCGGGGTGTGGTGGCTGGTGTCGGCCCGCCGGTGGTTCCTGGACCCGCACCACCCCAAGAACGCCGTGGCGCACGCGGCGCCGCTGGCGGAACCGGGCGCGCTGCGCCCGTAGCACGCGCGCCGTGCGACGGGCCCGTGCACCGGCTTCCGGCCGGGCAAACCTCCCGTGGGCACCAGACGTACGACAGGGGCCGCACCCCCGGCGGCCGACGCCCGGGGCGGTCCCTGTCGCACGTCCGCGCGCCCTCGCGAACCGGGACGCGCCCCTTGCGCGGGGAGCGGCGGTCCATGATCATTTGCTGTAGTCGGCAATGATGTGATCAATAATGCGAGAGCTGGTCCCGATCCGTACGGGCCGGGAGGCGGAGGGCCGAAGAAGGGCAGAGAAGGGCGGAGGAGGCGGGGCGGGGGGCCGAAGAAGGGCGAAGAAGGGGAAGCGCCGGCCGGCGGCACGGGCCGCCGTGGACGCGAGGGCACCCATGACGGCGGACAGAGACGCATCTCACGCGAACGAGTGGTTTTGAACCGCGATGAACCGCAGACCTGCTGGAGTCGAAAGGGGAGCGGCGAGCGCATGCGGACCGCACCTCTCCGCTTGCTTCTACCATTCGAACGAACGATCAGTAGCCTCTGCTCAGACCCCTCAACACCCCTGCGATGAGCTGGAGAGACAGAGTGATGGAGCGTCCTTGCCGGGCCCCTTCGGGCATCGACCTGTCCGTGCCGAGCGTGTCCCGCATCTACGACTACTACCTGGGCGGCTCGCACAACTTCGAGGTCGACCGGGAGGCCGGACGGCGCGCCATCGAGGCGTTCCCGGACATGCCGAAGATCATGCAGGCCAACCGCGCGTTCATGCGGCGCGCCGTGCGCTACGCGGTCGAGCGGGGCGTCAACCGGTTCCTGGACGTCGGCTCCGGCATCCCCACCTTCGGCAGCGTCCATGAGATCGCCCGGGCCGCCGACCCCGAGGCCCGCGTCGTCTACGTGGACCACGACCCGGTCGCCGTCGCGCACAGCCGCACGGTGCTGGAGGGGAACGACCGGGCCGGGGTCGTCGCCGCCGACCTGCGCTCGCCCGAGGCCATCCTGCGCAGCCCGGAGGTCACCCGCCTGCTCGCCCCGGGGCGGCCCGTCGCCCTGCTCCTCGTCGCCGTGCTGCACTTCGTACCGGACGAGGACGACCCCTGGGCGGCGGTGGCCCGGCTGCGCGACGCGCTCGCGCCGGGCAGCCTGCTGATCCTGACCCACGCCGCGACGGAAGGCGGGCCGATGAAACCCGAGGAGGGCGAGAAGGTGGAGAGCGTCTACCGCACCATCGGCTCACCGCTGTGCACCCGTTCGCGCCGTGACGTGGCCCGGTTCTTCAAGGGCTTCTCCCTGGTGGAGCCCGGGCTGGTGCCCATGCCCACCTGGCGTCCCGAGCCCCGGGAGGACCCGGAGGGCGAGCCCGAGGCGCCGCGCGGTGCCCAGGGCGGGCCGGAGGCGCGCGGCGCCGGGAAAGCCGGGGCCGCCGCGGATCCGGACCACGCCGCCGACCCCGTCTTCACGGCGGGGTTCGCCGGAGTGGCCGGTGTGGGGCGCAAGCCGTGACCGGCACCTCGAACGGCCGCACCCTGCCCGGCACCGCCGAGCCGCTCCCGTACCCCGCCCCGTACCCCACCGGCGACAGCGCGGTGCAGGACGAGCGGCTGCGGCGGTTCGCCGCGCTGTGGAGCCGGGCCGTCCACCCGGCCGCGTCCACCCCGCTGACCCGCGCCGAGTTCGAGCGCTTCCTGGTCCCGCTGGCCGCCCGGCTCCGCGACGCGCTGCACGCCCGGACGTTCGACCCCGCCCCCGGTACCGAGGTCGGCGCCGCCCTGGTCCGCGGCCACTGCACCGACCCCGCCACCCTCCCGCTGGTCCTCGGCGCCGTCGACGCCTATCTGCTGCTCTACTGCCCGCCGGACGACGCCGTCCCCGCCGACGAGTGCCGCGCCCGCTGCACCCGGCTCCAGCACGCCCTCGCCGCCGGCTTCGCCGCCGAGCTCCGCGAACGCGCCCTCGCCGAGCAGGAGGCCATCTCCCGCGCCGCCCTCGCCGCCCGGGCCGAGACCGAACAGGCCCTGCACACCAGCGAGGAGCGGTTCCGCGCGGTCTTCGAGGGCGCGGCCATCGGGGTCGGCATCGCCGACGTCGACGGGCACATCACCGACGTCAACGAGGCGCTCTGCCGGATGTTCGGCAGCATCGACCGCCCCGTGGCCGGCCGCAACGTCGGCGAGCTCGTCCACCCCGACGACTCGCCCGAGGTCTGGGGCCTCTACGCCGAGCTGGTCCGCGGCGACCGCGACCACTACCGCGTCGAGAAGCCGTACTACCGCGGCGACGGCAGCGTCCTCTGGACCGATCTGACGGTCTCCCTGCTGCGCGACGCCACCGGCCGCCCCCAGTACCAGCTCGCGCTCATGGAGGACATCACCGAGCGCCGCGAGCTGCACGAGCGCCTCCGCCACCAGGCCACCCACGACGACCTCACCGGCCTGCCCAACCGCACCCTCTTCTTCGAACGCCTCGACCGCACCCTGGAACCCGGCGGTCTCCTGGGTCCCGACAGCCACTTCGGCCTCTGCTACCTCGACCTGGACGGCTTCAAGGCCGTCAACGACAGCCTCGGCCACGCCGTCGGCGACCAGCTCCTCGTCGCCGTCGCCGAGCGGCTGCGCGCCTGCGCCTCCGGGCCCGACGAACTGGTGGCCCGGCTGGGCGGCGACGAGTTCGTGGCCCTCACCACCGGCCCCACCGCCCAGCGCGACGTCACCGCCCTCGCCCGCCGGATGCTCGCCGCCCTCGCCGGCCCCGTCCACCTCGACGGCCGCCACCTGGCCGTCCGCGCCAGCATCGGCATCGTGACCGGCCGCCCCGGCGAGGCGGACGCCGCCGAGGTGCTGCGCAGCGCCGACATCACCATGTACCGGGCCAAGGCCGCCGGCGGCAACCGTTACGAGCTCGCCGACGCCGACTCCGACGCCCGGGTCATCGCCCGGCACGACCTCACCAACTGCCTGCCCGGCGCCCTGGAGAACGGCGAGTTCTTCATCGAGTACCAGCCGCTGGTCCGGCTCTCCGACGGCACCGTGCGCGGCGCCGAGGCGCTCGTCCGCTGGCTGCACCCGGTGCACGGGGTGCTCGGCCCGGACCAGTTCATCCCGCTCGCCGAGAGCACCGGGCTGATCGTCCCGCTCGGCCGCTGGGTCCTGGAGGAGGCGGCCCGGCAGGCCCGCGCCTGGCGCAGCGACGGCCGCTGCCGGGTGCCGCTCCGCGTCAACGTCAACCTCTCGCCGTCCCAGCTGCGTTACCCCGCGCTCGTCGCCGAGACCATCGCCGTCCTCGACAACGCCGGCCTCGACCCGTCGGCGCTCTGCCTGGAGGTCACCGAGAACGCCCTCATCGGCGCCGACGAGGAACAGCTCCGCCCGCTGCGGCAACTCGCCGACCTGGGCGTGGACATCGCCCTCGACGACTTCGGCACCGGCTACTCCAACCTGTCCTACCTGCGCCGGCTCCCCGTCAGCACCCTCAAGCTCGACCGCTCCTTCACCCGCGGCATGCAGCGCGCGCCCGCCGACCCCGTCGACGTGAAGATCGTCGAGGGGATCGTCTCGCTCGCCCACACCCTGGACCTGTCCGTGACGGTGGAGGGCGTGGAGACCGGCACCCAGGCGGACCACCTGCGGATACTGGGCTGTGAGACGGCCCAGGGCTGGTACTACGCCCGGCCGGGCCCGCCGGAGCGGCTGCACAAGCTCTCCCTGGCGGACGCCGCGTCCTGATCCGGCCGTTCAGCCCGTCCCCCGACCCCCGTCCCGGGAGCCGCCGGTGCCCGGCCGGCCGCCGGTCCCCGGGCCGAGCAGCCGCGCCTCCGCGTCCGTCAGCAGCCGCGAGCGGATCAGGAAGCGGACGCCCTCCGGGGCCTCCAGCGAGAAGCCGCTGCCGCGCCCCGGCACCACGTCCACGGTGAGGTGGGTGTGCCGCCAGCGCTCGAACTGGTCCGCCGCCATCCAGAAGCCGACGGGCTCGGCCACCCCCTCGACGGCCAGCTCGGCGAGGAGCACATCGCTGCTCCCGGTGCGGAACTCGCCCCGCGGGTAGCACATCGGCGAACTGCCGTCGCAGCAGCCGCCGGACTGGTGGAACATCAGCGGCCCGTGCTTGCGGCGCAGCCGCCGGAGCAGCCGGGCCGCCGCCGGGGCGAGGGCGACGCGCCCGGGGGAGTCCGGGTGCGATCGGGTCGGGGTCACGGGTGCCCTCCTCGAACGTCCGTTTATGCGAGTCGCATATCCGTTCCGCGGGTGCCCAGCCTGCCCCGGCTTCGGGCTGATCGCCAGAGGCCCGTCGGCCGCACCGGGACGGGTCCCGCGAACCATCCGGCACAGCCGCTCCCCCTGCCGCAAGTGCGCCGAACGCGACGGGAATCCACCGGATCCGGCCAGCTCCGCCGCTCCGCCGTCAAGGACCCGCACGGTTCGCTCGAATGGACCCGGAGGATCCCTTCCGTTCACCCATCGTTTCCCTGGAGCCGCGCCGCCCGGCGCAGCCGGACAGGGAGGAAGAAGCCGTGGAACCCGTGCGTGATCTCGCCACCCACCTGGGTCTCGACCTGCTCGCGGTATGCCTGCTGACCTTCGCGATCTACCATCCGCGGCACCGGCGGCGGGACCTCGTCCCCGCCTATCTCGCCCTGAACGTCGCCCTGTTCTCCGTCGTGGCGGCGCTCGCCGAGGTGGGCGCCAAGGGCGGCACCGCGCTCGGCTTCGGCCTCTTCGGCGTGCTCTCCATCATCCGGCTGCGCTCCGACGCCGTGCAGCACGAGGAGGTCGCCTACTACTTCAGCACCCTCGTCCTCGGCCTGCTCTGCGGCCTGCCGCACCTCGGCCTGGGCTACGCGGCCACGCTGAGCGCCGTCCTGCTGCTGGTCGTGTACGTCGCCGACCACCCGCGGCTGCTCACCCGCGCCCGCCGCAGCGTCGTCACCCTCGACGTGGTGCTCACCGACCCCGCCGCCCTCCGCGCCGAACTCGGCCGCCGCCTCGGCGAACCGCTGCACTGGACCGTCACCGAGATCGACTACGTCCGCGACCTCATGGTCGTCGACGTCCGCTACCGCGAGTTCCGGCCCGGCACCGCCCAACAGGTTCCCGTCGCCCGCCCGTCGGTGCGCGACGCCCACGCCTGGGAGGCCGCGTGAGCACCGCCGCCCCGGCCCCCGCCGTCCCCAGCCCGACGCCACACCCCCTGGAACGCGTCGTCGGCGCCGCCCGGCCCGTCTCCCTGGACGAGGTCAACGCGCGCTCCGGCCTGCTCACCCGCTTCGACCGCAGCTACCTGGTCCCCGCCCGGCTGCTCACCGACCTCGTCGCCCTCCTCACCGCCCCGCACCGGCCCGGCGGCGCCTACCGCGTCCTCACCATCGACGGCAGACGGGCCTTCCACTACCACTCCGTCTACTACGACACCCCCAACCTGCGCTCCTTCCACGAACACCGGCAGGGCCGCCGGCAACGTTTCAAGATCCGCGAACGGGTCTACCGGGACAGCGGGGAGCGGCAGTTCGAGCTCAAGCTCAAGGGCGGCCGGGGCGACACCGTCAAACACCGGCTCCCGCTCACCGGCGACGCCGGCCCGCTCGACCCGGCATACCGCGCCTGGCTCGACACCACCCTGCGCACGGCGTACGGCATCACCGCCCCGCCGGACCTCACCCCCTCGGTCACCACCGACTACCTGCGCGCCACCCTGGTGGCCGACGGCGAACGCGTCACCTGCGACGCCGGACTCGTCTGCGCCGACCGCCGGACCGGCGCCACCGTGCGCTGCGCCCCCGGCCTCGTCCTCGTCGAGACCAAGGGCACCGGCCGGCTGACCGACGCCGACCGGCTGCTGCACGCCCACGGCGTCCGGCCCGCCGTCTTCACCAAGTACTGCGGCGCACTCGCCGCGCTCCACCCCGCCCTCCCCGGCAACCGCTGGCGCCGCGCCGCCGCCCTCGCCTTCTCCGCGCCGGCCCCTCCTCGCCGGCCGGCGAGGTGACGAGGTGCCCGACGGTGGTAGGAAGGCCCCATGAAGGCATCCCGCGGCAGGAGGGCCCCATGACGGCAGACGATCGCACGACCGCGTCCGGCGAACGCCTCCCCGGTGAACGGCCGCCCGGCATCGAGGAGATGCTCCGCGCCAACGAGCGCAACTGGGACGCCCGCACCCCCGTCCACGTCGCCAGCGACTTCTACGGACTGGACGGCTCCCGGACCGCCGAGGACTGGTTCGCCCCCTTCGAATGGACCGACCTCGGCGACCTGGCCGGCCGCGACGTCCTCCACCTCCAGTGCCACCTCGGCACCGAGACCCACGCCTTCGCCGACCGGGGCGCGCGCACCGTCGGCCTGGACTTCTCCGCGGCCGCCGTGGAGGAGGCCCGCCGGCTCGCCGCCGAGCGCGACCGGGACGTCGAGTACGTCCGGGCCGACGTCCACCGGGCCGTCGAGGCGCTCGGCGGACGGCGGTTCGACGTCGTCTACACCGGCAAGGGCGCGCTCTGCTACCTCCCCGACCTGCCGGCCTGGGCCGACGTGATCGCCCGGCTGCTCCGGCCCGGCGGCATCCTGTACCTGGTGGAGTTCCACCCGCTGCTCAACGCCCTGGGACCGGTCCCGGCGCCCGGCGAGGAGGGGCTGCTGCTGCGCCACGACTACCTGGAGGGCCGGGGCCCGATCCGCGGCGACAACCCCCTGACGTACACCGACGGCCCCCCGCTCCGGGAGGCCGTGACCAGCTACGAGTGGCGGCACGGGCTCGGGGAGACGGTCGGGGCCGTCCTCGGGGCCGGGCTGGGGCTCGAAGTGCTGCGCGAGACCGAGCTGTTGCCCTGGCCGCGGCTGCCCGGCATGGTCCGGGACCCGGGCGGCTGGTGGCGGCTGCCGGACGCGGAGCCCCGGGTGCCGCATATGTTCGCGCTGCGGGCGCGGCGCCCGGCGGGCTGAGGCCACGGGCCGCCCGCCGGACGTCAGGACGCGTCGGGGTCGTCGCCCTCGTCGGCCTGTTCCTGGGGCTGTGCCGGCTGCGCCGGTCGTGCCGGCTCGGCCGGTTTCCCGGCCGGCGACGGGGCGGCGGGGGCGCCGGCCGTCCCGGTGAGATAGGCGGACACCACCACGTTGGCGGTGTATTCGTGCCGCTCGCGGTCGTACTCGCCGCCGCAGGTGACGAGGCGCAGCTCGGCGCGCTTCGGGTCCTTGGGCCCGTACGCCTTGTCGGCGTCGAAGTGGTCCCGGGGGACGACGGCGACGTCCTCGACGGTGAACTCGGCGGTGCTGCCGTCCTTGCGGACGACGTTCACCTTCAGCCCCGGCTTCGCGGTGCTCAGTTCGTAGAAGACGCCCCGCGAGGTCTTGGTGTCGACGTGCCCGACGAGCACGGCGGCCCCGACGGCACCGGGCGCCGGTCCGTCCTTGTACCAGGCGACGGTGTTGGGCCGGTCGTACGGGGGGGCCTCGACCCCGCCCTGGGGGTCGAGGCCGTGCCCTTCGATGGGGGCCCGCAGACCCATGGCCCTGATGGCCAGGGTCTGCGGGGCCGCTACCGGCAGGGGTGAATGCGCCGGGAGCAGGCCATGCGCGGGAGGGCGGCCCGAGGGCTTGACGTCACCGGTGACCGGAGCCGTGGATATCGGCTCCTCGGCGATGTCATGGCCCCATAGCCAGAGGGCCAGCAGAAGTGCTGCCCAGGCCGCCCCTGTCAGCAGGCGGCCGAAACCGCCTGTGCGCTTTTCTGACATGTTTCCGGTCCGCTCCCTGTTACTGCTTGACCGTGCGGGAGGACCGGCGACGGGACCAGATCAGACCACCCGCGATACCGGCCGTGGCACCCGCGAGGATGAGCACGGGGGTGTCGACGGACGACGACTCCGCGGCGGCCACCGGCGCGGTGGCACCGCCACCCGCGTGCGACCAGCCGTGCGGGCGGTTGTGGTGGCCCTTGTCGTGGTCGCCGTGGTGCCGGCCGTGGTCACGGCCGTGCTCCTCGTGGTGGCCCCGGCCCTCGTGGTCACGGCCGTGGTCGCGACCGTGGTCGTCGTCCCGTCCGTGGTCGCGGCCGTGGTCGTCGTCCCGGCCTTCGTGGCTCCGGCCGTGGTCGTCGTCCTTGCCGTGGTCGTCGTGTCCCTCACGACCGCGGTCCTCGTTCCAGCCGTCGTCGTGGTCACGCCCCTTGTTCCGGTCGTGGTCGTCGTCCCGGCCGTCATGGTCACGGCCGTGGTCGTCGTCCCGGCCGTGGTCACGGTCACCGTGGTCGCGGTCGTGGTCGCCGTGCTTGACGACCTGGCCGGCCGAGGGGGCCGAGGGGGCCTCGAGGGCGTAGGCGGCGGCGGGTGCCGCACAGACGGCGACTGCCGTCAGAGTGCCGCAGAGAGCGGTACGAATTGACTTCATTGGGTGTACCTCCTTGATCCGAGGTTCACCCGGCACCCTCCCGGCGGCATCCGGAGGGTAGCCGTATTGCTCCATTCGGTGACGGAGCTGGTCCGAGCGGGGGAGGGACACGCCGGAAAGGGGCTGAACCTCGGGCCTCCCGGGGTTCCCGGGGCACCGGTGGAGGGCCGGGCGTGTCGGGCGTGTCGGCGGATGCGGGGAAGAACGGCGGCCTTTCCCCCAATCACCGCGCGCGTCAGGCGACTTGGGAGTCGCCGGCCCGGTCCTCCGTCAGGACCGCCCGGAGGACGTGCCGGGCGTTCCGCGCCATCGACGGGTTGGCCGTCCGGTAGTGGGGGAGGGCGATCAGGGCCTGGGAGAGCGTCCGGCCCCGGCCGCGGCGCCAGGCGGCGTCGTCCACGCCGAGCGCGTCGCGGAAGACCCCGCGGGCGGCGGGCGGGAGCAGGTTCCACGCCGGGAACAGGTCGCAGGCCGGGTCGCCCGTCCCCGCGCACCCGAAGTCGATGACGGCCGCGAGCCGGCCCCCGGACACCAGGAGGTTGCCCGGCATCAGGTCGGCGTGCAGCCACACCGGCGGCCCGGCCGGGCCGGGGGCGCCCAGCGCGTCCTCCCAGACGGCGAGCGCGGCGTCACAGTCGACGTCCTCCCCGGGGGTCCGGCGCAGCGCGTCGACCGCCGCCCGGGTCGCCGCGTCGAGCGTGGCGAGCGGCCCGCCGCGGTGCGCCCGCGGCGGCGTCCCGGGCAGGGTCACCTCCCGCATCGCCGCCACGAACGCGGCCAGGTCCGCGGCGAGCCGCACCGGATCGTCGAGCGCTCCCTCCTCGGGGAGGCGCCCCGGCAGCCACCGGTACACCGACCACGGCCACGGATACCCCTCGGCGGGCTCGCCGGCCCCGAGCACCTCGGGCACGGCGACGGGCAGCCGGGGTGCCAGCAGTGGCAGCCACGCGCGTTCCCGCAGGATGTCCGCCACGCCGCCCTCGGCCAGCGGCAGCCGGACCAGCAGCTCGTCGCCCAGCCGGTACACGGCGTTGACCGTCCCGCCGGACGGCAGCCGCTCCACCGGCAGGCCGGCCCAGCGCGGGCACCGTCCGGCGACCAGCCGGCGGACGAGGTCGTCGTCGATGCTCATGGGGAGTCATCCGACCGGGGGGGCGCGGGGGAGGTCAACCGCTTTCCCCGGGAGGCGCGGACCGGCGAGGACCCTCAGGGCGCCGGGATCGACGAAGCCCCCCTCCCGGATGGCGGGGAGAGGGGCAGGGGGTCACTTCTTCCGGCGCTTGCGGGGCGCGGGGATGAGCGGGGCCTCGGTCTCGCGGGCCGCGGCGAAGAAGGGGGCCATCGCTTCCTCGTACTGCTTCAGGGATTCGGGACCCAGGTCGACTTCGAGCCACTTGGGCACCTGGATTTCCTTGATTTCCGTCACCGGCGAACCGTCCTCGTCCACCTCCCCGGTAAGGTCCTCCATTTCCTCGGGAACCGTCACCGCGAACTTGACCGTGGTCAGGTTGTCGGTGACCTCGGGGGCGAGGTCGTCGAAATCGATGCGCTGCACGTAAATCGGCGTCGTGATCGTCTGACCGCCGACCTCGATCGTCTTCACCCCCTCCTCCACGTTGGGCTGACCCTTGTGGGTTTCGTCTACCTCGATGAATTTGGTGCCCATGGACGGCGCCTTTCCCTTTTGCCGGTATGCGCTCAAATTCTAGAGGAGCCGGGGCAGTTGACGCCAATTCAGATAAGGGCGTTCCATCGTTCGTGGCGGACGGACGATTTCGTGCGGGAGCCGTTTTCGTACGGGAGGGTCCGAATCGCCGGGAACCGGGACGGCGGGGAACGCGGGTACGGGCCCGGCGGGCATGCGGGTACGGGCCCGGCGGGACCGCCGGCTCAGCGGGCCGGCGGCGTCCACCCGCCGATCCGCTCGTGCCCGGCCAGGTCCCGGAAGCGGCGGTGCCGCGACCAGGTGGCGAAGTCCCCGATGGCGATCAGCCGGCGGCGCGCGCGGGTGACCGCGCGTTGAGGAGGTTGGGTCCGGTGAGCCTCGTGGCCACGGAGCCGGCCAGGCCGGCGGCGAGCCGCCCGGCCGCCTTCGCGGTCACGGCACCGAGACCGGCGTCGACGGCCGCGGCCGCCGGCCCCAGCCCGCCCCGCCTCGGTGGCCGGCCGGGACATCGGCCCCGAGCCCGGCCCGAGCCCCGACGCCTCTCGCCGGCCGACGCTCGACGTCCACCTTCCCGGCCGCCGGAAACGCGGGATCCGAGCCCGCCGCCGTTCCGCCTCCGGCCGGCTGACGGCCCCCGCCCACCCCGCTGAGATCGCGATCTCGGGGCACCGTGGCAGAGGCGGGAAAGGGGGCCCCAGGCCGTACACGACGGCGGAACGCCCGTGCCGCCCCGTGATGACGAGGCGGCCCTCGCCGCCCCGCCGGCAGCGCGAAAAACGAAAAGGCGAGGAGAACCCTCTCCTCGCCACTCTCAACATATAGCGCGCCCGGGGGCTTGCCGCAAGGCCCCGGTGGTGGCGCAGAATCGTCGGCCGATGCCACAAGTCGCGGAAAAGGGGCGCAAGGACATGTCTGTGCTGTTGTCGACGCAAAAGGATCCGACGGAGCCGGAGGCGCCGCTGCACCGATCGGCCGCCGCGGCACGCCGGAGCACGGCCGCCCCGGAGGTGTCGCGATGACCGGGCACGACGTGCTGGATCTCCAGGAGGTCGACGAGACGCGGGCCGCGGCCGTCGGCGGCAAGGGCGCGCACCTGGGCGCGCTGTCGCGGATCGACGGCATCCGCGTGCCGGACGGTTTCTGCGTGACGACGGACGCCTTCCGGCGGATCGTGGCGGAAGCGCCGTCGATCGGCGATCGGCTCGATCGGCTGGCGCGCGTGGACCCGGACGACCGGGAGGCGGTCCGCATGCTCAGCGCGGAGATCCGCCGGACCGTCGAGGGGATCGCCGTCCCGGACGACCTCGCGGCGGCGGTCACCCGGGCGCTCGCCCGGCTCGGCGAGGGGGCGGCCTGCGCCGTCCGGTCCAGCGCCACCGCGGAGGACCTGCCGACGGCCTCCTTCGCCGGCCAGCAGGACACGTACCTGAACATCGTGGGACCCGCGGCGGTCCTCCGGCACATCAGCCGGTGCTGGGCCTCGCTGTTCACCGAGCGGGCCGTGACCTACCGCCGGCGGAACGGCATCGACCACCGTACGGTCCACATGGCCGTGGTCGTCCAGCGGATGGTCTTCCCCCGCGCGGCCGGCATCCTGTTCACGGCCGACCCCGTCACGGGAAACCGGAAGGTCGCCACCGTGGACGCCGGCTTCGGCCTCGGCGAAGCCCTGGTCTCCGGCCTCGTGAACCCGGACGTCTTCACGGTGCGGGACGACGAAGTCGTCGCCAGGACGATCGCCGTGAAACAGCGAGCCGTTCACGCCGTGCCCGGCGGTGGTACGCGGGAGGTCGCGGTCGATCCCCGGCAGCGGGAGCAGCCGGCCCTGACGGACGAGCAGGCCGTACGCCTCGTGCGGCTCGGGCGGCGGATCGAAGCGCACTTCGGCCGTCCGCAGGACATCGAGTGGTGCCTGGCCGACGACGGCTTCCGCATCGTCCAGAGCCGGCCGATCACGACGCTGTTCCCCGTCCCTGAGGCCGGCGACCAGGAGAACCGCGTCTATGTCTCCGTCGGGCACGGGCAGATGATGACGGACCCCATGAAACCCCTGGGCCTCTCCATGTGGCGGCTGACCGCCATGGTGCCCATGCACGAGGCAGGCGGGAGGCTGTTCGTCGACGTCACCCGGCGCCTGGCCGCGCCCGCGAGCCGCGCCGCCCTCCTGGACGTGATCGGCAGGGGCGACCCGCTGACCAGGGACGCCCTGGAGACCGTCCTCGACCGTGCCGACTTCGTCGCGCCGCTCCCGGACGCGGCTCCCGGCGGCCCGCCGGCCGGCGGTGCGCCCGACCCGCTCGACAACGATCCGGCGATCGTCACCGAGTTGGTCCGGCGGAGCCAGGCGTCCCTCGCCGCCCTGGAGCGCGACATCCGGACGAAGACCGGACCGGCGCTGTTCGACTTCCTGCCGGAGGCGTTCGAGGAGCACAAGCGGATCCTCACCGATCCGCTGAGCCTGCGGGTGATCATGGCGGGGATGGAGGCCACGTGGTGGCTCAACGACAAGCTGAGGGAGTGGCTGGGGGAGAAGAGCGCCGCCGACACGCTCACCCTGTCCGCCCCCGGCAACGTCACGTCGGAGATGGGACTGGCGCTGCTCGACGTCGCGGACGTGATCCGCCCGCTGCCGGAAGTGGTGGCGTTCCTACGGGGCGTGCAGGACGAGGACTTCCTCGACGAGCTGCCGGGGCTTCCGGGCGGGACCGAGGCGCGCGACGCCATCGTGGCCTATCTCGACCGGTACGGCATGCGCTGCGTCGGCGAGATCGACATCACGCGGCCGCGCTGGCGCGAACGTCCCACCACGCTCGTGCCCGTCATCCTCGACAGCGTCAGGAACTCCGCACCGGGCGCCGCCGGGCGGCGCTTCGAAGAGGGGCGGCGGAAGGCGGAGAAGAAGGAGCGGGACGTACTGTCGCGCCTGCGCGCCCTGCCGGACGGGGACCGGAAGGCCGGCGAGGCCAAGCGGATGATCGACTGCGTCAGAACGTTCATCGGATACCGGGAGTACCCGAAGTACGACATCATCAGTCGCTACTTCCTCTACAAACAAGCCTTGTTGGGGGAGGCCGGGCGTCTCGTGCGGGCCGGCGTGCTTCCCGATCGGGAGGACGCCTTCTACCTCACCTTCCGGGAATTCCACGACGCCGTGCGCTCGAACCGGGTGGACGGCGGGCTGATCCAGCGGCGCAAGGAAGCGTTCCGGTCGTACCACGCGCTCACACCTCCCCGGGTGCTCACCTCGGACGGCGAGGCCCTCACCGGCGCGTACCGGCGCGACGACGTGCCGGCCGGCGCCCTCATCGGCCTGCCGGTCTCCGCCGGGACCGTCGAGGGGCGGGCCCGCGTCGTCCTCGACATGGCGGAGGCCGATCTCGAAGCGGGCGACATCCTCGTCACGGCCTTCACCGACCCCAGCTGGTCGCCGCTGTTCGTCGGCATCGCGGGCCTGGTGACCGAGGTGGGCGGCCTGATGACCCACGGCGCGGTGGTCGCCCGGGAATACGGCTTGCCGGCCGTCGTGGGCGTGGAGCGGGCCACCCGGCTGATCCGGGACGGACAGCGCATCCGCGTGCACGGAACCGACGGGTACGTCGAGATCCTGCCGCCTGCGTGACATTCCGTGTGACGCCCTGTCAGGAAAATCCCGGTTCAGGCCCTAGCCTGAATCGGGCAAAACGTTCCTCGGCAGGGCAAATCCGTGCGCGGAAGAAGATTGATGTCGAAAAAAATTACCATCATTTCCGTAGGGCTTCGCGGGGACGTCCAGCCGCTCGCCGTGCTGGGCGTAGCGCTGAAGGGGCGGGGTTTCGATGTGCAATTGATCGGGGCCGGCCGGTACGCGGATACGGTGCGGGGTACCGGGGTGGTGTACAGCGCTGTGGAGCCGGATCCCGATGCGCTGCTCATGACCTCCGGCGGGCAGCGGTTGCCGGCGTGCGGGGACAATCCCGTGGCCTTGGCCCGGTGGATGCGGCAGGTGGGCGGGCCCGCCGCGGATCGGCTGTTCCGGGGGATTTCCGCGGTGGCGCGGCCGAGTGACTGCGTCATCTACTCGCCGTTCGCGGTTCCCGCGCAGAGTCTCGCGGAGTGCTGGGGGGCCGTGTCGTTCGCGGCTTCTTCCGTTCCGCTGCGTCCTACCCGTCATTTCTCGCCGAGCGGACGGGGGGCCGTTCGGTGAATGGCGTCGTCAATCGCGGCCCACGTTGTACTGCTACAGCCCGTCCGTGCTGCCGGCTCCTCCCGACTGGCCGTCGAGTGAACACGTCACGGGGTACTGGCTGTTCGACACCCCTGCGGGATGGGAGCCGCCCCGTGCGTTGGCGGAGTTCCTCGGCGCCGAGGGTCCGCCGGTCGTCTACGTCGGCTTCGGGAGCATGCTCACCGATGATCTGCCGCGCCGTCATGAGCTGGTGCGCGATGCCCTTGGCAAGGCCGGTGTGCGGGGCGTGCTGCTCGGCGATCCCGACATGACGCCGTCGGACGACCTCGTCCATGTCGTCCCGGGCGTTCCGCATTCCTGGCTCTTTCCCCGGATGGCCGCGGTCGTCCACCACGGGGGAGCCGGCACCGTGGGCGCCGGTCTGACGGCGGGAGTTCCCACGGTCGTCTGCCCCCATTTCTTCGACCAGCCGTTCTGGGGGTCCCTCGTGCACGAATTGGGGGTGGGACCCCGTCCCATCCCGGCTCCCGATCTGACCGTCCGCAATCTGGCGGGAGCCATCGTGCGGGCGGTCAACGACCAGGACATGCGCCGCAGGGCCGAACAACTCGGTCACCGGCTGCGCGCGGAGTCCGGCATCGAGGCGGCCTGCGACATCGTGGAGCGGTCCCTCGACCGGGCGCGGAGCCGGGTGGCGCTGACCAGTTGACAAGGGGCGTACCAGTGAACGCTTTCAAGACGGTCGTCGTGGCCGGCGGGGCGGGCTTCCTCGGCTCCCATCTGTGCCGCAGGCTCCTCGCCGACGGCCACGCCCACCGGAAGCCACCTGCTCACCGGAGGACTGAGCGGACTCGGCGCGGCCCTGGCGGAGCACCTGGCGCGGCGCGGGGCCCGGCACCTCGTTCTCGTCGGCCGGCGCGACACCGACGCGCCCGAGGCCCCGGCGCTGCTGACGCGCCTCGCGGAGGCGGGGGCGCGGGTGACCGCGGTCGCCGCGGACGTGGGCGACCGGGAGGCGATGCGCCGGGTGTTCGCCGACGCGGACGGCGCGGGGCACCCGGTGCGGGGCGTCCCGCACGCCGCCATGGCCCTCGATGACGCCCCGCTCGCGGAGCCGACGGCCGAACGCCTCGACGCCGTCCTGCGTCCGAAGGTCCGGGGAGCCGCCGTCCTGTCCGAGCTGACCGCCGGCCGGGACCCGGCGCGCGGTCGCCGCCCAGCTCCAGGCGCTCGGCCGGCTGAACCAGCGCCTCCTCAACTGCCCGCAGGCCCTGGCGGTCGTCAAGACCTACCGCTACGAGACGGCGGCCGCGGCCGCCCTGCGGGACGCCGCGGCGGACTACGGCGCCCGCTCGACCGCGGCCACCCGGTCACAGGCGGTCGTGGGCCCGCTCGTCGGGCCGGCCCGGCAACTCGCGGTGACGGCGGTCACCGTGACCGCCGCGCACCGCGTCGGCGCCGGGACCCTGTCCCTGGAGACCTCCGGCACGTTCTTCTTCCTCCTGCTCTGCCTCGGCTCTCCTGTGACCGTCATCGCCCTGGGCGCGGGGCGGGTACGCACCGGGCAGGCCGCCCGCGTCCGGCTCGCGGCCCTGCTCGCCTCCCCGGCCGAGACGGAGACGCCCGTGCCGCCCCGTGCCGCCCCTCCACCACCCGCCCGGGCCGGCCGTCCCCGCTCCGCGCGGCCGAGCGAGCCGGCCCCCTCGCGGCCTTGAGCGACCGGCTCCCCGCTACCACCTGCCCGTCACCCCGGAAGACCGAAAGCCCCCGGCCCGCAGAAGGAATGGTTCAGTCGATGGCCGACAAGAAGACCGAAAACGCCACGCTCACAGCGGACGAGGCACCCGCGGCGCGCCGCCTCACCGCGCGCCTGGCGCTGCGCGGACGCGTCCCCCTCCGTCCCACCGTGCCCTCGGGGCGCCACCGCCGGGTGGCGGCCGCGGACGGCGAAGCCAAGCAGCGGGCGGACGTGCCGGGCGCGGTGGCACGGTGGGCGTACCGGCACTGCCGGCTGGTCCTCGCCTCGGCGGCCTGCCTGTTCCTGCTCTGCGCCGTCGTGGGACTGCACGCGGGCGACCGGTGGTCCAACGGCGGCGTCATCGCCGACGGTACGGCCGCGCAGCGGGCCGAGCGGGCCGCCCAGCGGCTCGGGGCGGGCACACCGGACCTGGTCCTGTACGCCCGCTCCCGCCGCCCGGTCGACGCGCCCGAGGTGGCGGAGCGGGGCCGGCGGCTGACCGAACTGGCCGCACGGTCCCCGGGGGTCGCGTCCGCGCTGTCCTACTGGAACACCGGGCTGGATCCGCTCCGTTCCACCGACGGCCGGGGCGCGCTGCTGCGCATCGACCTCAAAGGGGGCGAGTCCGAGACCGCCCGCACCGCGCGGACCCTGGTACCGGCCCTGCGGGCCGCCTCCTCCGGCCTCGACCTGTCGGTGAGCGGCCCCGCCTGGGTCAACGTCTCCGCCACCGACCAGGCGGAGCGGGACCTGCTGCGTGCGGAACTCTTCGCCCTGCCGGCCGCGTTCGTCGTCCTGGCGCTGGCCTTCGGTTCCCTGAGCGCGACGCTCGTCCCCCTGGGCATCGGCCTGATCGCGGCATCGGGGGCCCTGGCCCTGCTGGCGGCGGTGACCCGGCTGACGCCCGTCTCGGTCTTCGCCGTCAACCTCAGCTGCGCTCTCGGCTTCGGACTGGCCGTCGACTACGCCCTGTTCACCCTCTCCCGGTACCGGGAGGAACGCGCCCGCGGCCTGGACGCGGAGGCGGCCATCGGGCGGTCGATGTCCACCACGGGCCGCGCCGTTGTCTTCTGCGCGCTGACGATGGCCTGGTGCATGGCGTCGCTCCTCGTCTTCCCGCTGGGGCTGATCCGCTCCCTGGCGATCGCCTCGCTCGTCGTCGTGGGGTTCTGCGCGGCGGGCACTCTGTTCCTGGTCCCCGCCCTGGTGGCGGCCTTCGGGGGCCGGCTCGACGACGCGAAGCTGTCCCTCCGCCTCCCCTGGCGCCCCCGTACCGCCCGGCCGGCGGGCAGTCCCTTCTGGCGGCGGGTCGCCGTCACCGTGACCGGGCGGCCCCTGCTGTGGGCGCTGGCCGGAACCACTGTGCTGCTGGGGCTGGCGGCGCCCGTCATCGGACTGCGGCCCGCGCTGATGGACGAGACCATCCTCCCGCGCCACGCCGAGGCCCGGGCCACCGCGGAAGCGATCCGGGCGGATTTCGCCCACGCTCCCGAACGGCAGTTGACGGTGGTGCTGCCCCGGACGGACCCGGCGGCCGGAGCGGCCGGACTGGACGCCTACGCCCGGCGCCTGGCGGCGCTGCCCGGCGCGGCCCGGGTGAGCACCGAGGCCGGGGACTACGCCGGCGGGCGGCTCACCGCCCCGCGGCACATCGACGCGGGCGGGCGGCACGGAACGCTGGTCGTGGTGTTCGCCGCGGACGCCCCCCAGTCACCGCGCACCGCCGCCCTGGTCGAGGCCGTACGCGCCACCGCCGCACCCGGACCGGCACAGGTCGCCGGCGCCGCCGCGCACCTCGCCGACACCCGGCAGGCCGTGACGGGCGCCCTCGGCCGGTGGGCGGCGCTGATGCTCGGCGGGGTGTTCGTCATGCTCCTGCTCCTCACCCGGAGCCCCCTGGTCGCGGTGAAGGCCGCGGTCCTGGGCGGCCTCAGCATCGGGGCGGCGATCGGGCTGACGGTGCTGCTCTTCCAGCGGGCGCACCTCCTCGGACCTCCGGCCGGCGGGGGCGGGAGCACGCTGGAGATCACCATGCCGCTGCTGGCGGCCGCCCTGGCCTTCGGACTCTGCGTGGACTACGAGGTCTTCCTCGTCGCGCGCATGGCGGAGGAATGGCGGCGCACCCGGCGGAACACCGCCTCCATCGTCTTCGGCATCGAGCACACCGGCCGGCTGTTCACCGCCGCCGCCCTGGTCGTCGCCGTGAGCATGGGGGCGCTGATGGCGGCCCGGATCAGTCTGCTGGTCGTCCTGGGGGCGACGATCGCCGCGATCGTGCTCCTGGACGCGACCGTCGTGCGGGGGCTGCTCGTCCCGGCGGTGATGCGGCTGGCGGGCCGGGCGAACTGGTGGACGCCGACCTGGCGCCGGCGAACGGGCCCCGGGGCCTCGTCAACCCCCTCGTCGACCGCGCCCTGATCCGTAACCGGCGTCTCCAGTCCTTGCCGCGGACGCTGGAGGAGGGCGGGGGAGGCCCGACCCGGCAGGCGGAGACGACGACGGCGGGCGAAGGCGCCTGACGGGCCAGAGCCTGTGGACCCGGTGGGTCAGCCGCGGCAGCCGTGGACGGTGTCCTTCAAGGCCTCCCGCACGGAGGGTCCGGCCCGGCCGGTCAAAGCCCGGCAGGGGGCCGGGTCGAGGAACAGCTCACGCGTCAGCAGGGTCGCCAACGCGGCTGGCTGGAGGCCGGATTGGCGCCGGCACACCGTGTGGACGGCGTGCAGCGCCCCGGCGCCGGCTCGCAGGAGGGGCGGCGGCAGCCGGTGGACGGGGCGGGGGCGGCCCGCCGCCTCGGCGAAGCGGTGGAGGAGGGTGGCCCAGGCCAGGTTCTCGTCCACGACCGGATACGGTCCGGTCGTCCGCTGTTCGAGCGCCCGGACGGTGGCGCGGGCCACGGTACGGGCGGTGACGACGGCCGTCCCGCCGGGCGGGGCCGTCAGGGGCAGGGGTGAGCGCAGCCAGCGGACGAGCGGTGCCCACAGCGGTGTCCGGCCCGGCGCGGAACCGAACGCGAAGGGGATCTCCAGGACCGTGGCCGCCACCGTGCCCGCCGCCTCCTCCTGGACGGCCCGGGCCTGTTCCACGCGGCTCCGGACGTAGGGGTGCCGGCCCGGCAGGTCGAGACCGGGCCAGGTGCGGTGCAGAGCCGTGAAGTAGGAGCCGAGGACGACGGCCCGCGTGCACCCGGTGCGGGCGGCCGCCGCCATCAGCCGCCTGACCGGTGCGACGTTGCGCGCCTCGAAGTACCGGTAGGCCGGTGCGGGAGGAACGGCGCGGTCGTCCGCGCCGGCGGCGAAGACGAGGCCGTCGTGGCCCCTCACCAGGTCGGTGAGGTGGTCGCAGGTC
This sequence comes from Streptomyces sp. NPDC021100, assembly GCF_044333095.1. Lineage (NCBI taxonomy): Bacteria > Bacillati > Actinomycetota > Actinomycetes > Kitasatosporales > Streptomycetaceae > Streptomyces > Streptomyces sp. NPDC021100. The sequence goes on from NZ_JBIRQH010000004.1 coordinate 485,168, forward strand.
GCGATGTCCACCGTGCGGGTGGTCACGCTCCCGTGCCGGTGCGCGCTTGCGCCGGGACGCCGGGCCACCGCGGTGACGTCGTGTCCGCCCGCCACGAGCTCCCGCGTCACGTGGTGGCCGAGGAATCCGGTGGCGCCGATCACCAGGACGCGAAGGGACATGCCGCCTCTTTTCTCGTGTCGCGGATCTTCTCTCGTGACGCGGAGCCGGACACCGGCCTCACGTGCAGTGTGCACACCGGGGGCGGCGAGAACCAGAGCGACGGAGTCGCGCGATCGTGACGCGGTTGCCCGCCTGCCTGACCGCCTGGCGCCGGGCGGGGGAGGACGGGGCGCGCGGCGGTGATCTCCGAGGAAGGCACCGCGAGATGGGGGTGACACGTGGTGTGCAGGGGTAGGGCGGGGTGAACTGGTGCGGGTGAGGAAAGGGTGACGACGTATGAACAGATCCGTCTCCAAGGGCTCCGTGCGGGTACGCCTCGCGCTGAGCGCGGCCCTGGTGTGGGCCGTGCTCGGCACCACGGCGAGCGCGGCGCCGCTCGGCGACGCGGGCGGAGTCGCGAGAGCGAGTGCCGCCGCGCGGGAACGGGGCTGCCCCGTCGTGTATTTCGACCTGGGCGAGACCCTCGTGCACACCGCCGCCGACGGCGGCATCGGCTACCGGCCCGGCGCGGCCTCCTACTTGCGCGCCCTGCGCGTACGCCGCGTCCCCGTCGGCCTGATCACCAATGTGCCGCCCTCCTGGGGCACGACCGACGCCGAGCGCGCCGCCAGGCTGCGGAAGGAGGTCGACGCCACCTGGCGGGGGCCCGAGCCCTTCGCCTGGAAGGATTTCGGCGACCGCGTCCTCACCCCGCGTACCGAGGCGGAACGCAAACCGGCCCCCGCTCTCTGGCAGAGGGCGAAGGCCGGCTCGGGCCGCTGCCGCGTCGTCTATCAGGCGGAGACGGCCGGGGAGGTCAGAGCGGCTTCCTCGCTGGGCTTCGTGTCGTATCAGGTCGGCCGGCCGTACCGGCCGGCGTTTCTGCCGGTCCGGCTGGTCGGACTCCTCGGCCGGTGCTCTGCCGCCTGACCGCCCCGCCGCGCAGCAGCAGTTGGAGGACTCCGATCAGCACCGCCGTGGCGATCGCGCTGTGCCACAGCAGGGCGTCCAGGCGCCCGGCGGCGAGATAGGCGCCCACGGCGATCGCGGCCAGGGCGCACACCGCGCGGTCCACGATGCTCTCGACCGAGAGCAGCGTGGCGCGCGGGGCGTCCGCGGGCACCGCGTCGTTCACCAGCTTGCGCTGGACGGGGTACGCGAAGCCGGTCGCGGCGGCGAACAGGCAGAGCAGCGCGACGACGGCCCACGGCCCGCCGAGCGTCATGGCCGCCAGGGCGACCGCCAGCGCGAGGCTGAGGACCGAGACCCAGGCGACCGGTGACAGGCGGCGGCTCAGCCACTGCGGACGGGCCGACGCCACCGCCTCCGCCACCGTCATCGCCGCCATCACACTGCCGTGCGAGGCCTCCGCGATGCCGTGGTCCAGAAGGATCGGCTGGAAGAGGTTGACCTGGCAGATCCGGGAGAGCGTGAAGACCGCGACGCCCTGCACCATCAGCAGGGCCAGCCATCGCGAGGAGGCGACACAGCGCAGCGCGGCCCCCGCGTCCCGCAGGAACGCGCCGCCCCCGCGCCCGCCGCCCGACCTCTCCGTACCGCCGCCCGTCCCCGCGAGGCGGGGCAGTGCGACGGCGCAGGCGAGGGAGCCCGCCGCACTGGCGGCGCTGAGCACGTACGGGGCCGGGTGCGCCACGGCCATCAGGGGCCCGACCATCGGCCAGCACACGACCTTCGCCACGAGCCCCAGCGCCCGGGCGGTGCCCTCCGCCCGCATGTAGTGCTCGTCGCACTTCTCGGCGCGCAGACCGTCGTACAGGTAGGCGCTGGCCGCTCCCGAGGTGAGCGAACGGCCCGCGGCGATGGCCAGGAAGTGGACGAGGAAGCCGGTGTAGGAGGCGCTGAGCACCGGGGCCAGGTTCGCCGCGGTCATGACCACCGCGCCGGCCCGCAGGCAGTTGCGGGTGCCGATCCGGTCGGCGATCAGGCCCGTCGGGATCTCGAACAGGCAGAAGGCCACGTAGTAGACGCTCTGGATGCCGAAGATCTGCCCGTCCGAAAGTCCGGCCTCCTTCTGGTAGGCGTAGAACACCGGCATCCACCAGAGCAGGTTGAACAGCAACTGGAAGCCGTAGTTGAGCCGGATGACGCGGCGGGCGGTGACGGTGAGGCCGGTGCCCGCCGCCCCTCGGCCGGTACCCGCCCTCACAGCGCGTACGGGCGGATCTGGACCAGCCGGAAGTCGCCCCGGTCGGTCATCAGCCACTCGATGTCCAGCGGCCGGTCCACGTCGGACGCGCTGAAGTGGCCCTGCAGGAGCCGCCCGGTCAGGCACAGGTCGGCGAGCCGGGCGCGGGTGGCGGCGGAGAGCTCGCGGCCCCGGGAACCCAGGGAGACGGTACGGCCGCCGCCCTCCACGGTGTTGTACAGGTACTGCTGCGGCAGGACCGAACCCTCGACCACCTGCTCCGGGGAGCCGGGGAAACAGTTGAGGTAGACGTTGCGGAAGTCCTGGCGGCGGGTCGGATCGCAGGTCACCAGAACCCCGCCGAGCGAGGCGGGCACGTACTCCTGGACGATGACGCCCATGTAGGTGTCGTCCAGGGAGATGCCGACCTGGTGGCGGAGGCGCACGCTGCGGGGCGAGAGCAGCGAGGCCCACACCTGGCGTACGGCGTCCAGGAGTTCGCCGGCTCCGCGGGCGGCGATGACGGAGTCGTAGACGCCCGCCGCGGAGAACCCCGGCAGGTCCTCGGCGTTGGACGAGGAGCGCACCACCAGGCGGCCGTCCGGGCCGGCGGGAGCGGGCAGGGCGTGGCCGATCTGCCGGGCGACCGGCTCGGGGACGGGTGTGTGCCGGATCAGGTGCTGGAGCTGGAGGCAGAGCGAGTCCAGGACGTCGCCCGCGTCGAGTTCGAGTGCCATCTTGAGCTTGCCGATGCCCTGCTGGATGGCGGGGGAGGAGGCCAGGAAGTGCTGCTGGAGCGCGAACGGCAGCGCGACGCCTTCGGGGGCGCCGACCGTGGCGGCCACGAAGTCGGCCGCCGCGGCGCGCAGTTCGGCGGGGGAGGGGGCGTCCAGGCCGAGGCGGGCCGCGAGATGCCCGTAGAGGTCCTCGCGCGGCGGGCGGGGCCGCCCGTAGAAGGCGGTCAGGTCGGCCGTACGGCTGTCGAGCACGTGGTGCAGCTCGCCGAGGTGGGCCGCCTTGGTGCCGTAGCGGTCGCGGTCGGCGGCGCGCAGCCGGTGCAGGGCCAGCACGGGGACGTCTTCGAGCAGCGGCGGGTCGAGGCGGATGCGCTGCCGGTGCCAGGCCGGAGGCCGCAGGTCGGGTTCGTGGTCGAGCCGCTCGAGGGATATCCCGTCCTCGCGGACCCGGTAGCGGACCCACGCGCCGTCCAGGCCGTCCTTCTCGACGAGCTCTTCCAGGTCGCGCACGATCGCGTTGGGTATGCCCCAGCCGGAGGCGAGGACGTTGGTGTGCGAAAGCGGCGTGATCGGCGCGGTGTTGAGGAATCCGGCGACCCGGGGGACGTCGTCCGGCAGGCAGGGCATGGCCACGATGTCCGCCCAGCCGAGCCCGGCCCCCGCCGCCGCGTACGCCGCGTACTCGTCGTGCGTACGGAAGTACCGCAGCCGCCCGGTGGCCTCGCCGGGGTTGAGCGGCGTGCGGGTCCGGGAGCCGAAGAGCTCGTGGCTGAGGATGCGCGGCACGCGCTGTTCGCTGATCGCCGCCAGCTCCTCCTCCTGCCCGTGGTTGGCGGGCTTGAGGAGCAGCGGCAGCCTGCCGTCGACCCGTGCGCGGACGAACTCGTAGAAAAACACGAGGAGTTCACCGTGCATGGTGTCGGCCTCGGTCGTCTCCAGGACGAGGAACGTGCGTTCGCGGCCGTCCGTGTCCTCGTCGGTGTGCAGCGACAGCACGCCGAGCAGGAAGCGGCGCCCGGGGTCCGTGTAGACGGACGCGTTGAAGGCGTCGAGGTCCGCGTCGAGCGCGGCCAGGTCCATGCCCAGGACGCGGGTGGCGATGTAGTTGACGTGGAAGGGGTGCGCGGCGGTGTCGAGCAGGTGCCAGGTGTTCTCGGCACGGTCGACGACGACCTTGAGGTACGGGTGTCCCGCCAGGACGCCGGAGAGCGTACGGAAGAGCGGCAGGGACAGGTTCTCGCCGACGACCGTGCGGTCCGCGGCCGGTTCGGCGGCACCGGTGAGCAGTTGGGCGGTCATACCGAAACCTCCTGCGGGCGGGCGGCGGGCAGCACCCGGGGCAGGGCGTCCACCAGGGTCTCGAAGTCGCGGACCACGGTCCGCGCGTCGGCGGCGGAGAGCAGGCACAGGGCCGCCATGGTGTTGGCGCCGGCGGCCGGGTCGTACACCGGCACGGCACTGCCGTCGGGGAGCGAACTCTCCGCGACCACCGACAGGCGGCTGCCCCGGCTGAGCGGGACGTCCGCCGAGACGGCGCGGAAGTCCCAGACCCTGCGGTCCGGCCAGGCCCGGCCGTGGCCGTCGACCGCGAGGACGACGAGGGAGCCCGCCGCGCCGCGCGCCCGCGCCGGGGTGAGGGCCTGCTCGGGCCATGCGACCGGGCGTCCGAGGAGGTGGTCGACGAGCATGCCGACGAGGTCGAGCCCGAAGACCTCCTCGATCTGCGGCACGGTCATCGCGCCGCCGAACCGGGCGGCCGTCTCGATCAGCCACATGCTGCCGTCGGCGCCGAGCTTGATCTCGGTGTGGGTCCCGCAGTCGCGCAGGCCGAGCGCGTCGACCGCGCGGCGGGCCAGGTCCACGATCCGGTCCTGGGCGTCCCGGGCGAGCAGGGCGGGGGTGATGCTCGCGCGTTCGGTGAACGGCTCGACCGTGGGCATCCGCCCGCTGAGGCACACCGGGTGGAAGGTGCCGTCCGTCACGACGCCCTCGACGCTCACGTAGTCGCCCCAGCCGGGCTCGTCGAACCAGTCCGACGCGGTGCCGGTGACGATCCGCTCGACCACGTAGTGCGCGTCGGCCTCGGCCACATGCAGCTCCGCGTAGCCGAGTTGGGCCGATTCGGCCATCACCTCACGGGAGCGGGCCCAGGCGGCCGGCACCTCGTGCGGGGAGCGGATGATCTGGTGCGCGGTGGAACCGGCGCTCCAGGCCGCCTTGAGCAGCAGCGGTCCCGGAAGGGCGCGCGCCGCCGCGTGCAGGTCGGCCTCGGTGTCCACCGGACGGAACTCGGGCTGCGGCAAACCGTGTTGCCGCCAGGTGCGGCGCATCAGCCGCTTGTCGCGGGCGAGCGCGGCGGCGCCGCCGGCCCCCGCGAGACCGAGCGCCTCGCACGCCTCGGCGACGGCCACGACCGCGTACTCGGAGAAGGTGAGCACCGCGTCGGCGCCCACGGCCTCGGCCCGGGCGACGATCAGGGACACCAGGTCGCGGCGGTGCGCGTCGGCCGGGGTCACGACCGAGGCGCACAGTCTGCGGGCGGAGCCTGCCACGGCGGGAGGAAGAGCGCTGAGCGCCAGCAGGTGCACTTCCGCCTTCGCGGCCGTCCGGGACAGGACGTGACCGAGCGGCGGACCACCCTTGGCATGCACTAACAGCACCTTGCTCACTGAAGTTCGTCTCCAATCGTCCGGTGTCAACGGATCGCCGTATGCCGGGGGAACGTGTAGTGGTTCCGGGGGCTCCGCGGCCCCCGTGGCGGGGCGTGTTCACCCGCTCACTCAAGGGGACCAGGCCGCGGACGCCCGCGACGCCTCAGGGGAAGCCCGCGACTCAGGCATTTGCCTGAGTCCCGGAGCGCCTCCGCCTCTGCCGCCGCTCCCGCCACAGCGGCACCCGGCCGAGAACCGGGCGTGTGCGGAGCGCGGCCGGGACATCCGGCGTTATGTGACTGAGCGTCAGCCAGCCATATACGGACGGAGACCGCAGTGGACGATTCCAGGCTCACAGCGCTGCTCGAGCACCTTCCCGCGTTCTGGTGGGAGGCCGACGAGACGGGGCAGGTGCTGGAACAGGGGGGCGGCGCCTTCACCGACAGGGACACGGAACGGCGCTTCCTGGACCGGCTGCGCGGGGAACTCCCCGGCCCGGGCCACTCGCCGCAGGGAGGCCGCCGGCAGATCCGGTTCGACGGCCGCACCTTCGAGGTCAGCCACACTTTCGAGGTCGGCCACACCTTCGACGTCGGCCGGCTACCGGGCGAGAGCCGGGCCCGCGGTCGTACGCGCGGCCTCGCGATGGAGGTCGGCACCCGCGCCGAGGCCCCGCGCAGCCATGCGGCCTTCGCGGACCTGGTGGACCTCGCCCCGGCCGCCGCCTTCATACGGGACGGCGACGGACGCTACCTGTGGGCCAACCACGCCTACGGGCACCTCTACGACACGGTCCCGGACGAGGTCGTCGGCAAGTACATAGAGGACCTCGACGAGCCCGCCGAGGCCGACCGGTTCCGCACCCTCGACCAGGAGATCCTCAGCCGGGGCACGCCGGTGCGCCACACCGTCGGCTACCGGCGCCGGGACGGCAGCGCGGGCCGGGCGGTGGGCCACCGCTTCCCCGTCCGGGAGAACGCGCAGACCTGCGTCGCCGGGATCTACGTGGACGTCACGGACCACCTGCGCGCCACGGTCCGCTGGCAGGAGGCCGAGGAGAACCTGCAAGCCCTGCGCGACCACAGCGGCCTGCCCTGCGCGCTGCTCTCGGCGAACGGGCGCGTGGTCGAGGCGAGCGCGGCGGCGGCCGAACTGCTCCGGCTCAGCCCGCACGACCTGGTCGGCCGCCGCGCGCACACCCTGCTCGCCCCGGAACCCGACCCCGACCGGCTGCTCCGGCGCTGGAACGGCCTGATAGCGCGCCGCACCAGGAGGGTGGAGACGTCCGTGACGCTCGTGGACGCCCAGGGGCTGCGGCGCCGCGCACGGCTCCACCTGACGACGACCGGCCACTCCACCACCCGGGCCCGGCACGTCTGGGCGGTCGTCACCCACCTGAGCCTCGCCCACGAGGCACACGCGCCGCTCACCGCCGCACAGGTCCGCATCCTCTCCCTCCTGGCGGAGGGCAGCAGCAACGGCGACATCGCCACGTCGCTGCAACTGTCCCGGCAGACGGTCGACTACCACCTCGGCCGCCTGCGCCGACTCCTGGGCGCGGCGACCCGCCCGGCCCTCGTCGCCCGCGCCTACGTCCTCGGCATCCTGACCCCGTGCACCTGGCCGCCGCGCTCCGCCACGGCGGCCCACCCCCTCAGCGCCGTCTGACGGGCGGGCGGCGGCCACGGTCCGCCACATGTCCGGCTCCTCGTCCGGTCCGCGGGACACGCCGGAGGCGTAGCGGTGCCCGACCGGCTCGCCTGTGCCGAACCCGTCTGACGCCAGGCCGCCTTGTACGGCCGCTGTACGGGGAGGGGAAACCCACCCCGTACAGCGGCGCGGCGGTCAGCCGCCGCCGATCCCGCCCCCCTGTCGAAAATGGGTCTCCGGCATCCGGTTGTCGTGAGGCAACGGTTCCTTCGTCCCCAGACGGGCCCAGACCCAGAACGTCCCCAGGCCCACGACCAGCAGGCCGACCGGAATGAGTATCGCGAGAGCCCACTCGGGCATGCCGCCTCCCCCTGGCGCCTTCCGACCTGTCAAGCGCCATGCCACCACGGTAGGGCCCACCACTGACATCCCCGGGTCCCGAGGGGCGAACAGGCCCTGCAGGCCGGCAGGGTCGCAGGCGTTCTCCCAGTGCTCGACGATGCCGTCCGTCCGCGAACCGCCACAGCCCGCAGAAGGGCATGGCGACGGGCTGCGGGTGCGTCGCCCGCAGGACTCCGAGGACGGCCCCGAAGTGGTCGGAGGCCGCGATGCGGGACACGTCCATGGTCAGGGTGTGCACGGTCAGGCGCACGAGGGCCTGTTCGTGGGCGAGCACGGCGTCGTACCCGCACCGTCCGGCTCACCGGGCCGGGTTCGGCCCCACCGCCCCTGGAGGGCAGTCCGGTGAGCAGGTCGCCGCGCGCGTGGCCGAGCCGATGGTGCTGCGCGGGGTCCTCACCGGGCCAGTCCGGCCCGCACCCGCGTCTGCCGCTCCTGCTGCGGTGGCCCACCGGGGATGTGCCCGAGCCGCATGGGGTCACCGGTGATCGGTGCCCCGACGGGCCCGGAACGACGGTGGCCGCACCGACGGAACGGAGCACTGGCTCGCCTCGTCGATGACCGCGCACCCCGTGCTACCCTTACCCGTTTGCATCGTCGCCGTGTCGGTGCTCCCTGCGGTGTCCCAGGCTGGTGGCCGCGACCCGGCCGCGCCTTCCTCGGTACGGTCTCTTCGAAGGAAGGCTTTCTGTGAGCAGCGGATCAGCACGTGCCGATGCCCGGCGACAGGACCGCGCGCCCGAGGCATCGGACGCCACCCCGGCGCGGCCCGCGGCGGCGTCCTTCGCGGAGCTGGGGCTGCCGGCCGAGGTGCTGCGGGTGCTCGGCGAGCGGGGTGTGAGCAAGCCCTTCCCCATCCAGGCGGCGGCGCTGCCGAACGCTCTCGCGGGGCGGGACGTCCTGGGCCGGGGCCGCACGGGATCCGGCAAGACCCTCGCCTTCGGCCTGGGGATGCTCGCCCGGACGGCCGGGCGGCGCGCGCAGTCCAAAGAGCCGCTGGCACTCGTGCTGGTGCCCACCCGGGAGCTGGCGCAGCAGGTCGGCGAGGCGCTCACCCCGTACGCCGAGGCGCTGCGGCTGCGGCTCACGACCGTGGTGGGCGGAGTGTCCGTCGGACGGCAGGCCGCCGCGCTGCGCGACGGCGCCGAGATCGTCGTCGCCACCCCCGGCCGGCTGCACGACCTCATCGAGCGCAAGGACTGCCGACTGGGACGGGTGCGCATCACGGTCCTGGACGAGGCGGACCAGATGTGTGACATGGGATTCCTGCCGCAGGTCAGCGAGATCCTGGACCAGGTGCGTTCCGACGGACAGCGGATGCTGTTCTCCGCCACTCTCGACCGCGACGTCGACGAACTGGTGCGGGGCTACCTGCGCGACCCCGCCGTCCACTCCGTGGACCCCTCGTCCGCCGCGGTGCCCGCGATCGAGCACCACGTCTTCGTCGTGCACGGCCCCGACCGGTACGCCGTGACCACGGAGATCGCCGCCCGGGACGGCCGCGTCCTGCTGTTCCTGGACTCCAAGCACGGCGTCGACCAGCTCACGCGGCACCTGCGGGCCAGCGGCGTGGCCGCCGCCGCCCTGCACAGCGGGAAGTCCCAGCCGCAGCGCACCCGCACCCTGGCCCAGTTCAGGAACGGACAGATCACCGCGCTGGTGGCGACGAACGTCGCCGCACGCGGCCTCCACGTCGACGACCTCGACCTCGTGGTCAACGTCGACCCGGCCACCGACCCGAAGGACTACCTGCACCGCGCGGGCCGCACGGCCCGGGCCGGCCGCTCCGGCACCGTCGTGACCCTCGTCCTGTCGGGGCAGCGCCGCGAAACGAGCCAGGTCATGGCGGACGCCGGCGTCGCTTCCAAGGTCAGCAAGGTGCGCTCCGGCGAGGCGGAGCTGAGCCGTATCACCGGCGCCCGGGCCCCCTCCGGCGATCCCCTCGACGGCGGGCCGGCCGCATCACGCCCCAAGAACCACAACACCCCGTTCCGCGGCCTGGGCAGCACCAAGGACACGAACAACGGCTCCGGCGGCAAGCCGTCCCGCAAGACCACCGAGGCCCGCAAGCTCGCGGAGGCCCGCAAGGCCGCCCGAGTGCGGCGCGGCGGCTGAGCCCCCGGCTCCACGGACCACACCGCCTTCTGCGCAGGTCCGGCGGGGGCTGCTCCTCGGCGGCCGGCCCGAGCGCTCTCGGCCCGGTCGCCGGCCGAACGGCGCGTCAACCGCCTCGACCGCCACGACTTGGCTTCCTGTCATCCGGCGCGGGGTCGGCGCGCACATCCCCGTGTGCCGCGGGTGATCCGCGGACGACAGCGGAACCCCACTCCGGACGGCTGCGGCCGCTCCCCGCCGGCCGGGCTCTCAGAGACCGAGATGGTCGCCCAGCTCGGCGTAGTCGACCTGCCAGAGGCCAGGGGAGCCCGTCGGGTACTGGGAGCGGAATCCGAGCATGCGCTGGACGCGGGGCGAGAGCGTCCTGGCGACCTCCATGTCGACCAGGAAGGGGTATGCCTCCTCGCCGGTGAGGTACCCCGGGTTGAGGGCGAAGGCCACGGCCCGCCGGTACTCGTCGCGGGTGTGGTTCGCCCCACCACCGTGTGCGGTCTTGCCGCTGAACAGCAGGGCGTCCCCGGCGTTCATGAGGGCGGGAACCGTCTGCTCGGGAGTCCCGCGGTCCTCGAAGTCGCTCCAGCGGTTGCTCCCCGGGATGACGCGGGTGGCGCCGTTCGCCTCCGTGAAGTCGGTCAGGGCGATCAAGAAGTTGAGGGTGACTTCCGGACCGCTGGGCCCCATGCCGATGAAGGGGAACCAGTTCTCCAGGTCCCGGTGCAGCATCTGCGCCCGGCTCTGGGGGCCGATCTCGATCACCTGGGCGGTGGTCATCCAGTACGTACCCGACTCCGGGAGGAAGATCCGGTCGCAGATCTCGTGGACCAGGCGGTGCTCGAGGATCTCGTTGCGGAACGTGGCGCTGTGCGTGACCAGGTTCGTGAGTCGCTTGGTGTTGCTGCCGTGGAAGGCGGCCACCATGCCGTCCTCGTGGGTCGAGCCCGGGCGAAGCGTCCGCAGCGGCGGCTCGATCTCGGTGTTGAAGCGGTTCATCTGCTCCCTCGTCAGGAAGTTCCTGACGATGACGCCTCCATCGCGGGTCAGGGGCTTGACGATCTCGTCCGTCGACGCGTCGGCCGCCACCGACGGCAGGGTCGGATGCTGCTCCCGTGTTGTCATGTGAATTCTCTCCCTCAAGGTGAAATGCGGTTGGCCGTACGCCCGATCGTGGCGGTCGCTTCGCTGTCTCCGGCCACGATCGCCGGCGGGAACGACAGCGGCGCCTGCTTCGCCCGGGCCGGTGCATGGTGGACAGGCCGGTCGCGCCGCCGACCTCGTGCGGCTGTCGGCAGCCGCGCGCTGTCTCGGCCGAGACGGCTCCCGACTCGGTCGTTCACGCGATGACGCGCTCGGCGGCCCGCCGGCCCGTCAGAACCGCGCCGTTCAAGGTGCCGGCCCATTCGCCGGCGGTTTCGGAGCCGGCCCAGTGGACGCGCCCGTGGGGCTCGGTCAGCGCCTTGCCGTAGCTCACGGTCGCGTAGGCGGTGACGGCAGGATGGGGGCCGCCAGGGGCAAAAGGTTCCGCTCCCCGGCAGTGGTCCACGGAGTCGATGGGGGTCCGGGCCCGCGGACCGTAGCGGCGCCGGCCTCCCGTCCACACCACCTTGCGGTCCTGGCCGAACCGGTCGGTCGTCGTACAGCCCACTCGGCTCGCGAGGTCCCGGTGGCAGTGTGGCGCCGTGCCACCCACGTCGCTCCGAGGCCGACCGGCACGCCTGCCACCTCGCCGGAGAGCGATCCGCCGCCGACCCGGTCGCGGCCTTCCACGGCCAGGACGGACCGCCCGGCGCCCACCGGTCGCCCGGCAGCGCCCGGACCGGCGAAGCCGGTACCGACGACCACGACGTCGACCGTGGTGTTCCTGGAGTGGGTCTCACGGGATCCGGACATGACGTCCTCCTTCACCCACGCGGTTCGCGTGTTGCGAGATGTACGTCGTGATGGGACCGACGAGGGCCTCGGGGAGGTGATGGCCCATGCCGGGGATGACCACGTGCCGGGCCGAGCGGATCGCCCGGGCGGTCGCGGCGCCGCCGCTCGGATGCACCAGGGGGTCCCGGTCGCCGTTGATGACCAGCGCCGGGGCCGTGATCCGGCTCAGCTGGGCCGTTCGGTCTCCGGAGCGTTGGATCGCCTGGACCTGGCGCGCCGTGCCGGCCGCCGGATCACCGGCGCTGCGATCCCAGCCACGAGCCGCGACGGCCGCCTCGGCCGCGTCATCGATGGGATGTCCCACCCCCGCGATGTGCCCGGTGAGCCGCAGATGAGCGCGGACGGCCGCGGTTCTGGTCCGCGCCGGCGGGGCGGCGAGGAGCCTCAGCGTCGACAGAGCCGGCTGACCGACCCCGCGTGCCCCGGTGGTGGAGTAGAGGGAGGTCAAGGACAGGGTCCGCTCGGGTGCCGCGGCAGCGATCGTCTGCGCGATCATTCCGCCCATCGACCGTCCGACCAGGTGGACCCGCGAGATCCCGAGATGGTCGAGTACGCCGACGGCGTCCTGGGCCATGTCGGCCAGCGCGTACGCATCGTCGCGCGGACGCGCGGCGATCCGGCGCCAGAGTCCGGGAGGGGGAGCGGCGACGAACGTCGACCGGCCGGCGTCGCGGTTGTCGATGGCGACGACCCGGAAGCCGCGGTCGACGAGTGAGCCGACGAACGAGCCGGTCCAGAAGGTGAGGTCCTCGCCCAGTCCCGCGATGAGCAGGACGGCGGGGCCGGCCCTGTCTCCGAAGTCCCGGAAACAGATCGTCATCCCGGACGGCAGGGGCGCGTACCGGTCGGTGCTTTCGGCGTACTGATCGGTGCTCTCGGCGCAGCTCGTCTCAGGCATGGGCGGCCCACCTCCCGGTCCGCTGAGCGGACGACCGGGCGGCGCCGAACACGAGGTGCTCGTCGGCCACCGGACCGCGCAGAGCCCTGGCGTCCTCGGGGTAGGACATCGCCATCCGCCAGGGCTTCTCGAGGCCCTGCTTGGGCAGGAGCTTCTCGCCGCGCTTGGCGTACCCGGCCTGAAGGTCCATGACGGGCCTGCGCTTCGTGCCCGACGGTGCGATCGGAACCACCGTGTCGTATCCGCGGGCGTCCATGTGCCGGACCAGATCGATGAAGTATCGGCACACCGGTCCCACCTTGAGCGTCCAGGACGAGGTGGTGTAACCGATCGCCATCGCCCAGTTCGGGATCCCGCTCAGCAGCGTTCCGCGGTAACAGAGCGCGTCCGCGATGTCGACCCGGCGCCCGTCGACCACGAGGGGCATCCCGTCGAAGAGCCGGAGGTTCAGCCCCGTCGCGGTGACGATGACGTCGGCTTCCAGCTCCTCGCCCGACGCCAGGACGATTCCGCGCCTGCTGAACCGCACCACGGCGTCGGTGACGACGGAGGCCCTTCCCGCCGTGATCGCGTCGAAGAAGTCGCCGTCCGGTGCCAGGCACAGCCGCTGGTCCCACGGGTCGTACGGCGGGTTGAAGTGCTTGTCGACGTCGAATCCCTTGGGAAGGCGCTTGATGTTCCCGCGCCGGATCAGGGCTCGTCCGGCTCCGGGGAAGGCCCGCAGACCCTTGACGACGGCTCGGTCGGCCCAGATGTTCTTGAACCGCGTCACGGCGTACCCGCGCTCTTCTCCAAGCAGCTTCGTGAGCGCCAGGGCGACCCTGTCGACTCGGGGGAACGCCATGACGTACGTGGGTGTGCGCTGCAGCATCGTCACGTGCCGGGCGGCGTCCGCCCCGGTGGCCAGGGCCGGCACCAGCGTGACCGCGGTCGCGCCGCTGCCGATGACGACGACCTTCTTGCCCCGGTAGTCGAGACCCTCGGGCCAGTGCTGCGGATGGACGATCCGGCCCTCGAAGTCGTCCCACCCCGGGAACTCCGGGGAATATCCCTCGTCGTACCGGTAGTAGCCGGTGGCGGCGAAGACCCATCCGGCGCGGATCGTCTTGGTCCGGGTCTCTCCCGTGTCGGGGTCCGACGTCCGGACGGTGAGGGTCCACCGGGAGTCCGCCGAGGCCCATTCCGCGCCGACGACCCGGTGGCGGAGTCTGAGGACGCGCTCCAGGCCGTTCTCCTCGACCGCTTCCCGGAGGTACTCCTTGATGAGGGGAGCGTCGGCGATCGCGGCTTCGTGACGCCACGGCTTGAACTCGTACCCGAACGTGTGGAGGTCGGAGTCCGAGCGGATTCCGGGATAGCGGAACAGGTCCCACGTGCCCCCGATGTCGTCGCGCGCTTCCAGCACGACGAGCGACCTGTCGGGGAGCCCCCGGCTGAAATAGGCGGCCGCGCCGATCCCGGAGATCCCTGCTCCGATGATCACCACGTCGAACTCCTCAACGGCGCCCAACACTTCGGCTGTCATGGCGGTTTCCTCGCTGTCCCATGGCGGAAGCCTCACTGTCTCCGGCCACGACCGCCGGCGGGAACGACAGCGGGCACCTGCTTCGCCCGGGCCTGGTGCACGATGCACAGGCCGGTCATGCCGCCGCCTTCACAGGGTGGTCGGCAGCCGGGCGCGGTCCCGGCCGAGACCGCACCCTGGCTTTCCGAAGCTTTCCGAGACTTTCCGAGGAGCGGGACGCCTTGGCGGCGACTGCTGTGTGCCGGCATCCCGCTCCTCGCCGGCACCACCGAGAGCGTCTCAACGATCGGCGAGCCGACCGGCCGTCCACGAGGCGACGGCGCCGGGCCCCTTGCGACGCCACCAACGGCGTGATAGTTCTGCGGCGTTTAGTACCACTAAACACCTCCTGAACTCTTGAGGATCCATGCGCGCGGTTGTTCTCACAGACCCGGCCACGCCCGTCGAGGTGGCGGATGCCGGCCTCGCCGATCCGCGGACGGGGGAAGCCCGGGTTCGCACCACCGCGGGCGTGTGCGAAGACGCCGTGGTGGTGGCCATGGGGCCCCGCCGGCCGGTGCCTTGGCGGAGTCCGAGCCCGCTGGGGCCGACCGAGGCCGAGGCGCGGAATCCTCGGTCCGTGCCCGTGCCCGTGCCCGTGCCCGTGACACGGCACGCCCGGAGCGTCTGCTTCACGGGATCAAGGGGACGCTGAGGACATGGAAGAGCTGTGGCTCCCGCCCTCCCGCGAGGTCGCTGATGCGATCAGGTCACTGTGCCAGCGCCTGCTGACGGAAACGGACGCCCTGGTCGACGCCTTCGCGAGGCCCTCTCTCGTGGCCCAGAACGACCCCGCCCTCCTCGCGGACGCGTCGCTGGTGGGGGAGGACCGCGAGCTCAACCGCTCCGACCTCGTCCAATGGCTGACCGCGAACGTTCAGCAACCAGGGCGGCGGGTGGCGCCCTACGTAGGTCCGAGGACAACGGCGTACATCAACGATCTCGTATCCCGGGGCATCGCGCCCGACTTCGCCGTCGCCTGGCGGGTGGCACTGGGGATCGGCTGGCGGCGCTGGCTGGAGGAGTGCGTGGCGCACTGCGCGGAGCCCGGCCTTCTCGTAGAGGTCCTGGACGTGACAGGGCAGTCCTTGGCACAGTACGCCCTCGACTCGGTCGCGGCCCTGCGCCAAGCCGGCCTCGCCGCGGCGATGGGCACCACGGACGCCGAGGGAATCGCACTGATCCAGCTGATCGCCGGCGGGGCACCGATGGCGGAGGACTTCGTCGAGGGGCGCCTGCGCTACAAGATGGCGCGGTGGCACGTGGGCCTCGTGTTGTGGATCGCCGACCCTCAGCAGGCCGGTGTCCTGGAAGAGGCGATCTCTGCCGTGCGCTCCGCTGCCGGAGACCGGAGTGTCCTGGTGGCGCGCGCCACCGCAACGTCGCGGTGGGTCTGGCTCTCGGGAGAGGCCGCCCCGGACCTCCACCACGTGGAGAAGGCCCTCGCGACGACCGACGGGGTCCGTGTAGCGGTGGGACGACCTGGGCGCGGACTCGAAGGGTTCCGGTCCAGCCACCAGGACGCCCTCGCGGCACAGGCGTTAATCATCCGGCTGGGGTGCGACCGGCGACACACCGCCTACGCCGACGTCGAGCTGATCGACGCGCTCACCAAGGACCGCGCCGGTGCACGTCGGTTCGTCATCAACACCCTCGGACCGTTGGCCGAAGCCGACCCGGCCCTACGGCAGGCACTCCTCACCTACGTTCAGTGCGGCTTCAACACCACCCGGGCGGCCACCAACCTCTACGCGCACCGCAACACGGTGGAACGGCGGGTCTCACGCGCCAACGAGTTCTCGGCCGTCAAGGTGGAGGACAACCCGGCCCATGTGGCGGCGGCGCTCCTGCTCCTGGACCTCGCACCGGACATCGTGGCGTCCCCTCAGAGCCGAACTCACACCACGGGGTCGCGGTGCCCGGGATTCGCCGGGTGACGAGCGTACCCATGGATTGCCCGCCATCCGGTTGAGTACGGCTGCCGCGCCGCTGCCAGTGCCCAGACCCTTGCCGCAGCACCTCACGCTCACCGCGGCGGGCCGACAGCCGATCCTCCCGCACGACGACGCACCGCGATGCGCCCGACCCCGCGCCGACGCGACGGTCTCAGGCCGGTTGGCGGCAGGTGGCCCGCGAACGCGGCAGCGCTCGCGGACCGTACTGCTTCGGCTTCGCCTCGGCGATCCGCCCGTGTACCGGCACCTCATGACGGGCCCGGAGCAGAAGTACACCGCCGGTTCATCGAGACGAGCGACGACGGGCTGCTCGCGGCTCCCCTGGTCTCCGTGCGCAGGCGGGCGGCCCGGTCCGGCCACCCCGTCATTCCGCAACAAGCCGCGCCGACGGCCCGCCGACAGCCCTCCGCGGACTACCCTGCCGGGAGCCTCCGCGGCCTACCCGCCCGGGCGGGAACGTCGCGCCCAGCACCGGACGCCACGCCCCTAGAAGAAGCCGAGTTTCTTGGGGGAGTAGTTCACCAGGAGCTTCTTCGTCTGCTGGTGGTACAGCAGTGGCACCAGGCTGACCTGGGCAAACGTTAGTGCGGACGGCTTCTCGGGCGGTGCTGGTCCGGGAATGGTCCGGATCTTGGTCTGTCAGTCCGGCTTCCTCGGGCTGCTGTCGCCTGTCAGCGGCGGGCAACCAACTCGCGAAGGCGGATGAGATGTCAGTCGTCAGTCGGTGGAGCTGCGCTCGTTGTCCAGTGACGTCGAAGTCTGCAGATTGAAGCTTCACTTTGCGGGGGATCTTGCGGCGGAAGAGTTACCTTGCAGTGAGGGGCGGGGTTAGCCGGACGTGGTGCATGCGTTAGATGTCCTGCCGGGTGGTTGGGCCGGGCCGCCGACGGACGGGTTCGAGGTCGCGTACGTCGCCCCGGACGGGGCGGAGTCACGGCGCCCGCTGGCGGACGCGTAGGCGGTGCCGTTCAAGTACGCCCTCCCCGTACGGACCTTCGCGTCGTACCGGCGGCAGCGCAACCTGCCAGGTCCGTGGTGGTTCGCGACGACGGGCGGCCACGTCGGGTAAGTCCTGGCTGGAGCATGACCAGGTGATGCTGCTGGATTTCCATCCGGCGGTGGTGGGGATCTCGTCACAGCCCTTCTGGTTGTTCTGGTCGGCGGCGAACGGCCGGCCGGTCTCACGCGCCGGACTCCTTGGCCCGCCGGGGACGGGACGGCCGCGGTCGTCGACTGCCGCCCGGCCGAGCGCCGGGGTCCGCGGGACTGGGCGAAGTTCGACGCGACGGGGACGGCCTGCGGTCAGGTGGGATGGAAGTGCCGGCTGCTGGGCGCCCCCGGAAGCGGTGCTGGTGCGCAGTGTGCGGTGGCTGGCGGAATACCGCCATCTCCGGCACCGGCTCGGGCCGGTGGATCCGCGGCTGGGGCAGGTGTTCACCGAGCCGTAGCCGCTGATGGAGGGGCCGCGGCGGCGGGTGAGCCGGTGACCAGGGGCGGGGGCTCGGGGATGCTGTGGCCGGACGGCTGGGTGACCTTCGGCGGTGACGAGCACCAGGTGGTGGCGCTTTCCGGGAGGCGGTGCGGTTGGTCTATGAGCCGGGCGCGGGGAACCGGGGCCCCAGCCCCGGCTGCCCCCCCCCGCCCGGCCTGTCGCGGGTACGCACACGCGCGTACATGCGCGTATCCGCTTGTCGCTCCAAGGAGCGCCGGCCTGGGTGACCTGTCTTACAGGAGCTAACACAATGAGTTGATTTGTCTGAGGGTGATGAGGCAGCAGGCGAGTTTGAGGAAGGCTTCGTGGATGTCGGCGCGTCGTTCCCAGCGGATGCGCAGGCGTCTGAAGCCATGGAGCCAGGCGAAGGTGCGCTCTACCACCCAGCGGTGGACGCCCAGTCCGCTGCCGTGTGGTGTGCCGCGGCGCGCGATGACGGGCAGGATTCCTCGGGCCCGGACCTCTACGCGGTAGCAGTCGTGGTCGTAGCCGCGGTCGGCGAAGACAGCCTCCGGCCTGCGACGAGGACGGCCACGCCGGCCTCTGACAGGCGGGATGGCATCGAGCAGGGGCAGCAGCTGGGTGCCATCATTGCGATTGCCGCCGGTCAGGATCACAGCGAGCGGGGTGCCGTGCCCGTCGGTGACCAGGTGGTGCTTGGAGCCGGGCCGGGCCCGGTCGACCGGCGACGGGCCCGTCGCGATCCCCCTTTTAGCGCCCTGACGTGGCTGGAGTCCACGACACAACGGGACCGGTCGAGCCGGGCGGCGGCGTTCAGCTCCGCCAGCAGCACCTCGTGCAGGCGCTGCCAGAGGCCGGCCTCGTTCCAGTCCCGCAGCCGACGCCAGCACGTCATCCCCGAGCCGAACCCCAGCTCCTGGGGAAGATGCTCCCACTGGAGGCCCGTGTGCAGCACGTACAGGATCCCGCACAGCACCTCCCGGTCCGGCAACGGCCTGCGGCCCGGGTACCGGAACTGACGTTCCTTCCTCGGCAGCAGCGGCTCGACCCGCTCCCACAGCTCATCCGACACAACCCACGGCGAAGCCCCCCCCACGAGCCGGACAACGCTCAACCCACCCGCCGGACACGGCGGGTCTGTCCAGTAAACGGTGGCTCTGGGGTTGTTGAGGTTCAGCGTCGGGCGGCGGAGAGCCGGCCGTCGAAGGTGATGTCGAAGGCGTTGAGGGCGGCCTTCCATCGCTGGGTCCAGCGTTTGCGTCCCTGCCCGGTAGGGTCGAGGCTCATGACGGCCATGTAGACACACTTGATGGCCGCTTGCTCGTTCGGGAAATGACCGCGGGCCCGGACGGCTTTGCGGATGCGGGCGTTGACCGACTCGATGGCGTTCGTCGTGCAGACGACCCGCCGTATCTCGGTGTCGAACTGGAGGAACGGCACGAACTCGGCCCAGGCGTTCTCCCACAGCCTCACGATCGCGGGATACTTCTTGCCCCACGTCTCGCAGAACTCCAGGAACCGTTCCTCGGCGACGTCCTGCGTCGGCGCGGTGTAAACCGGCTTGAGGGCCTTGGAAATCTTGTCCCAGTCCTGCCGGGCCGCGTAACGGAACGATGCCCGCAGCAGGTGAACGACGCACGTCTGTGTGATCGCCTGCGGCCAGACCGTCCCGATCGCGTCCGGGAGGCCCTTCAGGCCGTCGCAGACGACCATGCAGACGTCGTCAACGCCCCTGTTCTTGATCTCGGTCAGCACCTGGAGCCAGTATTTGGCGCCCTCGCCGCCGTCGCCGGCCCACAGCCCGAGGATCTCGCGGGTGCCCTCGACGGTGACAGCGAGCACGACGTATATCGGACGGTTCGCGACCTGGCCGTCACGCAGCTTCACGTGCACGCAGTCGATGAACAGAACCGGAAAGACCGAGTCGAGCGGCCGGTTCTGCCATTCGTGCATGCCGTCGATCACCTTGTCGGTGATCGTGGAGATGGTGGTCTTCGACACCTCGGCGCCGTAGACCTCCGCGAGGTGGGCGGATATCTCCCCGTGGGTGAGCCCCTTGGCGGACAGTGAGAGCACCATCTCGTCGACGCCGGTCAGCCGGCGCTGCCGCTTCTTGACGATCTGCGGCTCGAAGCTGCCCTCACGGTCCCGTGGCACGTCGAGGACGACCGGGCCGACCTCGGTCACCACAGTCTTGGAACGGGTTCCGTTGCGGGTATTGCCCGAGGTCGTCTTCTCGTGCTTCTCGTGCCCGAGATGGTCGGTGATCTCGCCCTCCAGGGCGGACTCGAGGATCTTCTTCGTCAGCTGCTGCAGCAACCCGCCCTGGCCGGTGAGCCTGATCCCGTCGGCCTTGGCCCGGTCCACCAGCTGGCTGATCAGCTGGTCGTCCAGAGCATCCGGTGCCCCGGCGGGCTGTACTTCCTCCACGGCCTCAGCCGAGACGGTCACGTCTGTCATCAGGTGTCACTTCCTGTTCGAAGATCCACCGTTGACCGTACAGACCCGACACGGCCACCAGCACCAACACACCTCATTGTGTTAGGCGTTGTTAAGGAGACCAGTTGCAGGCGGGTCAGGCGCTGCTATGCGGTTCCGGCGCAGTTGGTGAACACCGGCCTGGTCCGCGCGCTGTAGATGCTCGCGCCGCCGTTGGGGTCGTGCTTGAGGGGCACGGTGATGGTGTCGTCGGCGGTCCATGGGAAGCCCTGTGTGTCAAACGTCCACGTGCCGGTGGCCTTCGTCGCCAGTTCGGACAATGTGACCCACCCGTACTGGCGAGGGGGCACGCTCACGGTCAGTTTGTTGCCGAGCTCCTGCTTGAGGTCCAGCGTGGTGTCGCCATGAATATCACCGGTGACTTCGAGCTTGATGGGAAGGAGTTCGGTGCCGCCGCCGCTCAGGCTTCCCGACAGTTTGAAGCCGATGGTGTTGGTCCAGCCCGTAGTGGTGGTCAGTGTGAACTCCCACGGTATCGAGGTGGAGCTGTCGTTGAACCACACCGGGGAAACGCACGCCTCGGGCAGGGTGAAGGGCGGTGTCTGGTTGGTCGTGGTCCATGAGCAGGTGGAAGTGTCCTTGGCGCACCGGGCGGCGGCGTAGTCGATGGCGGTGTTCCATGCGGTCGAGTAGGCGTCAGCGGGCAGGGTCCACTGCTGCAGCTGGCTGTTGTCGCAGGTGTTGGTGAACGCCCAGTTGTCGTCGTACGGCGGGACTTCTGGAGTGAGGCAGACATTGTCGCCGGTGTGGCGGATCATGAATGCCTTCTGCGTCGATCCGGCGACCGGTTGGAAGTACCATTGCTCGGTCGCGCGCCCATCGCAGGGTTGTTGCCGCAGCTGGTAATACGGGCGGTCCGCGTCGACGCACTTTCCGGTAGTCGCGTTGACGATGGCGAATCCTGAGCCAAGGCTCGTACCGGTGTTGATACGCCACGAAGTGGCGAAGCCGGGGGCTGGGTTGACGGAGATGGGCGCGCTGTTGTCGGGGGATGCGTCCTGGACGTCGAGCAGTTTGCCGTTGCTCACGTTGGTGAACGTCACCTTGATCAGCCCGAACGGCTTGGCGCTCACCTGGGGTGCAGCGGTGGCCGGGGCCGAGATGGCCCCCATCGCCGCGACTACCGCCGCGATGATGGCAATTATCCTTGCCCGCAAGGATCTTCTGCGCCTCACCGGGTTTTTTGCCACGGATTCAATCCCTTTCTGCTGGCATCCCGAAGGAAACGGCAGTTCATCTGCTGGCCCTCCCCGAGAATTTGTTCCACAGGTTCTTTCCTGCTGCTGCACACATGGCGACAGCAATACACGCCGCGCCCACCGGATTATGGTCGCTCTCGAATTTGACCAGCTTCTCAGCGCCATTCACGCGCGTCTCTATCCGTTCTGCCGTTTTTCCGACGACTTTCTCGTCCCCCAGCCCGATGACATTCAGGACATTCCGCGTGGATTCCTTCTTGGCCGCGCAGTTGTGGACGAGGAGGGAAGTGCCGCCGGCGTGCACGTAAAAGGTGTGGATGCGGCTGACACCGAGGTTGTAGACGGTCTGGCCGGCGACCTGGCCACGGTCATGGACAGAGGTGACCCGCATGACGGCGGAGCCGGGCCCACTGCGGACGAGGTCACCGGTTCTGATGTTCTCGGCGTCGACCCAGCCATGGCCCTGGACCCAGATCGGGTGGCTCGCGGTAGCGACGATCTTTCCCGGTCGCGGCCCCTCGACTCCGATGTCGATGAGGTGCTTGGTGCCATGGCCGGTGATGACGTCCATGACGGGTTCGGCCGCAGTGTGACCGGTGGTGGGGTCGGTGGCTTGGACCTGGTCGCCTTCGTGGATGTCACCGATCGGTTTGGCGGTGCCGTCGGCCATCACGACCGGGGTGTCGGGGGCGAAGGAATTGGGATTGCACGTCTTCTCAACGGCCTCGACGGCCTTTCCGAGTGTCGAGGACTCTTTGGCGACGTCCTTGGCCACGGTGCCGACGAGCTTGCCGCCGGGAAGGAGGCCGAGCGCGTCCGCGGCGGCTGCCTTTTTGTTGCCCTGCGCGAGCTGACCGGCCACGGCCACCCCCGAGGCGACTGTTCCGATCGGGCCCGGCGCGAAGGACACCACTTCGGCCGCGATGGTTACGCCGTGAACCACCGACTTCATGGAGAACGTCCCGGCCAGATCCAGGCCGTTGACCGGGTCCGCGCCGACATAGTCGTAGTCGTTGGCCGATCCGCCCGGCACCGGGTCGACCTGCAGGAAGCGGCCGAGTACCGGCAGGTAGACACGGGCGCCCATCTCAATGGTCTGCTGTCCGGCCAAGTGCTCTACAGGGCGCTCGTGTTGGCCCAGCCACCCGAAGTCCATACCACCGGCGGCGGTGGAAGGACTGGCGATGTCGGTGAACGCGCCAGTGTTTGCGTCGATGGTCTGGCCGTAGGGGTCGTAGAGGCGGATGTCGCCGGTGCGCGTGGCGGCGCCGTCGGCGGTGAACAGCACGTCGCCGTGGAGGTTGGGGTAGGACCAGTTGGTGGTGGCGGCCTTGTCGTAGTTCTTGGTCAGCAGCACCCCGCCCGGCAGCGCCACGATGCGCTGCAGCAGGCCGCCGTCCTTGTCCAGGATGAGGTCCGCGTCGTCGTGCTTGGAGCTGTAGGAGTAGCGCGTGGTCCCGTTCTTCGACCCGTCCCGGTTGCCGGTCACCGTGCGGGCCGTCAGCCTGTCGGCTGGGTCGCGCGCGTAGGAGATCGTCGTCCCGTCGGCGGTGGTGGTGGCGATGTGACGCTTGGTGGAGTCATACCCCAGGGTGTCGCCCCCGAGTTTGACCGTGTCGCCGTGGGTGTCGTAGGTGACCGCCAGCGTGAGGCCGCCGCTGGTGGAGGTCAGCCGGTCGGCGCCGTCGTAGCAGTAGGCGGTGGTGACCGCCCGGGCGCCATCGAGGCTGTCGGTGGACGATGTGCGGTTGGTGTTCAGTCCGGCCGCCCTGGCCGGCCCGCAGCCGTCGGCCGGATCGAACCGGTAGGTGAGCTGGTGGTGCGGGATGGCCGCTGCGGTCAGCCGGCCCACGGCGTCGTAGGTGTAGGAGTAGTTCGCGACGCGCTTCCCGTCTTCGGTCACCACGTCGTCGGTGACACGGTTGTCGCGGGAACGGGTCACCGTGTCGGCGACGGTGGACGATGCCGTCTTCCACGTCAACGTCGTCAGTTTGCCCGCGTCGTTGCGCGCCAACGACTCCAGGCGGGATCCGTTGCCGTAGACGACACCGGCCAGTTCGGCGGCGGTGTCGTAGGCCGGGGTGGCTACGGTAGCGCCATCCACCTTGACGCCGGTCAGCTGGTTGGCGTCGTTCCAGGCGTACGCCACGGTGCTGGACACGCCCTTGACGGTGGTGGTGTCGTTGGTCAGCCGTCCGACCCGGTCGTAAGTGGCCGTGGAGGTCACGGCGTTGGCGTCGGTGTAGCTGACCTCCTGGCCCAACAGGTCGATCACGCTGGTGATCGAGCCGTTCTCGTCGGACACCTTCGAGGTCAGCGGATCACCGCCGACGGCGTAGTCGGTGACGACAGTGCGCTGCGGTTTGTCGCCGTAGGGCGGAAAGCTCTTCTTGATCACCCGCCCGCGCGCGTCGTAGCTGGTGCAGGTCCACGCTTCGTCGTTGATGCGCTGGGCCACCACACGGCCGGCTTCGTCGTACACCGTCTCGCTGGTGAGCGCTGGGCCGTTGCCCGGTCTGGCTTCGGTGGTGGTCCTGGCCATACCGCCCTGACCGGCGGCGGACGCGCTCGCGTCGCAGGGATTGGCCCGGGTCTCGGTGCCGCCGTAGTAGGCGGTCGTGGAGCGCTTGTCCTGGTCGGTTATGTCGCCGGCGGGCCTGGTAGTGGCCAGCTTGCGCAGATAGCCCTCGCCCGGTCGCTCGTAGTTGGTACGGGAGGTCAGGCCCAGCCCGCGGGGGTCCGCCGTCGTGGACACGGCGAGCCCGTACACCGGGTCGATTCCCGCCGCCGGGTCGGAGTAGTTGCTCGCGGTGCGCTTGGACGGCGCCCGTTCCTTGTCCCCGCCCGAGGTGTCTTCGGTGGTGGAGCCGGTCGCCCACCCGTACCGGGGTGCGAGATTCGTTCCCGGCACCGGCACCGGTGCGTTGGCGCCGGGCGGGGTCCAGGTGAAGTCCAGTGCTCCGGTGGTGCCGGAGCGGTTGTAGTAGTCGACGCGGATACGATGCCGACTGCCCGCAGTGGTGTTGTCGTAGTACTTGCCGGTGACCGCGGTGGCGGGTTTGTCCCCCCAGCTGTCGACGGTCAGCACGTCGTCAACCCAGAGGCGCACCCCGTCGACCGCGGTGAACCCGAGACCGTATTTCCCGGTGTCGGGGAAACGGACCTCGCCGGTGAACCGGCCTGACCAGCCGTTGGTGTTCGCCACCGGCGGACTCGTTCCCCACGACCGTGACAGTGCCCCGTCACTGGCGCCGACTCCGGTGGCGAACGCCTTCGGAACACCGGACAGCTCTGGGTTGTCGTAGAACGCGGCCGATAACCCCACCAGCCCCTCGTCGTAGTCGGTGTGGTGGTGCGGCATCTTCGCCGCGCACGCCGGTGTCGGGGTCTGGCCGTTGAAACAGGATGACGGCGCCGGCCCGTACCTGTCGACCGGGCGGTCGGCGTGGTCGTAGACCGTGGTGAAGCGCCGGCCGGCGCTGTCGACCGCGGCGGTGGCCTTGTCCTTCGCGTTCCACTCCGCGGCGATGCTCGCCCCGGTGAAGTCGGTGGTGACCAACGCGCGGCCTGCGTCGTCATAGGTCGCGATGCGCGAGCGGGTCGCGTCGTACACCCCCGCCACGGCCACGGTGGCCTGTTTGCGCTCGAGGTAGTACTGGTAGAAGTGCTCGGCCCGCTGCC
The DNA here is from genome assembly GCF_044333095.1 of Streptomyces sp. NPDC021100. Taxonomy (NCBI): domain Bacteria; kingdom Bacillati; phylum Actinomycetota; class Actinomycetes; order Kitasatosporales; family Streptomycetaceae; genus Streptomyces; species Streptomyces sp. NPDC021100. The sequence goes on from NZ_JBIRQH010000004.1 coordinate 510,185, forward strand.
CGCTGCGGCCGTCCGGGGCCGGGGCCAGCACCTGGACGGCGCGCAGGGCCGGTGGTTCCCGAGGTTCTTCGATCACGGAGTCGTAGCCGATCACCGTGCAGGCCGCGGCGGTGTCGCCGGTGTTGGTGCACCCGTTCTCCGCGGACGGGGCCTGGCGGGCCGCCCAGTCGTAGGCCAGGCTGCCGCGGAGCGTGGCCAGCGGCCCGATGCTGTCCAGGGCCTTCTGCTTCTCCTCCTCGTTGTCGCCGGCCTGGTCGTAGCGCTGCTTGGCCGAGGCACGGCCGATGTGGTCGAAGTCCTCCATGGCCGCGCCGGGGTTCTCGATGCGGGCCAGGGTGCCCATCAGGTACCACAGCCGGGTCTCGGTGCCGTCCCAGTACCGGATGCGGCACAGCATCTGCTGTGGAGCCGGGTCCGAGCCCGGCGGGCGGGACACCCCGCCGTAACAGCTGTCGCTGCCATCGGTGTTGTAGAACAGCTGGTGCGACCGGCCGGAGACCGGGTCCTTGATTCGGGTGAGCCGCGGCGGCGACCCGCTGTAGAGGTACTGCAGGGCGGCGGGTTTCTTGCCGTCCAGCACGGACTCCACCGCGGCCAGCGTGCCATCGGTGTTGAACACCGACACAGTGTCGCCCTCGGTGACCGTGATCCGGCCCGTGCTGTCGAAGGCGAGCACACCGTCCTCACCCACCGGCGGCGTGTAGCCGCCTGCGGAGGCCTTGGCCCAGGTGTGCTTGCCGCCGGCGGCATCGGTGAGCACCACCGAGCCATCCAGCATCTCGGCGTGGCTGTAGCCGCTGGACTGCGCCGACAGCGTCCAACCCGCCGGCAACGACTGTGAGTCGGCGGAGAACAGCCATTCCGTGGGCACGATACGCGGTTCGAGGTTGTGACTGCGCTGGCCATCGGCGCCGATGGTGCTCTTGGCCCACAACACCATGCGGGGACGCTGGTCGGAGTGGTGGTACAGCTCGATGCGGATCGGCACCAGCTGGCCGGCTTTCAAGGCGACGTCGTGGTCCTGGTGCGGGCCGGGCAGCAGGAAGTCGTCACCGGGATCGCCGGGGTTGGGGTTGTCGTAGACCAGCTTGTCGCCCAGCCAGATCCGCGCGCCGTCGGTGTGCCCGCCTGCGAACCGGAAGTCCCCGGTGACCGGAGCCTTGAACTGGCCCTCCCAGCGCACGACGAACCAGTTCTTGTCCAGCGCCGGCGGCATCGGATTGTCCCGCCACGGCAGGTTGTCCGGGTTGCCGCTCCACGTGACACCCCAGTCCAGGTTGACCTGCGACTCGCCGCGCACCATCACAGGAAGCGCGTCCGGGCTGCCCGCGTGCCGCGAGTCGTTGAAATACGAGGCACGCACACCATGCGGGGCGCCTTCTCGGGAGTTGTAGGCGAGGTTCACCCCTGCCGGCCCGCCGACGGTCTGGAACGCCGGCCCGGCGGCCTCAACATGTGCGTTGCCGTTGAACAGGTTCACCGTCACCGGCCCCAGATGGTCGGTCGGTGCCGGTCCCGGATCGCCCACCCGCTGGTTGACCGTGAAGTGCCCCACCCACTGCGGCGGCGTCGCCGACGTCGCACCGGCCAACGCGGTGGCCGCTGTCCAGGTGTAGCGGCCACCGTCGTGCAACACGTGCTTGGGCACTGTCCACTGCGGCTGGTCAAGGCAGCCGGAGTCCACCACGCTGCCCGAGCGGCCATCGAACCCAGTGGAGATCTTGAAGCAGTACAGCACGCCATCGCCGGCCGCAGCCACCTGCAACACTGGTGTTTCCGTGCCCACCACCGCGTCATCGACCGGGGCGACCAGGCTCGTCTGCGGCGCAGGACCGGCGTCGTGCGCCGATCTTCGCGCATCGAACCGGTTGTGCTTACCGGCTGCCAACGGCGAGAAGTCGGCCTTCGGCTGCTTCGGCTCAGCCTCGGGTGTGTGCTTGCTCGTTGACGGTACCGACAGGAGCGGCAGATCCCGAGGCACCTCCCTCGAAGCCCCCGACGCGGATGCCGACGGCACGGTCTTCCCCTGCGCCAGCGGAACCACCAACACCATCGCCAGCGCGCACATGAGCGCCCGCGACCGTGTCCGCATGGATAACCGAGCTCTGCCACTGTCCCCGGACACAAGGCCTCCCCCAACGCCGCGTCGACGTCCGTCGGAACCCGCGACCTGGCAGACCGCGCGCCCTCCGGTTTCCGCGCCCGACCGGTCGGTCAGGGCAGCGACAAGCTCTTGCGCGACCGGCGGGGCTTGGGGGACGGGTGCGGTACACCTCGGCCGGAACACCAAGCCGCCAGGCCCCTGCGGAACACTCCGTCCCCAGGCGGTCCGGTCACCGTCAACTTCACCGCATTGTCAGGGGCATGCGCAAGAATGGGTGCTCGGGAATCTCCCAGCGGGGCTGCCGGAGGGCGTGTTCCAGGACAAGGCGTAGTGGATCGAGTGCTACGCATTCCGGTTTCGGATGTCACGCAGGCTCGACATGAAGGCCGCCAGCCTGGACACCGAGGGCAGCGCCCACTGCCACACCTACAGGCTCAACACGCCCGGCCAGAAGGTGATCAACGACAGTCGCCGGCCGCCCCTGTTCACGCGGCGATGGCTCACTTCTGCCCAGGGCCCTGCGCCAAGCACCTTACGGCGGACTCCACTTGGCAGGAGGGCCCAACCTCGCCTGGCCTCCCGGCACTGCGAGCCTGTCCTGAGCCGCCAGATCACCCCTTTGAACTGATCCTCACAGCCGCTCGGGATATGGGCAGTACCCGCCTATCAACAGAAACGGCTCGGTCGCCCTTTCTACTGCTGTCGGAGAGTTGTCCGCGCGTCACAACCTCTCCGCACCGGCTCCGCCTTCAAGTGGAGACGGGTTGGCAGGGTTGAACGCCGCAGCTCAGGTCGCCAGTGATCCAATGACTATGACGGCTCTGCCTCCGGCACCGTTGAAAGTGGCCGCCGGCTACTGACCGGCGGCCGGGCCATCGCCGCTCCGGTCGATGCCACCGGCCAGCGGACGGCGGCCGGTGCGCGGTGCTGGCGGTTCGACCGCCGGCAGCACCGCCATGCCCAGCGGGTCCGGCACCAGCAGCCGCTCGGCCGCGCCGCCACGCCGGTGGAGCGGGGCCCGTGCCTCACCCTGGCGTCGGCGGGCAGGGGGCGCACCGTGCGCATCTGCAAGGCGAAGCCGAGCTGGTGGTATCGCGCGGGCCGCAGCGCAATCAGATCGCGGTCCACGTCGTCCAAGGAGAAGAACCGCTCCAGCTCCGGACGCGTCGGCTCCTCGGCGAACTTGCCGTACGCCTCGGCCTGGTCATCCGTCAGAAACTCCACCGGCATACGGTGGAGCCAACCACCCGGCCACGACAGAGCGTGGATCTTTGGCCGAAGCCTCCCGTGAAACGGATCACCTGTGCTAAAGGATCACCACACGCCGACCACGATCGATCTCAGTGCCAACCGCTGTACCGATGTTCCCCAAGCCCGGGAACAGCGTGAAGCACGTCTGGATCACGGGGACGAGGTACCGGCCGGCTTTGGTGAAGTCCTGGCGGGCGCGGGCCTCGGCGGTGACAGCGCTAGACACGGCGGCCGGTAACCGTGAAGGCCACCGAGTATGTCAGCGTCTCCTCGCTGTCCAGGTACGCCATGAACGCGGTGACCGCCTCATTACCCGCCTCGGGTGAGCCCAGGGCGCGCGAGATGAGGGGACGCGCGATGTCGAGTTTGAGTTCCCACTGAGCTCGTTGGACCGGGTCGATCCGCCCGGCGATCAGGTGGTACGGATCGACCCGGACGTCCAGGTCCGTCAGCCCTGCCCGGCGAGCGAGCCCGTAGAGACGACGCCCGGTGTGCGGGTCGAATCCGGCCGCCCCCAGTGCGGCCGTCACCCTGTCGAGCAGCGTGCGCATTTCGGGGCCGAGAGGGTCGTGCCAGATGAGCTGGCCGTCGAGGTCGAAGAGCACGACCGTGCCGCCGGGCCGGGTGACCCGGGCGATCTCGGCAACGGCCACGTCCCGCTCGGCGACGTACTGGAGCATCAGCCGCGAGTAGACGACGTCGAAGGAGCCGTCGTCGAAAGGCAGCGCGCGGGCGTCCCCGGAGCGCCGCAGCAGGCCCGCACCGTCCGGGCCGCCCGCCGCGAGCCTTCCGGGATTGCCGTCGAACGCAACGACCTGTGCTGTCTGGCGAGCCCGCAGCACGGCAGCGGCGATGTGGCCGGGTCCCGCGCCCACGTCGAGCACGCGGACACCGGGGTCATTCGGCAGCACGGGACCAAGGTAGGTGTGCACCCAGGCGTCGGGATCGACCTTGTCGACCAATCGGCTGGCCTCGCGTTGGTCCTCCATCAGGTAAGGGACGGTCACGCGCTACTCCTCGGGTGGATGCCCCGGCCGCGCAGCCGCCGGGTGTAGAGCTCATCGATGTGCCGATAGAAATCCGGACACGCCTCCGCGAGCCACAGCGCGCGGGTGTAGGGGCGCATCGGTTCGGCCCCGGCCTGGATCAGGTGGTCGACCGGGGTGGCGGTGGTGAGGGGGATGGCGGCGGGCTCGAAGTCCCCGTAGGCGGGACAGGCCGCCGCAAGCAGCGCGTCCGTCGCCCGCCTGGCCTCGTCCGCGTCGAGGTCCGGCGCGATCAGCAGATCGCACCGATTTTCCAAGAAGGAGAAGTTGAATCCCAGCGGGCCACGGTAGGCGAGTGCGGCCGCCCGCGCCGTACCAGAGGCGTCGCACAGCACCCAGATGCGGCGGTAGCGGCGCAGCCCGACGAGACGGTAGAGCCGGTCCACGTCCGTGAGGCAAAGGTCGTCGCGGTCCAGGCCCTCGGCCCGTACGTACACCTCACCCCGGCAGTGCCGGGCCAGCTCCGCCAGCTCGGGGCAGGCGCCGCCGTCCAACTCGGCTACGGACCACTGCGGACCGTCCGGGCGGAGGGCACAGGCGAGCTCCAGCGGGACCATCGTGTAAGCGCCAGGGGCCACGAGGGAGCGTTCCGGGCCGAGGCTGCGCGAGATGGTGCCGAAGGCCAGTGCTGCGTAGCGGTTGGAAGGGCTGAACCAGTTCTGCGCGGCGGCGTCCTGCGGCTCGGTATTGCGGGCCGCCTGCGCGGCCAGCATCACCGCTCGCCCGCCGAGGATGGTGTCCGAGCTGACCAGGTGCTGGACATGCCAGCCGCCATGCGTGGAACGCCAGCAGGTGACCGAGGCCCAGCCACCATCGGGATCGTCGTGGCTGGCCACCCAGTGGATCAGCTCGCCGGCCAAGCCGGCGCGCTGCCAGTTGTCGAGGATGAGCGGCCAGTACGGGGCGAGCCTGGCCCGTTTGTCCGGGTAGAGGAAGCGGGATCGCATGTACCGGTCGAAGAGCTCGGCCGGTGACAGCGCGTTGACCTCGCATCCGAATCTCGACCACGAGCCAGGGGCGATCGGGTCTGCGACGACGGCGACGACCATGGAGGCGTGTCCTGTCCTTTCAGTGGAATCCTGACCTTCCTCTGCGGAGGCGCGTTCAGTAGTGATCCGTCGCACGGTCTCACCAAGCCGAACCAGCTCCGGCCCCGAGAGGGCCGCCCACATCAACCCGTCCCTGAAGCCAGTGCGACCTGTTCCTCGCCCATGGCGGACACCACAGTGACGTGAACAGCGCGGCCCGCACGTATGAAGAGATCTCGCTCACGCCGGGCCAACGACCTGATCCACGGTGAGGTAACTCCCGTGCCGTTCCTGCTCCTCGGATGACCAGCAGCGGACGGTGTCGCGACGGACGGGCTTGGTCCTTTGCGCTTGCCGGTGGGGATGATCAGGTTGGGCTGGACCTGCTCGACAGACTCGCCGAGTGCCCGGCGGCGGAGCACGGTGTGGAGCATGTCGTCGGTGATGACAGCCGGCCGGCCGCCGTGCTTGCCCTTGCGGGCGGTGGTGTCGAGTCCTTCGAGCGCAGACTCGCGGATGTTGTCCCGCTTCTCCGCCATCGCGGCGAAGAACACGAACAGCGGCTTCCCCGGGCCGGTGGGGTCGTAGATACCGGCTGCTCGGGAACCGACGCTGAGGGCACGGGTCTTGAGTGCTGGGAAGTCGTCTCTCGGATGCCGGCTGGGAAGAGCCGCATGTACGGCTCACTCGCTGGCGGCGTGTGCAAGCTCATGGCACCGGGTACGAGTTTCGGTACCGTGAAGCCCCGCCCAGTCAGGGCGGGGCTTGACGTTATGTCGGGTTCCCTCCGCCAAGGGATGGGTTTCGGCGGTACATCACGTACAGCTTGTCGTTGTGGGAAGTTGCCGAGGGTTCGTCCATGGGCGCCATGAGTTTCTGCGGGCTGACGTGCTGGGTTTCAGCCCAGCTGTTGTAGTACGTGGAGTAGCGCAGGTAGCCGTCCATGTCGCGGAGGAAGATCCATAGCTTGCCCTGATGGACGGCGAGGGCGGGGCCGTGGGTGGAGCGCCATTTGCTGATCTGGCCTCGGTTGATCCAGTTGGGGCGTGTTTTGGTTCCGACGAGCTTGTATTCCCCGACGGCTGTGTAGAGGAACTGGTCGGCTCCGGTGGCCACGCGCCAGGGCACGCCTTGGTACCAGGCCATGGCGGGTGGCCGGTTGACGACCCAGCCGAGGTTGTCGGCCCAGCTGTTGTCCCATTGGGATCCGACGCTGCGGTACCAGTCGGTGTTGAGTCGCTGGTCCTTGACGTGGTTGACCCACAGAACCGTGTTCAGGCCACCGCCGTTGGTCATGGCCGGGGCCCTCTCCGCTGTCCAGGGCAGCTTGGTCGTCTCGGTCCAGGAGATACCGTCGCTGGTGGTGGCCCATCGCAGCACGTCGTCCTTGCCGACGAGGACACAGTGGAGTTTGCCCGCGAACGCGCACAAGGCGGGCGTGTAGTGGACAGACCACGAGTGGATCCGTTTGGGCTCGCTCCAGGTGGCCGCGTCCCGGACGGTCCACATGACCGCCCCATCCTTGGGCCGGACGTACATGGCATGAAGCTTGCCCTTGTAGGTGGCCAGGACGGGGGCGGTCATGCTGTCCCACGGCAGCGTGACCGGCATCCCCCAGTTGTCACCGGTGCGCACCGCGTATTCCAGTGTTCCGGCGGGGAAGGGCACCGTGTCGCCGCTGTACTTCACCGTCAGCACGTGGTGGCCGTCGCCGTTGAAGTCCCAGTTGCGCAGCTTGCCGCGGGCCATCAGTGCCAAGTCGTACTGGTCGAGGAGGATGGTGCGTGCGCACGACAGGTCGTCGTCGTTGCGGACGTTGTTGATGACCCAGGCGAACATCTTGGCGATTTCTGCCGCGATGCCGATCAGCATCTCCGGATAGCCGCCGGGCAGCAGGCCGACAAGAATCCACCCCCAGTGGTCGAAGAGCCGGCCACTGAGCTCGGTCAGGAAGATCTTTAGGGCCCGGACCCACGCCGGGGGGCTCTGGTCGGCCTCCCAGCACGAGATGCACAGCAGCGTGCCCTTGCTGACCTGGCCGTCGAAGATGGTACGGCGTGCCGGATCGAAGGTGCGGGACCGTCCCGCGGTCATCTTGCCGAACTCCTGCGAGATGAATCCGGGTCCGGCCAGTTTGTCGCTGCCGACGGACGAGCACCAGTAGATCTCGTCCTTGCCGCCCCACTGGTCGCCCACCGCCCGGATGCAGCGGAAGCTCTCCATCTCCAGCTTGACCCGGAACGACCGTGCCGGTGGCGTATCGGCTGTCGGCCTGGGCCGCTCGAGGACCGTGGCACCGAAACGGTACTGGGACAGGCCCTCCACGAAAGACGGGCTGTCGACGCTCCCCCCGGCCGCGACCGTTTCCCGGTCCACAACCGAGGTGTTGGGCAACGCCCGGTGCTCCCGTCCCGCATCGGGCAGGACGCGCCCCAGGGCATCGATCCCGAAGCCGGTGCCCACCGGCAGGGCGGAGATGACCGGGGGCACCAGGGCCACCTTGTCCCCCAGCTCCTGTACTGCCTCACGGTACTCCCGGCCCCAGTCCTTCACCTCCTGCTCGGGCAGCACCGCCTTCAGCACATCCAGCAGCCACCGCTCCAGATCGGTGAGCGTCTTGTTCTGCCGCAACCGGTCTGCAGCGTGCAACGAGGCGCCGATCAGCACGTTCGTATGCCCCTGTGTCGCGAACCGCGCGTCCCGTTCGCTGGTGGACGTCCCTCTCAGCGAGGCACGTAACCGCTCCAGCCGCTCCTGCGGCGGTGCGTCCCCACGCTCCGTCATGGGTTCCCCTCCCACGAAAAGGCCCGGCACACACCGGCCGGAGAGCACCAACGAGCGTCCCACACGCGCGTGTCCGGACAACAGCCCGCGCCGGCGGCCGGGGACGAGCCCGCCGCCAGTGCTCCGCCCGCCGTCCATGACGATGCGGCCTGACGATGCCCTGGGGCCCGGACTGTCCCGCCGTCCGCGGTGCACGCGTCCGGGCCCCTTCCGGCCGAGTCCACCCCGAACAGCTCGCCCTGATCGGAGAGCCCTCGCAGGTGCGCATTCCGGCGGCGGAGTGGGCGTTCTGGCCGGCCGACGACTCGGTCAGGGCCCGGTACTGGGCCAAGGTCCACCGGACTTCGACGGGCGGCTGCTGGTTCTTCTTCGGGGCCATCTCGGACACCGGGCACGCGAGCTTCCGCGCGGCCTCCCTCCCGGGCCGGACGCGGCGGGGGACCGTGCCGGGCCACCTGTACGGCTACCAGGTGGCCCAAGGGGTGATCCCGCGCCTGGGCTGAGGAGTGGGCAGCCCGACCGTCTGCCACACCTGCGACAACCACTCGTGCCGGCGGCCGGCGCACCTTCGGCTGGGCACCCCGGCGGAGAACCGGGCCGAGTGGCTCGCCCGGCGCCGCGATCCGGGGAGCCACCTGGCCGACCTTCGCGGGCCGGCGGGCCGGCGGGCCGGTCCCGGGCCATCGGAGCGGCGATCCGGGCCAGTCGGGCGAACGGCGAGTCGGAAGCCGAGATCGAGCGGCGCATCCGGGCGGCTGCCGAGGAGGGACGGCCGCTGAGCCTCTGGTGAGCGGCCGGCCGCCCGCCCCCTTCTTTCACTACTGGAGTCAGCAGCACGATCCCCGTCGGTCCGCACAGCGCCCTCGCGTACGTACACGAAGGCCGCTGGAAGCTCATCGTGGCGCCGCTCGTCGAAATACGCGCCGATGCCGAGTACGAGCCCCCGCAGTTCCCGGTCTACCTGGACCTCGGCCCGGATGAGACGGAATTCGCTCCCGCGTCGTTCGGCCACCGGCTCATCGATGCCGGCTTCATCATCGACCCGGGCGAGCGCGACAAGCCGGAGGCAGTCAACCAACGGGTGGTCGTACAAGGGGCCGAACTGCTGACGCATCTGCCACCATCCCTCGGATGCGGTCTGATGCGTCCTCGGCCGGGGTGCGGAGAATAGTTTCCATGGAGGGTGTCTGCTCAGAGAGTCGCTGGAGCCAGGCGCCCAGCCGCTCAGACGCCTGCTCCAGCCCAGCGAGCAGCCTGTCCTCGGCGCGGCTGCGCACCCACCGGTCCAAAAGGCTGTTCCGCGAGGTCGGATGTCCCTGCGGGGGCGGACGGGAAAGGTAGCGTCAGGACATCGCGCGCTGTGCGTACCGCGGCGCTGCGAACGGAGAAGCGATCTGCGGGAGGCGAGGTCATGACGGATCCGGAGGCCGGCGAGACCGGTGCTGGTCAGTCGCCGGTTCCCGACCGTCGGCTCACCGACGCGCTGGACGCCATCGGTGCCGGTGCCTACCTCGTCGACGAGCAGGGCCGCATCGTCGCCGTCAACTCCCTCGCCGAGCGTCTGCTGGACCGGCCCGCCGAAGACCTGTTCGGCCAGGACGCTCACGAGCTGCTGCACCGCGGGCCCCAAGGCCAGCCGCTGCCCACCACCCAGTGCGCCATGCGGCAGCCTTTCCACGGCGGGTACCCGGCACAGGCCGAAGAGGACTACCTCGCCCGCGCCGACGGCTCCCTGCTGCGCGTCTCGTGGCTGGTCGCGCCCTACGCCATCGACGGTACCTGGGCCGGCACACTCGTGGTCTTCCACGCTCCCGAACCCGCTCACAGCGCCGGGCCGCGCCCGGAGCACGCCGCCGAGCCATTGAGCGATTTCGAGCGGCTGGCCCTGCTGGCCGAGACCACCACGCAGCTCACCTCCACCTTCGACATCGACGAGGCACTGCGCCGGCTGGTGCGCCTGGTCGTGCCCCGGCTGGCGGACTGGGCCGTCATCGATCTGATCGCCGAGCGCGACGAGGTGTGGCGCACCGCCGTGGTCCAGGCCGACGGCGACACTCTGGTGCACCACGAGGACCTGGAAGGGCCCATGCCGCCGGTCCCCGAGGACTCCCCCATGCCCCTGTCGCGCGCCCTGCGCGGCGTCGCCTCCACCCTGGCGGGGCCCGAGACCTACCAGGGTCCGCCGGATTCGGGCATCGCGGTGGAGCAGCGCCGCCTGTTCGACGCCACCGGCATCCACTCCGCGGCCATGGCGCCTCTGCGCGGCACCCGCGAGGTGCTGGGAGCGATCACCCTGGGCCGCGCCAAGCGGCCGGGCGCCTTCACCGTCGCCGACCTGCCGCTGATCGACGACATCGCGCGCCGCGCCGGCGTCGCCCTGGACAACGCCCGCCTCTACCAGCGTCAGCGCGCGGTCGCCGAGACCATGCAGAACCATCTGCTGCCACAGATGCCGAGCGTGCCCGGCCTGCAGATGACCGTCCGCTACCTTCCCGCTCCCGACGCCTCACAGGTCGGCGGCGACTGGTACGACGCGTTCACCCTGCCCGACGGCGCCACCGCGCTGGCCATCGGCGACGTCGTCGGCCACGACCTGGAGGCCGCGGCCGGCATGGCCCAGCTACGCAACATGCTCCGCGCCTACGCCTGGTCCCAGCAGGAGCCCCCCAGCCGGATCGTCAACCGTCTCGACGAGGCGATCATGCCGATCACCGATGTCGCCATGGCCACGCTCATCTTCGCCCGGATGACCGGGACCGACGCCGGACAGTGGCGGCTGACCTGGACCAACGCCGGTCACCCCCCGCCCCTGCTCATCGACCACAACGGCTTGGCCCACTACCTCACCGACGGCCACGGCCTCCTGCTCGGCACCGGAGTGCACACCGAGCGCCCCGACGCCACCACACAGCTCCCGCCCGGATCCACCCTGCTGCTGTACACCGACGGCCTCATCGAAGCCCCCGGCCAAAGCCTCGACGAGGGCCTCAACCGGCTCCGGCAGCACGCCGCCGCCCTCGCCCACCGCCCCCTGCCGTCCTTCACCGACCAACTCCTGCGCCGTGTCCAGCCCCCGGGCATCGACGACGTCGCGCTCCTCGCCGTCCGCACGCCGCCCTGGCAGCACACCGGCCGGACGCCGACCGGCAGTCGCTGACCTGCTACCAGACGGACCGCATCCAGCACCGCAGTCCAGGACGTTCGGCCGGTCTCCAGCGCGGCCACCACCGAGTACGGCCAGCCGGGCATCATCTGGTGCTTGCCCTCGCCCCGGCCGAACGTGTGACAAAAGGCCCGGTCAGCACACGTGTTGGCGTGCGGCCGCAGCCACGGCGAGACATCCACCGCCAGCACGAGCCGGCCGTCCGCCGCCCTCGGCAGCGGCACCTTGGCCAGGGCCCGACGCAGCCGGGCGACGTCGATCCGCCCCTGGTTGAGGCCGCCGTACAGAGCCCCGTGCCCACGGCGATAGCGACCAGGCAAGACGTGCTGGACGGCTTGGCGAACAGGAAAGACGACGCGGTTGAAGAGCCGTCGTGCCTCGTTCATGGTCACAGGTATGAGGGATCGCTCATCGCACGGACCCGGGCCCGGCCCGGAGGCGGCGGCCGGCGCGCACCGCACTCCGCCGACGCGATGCGCCCGGTACGGAACGGCGCCGCCACCCCACGTCCTCGCCCGGTAAGATAAGTCACCGTTCGCCCAAGAACCTTACTTTTCACCCCTTACGTCTCTGCCCCCAGCGGCTGCGGCCCCACCCCGGCCGCGTCGGGAATCGAAGGAGAGAGCGTCCCTGTGTCCTTTCCATGGCCCTCGGCATCGGCGCCCTCGGCTGTGCGGCAGTGACGTTTCTGGTGGGCCGCCCCCGGCGGATCTCCCGTCGCGTGTGCGCGGCACTGGGATGGCTGTGGGTCGCCGGGGTAGTGGGGCTGACGTTCGGCACGCGCTCCGGCGGGGGACGGGCGGTGAATGTCGAGCTGCTCGACGTCTCGAACTCCGCCGACGTGTGGGACGAGTTCGCCTCCGTCGCCGCCTACGAGCGCATCGACCGCGCCGTCCTCCAGCGTCGGCTGCTGCTCGCCCTGTTCGCTCTCGGTACGAACATGGGCATCCGCGCCATCGTGGCGACCGGCGAGCACGGCGAGACCGAAGCCGCGCTGCGGCACGTGCGCCGGCACTTCATCACCGTCGACAACCTCCGCGCCGCCGTGACGAAACTGGTGAACGCCACCTTCGCGGCCCGCGACACCGCATGGTGGGGGCAGGGCACGGCATGCGCGTCGGACTCGAAGAAGTTCGGGTCCTGGTCCTCGAACTTCATGACCGAATACCACGCCCGCTACGGCGGCAACGGCGTGATGATCTACTGGCACGTGGAGCGGAAGAACGTCTGCATCTACTCCCAGCTGAAGTCCTGTTCGTCGTCCGAGGTCGCGGCGATGATCGAGGGCCTGCTGCGGCACTGCACGGACGCCGAGATCGAGTCGAACTACGTCGACACCCACGGCGCCTCCGTGGTCGGGTTCGCCTTCACTGAGCTGCTGAACTTCCGCCTGCTGCCGAGGCTGAAGAACATCGGCAGCGTCCGCCTGTACCGGCCCGACGACGACCCGCCCGGCTGGCCGGCGCTCGACGGCTCCCTGACCCGCTCGATTCGCTGGGACCTGATCGCCCAGCAGTACGACCAGATGGTCAAGTACGCCACCGCCCTGCGCCTGGGTACGGCAGAGGCCGAGCAGGTGCTGCGGTGCTTCACTCGCGGTGGCCCCAAGCACCCCACCTACGCCGCGCTCGAAGAACTCGGCCGCGCGGTACGCACGATCTTCGCCTGCGACTACCTCGCCAGCCCCGGCCTGCGCCGCGAGATCCACGGTGGGCTCCAGGTCGTGGAGAACTGGAACAGCGCGAACACAGTGCTCCACTACGGCAAGGACGGCGCCCTGACCGGCCCGGACAAGGATCACGCCGAGACCTCCATGCTCGCCCTGCACCTCCTTCAGTCGAGCCTCGTGCACATCGATACCCTGCTGCTCCAGCAGGTTCTCGCCGAGCCCGCCTGGGCGAAGAAGCTGAGTGCCGAGGACCGGCGTGGGCTGTCCGCGCTGTTCTGGTCGAACATCAACCCGTACGGCACGTTCCGCCTCGACATGGACAAGCGGCTCGACTTGGGGCTATCGATCACAGTGCCCCGGCCGCGTTTCCCTGAGCCCACCGCGACGATGCCCAGCTGAGTGTTCGGCGCCGTCGAAGAGAGTGCCCGAAGCCAGCTCCAACGGCTTCGGGCACTCTCGCCGTGGCTGGCATTGCAAGACTCCGGTGATCCGGGCCTTCCCGGGCCCGTGTGCCGCCGTCGGTGTCCGAGTGCATCTGTCCCAGGGTGGTCTCAGATCCAGGTGGGCACGTGCCCCTCGGCGTAGCGGGCGCCGAAGCCTCCCTGAGGCAGGATCTCGTCGATGGCCTTGAGGTCGGTGTCGGTGAGGGTGAGGTCGGCGGCGCCGACGTTTTCCTGGATGCGCTTCGGGCTGCGGGTGCCGGGGATCGGCACGACGTGCTCGCCCCGGGTCAGGAGCCAGGCCAGGGCCAGCTGGGAGACGGTGGCACCCTTGGCCGCCGCGAGCTCGGCGAGCCGGTCGACGGCTTCGATGTTCTTCTCGAAATTGCCCGGCTGCCAGCGCGGGTCGACGTTGCGGATGTCCGTGGCTTCGTACTGGCCGGCGGGCTTGGCGGCGCCGGTGATGAACCCGCGGCCGAGGGGGGAGTAGGCGACGAAGCCGATGCCGAGTTCGTCCAGGGTGGGGAAAAGCTGCTCGACGTCCCGTTCGAACAGGGAGTACTCGGTCTGCAGGACGGAGACCGGCTGCACGGCGTGCGCCCTGCGGATCGTCTCGGGCCCGGCCTCGCTGAGACCGAAGTACTTCACCCAGCCCGCGTCGATCAGTTCTTTGACGGTGCCTGCGACCTCCTCGATGGGCACCTCGGGGTCGACGCGGTGCTGATAGAAGACGTCGATGTGGTCCACGCCGAGGTAGCGCAGGCTGTTGTCGGCGACCTTGCGGATGTTGTCGGGCCGGCTGTTGAGAGGGCCGCCGATCTGCTCGGGCGGTACCGACATGTCGACGCCGAACTTGGTGGCCAGGACCACGTCGTCGCGGAAGTCCCTGACTGCCTTTCCGACGAGGATCTCGTTGGATCCGGTGCCCCAGCCGTACATCTCGGCGGTGTCGAAGAAGGTGACGCCCAGGTCGTGTGCGCGGCGGAGGGCGGCGACGCCGGCCTCCTCGTCGGTGGGTCCGTAGGCCATCGTCAGGCCCATCGCGCCGTAGCCGATCGTCGAGACCTCAAGGCCCTGCCTTCCGAGTGTCCGGTGCTGCATGACTCACTCCTCGGAAAGAAACTAGAAGGCAATTTCTGGCGAACCGTTGTGTCAGTGCGCTGCGGCGGTCAGTCCGGCGCGGTGGATGCGGGTGTGCTCGGCGACGCGCCGGCCGAGGTGGCGGGCGGTGTTGAGGTCTGCGTCGTGGACGGCGGGGGTGTCGTTGAAGCTCTGTGCGCCGGCGCCGAGGTAGAAGCCGAGGCGGTTGTCGTCCTGGGGGCTGGATGTGGTGGTGTTCCAGCCCGGCAGGAGGTTCAGGCTCACCCAGAGCATTCCGTGCTGGGCCGCCAGGAGCGCCAAGTACTGCAGGGTGTGCAGTTTGTCGCCGCTCATGGAGCCGGAGTTGGTGAATCCCGCCGCGAGCTTGTCGCTCCAGGCGCGGGTCATCCACCGCTTGCTGGTGGCCTCGGCGAAGGCGTGGAACGCCCCCGACGCGGTGCCCATGTAGGTGGGGGTACCGAAGATGATGGCGTCCGCGGCGTCCATCAGGTCCCAGTCGGCGTCGCTGAGGGAGGCGACGTCCACGCGGTGGACGTGCGTCCCGCCGATGGAGCGCGCGCCGTCGGCGACGG
Organism: Streptomyces sp. NPDC021100; assembly: GCF_044333095.1. NCBI lineage: Bacteria > Bacillati > Actinomycetota > Actinomycetes > Kitasatosporales > Streptomycetaceae > Streptomyces > Streptomyces sp. NPDC021100. Next base: position 525,343 of record NZ_JBIRQH010000004.1, read on the forward strand.
CAGTGGCAATCTGCGCGGTGTGGCCGTAGCCGGAATGCGACGCGATGACGATCGAGATATCGGACACGGGTGTTCCTATCCTGCCGCGATGCGGTGTGTTCGGTGGTGTGCCGGCAGACGATGAGCTGCCCGGTGCGGCGGTCGGCCGCACTGCTCTACGAGTGGGGACCGACGTCCCGGGCCGGGGTGCGGGGCATGCCCAGGTGTCGCGGGCCGGCGCCGACCACCATCAGCATGGATCGTCGTTCCGCTTTGAACAGTAACACCGATAAGGCGGCGATACGCAATATGGGATATCGTTGTTCCATGAACGAGGGACGACGCGCCGCGCGACGCCAGGTACTGCAGGTGGCCGCCAAGCTTTTGGAGGAGGGCGGCAGCGAAGCGGTCTCCACGCGCGCGGTCGCCGCAGCCGCGGGCATCACGGCCCCCGCGCTCTACCGGATGTTCGACGACAAGGACGGACTCCTGGCCGAGCTGGCCGCCTACGGGTTCGGGATGTACCTGGCCGAGAAACGGGAGGCACTGGCGCTGACCCCGGACGACCCAGTGACCGACCTCTACCGCGGCTGGGACCTGCACGTCGACTTCGGACTGCGGCACCCCGCGTTTTACGTGCTCATGTATGGCACTGCGCGGCCCGGGCACCGGCCCCCGGCCGCGGACGAGGCGCACGCCCTGCTGGTGAGGCTGCTAGGCCGGGCGGCTGAGGCCGGGCGCCTCCGGGTTCCGGTGGAGCAGGCGACCCGCGTCATCCATGCGGCGACGACGGGTGCCACGCTGGCGCTGATCGGCGAAGAGCCCTCGCAGCGGGACCTGACCACTTCGGCGCGGCTGCGGGACACCGTCATGGCCTCGGTCACCACGGACTCGCCCGCCTCATCCGGGTCCGACCTGGCCTCGCACGCACTCGCCCTCGATGCCGCACTTGAAACCGCCCTCAGCACCGGGGTACCTCTGCGAGACACGGAGACGGCTCTGCTGCGCGAATGGCTACAGCAGTTGGCAGACTGAAGGGGCCGCCTACTCTGCAGGCGGTGGGCGTAGTCGGTTACGCCGGCCGTCCAGAACTCGATGTGCGTGTCGGCAAACGACCGTATGTCGACACTCGACCCCGTGATCGCGAACCCGCAGGTGAGCAGGGTCGGCAACTCGCGTCGAGAATCAACGTCGGTGAACGGTCCAGCCGAGAGAATCTGACACATGCTCATCGGCTACTGCTGCACATCGACGGCCGACCAGAACCCCGATCATCAGATCGACGCACTGCTCCGCCACGGCGTCGACCGCGACAACATCCACTTTGCCTCTGGGGACAGAGCTGGGAGTCGGGGGCCATGCAGGAGTGGGACCGCGTCAGCAAGGGTGGGGCCTCCGCAGGGTGATCTGGTCCGGCCTGGACCGGAAATAGACCGGAACAGCTGGTCAGGGACGGGATAGGCGTGGGAGAAACTGGGAGTTACCGCGCAATCCCGGCCCCGCCGGGTTAACGCTCCGAGGAAGGCGTCTGACGGGTGAAAGCCCAGGTCAGGCGCCCTTTTTCGTGCGTCTAGAAGAAGCCGAGCTTCTTCGCCGAGTACGACACCAACAGGTTCTTCGTCTGCTGGTAGTGGTCCAGGGCCATCCGGTGGCCCTCGCGGCCGATGCCCGACTGTTTGTAGCCGCCGAAGGCGGCCGCGGCCGGGTACTGGTGGTAGCAGTTGGTCCAGACGCGGCCGGCCTGGAGGGCGCGGCCGGCGCGGTAGGCGGTGGTGCCGTCGCGGGTCCAGACGCCGGCGCCGAGGCCGTAGAGGGTGTCGTTGGCGAGGGCCATGGCGTCGTCGAAGTCGGTGAAGGGGGTGACGGCGACGACGGGGCCGAAGATCTCCTCCTGGAAGACGCGCATGCGGTTGGTGCCCTCGAAGATGGTGGGTTCGACGTAGTAGCCGCCCTTGAGGTCGCCGCCCGGGTCGAGGCGGTGGCCGCCGGTGAGGACGCGGGCGCCCTCCTGCCGGCCGATGTCGAAGTAGGAGAGGATCTTCTCCAGTTGGTCGTTGGACGCCTGGGCGCCGATCATGGTGTCCGTGTCCAGCGGGTGGCCCGGGACGATCGCCTCGGCGCGGGCGATGCCGGCGGCGAGGAAGTCCGCGTAGTGGCCGCGCTGGATCAGGGCGCGGGACGGACAGGTGCAGACCTCGCCCTGGTTGAGGGCGAACATCGTGAAGCCCTCGAGGGCCTTGTCGCGGAAGTCGTCGTCGGCGGCCGAGACGTCGTCGAAGAAGATGTTGGGGCTCTTGCCGCCCAGTTCGAGGGTGACCGGGCGCAGGTTCTCCGAGGCGTACTGCATGATCAGGCGGCCGGTCGTGGTCTCGCCCGTGAAGGCGATCTTGGCTACGCGCGGGCTGGACGCCAGGGGTTTGCCGGCTTCCACCCCGAAGCCGTTCACGACGTTCAGCACGCCCGGCGGCAGGAGGTCGGCTATCAGGTCCAGCCAGACGTGGATCGACGCCGGCGTCTGCTCGGCCGGCTTCAGGACGACCGCGTTGCCGGCGGCGAGGGCCGGGGCCAGTTTCCACGCGGCCATCAGGAGCGGGAAGTTCCACGGGATGATCTGGGCGACCACGCCCAGCGGCTCGTGGAAGTGGTAGGCGACGGTGTCCTCGTCCAGCTGGGACAGGCCGCCCTCCTGAGCGCGTAACGCGCCCGCGAAGTAGCGGAAGTGGTCGACGGCCAGCGGTATGTCGGCGGCGAGCGTCTCGCGGACGGGCTTGCCGTTCTCCCACGACTCCGCGACGGCGAGCGCCTCCAGGTGCTCCTCCATGCGGTCCGCGATGCGGAGCAGGACCGCCGCGCGCTCGGCCGGTGCCGTGCGGCCCCAGGCGGGGGCCGCGGCGTGGGCGGCGTCCAGGGCGCGCTCGACGTCCTCGGCGGTGCCGCGCGCGACCTCGGTGAAGGGCTCGCCGTTCACCGGCGTCGGGTTCTCGAAGTAGCCGCCCCGGGCGGGGGGACGGTACTCGCCGCCGATCCAGTGGTCGTAACGCGGACGGTACGAGACGACGGCGTCGGGGGAGCCGGGGGACGCGTAACGGGCCATGCGGCCCACCTCCTTGGACACGGCCGCCCGTGCCGTCACGGGCGGCGACGCCGGATCGCTACCCACGGACGGCTTGCGGTAGGCCCCGATGGTGTGGTGTACACATCATCAGACCCCCGCGGAAAAAGACGAAAGAGACGGACGGACCCCATGAACAAGAAGGTGCTCGCCGACATAGCCGAGCGCACCATCGCCGCCTACCTGACCACCTTTCTCGGCCTGCTCATCGCCGACGGGTTCGACCTGACCGACGTCTCCGCGCTCAAGGCCGCCGCCATCGCGGCCCTGCCCGCCGCCCTCTCGGTGATCAAGGGAGCGCTCGGACGGTACGTCGGCGACGACGACAGCGTGGCCTGGCTGCCGAGCCGGCGGCGGCGCAAGCGGTCCGCCGCCGGGAAGAGAGGGACGGCCGGGAAGGCAGGGGAAGCCGGGGAGGGAGGCGCGGCGGTAAGCCAGGCCGGTCCTCCCGCCAAGTAGGCCGCACCGGGAGGCGGTTGGCCCCCGCGCCTCAGCCGGCCGTCCCGTACCGTGCCGCCGCCTCCCGTACGGTCTCCGGCTTCACCTCGCCCCGGCGCGCCAGCGCCTCCAGCGCGGCCACCGCGATCGACCCCGGGTCGACGCCGAAGTGCCGGCGGGCCGCCTCGCGGGTGTCGGAGAGGCCGAAACCGTCCGTGCCGAGGGACGTCCAGTCCTGCTCGACCCAGGGCGCGATCTGGTCGGGAACCGCCCGCATCCAGTCGCTGACCGCCACCACCGGTCCCGGGGCGCCCCGCAGCGCCCGCGTGACGTACGGGACCCGTTCCTCGCCCCGCAGCCGGGCCGCGTCGCAGGACAGGGCGTCGCGGCGCAGCTCCGTCCAGGACGGCGCGGACCAGACGTCGGCGGCCACGCCCCACTCGTCGGCGAGCAGCCGCTGGGCGTCCAGGGCCCAGTGGACGGCCGTGCCGGAGGACAGCAGCTGCAACCGGGGAGCGTCGGCGGGCAGTCCGCCCGCCTCCCGGTAGCGGTAGAGGCCCTTGAGGATGCCCTCCTCCACCCCGGGCGGCATCGGCGGCTGGACCTTGGGCTCGTTGTAGACGGTCAGGTAGTAGAAGACGTCTTCCGCTTCCGGTCCGAACATCCGCCGCAGGCCGTCGCGTACGATCACCGCCACCTCGTAGGCGAACGCCGGGTCGTAGGCGACGGCCGCCGGGTTGGTGGAGGCGATGAGGTGGGAGTGCCCGTCGGCGTGCTGGAGGCCCTCGCCGGTCATCGTGGTGCGCCCGGCGGTCGCGCCGATGACGAAACCGCGTCCCAACTGGTCGGCCAGTGACCAGAACTGGTCGGCGGTGCGCTGCCAGCCGAACATCGAGTAGAAGATGTAGAACGGGATCATCGGCTCGCCGTGCGTCGCGTACGAGGTGGCGGCGGCCGTGAAGGAGGCCAGCGAACCCGCCTCCGTGATCCCCTCGTTGAGGATCTGGCCGTCCCGCGCCTCCCGGTAGTACAGGAGCTGGTCGCGGTCGACGGGGTCGTAGGTCTGCCCGGACGGCGAGTAGAGGCCCGCCGAAGGGAACAGGGACTCCATGCCGAAGGTGCGGGCCTCGTCCGGCACCACCGGGACCCAGCGCCGGCCGGTCCCGTCCTCCCGCATCAGGTCCTTGACCAGCCGGACGAACGCCATCGTGGTGGCGATCTCCTGGTTCCCCGAGCCCTTCGCCAGGGCCTCGAACGGCTTGGGCCCCGGTTCCGGCAGTGCCACTGCGGTCACCCGGCGGGCCGGGGCCGGGCCGCCCAGCGCCGCGCGGCGCTCGCGCAGGTAGCGGACCTCGGGGGAGTCCTCGCCCGGGTGGCCGTACGGCGGCACGTCGCCGTCCAGCTCGCGGTCGGGGATGGGCAGGCCGAGCAGGTCCCGCAGGGCGCGGAACTCCTTGCCCGTCAGCTTCTTCATCTGGTGGTTGGCGTTCCGGGACGCGAAGCCGGGGCCGAGCGTGTGCCCCTTGACCGTCTGGATCAGGACGACGCTCGGCGCGCCCCGGTGCTCGACGGCGGCCCGGTACGCGGCGTACACCTTGCGCGGCTCGTGTCCCGCGCGCGACGAGCCGAACAGCTCCAGCAACTCCGTGTCCGCCATCCCGGCGCCGAGCGCGCGCAGCGCCGGGTCGGTGCCGAAGAAGTGGTCGCGGACGTAGCCGGCGTCCCGGGTGGCGTAGGTCTGGAACTGGGCGTCCGGGACCTCGCCCAGCCTGCGGACGAGCGCGCCGGTGGTGTCGCGGGCGAGGGCGCCGTCCCACGCGGAGCCCCACAGGGCCTTGACGACGTTCCAGCCCGCCGCCCGGAACTGCGCCTCCAGCTCCTGCACGATCTTGAAGTTGGGGCGGACGGGACCGTCGAGGCGCTGGAGGTTGCAGTTGACGACGAAGGTGAGGTTGTCCAGGCGTTCGCGAGCGGCGAGGGTGAGCGCGGCGGTCGACTCGGGCTCGTCCATCTCGCCGTCGCCGAGGAACGCCCACACCCGGGACCGCGAGGTGTCCTTGATGCCCCGATGCTCCAGATAGCGGTTGAAGCGCGCCTGGTAGACCGCGGAGAGCGGGCCCAGTCCCATGGACACCGTGGGGAACTCCCAGAACCAGGGCAGCCGGCGCGGGTGCGGATACGACGGCAGGCCGTCGCCGCCCGCCTCCTGGCGGAACCGGTCGAGCCGGTCCGCGCCGATCCGGCCCTCCAGGAAGGCGCGGGCGTAGACGCCGGGGGAGGCGTGGCCCTGGAGGAAGAGCTGGTCCCCGCTGCCGTCGGCCTCCTTGCCGCGGAAGAAGTGCTGGAAGCCCGTCTCGTAGAGCCAGGCGGCGGAGGCGTAGGTCGCGATGTGGCCGCCGAGCCCGGCGCGGTGGTTGCCGCGGCTCACCATGGCGGCGGCGTTCCACCGGTTCCAGGCGGTGATGCGGCGTTCCAGGTCCTCGTCCCCGGGGTGCTCCGGTTCGTCGGCGGTGGGGACGGTGTTGACGTACGGGGTCTGGGTGAGCGGAGGGAGGTCCACGCCGGTGCGTGCGGCGTGCTCGGTCATCCGCCGCAGCAGGTAGGCGGCCCGGTGTGGCCCGCCGGCCCGTACGGCGGAGTCCAGGGACTCCAGCCACTCGGCGACCTCGGCCGGGTCGTGGTCGGGCAGCTGGTCGAGCTGGGACATGGGTGATCCCCCCTTCGCGTTTCCCGGTGCGCTGCGGCCGGGAGGCGTGTTCCGATCAGCGGAATGTGTTTTCCGCCGCCTGTCGACGCTAGGTGTGCGATGTGTGACCGGTCAACGGTTACTGGCGAGTAATGATCGATGATCGATCATTTTTCAGGATCGGGCGTGCCGGACCGGCAACCGGAAGCCCTCCCTTCACACGGGGTGTGATCCGCGCACCCCAAACCGGCCCCCGCACACGTTCCGTACCGTCCGCGCGCCGGGCGACACTGTGCGTGCGAGTCCCACTGGCGCGACGGGACCGGACTGCCGGTCTTCCCCCCGAGCCGGCGGCCCGCCGCCCCGTACCGCCGGGCGGACGGTACGGGGCGGAGCCGCGCCCCGGCAGGGGCAGGGGGACGGACGCGACGGGGGAGTGGCGGGAGCACGGCAGGGGCGGCGGAAGAAGGGGCCGGACGCGCGAACATGCGCACCCCGCCGTCGCGCCGCGCGGCGCGGGTGCAACGATGTGCACGTCATGAGTGCAGCACAGCAGGCGGGGCAGGCACCGCGCGCACTGCGGGCCGCGATGTTCGCGGCGGTCTGCGTGCTGCTCGCCGCGCTCGGCCACGCGCTCATGTCCGGGACCGACGTCCCGTGGTGGGCGATCGCCGCCGCGCTGTCCGGCACGGGCGGCTGCGCCTGGTTCCTCGCCGGACGCGAGCGCGGACCGCTGCTGATCACCCTCGCCACCGTCGGCGCGCAGACGGCCCTGCACTTCTTCTTCACGCTGGCCCAGTACGTCTCCGAGGCGGGAAGCCGCGTGGGGGGCGCCGCGGGCCATGGCTCCGGCGCGCCGCAGTCCCCGAGCTTCCTCTCCCGGCTGACCTGCGGGCCCGTCCCGACGACGGCCCTCGACGGGGGTGCCGGGGCGTTGGACGGCATGGGGACGGGCGGCATGTCCGGCATGTCCATGGGCGGTATTCCGTCGTCCGGCATGAACGCCACGCACGGCACGGGCGGCATGAACGGCATGCACGACATGAACGGCATGCACGACATGAGCGGCATGCACATGGACATGCTGGGCCTCCACGGCCTCCACGGACCCGTCGGCATGTGGTCCGCGCACGTGCTCGTCGCCCTGGTCTGCGGTCTCTGGCTGTCCGGCGGCGAACAGGCCGCCTTCCGGCTCGGACGGGCCGTGGGCGCCCGCCTGTTCGCGCCGCTGCTCCTCCTCTTCCGCGACCCGGCCCCCGGCCCGCGCCCCCCGCGCGTCCGCGCCGGCCTGGGCCGCGCCGCCCAGCGGCTGCGCCGCCTGCTCTACGCGTACGCCCTGATCACCAGGGGTCCACCCGCCGCCCTCGCCGTCGGCCGCTGAACCCCCGACCACCCGTGTCCGCCCGGTAGCCCCGCGCGGACCCCTCGGAGTGCTTCTCGGGGTGCTTCCGCCGACGGCCGCCGGACAGGCCGTGACACGTTCCCGGGCCGTCCGCCGCCCCCGCGGCCGGACGCCCGGATTCCAGGAAGGACCCCGGGCAATGACCCCTGCCCGCAACCAGGACGCGCCGCGCCGGCACGTCCCCCCCTCGGCCGCCGCGCCGGACGGGAACCGCTCAGCCGACTCCGAGCCGCGCGGCCAGCACCTTCAGCCGGCGGGCGCGTTCGCCCCACCGGTGGCAGTCCGCACAGCCCCGCACATGCGTCTCCAGCGCCACGCCGGTGACGCCCGGCGGGGGCGCCTCGCCGTCGATGCGGGCGGACAGGGCGGTACGTACGTCGCTGCAATGCACCCGGCCATCGTCCCCGGCGCCGGCCCGCGCCGCTCCACCGCCCCCCACGCGGGAGGCCGCCGCGCGGGAGGCCGCCGTGCGTGACGACGAGACGGTGACGGCCTGGGCGCTGGCCGCCCGCGGCGGCGACGCCGACGCGGTGGAACGGTTCATCCGCGCCACGCAGACCGACGTCCGCCGGTACGTGGCCCGGCTGAGCAACGACCCGCAGGGCGCGGACGACCTGGTACAGGAGACGTACCTGCGCGCCCTGCGCTCGCTGCCGCGCTTCGAAGGGCGGTCCTCCGCCCGCACCTGGCTGCTCTCCATCGCCCGGCGCACGGTCGTGGACCGGCTCCGCTTCCTCGCGGCCCGGCCCCGGCTCTCGGACACCGACGACTGGCAGTCGGCGGCGGAACGCACCCAGTCCGCCGTCCTGCCCGGCTTCGACGAGGGCGTCGCCCTGTCGCAGCTGCTCGACCGGCTGCCCTACGAGCGCCGCGAGGCGTTCGTCCTGACCCAGCTCCTCGGCCTGCCGTACGCGGAGGCGGCACTGGTCGCGGGCTGCCCGATCGGCACCGTCCGCTCACGGGTGGCCCGGGCGCGGGAGGCGCTGATCGACCAGCTGGAGACGGCGGAACGGGAGAGCACGGCGAGGATGCCGGTGCTGGCGGGGGCGGGGGCCGCCTGATATGACGCGAGCGCCGGGCGGGCCGACCACTCGGCCCGTCCGGCGCTGGAGGTAGGGGGGCTCGCCCCCGCAAAATGGGGGTGTCCCCTCTGGGGGAGGGACCGGGGCTCACCCCACGAAGTGGCTCGGCCTGCCGTCTCGCACGATCAGCCGCCCGACCCGCTCAGCCTCCTCCCGCCGCACCAACCGCGCAGCGCCCTCCTGAAGCAAAAGCACCGTGTGCCACGGCGTAGCCCACGCGTCCCCCGTCTCCAGCAGCCGGATCCCGAACTTCTCCGCCCCCGCCGGCTGCGGATGGATGGACAGCCGCACCTGCCGTGGAAAGTGCTCCGCGATGAGCTCGCCCCAGGCCCGGCTCCGGGCGATCACCTCGTACGCGCGGGCCCGGCAGTCACGCTGGAGGGCCGACCGGCTGCCGGGGAAGTCCGCGGTGTCCTCGAAGAGGAAGCGGGTGATGCCCCGGTAGAGCCGGGCGGTCTCGTCATCGGTGCGGACCAGGGCGCGCAGGTCGTCCACGGACGGCGCGTACGCCTCGGTCACCAGGCGCCGCTTGGTGTCGTGGTCGGCGTCCCCGTGCACCGCGCGCAGGTCGAAGGTGTCGAGGTGCCGCAGCCCCTCGGCGTCGATCATGGCGCGCAGGGCGTCGCCGTACGCGTCGATGTGCTCGTCGGGGACGTGGATGACGTCGCCGAAGATGTGCCCGTCCGAGCAGATGACGATCCGGGCGCCGGGCGCGTACACCTCTCCGACGCGGGCGCAGAGCCGGTCGAGGAAGGTCAGGGACAGCCGTTCCCCTTCGTCGGGGAGGTGTCCCAGCACCTTGGCGGGGTTGGGCGACTTGCAGGGGAAGCCGGGGAGGGTGAGGACGACGGGATCGCCGGCGTCCGTGAACCGGCGGATCTGCCGGAGCGTCTCGGGGTGGTCGGCGGGGTCGTGCGACACCGGTCCGGCCGTCCGGTGGTACGGCAGGAGGAGGCGCAGCACCTCGGTGGCGGTGTCGGTGACCGCCGGCGCGACGTCGGTGATCGTCGGCGCGATGTCGGTCGTCACGGTGCCGTCACCTCACGCCCGAACGGGCAGCGCGGCGCGTCGTACGCCACCGGGAGCGCGGCCGTGCCGCGGCCGAGGACGGCGGGGATCCAGCGCAGTTCCCCGTCGGGGACGGCCAGGCGCAGGCCGGGCAGGCGGGCGAGCAAGGTGCCGAGGGCGACCTGGAGTTCGATCCGGGCGAGGGCGGCGCCGGGGCAGAAGTGGATGCCGTGTCCGAAGGCGAGGTGGGAGCCCTGAGCGCGGTCGAGGTCGAGGGTGTCCGGGTCGGGGAAGCGCTCGGGGTCGCGGTTGGCGGCGCAGAGGGAGACGATCACGGAGTCGCCGGCCGGGACGCGGGTGCCGTGCAACTCGGCGTCCTCCGCGAGAAAACGCCAGGTGGTGAGCTCGAACGCGCCGTCCAGGCGGAGCAGTTCCTCGACCGCGGCGGGCATCAGGGAGGGTTCGGCGCGCAGCCGTTCCAGGGCCTCGGGGTGGCGGAAGAGGGCGACGAGGGCGGTGGTGATCTGGTTGGTGACCGGCTCCTGGCCGGCCACCAGGAGCTGGAAGATCATGGAGTCCAGCTCCTCGGGCGTGAGTTCGCCGGCGTCGCGGGCGGCGACCAGCCGGCTGAGCAGCCCGTCGTCCGGGGCGGCGCGCCGGTCGGCGACCACCTCGGCGATGTAGTCCTCCAGGCCGCGCAGCAGCGCCTCGTAGGCGGGGCGGCCGGGGTCGGTGGGGCCCACGGGGGCCACGACGCCGCCCCACTCGCGCCGGAAGCGGGCGGCGAGGTGCGGGGGCAGGCCGATGGCCTCGGCGAGGACGAGGAAGGGGAAGCGGGCGGCGAACGCCTCGACCAGGTCGACCGCGTCGTCGTGCGGGCCGGCGGCGGCCGGGAGCGCGTCCACGAGTTCGTCCGCCAGCTCCTGGAGGCGCGGGCGCAGCGCTTCGACGCGGCGCGGGGCGAAGGCATCCGTGATCAGGCGGCGCATGCCGGTGTGCTTCGGGGGGTCCTGGTGGAGGAGGTGCACCTGGAGGCGGGAGTGCTGGGGCTCCGGCATGATCGAGGCGCGGGCGCGCCAGCGGTCGTTGCCCAGGGCGTGGTTCTTGCCCAGCCGGGGGTCGGCGAGGGTGCGCTGGGCGGCGGCGTACCCGGTGACCAGCCAGGCGGTGACGCCGCTGGGGAAGACGACGCGGTGGATCGGGCCGGCTTCGCGCATCCGCGCGTAGAGGGGGTAGGGGTCGCGCTTGTAGGCGGGGCCGGAGAGGGGTATGGGGTCGGGGGTCGGCACGTGCGGGCTCCTCGCTGAATCTTGATCGCTGAGGAAGTCGGGTGCGAGGAGTGGTGAGTTCCCGTACGTTCGTGCGGGTTTCCGCCCACGGGTGCCTGCCGGACGGGCTGTATCTCCAGGTAGTCGGCCGACCGGCCGGGGGAGTTCCCCGAAGCGGAAGGGACAATCCTCACGTGCCGTCCCGGCGCCTTCCGCTGCGGCGGACGGCCTCCGGCATGTCACGATGCGGCGATGACCGCACGTCATTCCCTCAGTCCGTACAGTCTCCTGTCCGGCTTCGTCCTGCTGCTCGCGGCCCTGTTCGGGGTCGCCTACGCCGTCGGTTCGACGGCCGGTCCCGTCTCCCCCGGCATGCACCGCACCGGCGGCGGGGGCGCGTCCGATCCGGGGTCCGGCCAGAACGGCGAGGGCGGCGGAGGCAGCGGGGGCGGCGGCATGGACGGCATGCCCGGGATGGGGCACTGATGAGCGCGACGACCGCCACCCCCTCCACCGCGTCCCCCGCCGAGACCGAGATCATCGTCGGCGGCATGACCTGCGCCGCGTGCGTCAACCGCGTCGAGAAGAAGCTCGGCAAGCTGGACGGTGTGACCGCCAGCGTCAACCTGGCCACCGGCCGGGCCCGCGTCAGCCACCCGGAGGCCGTGACCGCCGACGAGCTCATGGCGGTCGTGGAGGGCCTCGGTTTCACCGCCGCGCTGCCCCGGCCGAAGACGGAGGAAGCCCCGGAAGAGGAGGCCGGCGCCGGGTCGTCGCCCCTCGTCCGGCTGCTGATCACCGCCGTGCTGTCGGTGCCCGTGCTGGTGCTGTCGATGGCCCCGGGGCTGCAGTTCCGCAACTGGCAGTGGCTGTGCTTCGCGCTCGCCACGCCCGTCGCCGCGTGGGGCGCCTGGCCGTTCCACTCCAAGGCGCTGCGCGGCCTGCGGGGCGCGGCGGCGACGATGGACACCCTCGTCTCCCTCGGCGTCCTCGCCTCCTACGCCTGGTCCGTCTACGCGCTGTTCTTCGGCGGTGCCGGCGACCCGGACATGCGGATGCCGTTCACGCTGTGGCCCGAGGCCATGCCGGGCACGGCGGACGTCTACCTCGAAGCGGTCGTCGCCGTCCCGCTGTTCGTGCTGACCGGGCGGCTGCTGGAGTCCCGGGCCCGGGCCGGCACCGGTTCGGCGCTGCGGGCGCTCGCGTCCCTCGCCGCCAAGGACGTCGCCGTGCGGACGGCGGACGGCGAGGAGCGCCGGATCCCCGTCACCGAACTGCGGGTCGGCGACCGCTTCCTCGTCCGGCCGGGCGAGCGCGTCGCCACCGACGGGGCGGTGGTGGCGGGCAGTTCGGCCCTGGACCTGTCGCTGGTGACGGGCGAGAGCGCACCCGTCGACGTCGCGCCGGGCACGGCCGTGATCGGCGGTGCCGTCAACTCCGGCGGACTGCTGGAGGTACAGGCGGAGGCCGTCGGCGCGGACACCCAACTGGCGCGGATCACCCGGCTGGTGGAGGACGCGCAGGCGGGCAAGGCCCGGGTGCAGCGCCTCGCCGACGCGATCGCCGGCGTCTTCGTCCCGGCCGTGCTGGCGGTCGCCGTCACGGTCCTCGGGTTCTGGCTGGGCGCCGGCGCGTCCCCACAGGCAGCGATCACCGCGGCCGTCGCCGTGCTCGTCGTCGCCTGCCCGTGTGCCCTGGGCCTGGCCACCCCGACCGCCCTGCTCGCCGCGACCGGCCGGGGCGCCGGGCTCGGCATCCTGGTCAGCGGGCCGCAGGCGCTGGAGGGACTGCGCCGGGTGGACACGGTCGTCCTCGACAAGACCGGCACCCTGACCACCGGTTCGATGACGGTGACCGAGGTGACGGCCCGCGAGGGCGGCTGCGGTCCGGTGGCCGCGCTGCGGTACGCGGCGGCGGCCGAGGCGGGTTCCGAGCACCCGGTGGGCCGGGCCGTGCACGCCCACGGACTGGCGGAGGCGGACGGTCCGCTGCCCGCCGCCGAGGAGTTCACGGCCACGGCCGGCGTGGGCGTCCGGGCCGTGGTGGACGGCAAGCGCGTCGAGGTCGTCCGGGCGGAGGCCGACGGACTCCCCGACGCGCTCGGCGAGGCCGTGCGGCGCGCCGGGCGGGACGGCCGGACGGTCGTGACCGTCCGGGTCGAGGGCACCGCCGAGGCCGTGATCGCCCTGGGCGACACCGTCCGCGCCGGCAGCTACCGGGCCGTCGACCACCTCAAGCGGCTCGGCCTGCGGCCGGTGCTGGCCACCGGCGACGGCGCGGCCGCCGCCCAGGCCGTCGCCGCCGAACTGGGCATCGCCGAGGTGCACTCCCAGGTCACCCCGGAGGGCAAGGCGGACCTCGTCCGCACGCTGCGCGAGCAGGGCCACCGGGTCGCCGTCATCGGTGACGGCGTCAACGACACCGCCGCCCTGGCCGGCGCCGACCTCGGCATCGCCATGGGCAGCGGCACCGACGCGGCCATCGGCGCGGCCGACGTGACGCTGGTCCGCGAGGACATGGGCGCCCTGGCCGACGCCGTCCGACTGGCCCGCCGCACCTCCCTGACCGTGCGCGCCAACCTCGCCTGGGCCTTCGGCTACAACCTGGTGACCGTGCCGCTCGCCGCCGTGGGGCTGCTCAGCCCGATGGTCGCGGCGGCGGCGATGTCGGTCAGCTCCCTCCTCGTCGTCGGCAACAGCCTGCGGCTGCGCGGCTGGCAGCCGGCACCCGTCCGTACGACCGCTTCCGCCCGCAAGGGCGCTCCCCGTCCCCGGAAGGCCGTCGCATGAACAACCCCGTGGCCCAGGCCGCCAAGGCCGCGCTCGTCCCCGTCGCCGCCTGTGTGGTGACCCTCGGCGGTCTCGGCGCCTGGACGGCGTCCGGCGCGGCCGGCCGGCCGGCCGAGGTCGTCGCCGAGGACGCCCGCGTGCTGCTGCCCTTCGACCGCGACGACACGGCCGCGTTCGTGCGGCTCACCAACAAGGGCGACGTGGACGACGAGCTCCTGTCCGTCTCCGCGCCGTCGGCGGGCGGCGCCATGTTCGCGCGGACCGTCGTCAAGGACGGGGCGGGGAGCATGCGGATGCTCCGCTCGGTGACCGTGCCCGCCCGGGACGTCGTCGCGATGTCCCCGCACGGCACCGACATCATGATCAGCCGCCCGCCGCGGCTCGCCGTCGGCGACCGGCTGCCGCTGGTGCTGCGGTTCCGCGAGAGCGGGACGGTGCGCGTGGAGGCGGAGGTGGTCCGGGCGGGGAGCGGGGCGCTGCCGCGGGGCTGACGCGCGCCGGCCGGCCCCGGCCCCGCCCCTTCTCCACTTCCTGCAGGGCAGGCCCCCGCTTCCCCGCAGCGCCCACCGCCCGCACGGATCGGGATACCGGCACCGACGGCCACAGCAGCGGCGGCGCGGACGACCCCGTCTTCCGCGCCGCCGGCCAGTACCCCTGCGAGGTGCGGGGCCCGGGCGGCATCCCGCTCTCCGTCCGCGCACCGGGCGGTTCTTTCGGCAAGGGCGCCTCCGGCGCCCCGGGCGGACAGCACGGAAGGCGGCTACAACGGCAAGTACAGCAACGGCGCACCCGGCGAGGGCGGCCGGCCTCCGGACGGGGACCCGCCGGAGCGGGCGGCGGCACGACCGCCGAAGGCATGCGATGCACGGGCCTGCCCGTTGAAGGCATCGACGGAGCCGCGGGCGGCCCCGGGCGGCCGGGCAAGCCCGGTGACCTCGGCGGCGACGGACGCGACGGAGGACACGGCGGCCGCGCCTTCGGCTCCGGGCGCGGAGGCGTGGGTGGCCGCGGCGCGCCCGGCGCCCACGACAAGCCCTACGGACGCGGCGGCAAGGGCGGCAACGGCGGCAGGGGCGGGTACGGCGGCACCGGCGGGAACGGCGAAAGCGGCCAGTCCAAGCACAACCAGCCCGCCGAGGACGGGCGCGAAGGTACCGCCGGCGGCGGGGGCGGCTACGGTGGCTACGGCAGCAACGGAGCCGTCGTCATCACCTGGTGAGCGGCACCGGTGGGCTCGCCGCCTCGGTCTTCGCCCGGACAGCGGGCGGAAAGCGAGGGCGGAACCGCGCGCCGCGCCCGGGGACGGGTGAACGTCGTCAAGGCCGGCCCCGTCCGTCTCAAGGGCGGGCGGGGTGCGCCACCGGGGCGACTCACCCCGCCGAAGCGGCGATCACCGGTACGTCACCGTCCTCCGCCACCTCCCGGTGATCGAAAGCGATCAACGGATCCCCGGTCAGCGGATGCTCCACCACCACCGCCCGCACCCCGAACACCTCCGCCAGCAACTCCGGCGTCAGCACATCCCGAGGCGCCCCGGAAGCCACCACGGCCCCCTCGTGCAACACGTGCAGCCGGTCGCACAACGAAGCCGCCGCGTTCAGATCATGAAGGGACAGCAGCGTCGTCCGCCGCTGAGCCCGCAGCAGAGCGAGCAACTCGACCTGATGACGGACGTCCAGATGGTTCGTCGGCTCGTCCAGGACGAGCACCTTGGGGTCCTGGGCCAGGGCACGCGCCAGAAGCACCCGCTGCCGTTCGCCGCCCGAGAGGGCGGAGAAGGAGCGGCCCCCCGCCCCGGCCAGCCCGACCCGTTCCAACGCGGCGGCGACGGCCTCCGCGTCCGTCCGGTCCTCGCCCGCGAACGCCCGCTTGTAGGGCGTGCGGCCCATGGCCACCACCGCGCGAACGGTCAGTTCGAAGTCGCTGCCGCGCTCCTGCGGGAGTGCCGCGACCCGGCGCGCGGCCTCGGGGGCGGACAGCGAGCGGATGTCCGTACCGCCCACCAGCACCCGTCCGGCGTGCGGCTTGAGGTAGCGGTAGACCGTGCGCAGGACGGTGGACTTGCCGCTGCCGTTCGGGCCGACCAGGCCCGCGATCTCGCCGTCCTCGGCCAGCAGGTGGACGCCGGAGACGATCGTCCGCCCGGAGAGGACGACTTTCAGCTCCTCGATGGCGATGCGCATGCGGGCTATCCCCTCTCCAGGCGGCGGTCGAGCAGGTAGAGCAGGGTCGGGGCGCCGATCAGGGCGGTGACGACGCCCACCGGAAGTTCCTGGTCCGGCAGGGCCGTCCGGGCCACCAGGTCGACCACCACCAGCAGTACGGCCCCGAACAGGGCGGCGATCGGCAGCAGCCGGCGGTGGGCGCCGCCGACGACCATCCGGCACACGTGCGGAACCATCAGCCCCACGAAGCCGATCGCCCCCGACACCGACACCAGCACACCCGTCAGCACACTCGTCACCACGAACAACTCACGGCGCAGACGGCCCACATCGACGCCCAGACCGGCCGCCGTCTCGTCGCCCATCAGCAGCGCGTCCAGCGCCCGCGCCCGGGCCAGCAGCGCGGCCAGCCCCAGGCCGACGGCCACCAGGGGCGCCGTCAGCGAGGACCACTGGGCCCCGCCCAGCGATCCCATCAGCCAGAACAGCACCCCGTGCGTCTGCTGCTCGTCGCCCGCCTGGAGCACCAGGTAGTGGGTGAACCCGGACAGGAACTGCCCGATGCCCACCCCCGCCAGCACCAGCCGCAGCGGCGAGAAACCGCCGCCGCGCCGGGCCATCGCCCACACCAGGGCGAACGACGCCAGCGCCCCGGCGAACGCGGCGGCCGACAGGCCCAGGCCGAACGCCCCGCCGGCGCCGACCCCCAGGACGATCGCGGCGACCGCCCCCAGCGACGCGCCACTGGAGATGCCCAGCAGGTACGGGTCGGCGAGCGGATTGCGGACCAGCGCCTGGGTGGCCGTGCCGACCAGCCCCAGACCCGCCCCGACCAGCGCCGCCAGCAGCGCCCGCGGCACCCGCAGCCGCCACACGATCAGGTCGTGGGTGCCGGGCGCCAGGTCGTCGCCCGTCACCCCACGGACCACCGCCGACCACACGTCACCCACCGGCACCCGGGTCGACCCCAGGCACACCGAGGCGACCAGCGCCACGACCAGCACGACCACCAGCACACCGGCCACCAGGAACGTACGCGGCTCGCGCGCGCTCTCCCGTTCCTCTTTCTCGCCGGCCACCGCGAGCGTCGCCATCTACTTGACCCGGTCCGGGTGCAGGACGTGGGCGATCTCCCGCACCGTGTCCGCGTTGCGGACACCGGCGGTCGTCGTCGGCTCGGATCCGATGCGCAGGAAACGGCCCTCCTTGACGGCCTTCAGGTCCTTCGTCGCGGGAAAGGACTTGAGGAAATCCTCCGCCTCGCCGAACGCCTTGCGGTTCGCCTCCTCGCTGCCCCGGTTGCGCACGGCGAGCTGGATGAAGTCCGGATTCTTCGCCACCACGTCCTCCCAGCCGACGGGCTTGAAGTCGCCGTCGCAGTCGGCGAAGACGTTGCGGCCCCCGCCCTGGGTGATGACGGCGTTGGCGACCTGCCGGTTGCACACCGCCATGGGCTGCTTGGTACTCGCGTCGAAGTCGAAGAGGAAGTACGACGGCCGCTTGTCCTCCGGCACGTCCTTGAGCGCGTTCCGGACGCCGTCCGTCTTCTTCCGCATGTCCGCCACCAGTTCCGCGGCCCGCGCCGAGGTGCCGGTGACCCGGCCCAGTTCCTCGATGTCCGCCTCGACACCCGACAGATCGGTGCGCGGCGACGCGGCCTTGGCCGCGCACGCCGTCGACTTGAGGTAGATGTGCTTGATGCCGGCGGCCTTGAACTCCTCCGGATTCGGCCCGTGAGCGGCACCGCCCATGTTCCTCGCGGAGGAGAACGAGTCGATGTAGACGTCCGCGCCCGAGCCCAGCATCTTCTCCTTGGGGATCACGGTCTTGCCGAGCACGGGCACCTTCGCCGCCTGGTCCGCGAACTGCGGCGGCACCGCGCCCTTGCCGGGCGGGAAGCCCGTACCGGCGATCCGGTCGCCCGCGCCCAGCCACAGCAGCAGCTCCAGGGCCGCCGCGTTGCTCGTCACGATCTTCTTCGGCGGTCCGTCGAACGTCGTCTTCGCACCCGCGCAGTCCGTGACGCTCACCGGGAAGCCCTTGCCGCCCGAGCCCCCCGAAGCGCCCTCCTTCCCGGCCTCCCCGTCGTTACCGCCGCCACCGCCACAAGCCGTCGCCGTCAGGGCCACCGCGGCCAGCACACCGCACCACGCACGAGGGCGCATGAGAAACACTCCAGGGGGTCGTTCCAGCGGGGACCGCTGGTGCGGGCCCTGACCAGTAGTCGGACCGCGCGCCGGTCGGGTTCCCGGCGGGCGGCGAGATGTGCGGCATAGGCTGCGGAAGATCAACTACCGCGGAGGACCACCGATGCCGGACCACACCACCCCCCAGCAGCTCCAGCCCATGCCCACCGACTGGCGGCGCGCCCTCGCCGTCGTCGCCCACCCCGACGACCTCGAGTACGGCGCGTCCGCCGCCATCGCCGCCTGGCTCGACGAGGGACGCACCTGCGCCTACGTCCTGGCGACGCGCGGCGAGGCGGGCATCGACACCCTGAGCCCCGCCGAGGCCGGACCGCTGCGCGAACGCGAACAGCGGGAGAGCGCCGCCGCCGTGGGCGTGGACACCGTCGAGTTCCTCGACCACGCGGACGGCGTCATCGAGTACGGCACCGCGCTGCGCCGCGACATCGCCGCCGCCGTCCGCCGCCACCGCCCCGAACTCGTCCTCACCCTCAACCACCACGACACCTGGGGCGGGGTCGCCTGGAACACCCCCGACCACCGGGCCGTCGGCCGGGCCACCCTGGACGCCGTCGCCGACGCCGGGAACCGCTGGATCTTCCCCGAGCTCGTCGACGACGGCCTCACCCCGTGGAACGGCGTGCGCTATGTGGCCGTCGCCGGCTCGCCCCGGCCCACCCACGCGGTGGACGCGAGCGCCGGCCTCGACCGCGCGGTGGCGTCGCTGCTCTGCCACCGCACCTACATCGAGGCGCTCACGGACGAGGAGCCGGAGCGCTACTGCCGGACCTTCCTGGAGGGCAACATGGCGGCGGCGGGGGAGCGCTTCGGAGGACGGCCGGCGGTCGCGTTCGAACTCTTCCCCAGGTGACCGGCGACCGCTAGAGCTTGCGGTAGGTACGGGCGTCCTCGGCCGCCGCCAGGACGGCGGCCAGGTCGCCGCCCGCCGAGGCCGTCACCACGGTGGCCACGGCGCCCTCGACGAACGGGGCGTCCACCAGCCGGGCGTCCGCCAGTTCACCGGTGCCGAGCAGGGACTTCACGGTGAGCACCGCGCTCCCCATGTCGCACAGCACCACCACGCCGGCCCCTTCACCGGCCTCCTCGACGGCCGCCCTGACCAGCTCGGCGCTCGTCCCGACGCCCCCGTCGGGCAGCCCGCCGGCGAGCGCGACGGGCGCCGGGTCACCGGTCCCGACCAGAGCCGCGGCCAGGCCGGCCGTGGCGGCGGCCAGCTCGCGGCTGTGCGACACGAGGACGACGCCGACGCGGCCGGGGGCGGGTGCGGGGGCGGGCGCGGCGTCCGGGGCGGCCTCGGCGGCCTGCGGCTCCTCCGGCGGGCCCGGCTCCTCCTGCCGCCGCGGGGCGAGATCCGGGTCCGTGGCCTCGTACAGCGCCGTGACCAGCAGCGCGGACGAGGCCGCGCCCGGGTCCTGATGGCCGACGCTCCGCTCGCCCAGGTAACTGGCCCGGCCCCGGCGGGCCCGGAGCGGGACGGTCGCCTCCGCGCCCTCGACGGCGGCGCGCGCCGCCGCCCGCAGCGCGGCCGTCACGTCGTCGCCGCCGGCGAGGGAAGCGGCGAGGGCGTCGGCGGCGGGCTGGAGGGCGTCGACCATCGTCGCGTCCCCGGGCGCCGAGTCGCCCAGCCGGCGCACGCTGCGGACGGCGGCGGCCAGCCCCTGCCCCAGCGCCTCGGGAGCCACCTCGGCGTCCTCGCCCAGCACCTTCCCCAGCCGCCGGAACACCGTGCCGAACAGCGGGCCCGACGCTCCGCCCACCGTGTTCGTCAGATGCGCGCCCACGGCGGTCAGCAGCGCCCCCGGGGTCCCCGCCTCCGCCACCGCCTCCGCCCCGGCGGCGGAGGTGAAGCCCCGCTTGAGGTTGGCGCCGTGGTCCGCGTCCCCGATGGCGGCGTCCAGCTCGGTCAGGCGGTCGGCGGAGGCGACGACGACCTCGACGGCGCGGTCGAGGAAGCGGCGGAAGAAGGCGAGGTCAAGCGGGATGGCGGCGGTCATGCGCGGCTCCTTGCTCCTGTTGCTTCTGACGGACGGCTGCGTCCCGGCCAGCGTAGGCGCGGGCGGACCGGGTCAGCGGACGACGTCGAACACGTTCTTCTGCAGGCCGTTGGCGTACGCCTCGTGCTCCACCCGTGGCGGAACGGCGACGGTGAGGCCTCATCCGACCGGACGAGCGGCCTCCGCCGCGAGAGTGAACGGCCGGAGCGTCCGGGCGCCGGGGTGTACGCCGTTCACGCTCCCGGCAGGGCGCGCAGCCCCAGCCCGTCCGCCGTGATGGTGTCCGCCGTGACGAGGGCCTGTTCGGCCGTGACGTCCGTCATGAAGACGAAAGGCGGGATCACCGGGGGCGCGGGGAGGGTGTCGGGGGAGAAAGTGAGGCAGACGAGGCCCTCCAGGCAGCCGTGGAACCGGGTGAGGTGGAGCGTCACCTCGCCTCGTAGCTCCAAGGCGCGGGCCTGCAGGGCGAGTTGCCCTGCCGCCTGTCCGTCGCGCGTCCGCAGCCGGTAGTCGCTCAGCGAAGCGGCCCGCATCTTGAGGACGATGACCTTCAACCGGCCCTTGGCCGTGGGGATGTGACGCACGCCGGCCAGGGTGAAGCCGTGCGGGGAGAAGCGGGAGGCGGTGACGGACGGGGGAGTGGCGGCCGCGATGACCGGCTGCTCCGACTGCACCGGCCGTCCCGGTGGCGCCTCCGCCGCCTCCGCCCGGTCCGCCGACGGCCCGGCCAGGACCGTCAGCAGGACGGCCGGCAGCGCGACGGCGAGCGTACGGTCGCCCCTCGGGGTCCAGCCGAAGCCCATCGCGCTGCCCGCGATGCCGAGGGCCATGCCCACCAGGAACCCGCCCAGGTTGGTGGCCGCGAACGACAGCACCGACAGGATCAGGGCGTTGACGCTCACGTAGTGCCGTGCCGACGGCAGGAACCAGAGGAACAGCCCCGCCGCGATCAGCGCCAGCCCGATGCCCAGCGCGGCCAGCCCGCCCAGCCCCAGGCTCACCAGCACGGTCACCGGTGACAGCGGGACCACCAGCAGCTCCGTCCCGCCGAGGACGAGGAGGGCACCGGCCCAGAAGGGCCGGGTCCGCCGCCAGGCGCGGAAGCGGCGGCGGGCCGGCCCGTCCGGCAGCGTCGGGAACGCCCGCGGCCGCCTCAGAAGCACTGGTCGCCGTCCAGGTTCACCTGGAGTTTCAGGCCCCTGAGCCGGAAGTTGCCGCCGGTGGCCGACCAGGCGTGCGACCGTACGCCCGCCACCGTGACCTTCCCCGCCTGGAGCCCGAACGCGCCGGCGTCGCTCTTCACCCCCGGCACCCGGTCGAGCGTCGACGCGTCCCGGCCGATCTGCGCCGTACCGAACTCCGCGTCCCCGACGAGGTCCTCGCCGTCGATGACCAGATCGCTCGCCGTCACCTCGCCGGCCCGCCCGCCGGCCGTGAGCTTGAACGTGACCTTGCCCAGCGGCGTGGGCACGGACGCGGCCTGACAGATGTCGCTCAGCCGGGCGTTCCCGATGCCCAGCAGGGCGACCGGATGCCCCTTGCCGTCGACGGACTTGTCGGTCTGCACGTACGAGGCGAGCCCGTCGCTGGTCAGCCTGCCGGACGACACCTGGAAATGCGTGCCGGAGACGGCGAACGAGGCCGCGAGCACGCCCTGCGCCATCCCCGTGGCCATCGCCCCCACCGCGAGCACCGCCGGCAGGGCGATCAGGGCGGTCCGCCGCCAGGCGGTACGGCCCTCCGGCAGGTCTCGGTCTGATCCGCTCACTGCTTCCTCCCGCGACTCAGGGAAGTGCGTGGTGTGCAGGTGGTGCCATACTGCCGATGTTCCCGTGGAGTTGGAGACTAGGGCCGATTTTGAACGATAGTCAACAGCGCGGAAGCGAGCGGGCGCGGGCGCGCCGGGCCGAACTCATCGCCGTCGGGCGGAAGCTGTTCGCCGACACGTCCTACGACGCCCTGTCCATGGACGACATAGCCCGGCACGCGGGCGTCGCCAAGGGGCTGATCTACTACTACTTCAGCAGCAAGCGCGGCTACTACCTCGCCATCATCGAGGACGCCGTCGCCGAACTCGTCCAGCGCGCCGGCTCCACCCACGACCTGCCGCCCGCCGAACGCGTCCACCACACCGTCGACGGCTACCTCCGCTACGCCCAGCACCACCAGGCCGCGTACCGCGCCATCGTCACCGGCGGCGTCGGCTTCGACGCCGACGTCCTCGCGATCCGCGACCGCGTCCGCGAACAGCTCCTCACCGCGATGGCCCGCGCCGCCTGGGGGCGCACCGACCTCCCGCCCGTCGCGCGGACCGCCCTCGTCGGCTGGCTGTCGGCGGTGGAAGGGGTGACGCTGGACTGGCTCGTCCGCCGTGAACTGCCCCGGGAGATGGTGTGCGGGGTGCTGGTGCGAGCGTTGGGGGACGCGCTGCGGATGGTCGAGGAACACGAGCCGACGTGTCCGGCGCCGGAGCGGACCCGGTGGTGAGGCGCCCCGGCCCCGCCCCTTCCCGTTTCCCGCGGGGGCTGCGGCCCCCGCACCCCCATTCGGAGCGCCGCCAGTGAAGTTTGCGGCAGACCGGGGTATATGCGGGACATCAACCTGAAAGTCACGGCCGGACCCTCCAGTTGCAGTCCGGCCATGATCTGTCAACCCGTGACGAGGCCCCCACGATCAGGCATACTCCAAGCGCCACAGCCGCAGGTCATCCCCATTCCGCGATCCGGCACGGGACTGTCGACTGGGCATCGCCGGCGGTCCGGCCGACACCCAGGCCCCCGCCGTTCCAGCGCCCGACAGGGAGGAGAGCCGTCGCATGACCGACCACGGCCCGCAGCCGGTGGAGCGCCAGCTGCCCACTGAGGAAGCCAAGGACCTGCTCGCGCTGGTGCGCGACCTGGCGCAGCGGGAGATCGCCCCGCGGGCGGCGGCCGAGGAGGAGGCGGGGCACTTCCCCCGGGACCTCTTCCGGCTGCTGTCCTCGTCCGGGCTGCTCGGGCTGCCGTATCCGGAGGAGTTCGGGGGCGGCGGCCAGCCGTACGAGGTCTACCTCCAGATGCTGGAGGAACTGGCCGCCGCGCGGCTGACGGTGGGCCTCGGGGTCAGCGTCCACTCCCTCGCCTGCCACGGCCTCGCCGGGTTCGGCGCCAAGGAGCAGCGGGCGGAGCACCTGCCCGCGATGCTCGGCGGCGGGCTCCTCGGCGCGTACTGCCTCTCCGAGCCGCAGTCCGGCTCCGACGCCGCGTCCCTGCGCACCCGTGCCGTCCGCGACGGCGGCGACTGGGTCCTCACCGGCACCAAGGCGTGGATCACGCACGGCGGGATCGCCGACTTCTACACCGTCCTGGCCCGGACGGGCGGCGAGGGCGCGCACGGCGTCACCGCGTTCCTGGTGCCCGGCGACGCTCCCGGGCTGACGCCCGCCGCGCCCGAGCGCAAGATGGGCATGAAGGGGTCGCCGACCGCGCAGCTGCACTTCGACGGCGTACGCGTCCCGGACGCGCGCCGCATCGGCGAGGAGGGCCAGGGCTTCACCATCGCCCTGTCGGCCCTCGACTCCGGCCGGCTCGGCATCGCCGCCTGCGCCGTCGGCGTCGCCCAGGCGGCCCTGGACGAGGCGCTGGCCTTCGTCGCCGAACGGCGGCAGTTCGGCCGTCCCCTCGTGGACTTCCAGGGGCTGCGCTTCCTGCTGGCCGACATGGCCACGCAGATCGAGGCCGGCCGGGCCCTCTACCTCGCCGCCGCCCGGCTGCGCGACCAGGGGCTGCCGTTCTCCCGGCAGGCGGCCATGGCCAAGCTCTTCTGCACCGATGCGGCGATGCGGGTCACCACCGACGCCGTTCAGCTCATGGGCGGGTACGGCTACACGGCGGACTTCCCCGCGGAGCGGTACATGCGCGAGGCGAAGGTCCTCCAGATCGTGGAGGGCACCAACCAGATCCAGCGGATGGTGATCGCCCGTCATCTGGCCGGGCCGGAGTCGCGGTAACGGGTCGCGGTAGGCGGTACGTCGCGGCCGGTGGCGGGCCGGCGGCCCCGGGACGGCGCGGGCGGACGGAGTCCGCGCCCGAACCGCCCGGCACCTTGCGGCCGTCGACGGCCCGTACGCCGCCGGGTGGCCGCGGCCCGGTGGTCCCGCGGCCGCGCACCCGGGCGTCGTCGCCTTCGGCCCGGACCGCCCCCCGGCACTCCGCCGTGCGTACGCGAGCCGCCGCCGTCGGGGCGGGCGACGGTGATGGTCCGCGTCTGTCCTGCTTCGCGCGTCGGGCTCCGCCTCAGGGCCTGTGGCGCGTCTCCGGCACCCGCACCGGCCGCGAGCCCGGCCCGCCGATGTGCGAGAACGGCTGCGTCCGCCAGTCCAGGCTCTCCGGCAGGGTGAGCAGCAGGGCCGTGTCCAGTTCCAGCGCGCCCTCGTCCTCCCCGGCCGGCTCGGCGTCCTCCACGGCGCGCCCGGAGCCCGGGCAGACCGTGAGACCGAACGGGTTCCACGGGGACGGGCAGAGAGCGTGCTCCGGCAGCTCGTCCTCGTCCGCGAGCAGGGCGATCGGACGGGCGCAGTCCGGGCAGGTCACCCGGAACATCGTGGTGAAGTCCGCCGGCTCGTCGAGGCCGTACGGGCTGCTGTCGCCGTCGTTCTCCAGGCGTTCCAGGCTCGGCATGATCTTCGTTTCCCCCTCGGCTGGGCCTGGCCGGGGCGTCTCGGCTCCGGCCACAGCAAGCACTTCCCGTCGGCGGTCCGGGGTAATCGCCCCGGCCGGGGGGACACGGGCGCGGGCCTGTGGCGTTCGTCACGCGTCCCGCGCGCCCGCGGGGGGCGCCGACTGTGCCGGGCGCCGTGCGACGCAGTAGGTTGGCCGGTGTGGAGGAGCTGGACAAAGAGATCGTGGAACTGCTCGTCAAGGACGGGCGGATGAGCTACACCGACCTGGGCAAGGCCACCGGCCTGTCCACCTCGGCGGTGCACCAGCGGGTGCGCCGGCTCGAACAGCGCGGGGTCATCCGCGGTTACGCCGCGGTGGTCGACCCGGAGGCGGTGGGGCTGCCGCTGACCGCCTTCATCTCGGTGAAGCCGTTCGACCCGAGCGCCCCGGACGACATCGCGGACCGGCTGGCGGAGATCCCCGAGATCGAGGCGTGCCACAGTGTCGCGGGGGACGAGAACTACATCCTGAAAGTGCGGGTGGCCACGCCGCTGGAGCTGGAGCATCTGCTGGCGCGGATCCGGTCGTTGGCGGGGGTGTCGACGCGGACGACGATCGTCCTCTCGACGCCGTACGAGGCGCGGCCGCCGCGAGTGGGGTGAGCCCCAGGCCCGCCCCTTCGCCGATTCCCGGGGGGCAAGCCCCCCGGACCCCCCGAAACCGCGCTTCGCGCGGTTGTCCTCAAACGCCGGACGGGCTGGTTTCCAGCCCGTCCGGCGTTTGAGGACGAGCGGCGAAGCCGCGAAAAGGGGGGTCTGGGGCGCAGCCCCAGGAATCGGCGAAGGGGCGGGACCGGGGCTCACCCAACCCCCCGCCCACCCGCCGCACCCCCCGCCACGCCACACTTGTCCCATGAGCGAGCGCCCCCGAACCACCCTCCTCCGCAACGGCGACGTGCACAGCCCCGCCGACCCCTTCGCCACCGCCATGGTCGTCGAAGGCGGCCACATCGCCTGGGTCGGCTCCGAAGGAGCGGCCGACTCGTTCGCCGACGGGGTGGACGAGATCGTCGACCTTCAGGGCGCGCTCGTCACCCCGGCGTTCACAGACGCACATGTGCACACCACTGCCACCGGCCTCGCGCTGACCGGACTCGACCTGTCCGGCGCGGCCACGCTCGGGGAGGCGCTGGAGCGGGTGCGGGCGTACGCCGCCGCCCGGCCCGGTGACCGGATCCTGCTGGGGCACGGCTGGGACGCCGCCCGCTGGCCCGAGGGCCGGCCCCCGTCCCGGGCGGAGCTCGACGAAGCCGCCGGTGGCCGGCCGCTCTACCTCACCCGGGTCGACGTGCACTCGGCGGTGGCCGCCACCGCCCTCCTCGACCTCGTCCCCAACGTCCGTGACCTGCGCGGATTCACCCCCGACGGGCCCCTGACGGATGACGCCCACCACGCCGTCCGGGCCACCGCGCACGCCGCCGTCACCCCCGCCCAGCGGACCGAGGCGCAGCGCGCCGCGCTGGCGCGCGCGGTCTCGCTGGGCATCGGCTCGGTGCACGAGTGCGCCGGCCCGATGATCTCCGGCGAGGACGACCTGACCGGACTGCTGCGGCTGGCCGCCGAGGAGCCGGGCCCCCGCGTCGTCGGCTACTGGGCCGAGGCGTTCACCTCCGCGAACCAGGTGGCGAAGGTCAGGGAGCTGGGCGCGCACGGCGCGGCCGGCGACCTCTTCGTGGACGGCTCCCTCGGCTCCCACACGGCCTGCCTGCACGAGCCGTACGCGGACGGTCAGGGCACCGGCACCGCGCATCTCGACGCCGACACCGTCGCCGCGCACGTCGCCGCCTGCACCGAGGCCGGCGTCCAGGCCGGTTTCCACGCCATCGGCGACGCCGCGCTCACCGCCGTCGTCACCGGCGTCCGGGCGGCGGCCGCGAAGGTCGGGCTGGACCGTGTCCGGGCCGCCCGGCACCGGGTCGAGCACGCCGAGATGCTCACGCCCGAGCACATCGCCGCGTTCGCGGAGTTCGCGCTCACGGCCTCCGTCCAGCCGGCCTTCGACGCCGCCTGGGGCGGTGACGAGGGCATGTACGCCGCGCGGCTCGGCCGGGAGCGGGCCCGCACCCTCAACCCGTACGCGGCGATGCTGCGCGCCGGCGTCCCGCTGGCGCTCGGCTCGGACAGCCCCGTCACCCCGCTCGACCCCTGGGGCACGATCCGGGCCGCCGCCTTCCACCACACCCCCGAGCACCGGATCTCGGTCCGTGCCGCCTTCACCGCGCACACCCGTGGCGGCTGGCGGGCGATCGGCCGGGACGACGCGGGGGTGCTGGTGCCGGGGGCGCCCGCCGACTACGCGGTGTGGGAGGCCGGCGACCTGGTGGTGCAGGTGCCGGACGCCCGCGTCGCCAACTGGTCCACCGACCCCCGCTCGGGCACCCCGGGCCTGCCGGAGCTGGTCCCCGGCGGCCAACTGCCCCGCTGTGTCCGCACGGTGGTCGCCGGACGGACCGTGTACGCCGCCTGAGACCGGCCGAACGGGTGACGTCCGCGCGGCGCGTACCGCCGAACGACGTGCGGTCGGCCTGTCGCGCTGCGTCACCCCCTCCGCACTGACCTGCTGATTTGGCACAACGACGCAGGTCAAGCAGCTGTTGACAGGGTGCGGTCCGGGGCGGGTAAGTTCGGCCGGGTCCACCACAGGACGCCCGACCGGAGAACTCCACGCAGTCGTCGAACGCCGCTGGGCCATGGGGTGGCGCGCCGTACGGGCGCGCCGCCACTGGGAGCCAGGTCCAGCGCACGGGGGCGGGGGACGTTCCGCCGGGTCGGCAGGTGTGACCCGGGTGGGGCCCGGACGTTCAGTAGACAACGGTTCCAGGGCGACCCGCAGCCAGCGGTTCCCCGGCCGGCCCGAAGGACACCGAGCCCCACCCGCCGTCCCCGTCCGCCCGCGCATCGCGGCCGGGCCTTTCGCCTCTCGGCCTCCGCGCCGCTTTCCCGCACCCTGGACACGAGCCCTACCCACCGCGAGGTACGGTCACGTGACCCTTGAACGAGCTGCAGGAAGGCGCGACCGTGCCCTCGGGTTCCGACACCACCGCCGAGACCGCCGGCGACCCGGCCGCGAGCCGCCCGGACGCCGCCCCGGCGCCCGCCGCGCCCCGCCCCGGCCGGCGCGCCCGGCTGGCCGCGCTGGCCCGCCGCGAGGCCGCCCGCACCGGCCTGGCCGCCGCGACCGGCGTCGGGCTGGCCTTCGCCTTCCCGCCGTACGACGTGTGGCCGCTGTCCGTCCTCGGGGTCGCCGCGCTGGTCCTGATGACCCACGGCCGGACCGCCCGCCAGGGCGCGTGGACGGGCTTCGTCCTCGCCCTGCCGTTCTTCGTGCTGCTGCTGCGCTGGCTGGACGTCGTCGGGTACGACGCCGTCGTCGGCCTGTCCGTGGCGGAGGCGCTGTTCGTCGCCGCGCTCGGCGCCGGGCTGGCCCGGACCTCCCGGCTGCCCGGGTGGCCGGTGTGGGGGGCCTGCCTGTGGGTGGCCGAGGAGTGGGCGCGCGACCGGGTGCCGTTCGGCGGCTTCCCCTGGGGCCGGCTGGCCTTCGCCAACACCCACTCGCCGTTCACCCCGCTCGCCGCGCTGGGCGGCGCCCCGCTGGTGTCCTTCGCGGTGGCCCTCGCCGGCGGCCTGCTCGCCTTCGCGGGGCTCACCGTGTGGCGGCGGCGCGGCGTCGGCGGCCCGCGCGCGGTGAAGGCGCTGCTCCCGGCGGTGGAGGCGGCGGCGCTGGCCGGGGCCGTGCTCCTGGCCGGGTACGCGGTGCCGGTCCCGACCAAGGCCGACGACACGGTGAACATCGCCGTCGTCCAGGGCGACGTCCAGAAGCCCGGCATGGACTTCCTCGGCCGCCCGATGCTGATCCTCAACAACCACGTCAACGCCACCCTGCAGCTGGCGAAGGACGTGAAGGAGGGGCGGGCGAAGAAGCCCGACCTCGTCATCTGGCCGGAGAACTCGTCCGACCTCGACCCGTTCCGGGTCAAGGAGGCGTACGACCGCATCGACCTGGCGGTCAGGACGATCGGGGTGCCGGTGCTCGTCGGCGCCCTCGTCGACCACCCCACCAAGCCGGGCTACGTCTTCAACCAGGGCATCGTCTGGGACCCGAAGTCCGGCCCCGGCGCCTCGTACACCAAGCAGCACCCGGTGCCGTTCGGCGAGTACGTGCCGTTCCGTGAGCAGCTCAGCAAGGTCATCACCCGGCTGCAGCGGGTGCCCCGCGACTTCTACCCCGGCGACCACACCGGGGTCATGAAGGTCGGCCCGGCCCGGCTCGGTGACGTCATCTGCTTCGAGATCGCCTACGACGAGATCGTCCGGAAGACCGTGAAAGCCGGGGCCCGCGCCCTGGTGGTGCAGACCAACAACGCCACCTTCGGCCACTCCGACCAGCCCGAGCAGCAGCTCGCCATGAGCCGGCTGCGCGCCGTCGAACACGGCCGGGCCGTGGTCACCGCCGCCACCAGCGGCATCAGCGCGGTCGTCGGCCCGGACGGCTCGGTGCTGCGGCGCGCGCCCGAGTTCACCCGCGAGGTCATCACCACGTCGATCCCGCTCCGGGACGGCACGACGCTCGCGGACCGTGCGGGTGCGGCGCCCGAATGGACGCTCGCTATGGTGGGCCTTCTCTCCTGGGCGGCCGCGTTGCTGATCGGTCGTCGGGGACGAGTGGTGGAGTCCCCGGACAAGTCGGACAAGAAGGGCCAGCAGTGAACGACGGCGGTCAGCGGAGATACGGTCCGCTCGGCACGACCTTGGTGATCATCCCGACCTACAACGAGGCGGAGAACATCAAGCCCATCGTCGGCCGGGTGCGGGCCGCCGTCCCGGAGGCGCACGTGCTCGTCGCCGACGACAACAGCCCGGACGGCACCGGCAAGCTCGCGGACGAGCTGGCCGAGGACGACGACCACGTCCACGTCCTGCACCGCGAGGGCAAGGAGGGGCTGGGCGCCGCCTACCTGGCGGGCTTCCGCTGGGGCCTGGAACAGGGCTACGGCGTCCTGGTGGAGATGGACGCGGACGGCTCCCACCAGCCCGAGGAACTGCCCCGGCTGCTCACCGCCCTCAAGAACGCCGACCTGGCGCTCGGCTCCCGCTGGGTCCCCGGCGGCCGCGTCGTGAACTGGCCCAAGTCCCGCGAGTTCCTCTCCCGGGGCGGCTCCACCTACTCCCGGCTGATGCTCGACGTCCGCCTGCGCGACATCACCGGCGGCTACCGCGCCTTCCGGCGCGAGACGCTGGAGGGGCTGGGGATGGAGGAGGTGGCCTCGCAGGGCTACTGCTTCCAGGTCGACCTGGCGTGGCGGGCGGTGAAGGCGGGCTTCCACGTGGTGGAGGTGCCGATCACGTTCGTGGAGCGGGAGCGGGGCGACTCCAAGATGAGTCGCGATATCGTCGCGGAGGCTCTGTGGCGGGTCACGTCGTGGGGGGTCGGGTCGCGCGTGGGCAAGGTGCTCGGGCGGTAGCGCCTGCGGCGGGCTGGTGCCCCGGTCCCGCCCCTTCGCCGATTCCTGGGGCTGCGCCCCAGACCCCCTTTTCGCGGCTTCGCCGCTCGTCCTCAAGCGCCGGACGGGCTATATCAGCCCGTCCGGCGTTTGAGGACTGGGGGCACCCCCCTGGGGGAGGAACCGGGGCACCCCCACCACCCAGGCACACTGGATGCATGACGTTCGGAACACCGCAGCAGCCCAAGCAACGCCGGGCCCGCAAACTGATCCCCCTCGCCGTCGCCGCCTGGGCAGTGGCGGAGATCGCGCTCCTGGTCCTGGTCGCCGACGCTGCCGGCGGCCTCGCCGTGTTCGGGCTGCTGGCCGGAGGCGTCATCCTGGGCGGCTACGTGATCAAGCGAGCCGGCCGCCGTGCCTGGCAGCGGCTGACGCGGTCGATGCAGGCCGCGGGAGCGGGCAGCGCCGCGCCGGAGGGCGAGGGCAACGGCCTCACGATGCTCGGCGGCCTCCTGCTGATGGTCCCCGGCCTGATCTCGGACGCGGCCGGCCTGCTCTGCCTCTTCCCGCCTACCCGAGCCCTGATCCGGAAGACGGCCGTCCGCCGGATCGAGCGCGCGGGCGCCGCGAGCCCGCTGGGGGACGCGATGCGGCAGGCACGGATGCACCAGCCCGACGGCAAGGTCGTCCAGGGCGAGGTCATACGGGACGACGAGCGCCCCGCCCCCCGCGCTGACGACCCGCAGCTCCCGCGCTGAGCGGGGACGCGCCGGCGCGCGAGGACGCACAAGGGCCCGGCCACCGCTTCTTCGCGGTGGCCGGGCCCTTGTGGTGCTGCGCGGTGCGGCGGTCGGTCAGGCCGACTTGCGGGTGTCCCGCGGATGCACGGCGATGTTCATGGCACCGGAACGCAGGACCGCCAGCCTCTCGGCCAGCACCTCCTCCAGCTCCTCGCGGGTGCGCCGCTCCATGAGCATGTCCCAGTGCGTACGCGCGGGCTTGCCCTTCTTCTCCTCGGGTCCGTCGCCGTCCACCAGGAGTGCCACGGCGCCGCACGCCTTGCACTCCCACTCCGGTGGAATCTCCGCCTCTACAGAGAACGGCATCTCGAATCGATGGCCGTTCGGGCATGCGTACTCCACCGCCTGGCGCGGGGCCAGATCGATGCCGCGGTCGGTCTCGTAGCTGGTCACCACAAGTCGCGTGCCGCGGAGAGCTCGCTCACTCATGAATTCGTGCCTCCCGGGCTTGTCGCCCACAGGACAGGTGTCGCTGTCGTCGTCATCCGGTCAACGTCCGGTCGGCGGTGAAGATTCCCGTTGAGGGACATGCGTCGCCCGTCGTGCCGCCCCTTGTTGTACCCACCAGCGCCCGGTTTGTCACATCTGACAACAGATGTCACCCAGTGTTCCCGGCACTTAAGCGCGCAGTAACGGTTCATCCGGTGGGTCAAAGGCGTACACTACCGGCTCGCGGGTCACCATGACGCACCGGGTCAGGCCCCGGCCGTCCCGACGGCCGCCGGAGCCGCCTCCCCGCCCGCCACCGGACGTTCCGCCGGCGCGCTGCGAGCCGGTTCGAAGAGGCGCAGGAAGAACTGGGCGAGCGGGCCGATCGTCACCGCGAACAGTACCGTCCCGGCACCCACCGAGCCGCCGAGCGCGAAGCCCGTCGCCAGCACCACCACCTCGATGCAGGTGCGTACCAGCCGCACCGAGCGGCCGGTCCTGCGGTGCAGGCCGGTCATCAGCCCGTCGCGCGGGCCCGGGCCGAAGCGGGCCGATATGTACAGGCCGGTGGCCGCGCCGCACAGCACCACGGCGAAGGCCAGCAGCGGGATCCGCGTCCAGAACGAGTGCTGCGCGGGGACCAGCCCCAGCGTCGCGTCCATCGCCAGTCCGATCACCAGCACGTTGGACACCGTGCCCAGCCCCGGGCGCTGCCGCAGCGGGATCCACAGCAGCAGCACCAGCGCGCCGATCAGGACCGACGCCGTGCCGATCGAGATCCCGGCGTGCCGGGCCACGCCCTGGTTGAGCACGTCCCAGGGCGCGAGGCCGAGCCCCGCCCGCAGTTGCAGCCCCGCGCTCGCCCCGTACAGCGCCAGGCCCGTGTAGAGCCGGACGAGGCGGCCGGCGACCGCCGTCGCCGTGGTCCGTGTCGGTGTGGGCACAGCCCCTCCCCAAAAGTCATGGCCGCGCCCCGGTGGTGGTGCATGTGGCCTCTCGCATGGCAGTCTGTGGACTGTAAGCGATGATGATCCATGGCCAATTCCTGAAAGGTGGACCGCAAACGTGAGTCAGTGGACCGCCTCGGTGGGGGCGCAGCAGCTCGCCCGTCTTCTCGACGCCCAGGGCGGCGGCCCGGAGTCCCGGGGCGGCGTGACGCCCCTCAACGGCCGCCGCACGCCCGCCTACCGCTCGCTCGCCGACCGCGTCCGGCTGCTCGTCCTGGAGGGACGCGTCCCGGTGGCCGCCCGGCTGCCCGCCGAGCGCGAGCTCGCCACGGCCCTCTCCGTCAGCCGGACCACCGTCGCCGCGGCCTACGAGGCGCTGCGCGGCGAGGGGTTCCTCGAATCCCGGCGCGGGGCCGGCAGCTGGACCGCCGTGCCCGCCGGGAGCCCGCTGCCCACCCGGGCCCTGGACCCGCTGCCGCCGGAGACCGCCGGCTCGATGATCGACCTCGGCTGCGCCGCGCTGACCGCGCCCGAGCCCTGGCTGACCCAGGCGTTCCAGGGGGCGCTGGAGGAACTGCCGCCCTACGCGCACACCCACGGCGACTACCCCGCCGGGCTCCCCTCCCTGCGCCGCGCTCTCGCCGACCGCTACACCGCGCGCGGCATCCCCACCATGCCCGAGCAGATCATGGTGACCACCGGGGCCATGGGGGCCGTCGCCGCCATCGGCCGGCTGCTGGCCGGGCGCGGCGAGCGGGTGGCCGTCGAGTCACCGTCGTACGCCAATGTCCTTCAGCTGCTGCGCGAGGCCGGTGCCCGGCTCGTACCCGTCGGCATGGCCGACCGGCTCGGCGGCTGGGACCTGCCCGCCTGGCGCCAGGTCCTGCGGGACGCCGCCCCCCGGCTGGCCTACGTGATCGCCGACTTCCACAACCCCACCGGCGCCCTCGCCCCCGAGTCCCAGCGGCGCGAACTCGTCGAGGCGGCGCGGTCCGCCGGCACCGTACTGGTCGCCGACGAGACCATGACCGACCTCGCCCTGGAACCCGGGCTGGCCATGCCCCGCCCCGTCTGCGCCTTCGACCCGGCCGGCAGCACGGTGGTCACCGTGGGCTCCGCCAGCAAGTCGTTCTGGGCCGGGCTGCGGATCGGCTGGGTACGCGCCGCCCCCGAAGTGATCCGCAGCCTGGTCGCGGCCCGCGCCTATGCCGACCTGGGAACGCCCGTACTGGAACAGCTCGCCGTCACCCGGCTGCTGGACACCGGCGGGTGGGAGGAGGCCGTCGCCGCGCGCCGCGCCGAAGTGCTCGACAGCCGGAACGCGGTCGTCGCGGCCCTCGAAGCGCGGCTGCCCGACTGGGAGTTCACCGTCCCGGAGGGCGGCCTCACCCTGTGGGTACGCACCGGCGGACTGTCCGGCTCGCGGATCGCCCAGGTCGGCGAACGACTGGGGGTACGCGTGCCGTCCGGTCCGCGGTTCGGCGTGGACGGCGCCTTCGAAGGGTACGTACGGCTGCCGTTCACCGTCACCGGGCCGGTCGCCGACGAGGCGGTGTCCCGGCTCGCCGAGGCCGCCCGGCTGGTGGCCAGCGGCGCCCCCGTGGCGGCCGACGCGCCGCGCACGTTCGTGGCCTGAGGGGTCGGTGGAGTCGGCGGGGGCTGCGGGATAGCGGCCCTGGGTGCCCGGCTGGTACGGGTCCTGACCGCCGACCGGGTACACGTGCGCCGGTGCATAGGAGGCAGGGGCGGCAGGGGCGGCAGGGGCGGCAGGGTCGGCGGGGGCGCCGGGGCTCGCGTGGCGGCCGGTGCTCGTGCGGACCGAGGGGTCCGCGGTGTGGTGGCCGGCGTGCCGGGAGCCCGCGTGGAGCGAAGGGTCCACCGGGAAGTGGCCGGAGCGGTCCGCCTGCGGCCGTCCCGGGGCGTCCTGCCGGTGGGCGGTGTCCCAGGCGCCGTCGTGGCCCGGACCGGCCGGCGGGAAGCCCGTGGAGGCGTCCGCCGGGAAGCCGCCCGGAACGTCCGCCGGGTAGCGCCCGGAGGCATCCGCCGGCGCGTGAGCCGTGCCGTCCGCCGGCCGGTGACCGGTGGAGCCCGCGTGAGCGCCGTCGTGGGCCGGGGAGCCCGCGGCGTAGTGGCCGGAGCCGTCCGCCGGTTGCCCGCCCGGGGCGTACGTCTGCGGGTGGCCGGCGTGCCGGGTGCTCTCGGGGAGCGGGGGGTCCATCGCGTAGTGGCCGGAGGTGTCGCCCGGGTAGCGGCCCGACGGGTCGGGCGGCGCGGGGCGGGCACCGCTCGCGGGTGCCCGGCCCCAACCGTCCGGGCGGGCCGCCTGGCCGTCCTGCGGCAGACAGGCTCCGCCCTGCGAGGGCGTTCCCGCGCCGGGCGTCGCCTGGCTGTCGGCGAAGCGCGCGCCCGGGCCGTCCGCCGGATAGCGGCCCGACGCCACGGGCGGCGCGGAGGTGGCGTCGGAGGCGAATGCCCGGCTCCGGCCGTGCGGGTGGGCCGCCGGGCCGTCCGCCGGCAGGTAGGCCGAGGTCTGCGGGGGCGCTCCCGTGCCGGGACTGTCGGCGAACCGTGAGCCTTCGGGGGCCGGCCCACTCGCCGCGTAGCGGTCCGATGTTTCCGGCGGTGCGCCGGTGGTGGCGGACGCGGACGCGTGGTCCCGGCCGTCGGGCGGCAGGTAGGCCGCCCCGTCATGCGAGGGCGCTCCCCCGCCGGGTGCCGGGCTGTCCGCGAAGCGCGCGCCCGGGCCGTCCGCCGGATGGCGTCCCGGCGCCTCCGCCGGCGCGGGGGCGGTGCCGTTCGCGGGGGCGTGGTCCCAGCCGCCCGGGCGCGGCCCGGCGTCTCTGGTCTCCGGCGGGCGCGGGGACGGGTGGGACGCCGGGGCGGCGAGCTGTTCCGTCGGGGGCCATGGGGGGAGGAGGTCCGCGACGGCGCGGCGGTGGGGTTCGGGGGCGCCCTCGTCGTACGGGTCGGGGGTGGCCGGGACCTGGAGGCGGTGGACCGGGCCGGTGCCCAGGCGGGCGTAACCCCGGCCGGGGGGCACCTCGTTGACGGGCGTGGTCTGCGGCAGTTCGCCGAGCGTGTCGCGCACCTGGCCGGAGGGGACCGGGCCCAGGACCACCCGGGCCCGGGTGTGGGCGAGCACCGCCTCGGTGAGCAGCCGTTCGCTCTCCAGTTGTTCGCCGAGCGCGACGGTCACGTTCGCGGCCCGGCCGTGCCGCAGTGGCACCTGGAGCAGGTCCTGCGGGTCGGGGCGGCCCTCGCCGGCGGCGAGGGCGCTCAGCGCCGCGGGGCGGTCGACGACGATCCACAGCGGGCGGCGGACGTCCTCCGGGGCCGGACGGCCCTGCTGCCGGGCCGTGTTGA
The DNA here is from genome assembly GCF_044333095.1 of Streptomyces sp. NPDC021100. NCBI lineage: Bacteria > Bacillati > Actinomycetota > Actinomycetes > Kitasatosporales > Streptomycetaceae > Streptomyces > Streptomyces sp. NPDC021100. The sequence continues at coordinate 561,152 of NZ_JBIRQH010000004.1, forward strand.
TGGCCACCAGGCGCCGCTGGGTCTCCTGCGCGGCCCACTCCAGGGCGGCCGTCGCGCCGGGCGGCGCGGACTCCACGGCCAGGACGCCCTCCCGGCCGGCCAGGCACGCGTACTCGCCCGCCCCGCCGCCGTCCACGATCACCACGTCCCCGTGGTGCAGGGCCTGCAGCAGCACCGAGCGGAGCAGCGTGGTGACGCCGCCGGCGGGCCGGCCGAGGGCCAGCAGGTGGGGTTCGGAGGACCGCTGGCCGGTGCGCCAGATGACCGGCGGCACGTCGCGCGTGACGTTCCCGTCGGTCACCGGCAGCGTCCGCTGCACGGCCTCCGGGTCGGTGAAGCCCAGCAGGACCTCGCCGGGGGCGGTCACGAAGCGCTGGGCCCGGATGCCGGCGGGGAGGGCGGGCAGTACGGACAGGTCGAGGACGCCCTCCTCCTCGTCCCAGACGAAGCGGTACTCCCGGCCCCGGCCCGCCTTGGTCTGCAGCAGGTGCTCGATGCGGGCGCGGGCCTCGCTCTCCCCGTCGGTGAAGTACGCGGGGTAGCGCAGCCGCAGGGCGACCAGCCGGCCCTCGTCGTCGAAGGCGTGGTCGTCGAACGCCTGCTTCCAGATGCCTCCGTGGGAGTAGAGCGGTGTCGGGTCGAGCGGCGAGGAGAAGTACGGGACGAGGGCCTCGTACAGGGCCTGGAGGCGTCCTTCCACCGGGTCCTGACGGCTCGTCGGGGCGCCGGCGCGGTCCCGGCCACGCCACGCGCCGGCGGCCAGCAGCGCGGCGGCGGCCAGCGGGGGCCCGTAGGGGATGAGGGCGACGATGAGCATGCAGGAGGCGGCCAGCAGCAGCGCGGCGCCGCGCCGGTCCCGGGGGGTGCGGGCCCAGCCGCGCCGCCCGGCCGCCGCCAGCGAGCGCAGGCCGCGGCCGATGGTGATGACCGGGTGCAGCACGTCGCGGGCGCTGTCGGTGACGCTGTGGGCGAGCTCCCGGCCGGGGGTGAGCGGGGCTCGGTCGGTCAGGGTGCGGGGGACTCCGCGCCGGCCCATGGCGGCCTCCTGACGTCGGGGCGGGGTGGGGCTTCGGGGTGGACGGGCGCCGCGCGCGGCGGGACGGACCGGTACCGCGCGCGGCGGGCGGTCAGAACCGCAGCCCGCCCAGCAGTCCGGCGAGGCTGGCGCCGCCCGCCTTGATGCTGGGGGCGATGGCGGTGCCGGCGAGGTAGAAGCCGAACAGGGCGCAGACGAGGGCGTGGCTGGCCTTGAGACCGTCCTTGCGGAAGAACAGGAACACGACGATGCCCAGCAGCACGACGCCGGAGATGGAGAGGATCATGGGAGGTCTCCTGTTGGTGGGGCGGTCACCATGAGTCCTCCCAGCGTCACAGCAAGCAGGGATCCGGACATCCGGGAAGAGGCACACGAGTGACGCATCCGGGGAGAGGCGCACGAGTGACGCACGGCCGGTTCACCCGCTCGGCCGCGGCCGGGCCGTCCGGGGTTCCGGGCGGGTCGGGCGTACGTAGGGTGGGTCCTGGGAAAGATCGGGAACCGGGCCGTGTACCGCGGCCCGACCCGCGCCGGGCCCGTGAGCGGCCCGGACCGACCGGCCCCGCCGTGGGCCCCGACCCCGAGGACCGCCGACCATGCCCGAGCCGACGCCCGGCGCCGAGCCCACCCCGCCCGCCTCCGGCCCCGCCGAACCCGCGCACGACCCCGAGGTGCTCCAGCTCGCGGCCAAGGTCTTCGACCTGGCCCGGCACGGGGACACCGACACCCTCGCCGCCTATGTGGACGCCGGCGTGCCGCCGAACCTGACCAACGACCGGGGCGACACCCTCGTGATGCTCGCCGCCTACCACGGGCACCCCCGGACCGTCGCCGCCCTGCTGGACCGGGGCGCCGACCCGAACCGGGCCAACGACCGCGGGCAGACGCCGCTGGCCGGCGCGGTCTTCAAGTCCGAGGACGAGGTGGTCCGGCTGCTCGTCGCGCACGGCGCCGACCCGGCGGCCGGGGTGCCGTCGGCGGTGGAGACGGCCGGCATGTTCGGCCGCCAGGACCTGCTGGAGCTGTTCCGGGGCGCGTAGTGCGGGGCGCGCGGCCCCGTGAAGCGCAGGTTTTACGTGTGACGACCGGGCAAGACGCATCCGCGTGAGCCATAAGCGAATAAACAGCGCCAAAGTGCGTACCCATACCGGAAGGGACCAACGGGACCACGTGTCCCGCCAGACTCTCCGACAGGTGATCATGGGCGCCGAGCGCAGACGAACCCCGAAGACCGTACGGGGTGCCCCCGCACGGGGCGGCACCTCGGCCACAGACCGGCTGCTCCGCACGCTGCTGCGGCGGAGCAAGTCGCCCCTGAGCATCGAGGAGGTCACGGTCGCGGACCGCCCGGAGGTCCGCCGTGCCGTGTCCGCCGCGGCGCTCGGCAACATGATGGAGTGGTTCGACTTCGGTGTGTACGCCTATGTGGCGGCCACCCTCGGCAAGGTCTTCTTCCCCTCCAGTTCCCCGGGCGCCCAGGTCATCTCCGCCTTCGCCACCTTCGCGGCCGCCTTCCTCGTCCGTCCCCTGGGCGGGCTGGTGTTCGGGCCGCTCGGCGACCGCGTGGGCCGGCAGCGCGTCCTCGCCGCCACGATGATCATGATGGCGGTCAGCACCTTCGCCGTCGGCCTGCTCCCCACCTACGGGACGATCGGCGTCGCCGCGCCCGTCCTGCTGCTGCTCTGCCGCCTGGTGCAGGGCTTCTCGACCGGCGGCGAGTACGCCGGAGCCACCACCTACATCGCCGAGTACGCCCCCGACAAGCGCCGCGGCTTCCTGGGCAGCTGGCTCGACTTCGGCACCTTCGTCGGCTACGCGCTCGGCTCGGGCCTCGTCACCGTGCTCACCGCCGTCCTCGGCGACGACGGGATGACGGACTGGGGCTGGCGGCTGCCCTTCCTGCTCGCCGGACCGCTCGGGCTGATCGGCCTGTACATGCGGATGAGGCTGGAGGAGACCCCCGCCTTCCGCGCGGCGGCCGAGGCCGGCGTCGCCCCCGCCGCCCGCGACGAGGAGGCGGTGGCCGAGGGCGCCGAGGAGGCCCGCCAGTCCGGCCACGGCCGGCTGCGCGAGATCTTCACCAAGCACTGGCACGCGGTGCTGATCTGCATGGGCCTGGTCATCGTCTACAACGTCACCAACTACCTGGTGACGTCCTACCTGCCCACCTACATGACCGAGACGCTCGGCAAGGACCCCACCACGGCCCAGCTGCTGATCCTCGGCACCATGATCGTGGTGGCGCTCACCATCACCACCGTGGGCCGCTCCTCCGACCAGTGGGGGCGCCGGCCGATGTTCATGGTCGGCAGCGCCGCGATGGTCGCCCTGGCGATCCCGGCGATCCTCCTGATCCGGGCCGGGGGCACGCTGCTGCCGGCGCTGGGCTGCCTGATGCTCGGGCTGCTGCTCGTCGTCTTCGCCGGCACCGCCGCCTCCACGCTCCCCGCCCTCTTCCCCACCCGGATGCGCTACGGCGCGCTCTCGGTCTCGTTCAACATCTCCGTCTCGCTCTTCGGCGGCACCACCCCGCTGGTGGTCTCCGCGCTGCTGGAGCAGACGGGGGACCGGATGATCCCCGCCTACTACCTGATGGGCGCGGGCGTCGTCGGTTTCGTCTCCGCCTTCTTCCTGCACGAGACGGCGGGCAAGCCGCTGCGCGGCTCGGGCCCGATGGTGGAGTCCCCGGAACAGGCCCGCCGCCTGGTCGCCCGCAGCCGCACCGAGGCCGGCCGCCGGGCCAGGGACGTCTGGCTCCACCTGCGCCACCCGGGGCGGGCGCACGACGAGTCCGGGCCGCCGTCCGACGGCCCGGGCGACGACCGCTCCTGAGCCCCTCCTCGTACGGCCGCGCCGCCCACCCGGGACACCGGGGACGGGCGGCGCGGCCGTACCGCCCTCACGCGGCCTCCTCCGTGCCCTCCCGCCTCACGCGGCCTCCTCCGAGTCCTCCGGCACCCGCAGCCGCTGGGTGAGCCGGCGGGCCTCCGCCAGCAGGGAGCCGATCAGCTCGATCGCCTCGGGGTCGGTCGACGCCTGCCCGGCCAGCCGAGCGCGCAGCGTCCCGTGCGCCGCTTCCACCCCGCGCAGCTCCCGCAGCAGCTCCTCCCGGGCGGCGGCCGGGTCGTCCCCGGTCACCGTACGGCCGTACGCGCACAGGGCCCGCGCCACCCGGTGCAGGAAGTCGCCGTACGGGCGGGCGGCGTCCGGGCCGGGCAGCCGGCGCGGGTGACCGGCGTCCGTGGCCTCGACCAGGGTGCGGGACAGTCCCTCCAGATGGTCGACGACGTGCTCCAGGGTGTGCGCGGTCTCCTCGTACGACGGCTTCGCCCGCCACAGGAGCTCGCTCCGGCGCCGGTGCGGGTTGAACCGCGCGCTCTCCTCCGCCCAGCCGATCGCCGACCGCACCCCGGCCAGCAGCCGGGGCAGCCGCCGGACCCGCTCCTGCCAGCCCACCGCCCGGCCGTGGTCGCAGCCCTCGGCCACCCCCTCCGCCATCGCGTCGAGGACCGTCCGGCACTCGGTGACCACCTCGCCGATGGCGTCCCGGGCGCTGCGCAGCGAGACCGGCGGCAGGACGAACGCGTTCACCGCCACCCCCACCACCGCGCCGAGCAGCGCGGCCAGCACCCGGTCGACGGCGATGCCCACCGACCACTCGCCCCCGGCGAGGGTGAACAGCGCCGACGTGGCGCCCGCCAGCCCCTGGTCGCCGAAGTGCTGCCAGTTCCCGACCAGCAGGGCCACCGGCAGCACCACCGCCATGGCCGTCAGCGTCCCGCCCAGCAGCATGCCGCCGGCGGTGGCCATGACCGTCCCGAGGGCGATGGCCAGCGTCTGCTGGGCCGCCTGCGCGAGCGAGCGGTAGACCGTCGTCCGGACCAGCAGCAGCGCCACCCAGGGGGCCATCAGTGCCAGCGTGTTCGTCAGCAGCCAGGCGGCGAGGGCCCAGGCGGCCACCGCCGCCAGGGTCGCCTTGAAGGCCAGGATCACCAGCTCCCGTTCCCGGCCCGGCCCCTGCCAGGCCCCTCGCAGCGCCCGTCCCGCCGCTGAGACCTCTTCCACTGTCCTGCGCCACATCGTTCTCTCTCGCCACACCTTGTGTGTGTGCCACATCCGGGCGGATCCATGTCCGGGGCGGTCGTCAGGGGGGAATTGTGAGAACGCTTTCTTACGTCCGTTCACTATCAACTCCCCATGAGCATCACGACCTCACGTCACGTCGCCCGCGCCGTGGCGGTCGCCCTCGCGGCGACCCTCCCGTGCGTCTCCCTCGCCCCCTCCGCCGACGCCGCCCCCGCGCCCTCCCGGGCCGCGACGGCCGGCCCCCGGATCCACGGCGGCCTCGTCGACATCCCCGTCCGCGGCGGCACCGCGACCGTCGACACCGCCACCCTCCGGGTGACCGCCCGCACCGCCGGCGGCGGCACCGCCGAACTCTCCGCCCCCGCCGCGGGCGCGCTCGGCGCCCCCGGCCGCGTCACCGCCACCGCCGACGGGGCGCGCTGGGACTACCCGCATACCGGAATCGCCGTCACCGCCCGGGCCGACCACGGCCGGCTGCTCGCCACGATCAAGGCCGGCGGCACCGCCGACACCACGCTGAACTGGCCGGTCACCGGCGGCGACCGGGCCGCGTCCAGCCTCCAGCTCGCCCGCGGCGAGGGGCTGTCGCTGCCCGTCGCCGACCCCTTCTGGAACTCCCCGCGCGCCGGTCTCGTGGACGGCGAGACGGCCGTGGACTCCGGCCTCTCGCTGCCCCTGTGGGGGTACGGGCTCGGGCCGGGCCGCGGCGTCGGCTACCTGGTGCCCACCGACATCGGCACCACCCTGCGCGTCACCTCCGAGGGCGGCCGGCTGCGGACCGCCGCCGCCCACCGCTTCTCGCGCGGCGAAGGCACCACCGAGTACACCGTCGCCTTCGCCCTCACCGACGGCTCCCCGGTCGCCCCCGCCCGCGAGTACCGCGCCTGGCTCGCCGAGCACGGGCAGCTCGGCAGCCTCCGCCGCAAGGCACAGGCCCTGCCCGCCACCAAGAAGCTGCTGGGTGCCTTCCACGCCTACACCTGGGGGCAGGCCCGCACCGCGGACGGCGTCCGCGCGCTGCGCGCCCTCGGCGTGGACCGGATGTGGCTCGGCTACGACGCCGACGACACGCCGATGGACGCCAAGGCGGTCGCCGCCGCCAAGGAGGCGGGCTACCTCGTCGGCCCCTACGACTCGTTCGCCAACGGCCAGGACCCGAAGACCTCCGACGCCCCCACCTCCGTCTGGCCCGGCACCGTGTACCCCGACTTCTGCGTCCGGGGCGCCGACGGCAAGCCGGAGCCCGGCTTCCACGACCGCGGCTGCTACCTCAGCTCCGAGGCGTTCGAGAAGGCCGAGCCGGGCAAGCACCACCTCGCCGACCGCACCCGTGCCATGACGAGGAACGGCGCCGACAGCTACTTCCTCGACGTGGACGCGGCCGGGGAGCTGTTCCGCGACCACAGCCCGGCCCACCCGATGACCAAGGCCCGCGACCGCGCCAACCGGCTGGCCCGGATGGGACGGCTCGCCGGCCACGACCGCCTCGTCCTCGGCTCCGAGTCCGCCGGCGCCTGGGCCAACGGCGTCCTCGCCTTCGACCACGGCTCCGGCACCCCGGTGGCCGACGGGCTGTGGAAGGCCGAGCGCGACAAGGAGAAGTGGGGCGGCTACACCCCCGCCAAGGCCCCCGGGATCTTCTTCAAGCCCGCCGAACTCCCCGCCGACGTCGCCAAGGCGATGTACGACCCCGCGTACCGCGTCCCCCTTTACGAGACGGCCCTGCACGACTCGCTCGTCAACACCGAGCGCTGGGAGCTCCCGTACGACAAGCTGCCGAAGCAGAAGACCGCGCGGGCCCTGCTCGCCATGCTCTACAACACGCCGCTCAACTTCGTCCTCGACGGCCCGTCCGTCAAGGAGCGGGGCGCCGAACTCGCCGCTCTCCAGCGGTACTTCTCGCCGCTGCACAAGGCGGCGGGGACGGAGGCGATGACCGGCTTCCGCACGCTCACCGGCGACCGTACGGTCCAGCGGACGGTCTTCGGCGACGGTGTCCTCACCGTGACGGCCAACTTCGGCACCACGGCGTACCAGGGGCTGCCGGGCGGCTGCGTGGACGCCGAGCTGAAGGGTGACGCGAAGCCGCGGCGGCTCTGCCCGGCGGACGTCAACCGGTAGCGGGTACGCGCGGAGGTGCCCGGCGCCCCCGTGCGTCAGACGGGCCGGCCCGCGTGCGCCGTCAGGGTCCGGAGGATCTGCCGCGCCTCCGTCCACAGGACGGCGCCGCCGATGCCGGGCACGACGTGCCGGACGGCTCCGGGGATCCGCGCGGTCAGGCCGCGTCCGAGGTCGGGGGAGTGGCCGGTGTCCTCCGCGCCGTACCAGACGTCCACCGGCACGGTGACGGACGCCAGACCGATCCCCCAGCGCCCCATCGCGAGGACGGTGTCCCGGGCGTAGCCCGCGGCGCCCTGCCGGAAGCCTTCCTCCAGCGCCTCGCGGTACGCGGCGGCGAACCCCGCCTCCTGGTAGACGGCCAGGTCGCAGACGGGGCTGTGCGCCATGACCAGGTCCCACAGGTTCCCCGGGCCGAAGCCGGCGAAGACCCGCTCCGCCGCCTCCGGTTCGCGCACCGAGAGGTCCACGAGGGAACGGAGTTCGGGCGGCAGGGCGTCCGCGAAGCGGGGTTCGGCCACCTCGTCCGCCCCGGCGACCACGGCCAGCGCTCCGGTCACCCCGGCGGCGGCGCAGGCCAGGGCGAAGGGCGCCCCCTGGGAATGGCCGGCCATGGCGGGCCGGCCGAGGCCCCGGCGGGCGGTGAACTCGCCGACGTCCGCGGCGAAGTCCGCGAACGTCCGCCCGGGGGCGGGCGAGGAGGCGCCCAGCCCGGGCCGGTCCAGGGCGATCAGCCGGACGCCCTCGCCCGCCACCGCCCCGGCGGCGAAGCCGAGCCGCCGGCTCGTGCCCGCGCCGGGGCAGAACAGCACCGGCGTACCGTCCGGGGGACCCCACTCCGCCCAGCCCAGCACCCTGCCGTCGGACAGCAGCTCCTCCCCGGTCCGGGCCGGGGGCGTCACCGAGATCGTCATGATCCACATCATGCACACGGCGGCGGGGGCGGGTACGCGGGGGTCGCTCGCAGGTGTTCCCGGTCCTCGGCCCGTGAGCGGGCAGGCGGCCCACGCCGGCCCTGTGTCCGAGGACGCGGGGCGGGCCGGGGCGCCTCTGCGGGTGCCCTCTACCGATGAGGGGCGGACCCCGGGGGGCAGGGGGGCCGCGCGGCGGGTCCGCCCGTACCGCCCGGTGCCGGCCCGGGACCGGCGGCGTCGGGCCCGGGGCCGGAGCCCGGGGACGTCGTGGCCCTCGCCAGGTCGTCCACGACCGCGGACAGGCCACCCGCACGGTACGCGGCACGCTGACGGTGCGCACCCGTCCCGCGGACGGCCAGCCGGTCGAGGAGGGCAGTGGCCCTTTCCAGGTCCCCCAGTTCCTCCAGTGCCGCACGGATGTGGTCCACAAGCCGCCTGGCGCGTTCGGGTGCGGGCAGCATGCGTCCGGACACGGGATCCAGGCCCAGACCCGGCCAGCCGTCGCGTGCGCTGCGCCAATAGATCCCGCGCAACAGCTCACCGCTCAGCCGCGGGCCGTTGTCGCCGTTCTCCACCAGGCGGGCGCAGGTCACCACCAGACCGCGCACGACGGCCGCCACCGCCGCCGAGTCGGCGGGCTCGGCGAGCACGTCCATGCAGCGGACCTCCAGGGTCGGCAGGTGCGGGTGCGGTCGGACGTCCCAGAACGGGAGTTCGGCGAAGGACACCGCCCCCACCTCGGCCATGGCCGAGGCGACGCGCCGGTAGTCGTCGAAGGACTCGACATACGGCTGCGGCCCCAGCCCCGGAAGGCGCAGGCGGATCACCGACCGCCAACTCGCATAGCCGGTGTCCCGGCCGTCGCGGAACGGTGAGTTCGCGCTCATCTCCACCAGCAGCGGCAACCACGCACGAAGGTGATTGCCTACCAGGGCCGCCACCTCCCGGTCGGGCAGGGACACATGGACATGCAGCGAGCAGATGGCGAAGTCGTCCATCAGCGACCGGAACAGGTCCACACCGGCCCGGTACCGGGGGTGATCGCCCACGGGCACCCTGCCGCCGCCTCCGATCACCGGTGTCCCGGACGGGCAGATCCGCAGGCCCTCCACGGCCGCGTGGGCGGCCACGCTCCGCCGCAGTCGCACCACGTGCGCGTGCAGGTCGTCCATCCTGGTGCACGGCGGGGTCCGCACCTCGACCTGCAAGTCCGTGAACTCGCCGGCCACCGAGTTCCCCAGGTCCCGGGCAGCCCGGCCCGCCACCCGCGGCCCGGCCGGCGCCACGGCACGGGTGTCGGCGCGCACCAGGAAGTACTCTTCCTCCACCCCCACCGTCGGCACCCCGCCGCCGTCCCCCACGCCTCCCGGTGCGGGAGGCCGAGAATCCGTTCCGTGTGCTTCGCCGTTGCCTTCCACCAGGCCAGACTCGGCTCTCCGCCCCGCCCTGTCACACGGACCCCGCAAACGGCCTCCCCCGAACGGGTGGCAGGAGCGGAGCCGCCGTGACGGGCCGCTCCGGCGCGGACCGCGCGGGGCGGCGCCGGACGGGTTCCGCGTTCGCCCCACCGCTCGCTCCGCGCCCTCGGGAACAGCGCCGGCACAGACCGCCGCCGCCGTCCCGCCTCCCGGACCGGGGAAGGGAAACTTCCCGATGCCGTTGTCAGGCCGGCGGCTCCCCGTCCGCCGCCGGGTCCTCCCCGGCGGGGCGGACGCGGGCGCCCGCGTCCGACGACAGGACCGCCTCCACCGTGTCCGCGTCCTCCGCCCGCTTGTCCTCGCGGTAGCGGACGACGCGGGCGAAGCGCAGGGCCACGCCCGCCGGGTAGCGGGTGGAGCGCTGGAGCCCGTCGTAGGCGATCTCGACGACCAGTTCCGGGCGGACCGTCACCACCCACCCGTCGTCGTGCACCGCCAGCTCGCCCAGGCGCCGCGTCTGCCACTCCAGCATCGCGTCGGTCAGGCCCTTGAACGTCTTGCCCAGCATGGCGAACGAGCCGTCCGGCCGCCGCGCGCCCAGGTGCAGGTTGGACAGCTTCCCGGTGCGCCGGCCGCTGCCGCGTTCGGCGGCCAGCACCACCAGGTCCAGGGTGTGCACGGGCTTCACCTTCAGCCAGGAGGCGCCGCGCCGGCCCGCCGTGTACGGCGCGCCGAGGGCCTTGAGGACGACGCCCTCGTGGCCGCGCCGCAGCACCTCCGCCGCGAACTCCCGGGCCGCCGCCCGGGTGTCGGCGTCGGACGGGTCGGCGGCCACCAGCCGGCGGACCCGCAGCGGCTCGGGCACCACCCGGGCCAGCTCGGCGTGCCGGTCCGCCGTGGACAGTTCCAGCAGGTCGCGGCCGTCCACGGCGAGCGCGTCGAAGAAGACCGGCGACAGGGGCAGCCCGCCCGGCGTGGCGGACCGGGTGCCGACCCGGCCGGCGACGTCCTGGAAGGGGTGCGGCCGGCCGGCCGCGTCCAGGCCGATCACCTCGCCGTCCAGGACCGCCGACGTCACCGGCAACTCCCGCGCGGTGGCCGTCAGTTCCGGCAGCCGGTCGGTGATGTCGTCCAGGGTGCGGGTCCAGACGCGGACCTCGGTGCCGTCCCGGTGCACCTGGACGCGGATGCCGTCCAGCTTCTCCTCGACCGCGCACGGTCCGAGCCGGTCCAGCCCGTCGTCGACGTCCTTGGCCGTCTGCGCGAGCATCGGCTGCACCGGGCGCCCCACCCGGAGCCGGAACGCCTCCAGCGCCGCCGGGCCGTCCGCCAGCAGGGCGCGGGCCACGGCGCCCAGCGAGCCGCCGAGCATCACCGCCCGCCGCACCGCGTCCGGCGTCGCGCCCGTCGCCGCCGCGAGGCCCTCGGCGGCCAGCGCGTCCAGGGCGCCCTGCCGCAGCTCGCCGCCGATCAGCCGGAGCAGGAAGCGCTGTTCCTCCCCGGTGGCCCGGGCCAGCAGGGCGTCCACCCGCCGCTTCCGTTCGGCCTGCGCCCCCTTGCCGGCCACGGCCGCGATGGCGGTGAGCGCGGCGTCCACCTCCGCGACGGTCAGCGAGGGCGCACCGGCCGGGGCGGGCGGGTTCCGCAGGGTGCTCCAGCCGAGGCCGGTCCTGCGCTGCGGCAGCCGGCCCGCCAGGTACGGCACCACGAGCGGGCCCTCGACCGGCTCCGCGTCCCGGAACAGCCCGGCCAGCAGCGCCACCTTCGCGGACCGCGCGCGGACCGCCGCCACCTCGGCGGACACCCGGGCGAGCTCGGCCAGCAGCATGTCCCCATCGTGCACCGGGGCCGGCCGGGCCGCAGGCCGGGGTCAGGCGCCGTGCCGCTCCCAGAACGCGCACCGGTGGACCGCCGCCGCGTCCACCGGCCGGATCCGGCCCGCCCCGGGGGCCAGCGACAGCACCCGCGGCGCCCGGCCGCCGAACCCCGGCCACTCCGGGCCCGGGACGGACGTCCGGGCGAACCGCGTCCACGCGTCCGCCATCCGCGCCGACAGCGCCCGCTGCCCGGCCGTGAACGGCACCCGGACGTCGAACAGGTACGGCAGCTCGAAGCCGTGCGCCGCCCCGTACGGGACCTCGGGGACGGTGGGCAGGCCGAAGGCGTTGGGCGCCGACCGGTCGGCGAACTCGTACCCGTACACCGGCACCCGCGCCGCCAGCAGCCGGTCCGCCCGCAGCGTGGTGCACGTCCAGGAGCGGTCGGTGAGGACGGCGGCCCAGGCGAGGGCGGGGGAGGGGAAGGCGCGGGCCGGGTAGTGCCGCTCGACGGCGGCCGCCGCGTCCCCGAAGGAGTCGCGCAGCCGGGCCCGGTAGTCCTTCTCGTCGCGGACGGGGTACGCGGCGAAGGAGTCGGCCACGAAGTACCGCATCTCGTCGCGGTTGGTGCCCTGGACCACCGGCACCCGCCGGAAGCGGCCCGTCCGCAGGGCCCGGCCCGGCTCCTCGGGCAGCAGCCGGTTGCCGTAGGAGACGAGGGAGAACGCCCGCATCAGCTCCGGCGTCGCGAGCTTGGCGGCCGGCAGCGCCCGCAGGCAGCGCAGGGCGTCCGCCGCGCGCCCGCAGCCCAGCCGGCGCGCCGCCGCCTCGCCGGCCGCGCGGGTGTCGCGCTCCCGCGCCCAGGGGGACCACGCGGGCGCGCCGGGCACCACGGCCCCCTTCGGCATGCTCGTCAGACACGACCCGCTCTGCAGCACCGCTCTGTGGAACAGCCCGGCGGACCCCGGCGCGACGAGGTGGGCGCAGGTGCTCAGGGCGCCCGCCGACTCGCCGAAGAGGGTCACCCGCCCGGGGTCGCCGCCGAAGCGGCGGGCGTTGTCCCGGACCCAGCGCAGGGCGGCCCGCTGGTCGGCGAGCGTGAAGTCCGGCGCCCCGCCCAGCCCGGGGTGGCCGAACAGGCCGAAGACGCCCAGCCGGTACTCGACCGTCACCACCACCGCGTCCCCGCGCGTGGCCAGCCGCCCGGCCGGATAGTCGGCGGCCGAGCCGCTGACGAAGGCACCGCCGTGCAGCCAGACCATGACCGGCCGGCCCCGGGCCGGCGCCCGGCCGGCGGGCCGCGTGACGTCGAGCCGGAGGCAGTCCTCGGAGCCGACGGGCACGCCTGTCTTCAGGTCCGCCTGCGCGCAGCGCGGGCCGGACGCCCCCGCGTCCCGTACGCCCCGCCACGGGGGGACGGGCACGGGGGCGCGCCAGCGCAGGTCCCCGATGGGCGGCCGGGCGTACGGGACGCCCCGGAACGTCTCGTACGCCCCGTGCGCGCGCCCCCGGAGGGCCCCCTTCGCGGTGTGGACGACGGGGTCGGCGCGGTGGGGCGCGGCGGCGGCCGGCGCGGGGGCGAGGGCGGTCGCGCAGCCGAGGAGGGCGGCGGCGAGGCCGGCGCACAGGGCGGTGCGACGGTGGCCGGCGGGAAGGGGGTGGGGCATGCTGACGCTCCTTCGGTGGAGGCGGCACCCGGGTCGTACGAGCCTCGGCAGGCGCGCGGGTCTCCCCGGGGTACTGCCCGTTCACCGTGGACCACACGGCGCGCGGATGCGCCGTCGGACGGCGCGAACGGCCGAGCCCGCTGTCCCCCCCCGCCGCACTACCCGGGCCGCGCCGCCTCCCGCTCCCGCCCTGCGGCGTCGCTGATCCGCAGCAGCAGTGCGATCAGCAGCCAGTTGGCGACCAGCGAGGAGCCGCCCTTGGCGAGGAACGGCAGGGCCTTGCCGGTCAGCGGGATCAGCCCCATGACGCCGCCGGCCACCACGAACACCTGGAGCGCCAGCGCCGCCGCCAGCCCCACGGCCAGCAGCTTGCCGAACGGGTCGCGGGAACGCAGCGCCGTGCTCAGCCCGCGCTGCACCAGCAGCGCGTAGACGAGCAGCACCGCCATCAGCCCGGCCAGGCCCAGCTCCTCGCCGACCGTGGTGAGGATGAAGTCGCTGCGGCCGGCGAACCCGATGAGCTCCGGATGACCCCGGCCGAGACCGGTCCCGGAGAGGCCGCCGCTGCCGAACGAGAACAGGGCCTGCGCGGCCTGGTCGGAGATCAGCCCCGGCGGCCGCTGCGCCTTGGGCAGGTAGATGTCGAACGGGTGGAGCCACGCGACGATGCGGCCCTTGACGTGCTGCTCGGTGGAGCCGACGGCGGCGGCCCCGACCACGGCCATCAGCAGCCCGCACAGCACCCAGCTGGTGCGCTCGGTGGCCGCGTAGAGCATCACCACGAACAGCCCGAAGAAGATCAGCGAGGTGCCGAGGTCCCGTTCGAGCACCAGGACCAGCAGGCTCAGCACCCATACGGCGAGGATCGGCGCGAGCTGCCGGCCGGGCGGCAGGCGGAAGCCGAGGACCTTGCGGCCGGTCAGCGCGAGCGCGTCGCGGTGGGCGACCAGATAACCCGCGAAGAAGATCGCGATCATGGTCTTCACGAACTCGCCGGGCTGGAACGACAGCGGCCCCAGGAAGATCCACCGCTTGGCGCCGTAGGTGTCGCCGGGGAACGCGGCCGGCGCCATCAGCAGCACCAGCGCCACGACCATGGTCAGGTAGATGTACCGCTGGAGCCACCGGTGGTCCCGCAGCACCGCGAGGACGCCGACGCAGACGGCGACGCCGATGACCGTCCAGAGCAGCTGGCCGGGGGCGGTGCCGGGGGAGTGGTAGCGGGCCGCGTAGGCGTGGTCGAGCCGGAACAGCAGCACCAGGCCGAGGCCGGACAGCAGGGTGGCCAGCGGCAGGATGAGCGGGTCGGCGTGGCGGGCCCACCGGCGCAGCACCAGGTGCGGCACCAGGGCCAGGCACGCCATCGCGCCGGCGAAGCCCGGCAGGCCGTCCGGGACGTCTCCGGTGGTGGCCAGCCCCGCGTAGAGGTAGCCGAGGACGCTGATCGCGACGGCGAGGCAGAGCAGCACCGCCTCGTACCGGCGCCGCCGTCCGCGCACGGCCGAGGCCGCGGCGGGAACCTCGTCGCCGCCGTCCGCCACGCGTACCGGTTCCACGCTCACACCCGTCATGATGATCGGCCCCGGTCGCGGGAAACGCGGGAGGGCGCACGGTTCCTTCGCAATCCGGTGACTCCCGTCCCATCCTCGACATTCGTTATGTGCACGCCACCAGCGTCACATATCCGACAAGGAGGACTGCTCTCCGGCACTCCGTGGTAGCCCTGCGTCATGATCGGGTCGCCCAGGGTGGCTCAGGGCCGGAGGCCCGCCCCCGGGCGGGCTTTCGCTCCGGTGGCGTAACCGGCCCGGCGCGGCACTGGTTGACCCCTCGGCGGCACGCGGTCCCGCGGGCCGCCGCCCCACCCCGGGCCCGCATGGCGGGCCCCTCGTGACAGGACGGAGAGTGGTTCATGAGCAAGCGCCAGAAGGGCCGCAGGCACCGCCGGGTCAACCGGACCCCGCGGCCGGTCGGCGGCGGCTCGTCGCGCCCGGAGGCCCGCTGGGGAGCTCGGCAGGAGGGCAGGGTGGAGAGCCGGCAGGAAGGCAGGGGGGAGGCGCGGGCGGACGCTCGCGGGGAGGGCGGGGCGGACGTTCGGGTGGGGGCTCTGGCGGAGCCCCGGTCCGAGGCCGGTGCGGGGGCTCCCGCCGCCGCCGGTGCGGACGTCCCGCCGCCCGCGGGCGTACGAGCCCGCCCGGCGGCCGTCCCCGGGCTGGGCCGGCACGAGGCGCGCACCTGGGACGGGCTGCGCTCCCGCGGCGCGGACGGCGCGTCCGTCGACGACCTCTGCGCGGTCGTCGGCTACCAGCCGCGCACCATCCTCAAGCACGTCGCCGGACTGGCCGGCCACGGCCTGGCGGAGCAGCGCGGCGACCGCTGGTACGCGCGGGCGGGCGAGGAGGCCCTGGCCGGGGCGCAGGGCGGCTGAGCCGGTATGCCGGGGTCGCCCGCCGGGGATTCGTTCATCCGCCCGGGTGAATACCCGTGAACCCATGCGGTGCCGAAGTCTGATGATCTACTGTCGCCCGCATGCCCGACATGGATGAGATCATCGGACGGATCCGCCGTGACATGGACACACAGCTGCGCAAGCGCGCGCGGCGGGCGCTCGGCGAGGGGGCGGACCGGGCCGGCTGGTCCGCGGAGACCGGCCCGCCCCCGCCGGGCGTGACCGCGCCCCCGGCGGCCGGGGGCGCGGAGGCGGGCGCCCGGAGACGGGCGGTCGGCGAGGGCGCGGGGTCCGCGGAGGTGCTGACGCGCTGACACCGCGCGCGGCGCTCGTCAGCGCTCGCCTGCGGGCGGGTGCCGGGCAGACGTGCTACGGGCCCGCGTGGGGCGGACGTGGTGTGGGTCCGCATGGGGCGGACGTGGTGTGGGCTCGTGTGGGACGGACGCGCTGTTGGCTCGCGTGAGTGGATGTCGTACGGGCCTGCGTGGGGCCGACGTCGTACGGGCCCGCGTGGCCGTCTCTCGTGACGGTCACGCGGGCCCGGTCGTCCCGTCCGCGCCGCCGCGGGCGGGTGTCGGATCGTCAGGGCCGGGCGGGCGCCAGGGGCCTGGCGCGGCGCGGTCGCCCGCCGGCCGGTCAGCGCCGGGCGCGGGCCCGGCTCACGCCCATGCCCGCCAGGGCGAGGGCGACCACGCAGCAGACGGCGCCGACGATGACGTTGCTGACGTTGGCGCCGGTCGTGAACGCGTGCCCGGACACGACCCAGGGCGAGATGATCGTCCAGGCGCCGATGGCCAGGGCGGCCCAGCTCATGCCGTGGGTGCGTTCGTAGGCGGATCCGAAGCCGCCGACCAGGAGGGCGAAGGCGACACCAGTGATCAGGTTGTTGGCGGTCAGGGTGGAGAAGCCGTTGAAGCCGACGATCCAGGGCGAGGCGGCCAGGTAGACGCCGCACAGCAGGGCGAGGGCCTCCACGGCCTGGGCGGCGGGCATCGCCGTCGTCTCCTCGGAGTGGGCGCGGAGCGCCATGATGTCCGGGTGCTGGTCGATCCGGGGTGACGTATGGGCGGTCACGTCAGCCACCTTCCTTCCCAAACGAGGATTCGGACCTTCTTGTAGTTTAACCGGATTGTGTGCAACTTCACCCGAAAAGAGTTGTGCGTCGGAGAAGTGGCCAATAGTCCGTTCCGGTGACGGGAATCCGCCCGCGCGTACCGGACGCATGTGCGGGGAAGGCATTGCCTTCCGGGGCCGGTGCCCCCGGCCCATCGCACGGCACCTCAGGGGGAGGTACCACCATGGACAACCCCACAGGGCAGGAAGAGCGGGTCCAGCCGCGCATACCGGTCCTCGACACGCCGACGGGCCCCGCGCCCACCGGCCCGCCCGCCCGGCGCGCCGCACCGCGCGGCGAGTACGACGCGGCGGGCGACGAGGAGGATCCCGAGCCGCACATCATCCGCGGCACGGACTGACCACCACCGGCGGACCCGGCCACGGGCCCGCCGGCGCGGGCGAACCCGCCCGCACCCGTCCGCGCCCTTCATCGCCGCCCGCACCCCTCCACTCCGCGAGGACAACGCTCACGGGACGTTCCCCGTCAGGAAAGATCCCCGTGACCCGCGGCACGCCCCGGCCACCGACAACAGCGGTATGCGCGTCGCCATCGTCACCGCGTCGTTCCCTCCGGACGTCAACGGCATCGCCCACCAGACCTGGGAGACCGCCCGGCAGCTGGCGCTCAGCGGCCACGAGCCGCTGGTCGTCGCCCCCGCCCGGCCGTCCGCCGGGTGCCCGGGCGAGACGCCCGATCCCTTCGACGGATGCCGCGCGCCCGTGGTCCGCCTGCCCACACTGCCGCTGCCGGGACACCCCGCCCGGCGCCCTCCGCTGCCCGGCGGACGGCTGGCCCGGGCGCTCGCCGCCCACGGGCCGCACGTCGTCCACCTGGCCGCGGCGGGCCGGCTCGGCGCGCGCGGCCTCGCCGCGGCCGTCCGGCTCGGCGTCCCCGCGGTCGCCGTCCACCTGGCCGGCGCCCCCGGCCGGGGCGCGCTCCGGCCGGCCGCCGCCCGGCGGCGCGCCCACGCCCTGCACCGCGCCGCCGACCGCACCCTCGCGCCCTCGGCGGAAGCCGTCCGCGCCCTGGCCGACCACGGCGTGCCCGGCGCCCACCTCTGGCCGCCCGGCGTCGACACCGAGCGCTTCCACCCCGACCGCCGCGACCTCGAACTGCGCCACGCGCTGGCACCCGGCGGGGAGTTGCTCGTCGGCTACGCCGGCCGGCTCGTGCCCGCCAAGCGGCTGGACCTGCTGGCCCCGGTCTGCGCGCTGCCCGGGGTACGGCTGGTGGTGGCCGGCGACGGGCCGTCCGCCGCCGCCCTGCGGACGGCCCTGCCCGGCGCCCGGTTCCTCGGCTGCCGCCGGGGCGGCGATCTGGCCCGGATCCTGGCCTCCCTGGACGTCTTCGTGCACCCCGGCCGCGGGGAGACGTTCTGCCACACCGTCCACGAGGCGCTGGCCAGCGGCGTCCCCGTCGTCGCGCCCGCCGCCGGCAGCCCGCTGGACCTCGTCCGGCACGCCCGTACCGGCCTTCTCGTCCGTCCCGATGATGCGCTCGCCTTGGTCGAAGCGGTCCTCACGCTGCAGACCCGGCGTCGCCAACGTGCCGATTACGGGATTGCCGCCCGCGCCTCCGTGCTCACTCGCAGCTGGCCGGTGGCCGTCGGCGAACTTCTCGGGCACTACGGGGAGGTGGTGGTGCGGGGGCCGCGGGTGCGGGCGGGTGGGTGAGGTGGCCGCTGTCGCGGCTTCGGTTCGGTGCCGGCCGGCCGGCACCGGTGTTCCGGCCCGTCCGGAGCGGCGGGGTGGTGTCATGCCCCGGCCCCGCCCTTTCACCGTTTCTTCCGGGGCTGCGCCCCGGACCCCCGCATCGCGGCTGCGCCGCGAGGTCCTCAAACGCCGGACGGGCTGGGTCCGCACCGCCTCCCCGGGCCCCGGAACCGCGCTCCGCGCGGTTGTCCTCAAACGCCGGACGGGCTGGGTCGGGCTCGCTGCGTCGTGAGGTCCTCAAGCGCCGGACGGGCTGGATCCGCACCGCCGCGCGGCCGGGTCACGCTCGCGTCACCGTGAAGCGGACCCGCGTGCCCGGTACCGCCTGGGCCGCCGCCGTCAGGGCGGGTTCGGGGACGACGCCGATGACCGGGTAACCGCCCGTCGTCGGGTGGTCGGTGAGGAAGACGACCGGGCGGCCGTCCGGGGGGACCTGGACGGCGCCCAGGACCATGCCCTCGGAAGGGAGTTCGCCGGGGACGGAGCGTTCCAGGGCCGGGCCCTCGGTGCGCAGGCCGATGCGGTTGCTCGCGGGGGAGACCCGGTAGGCGCCGCGGGTCAGGGCGTCCAGGGCCGTCGGGGCGAACCAGTCGGCGCGCGGGCCGGGGACGAGGGGCAGCACCAGCGCGTCGGAGGGGGGCGCCGGGCAGGGGGCCGCGTCCACGGCGGCGGGCGGGCCGCAGGGGGCGCCCAGGGGGAGCACCGCGCCGGCGGTCAGCGGCTCGGGCCCGAGGCCGGAGAGCAGGTCGCGGGAGCGGCTGCCGAGGACCGGGGCGACGTCCACACCGCCGGCGAAGGCGAGGTAGGAGCGCAGGCCGGCGCGTGCCCGGCCCACCTCGACGACCGTGCCCGCCGGGACCCGTACGGGCGCGCCCCAGGCGACTGGCCTGCCGTCCGCCCGTACCGCGCAAGGCGCTCCGGTGACCGCGAACGTGACGGCCGCGCCGACGCGCACGGCGCAGCCGTCGACCGTCGTCTCCAGCGTCGCGTACGTCTCGGGGTTGCCGACGAGCCGGTCGGCGAGCCGGTGGGCGGCGGCGTCGAGGGCGCCGGAGCGGGGGACGCCGAGGTGGGCGTGGCCCGGCCGGCCGAGGTCCTGGACGGTCGTCAGCGCCCCGGGGCGGACGACCGTGAGGGCGGTCATCGGAGCACCTCGAAGCGGACCCGGGTGCCGGGGGCGAGCAGCGCGGCCGGTTCGCGGGCCGCGTCCCACATCACCGCGTCCGTCCGGCCGACGAGCAGCCAGCCGCCGGGGGAGGAGCGCGGGTAGACGCCGGTGTACGGGCCGGCCAGCGCGACCGAGCCGGCGGGGACGGCGGTGCGCGGGGTGGCCCGGCGCGGCACGTGCAACTCCGGTGGCAGGCCGGTCAGATAGCCGAAGCCGGGGGCGAAGCCGCAGAAGGCGACCCGGAAGTCGAGCGAGGAGTGGAGGCGTGGCACCTCCGACTCCGGGACGTTCCAGAGCGCGGCCACCTCGGCGAGGTCCTCGCCGTCGTACCGCACCGGGATCACGACGGGCTCGCCCTCGGCGGGCGGCAGCGGCGGCACGGTCCAGCGGGCGAGGTCGGCCGCGAGGGCGCCCGGGTCGTCCAGGCCGTCGAGCAGGACCGTGCGCGCCGCGGGGACGATCTCGGTGACCGGCGGCAGGGTCCCGGCCGCGCGGCGGCGCAGGAGTTCGGCGTGCAGGGCCTGGGCGGCGGCGGTGTCGGCGACCTCGACGAGCAGCGCGTGCCGCCCGACGCGCAGGGGGTGCGGGGCACTTCCGGTGCGGGCGGCGGTCACGCGAACGCCTCCAGCCGGACGCCCGCGGCCTCCAGCGCCGCCCGCACTCTGCGGGCCAGCGCCGCAGCGCCGGGCGTGTCGCCGTGCAGGCAGAGCGAGCGGGCCCGGACGGCGACCTCCTCGCCGGTGAGCGCGGTGACGGCGGCGTCCCGGGCCAGCCGGACGGACCGGGCGACGACGGCCTCCTCGTCGGTGACGACCGCGCCCCGCTCCCGGCGCGGGACGAGCGTGCCGGCGGCGGTGTACGCGCGGTCGGCGAACGCCTCGGTGACGGCGGGGAGTCCGGCCTCCTCCGCCGCCGCGAGCAGCCGGGACCCGGGCAGGCCCAGGAGGGGCAGCCGGCCGCCCGCCCGCAGCACGCCCGCCACCACGGCGCCCGCCTGCTCCGCGTCGGAGACCGCGCGGTTGTAGAGGGCGCCGTGCGGTTTCACATAGGCGACGTCGCCGCCGGCCGCCCGGGCGAACACCCGCAGCGCGCCGATCTGATAGGTGATCTCGTCGGCGAGTTCGTCCGGCGGTACGTCCATGGCGCGGCGGCCGAAACCGGCCAGGTCCCGGTACGAGACCTGGGCGCCGATGCGAACGCCGCGGGCGACGGCCTGTTCGCAGACGCGCCGCATGGTGGAGGGGTCGCCGGCGTGGAAGCCGCAGGCGACGTTGGCGCTGGTGACGACGGACAGCAGGGCCTCGTCGTCGGTCAGCCGCCAGCGCCCGAAGCCCTCCCCGAGGTCGGCGTTGAGGTCGAGGGCGGGAGCGGGGTGCGTCATGGGCGGTTCTCCAGCATCGTGTCGACGATGAGCTGCCGGGCGTCGTCCAGATAGGCGGTCAGTTCGGCTTCGGCGCGGTCCGGCCGTCCCTCGGCCAGGAACCGCTCGATGGTGCGGTTGCGGATCAGGAACGGCTGGTGGAAGCCGCGCGGCGACGGCATCGCGTGGAAGGCGAGCCGGAGTTCGGCGAGCAGCCGGTCCATCGTGGCGTCGATCCGCGGGCTGCCGCTGAGTCCGGCCAGGGCGCGGTGGAAGCGCAGGTCGGCGGAGGCGACCGCGGGCCAGTCGCCGTCGTCGGCCGCCCACTCGGCCTCCGCCACGGCGGCCGTGACGGCCTCGCGCAGCGCGCGGGGGGCCTGGGCGGCGGCGCGTACCCCGGCGAGTTCCAGGGCGGCGCGCAGCCGGTAGATGTCGGCCACGTCCGCCGGGCCGGGGGAGCGGACGAACACGCCCCGGTTCAGCTGGTGTTCGACGAGGTTGTCGTGGACGAGGAGGCGGAACGCCTCGCGCAGGGTGTTGCGCGAGACGCCCAGGTCCTGGCCGAGGGCCTCTTCCGAGAGCTGGGTGCCGGGCGGCAGGACGCCGCCCTCGATGCGGTCGCGGAGCACGGTGGAGACGCGCTGCGCGGTGGAACGGGCCATGACTTCTCCCGGGGAGAGGGTGACCGGCGTGTGCTCGTGGGAGGGGAGCGGCGCGGCCCGGTGAGGAAAGTGCGGAGGCCGCGCGAGAACCCTTGAGGATTGTTGAACAACATCTTAGCCTCCTCGGCAAGTCGGTTCACGCTTTCTCCCGTTGGGCTCCCCTCGGACGGGGACCGGGCGGGGCTCGACCCCTGCGAAACGACATCCGCGCGGCAAACGCGCGAAGCGAACGGAAGGCGGAGCCCATGCTCGTACTCCTGGGCGTCCTCGTGGTCGTGGCCGGATTCGCCACCCGGCGCAACCCCCTGCTGGTGGTCGGCGTCGCCGGCATCGTCACCGGCCTGCTCGGCGACCTCTCGCCGCGCGAGGTGCTGGCGGCCTTCGGCACCGGCTTCGCCTCCAGCCGGGGCGTGACGATCTTCGCGGTGACCCTGCCGGTCATCGGTCTCCTGGAACGCCACGGCCTGCAGATCCAGGCCCGCCGGCTGATCGCCCGCTTCGCCGGGCTCACCACCGGCCGCTTCCTCGCGCTCTACCTGCTGCTCCGCCAGCTCACCGCCGCGATCGGCCTGGCCGGCGCGTTCGGGCACGCGCAGACCGTGCTCCCGCTGGCCGCGCCGATGGCCGAAGGGGCCGCCGAACGCCGACAGGGCGGGCCGCTGCCCGCGAAAGTCCGGGAACGGATACGTTCCTTCGCCGCGAGCGCCGACAACGTCGGCTTCTTCTTCGGCGAGGACGTCTTCCTGGCCGTCGGGTCGATCCTGCTCATCACCGGCTTCGTCAACACGACGTACGACACCCGGCTGGAGCCGCTGGACCTCGCGCTCTGGGCGATCCCGACGGCCGTCTGCGCCTTGGCCGTACACGGCTGGCGGCTGCTGCGGCTGGACCGGACGCTGCTCGACGCGGGGGCGTCGGGGATGAAGGAGGCGAAGGGGGCGAAGGGGGTGCAGGGAGCCGTCGTTCCCGCCGCCGAGGGGAGTGCGGGCCGGCGGACGGCGCCTGCGGTCACCCGCGACGGCGACGCCGACGGGCGCGCGGGCGGGCCGGCGCCCGTGGCCCGCCGCGCCGTCGACGAGGACGAGAGCCGGACGGCGCCCGCGGCAGCCCTCACCGTTGACGAGGCGGCCGTGGCGGAGACGTCGTCCACGACCGTGCCGCGCGCTGCCGCGCCGCCTACCGCCGGGCCTCCGCCGACCCCCCGCGGAACCGGCTCCGACGCCACCCGGGAGGCCGGACGATGATCAAGGCCGAATGGTTCTTCTGGCTCGTCGGCGGCCTCTTCCTGCTGATGGCCGCCCAGATGTTCACCGATCCCACCAACCCCAAGCGTCGCGGCAGCGCCGCCTTCTGGGGCCTGCTCGGCCTCGGATTCATCTACGCGACCTGGGTGGCGGACGGCAGCGCGCCCCCCGAACCGCTCGGCGCCGCCGTCCTCGTCATGATCTGTCTGGCGGGCTTCGGCCGGACCGGCCGGGGCGTCCGGTCCGCCGAAGAGGCCGAGGCGGAGGCCGCGCGGCGCCGGAAGAGCGCCGACCGGTTCGGCGGATGGCTGTTCCTCCCCGCCCTCACGATCCCCGCCGTCGCCCTGGTGTGCGCGGTCGGCCTCAAGAAGACGCACTGGAACGGGCAGCCGCTGCTCCAGAAGGGCAGCGAGACCATCCTCGGGCTCGGCATCGGCGCCATCGCCGCGCTCGTCGTCGGCATGGTCCTGGTCCGCGAGCGGCGGCCCGCCGAGCCGGTGGCCGCCGGGCGTTCGATGCTCGAGTCGATGGGCTCGGCGCTGCTGCTGCCGCAGTTGCTCGCCACCCTTGGCGCGATCTTCTCCGTCGCCGGGGTCGGCGAACAGGTCCGCCGGATCACCACGGCGGTGCTCCCCGAGGGCTCCGTGCTGCTCGCGGTCGTCGTCTACTGCGCGGGGATGTTCCTGTTCACCGTCGTCATGGGCAACGGCTTCGCCGCGTTCCCGGTGATGACCGCCGCCGTCGGCTGGCCGGTCCTCGTCGAGCAGGCGCACGGGAACGCCCCGGCCGTGCTCGCCGTCGGGATGCTCGCCGGATTCTGCGGCACCCTCGTGACGCCGATGGCCGCCAACTACAACCTGGTGCCGGCGGCCTTGCTCGAACTCACGGACCAGTACGGCCCCATCAAGGCCCAACTGCCCACGGCATTCATCCTGCTCGGGTGCAATATGAACATCATGTACCTATTCGCGGTGTGAGGGGTAAGGGGTCCAGCCGGCGCACGGGCCCCTTACACCGTGCCGTTTCGCCCGATGTCAGACCGACCGCCTACGCTGTGCGACGTGACTTCTCCAGCCCCGGCGGCCGTTCCGCCCCAGCTCAACGGGCCCGCGCCCACCCGAGCACCCGGCCATGCCCGAGCCGGGGGCCCCGTCGCCCCGGGCCCGGCCGCCGACGAGGGGCTGGCCCGCCGCCTGCGCGCGCTCGCCTGCACGGCGCCGTTGCACGACCTCGACGTCCGCAAGGCCAACCTCGTGGGCGAGTACGGCGTCTACGCGATGGCCGAGGTGGCCCTGGCCGCCATCGACCTCGTCACCCTCACTATGGACTTCGACACCGGCGCCGACCACGAGCAGATAGTGGCCCGGCTGCTGCCGCGCGTCGCCGCCCAGGCGCCCGAGCGCCCCGCGGCCGAGCACGAGCGCGTCGCCCGGTGGGTCCTGGAGAACCTCGTCAACGTCGGCAGCGTCGACCGCGGCTTCCGCGCCGTCTACGGCACGTTCGGCACGGACGGCGCCTATGTGCGCCGCGACTACGACTTCAAGCTGATCGAGGAGGTCCCTGGCCCCGGCGGCACGGTCTTCCTGCGCACCACCGACGAGGCCGTCAACGTCCTCGTCGGCGCCCTCGACACGGACGTCACCAGCGCGCAGATCGCCGCCGAGGTCAAGCTGGAGGTGCTCGTCAGCCGGGGCCGGCTCGCCGACGCCCAGCTCGCCGCCGAACAGGCCCGCTACCGCACCGTCCAGTACGCCGAGACGCTCCGCAAGACCCTCGACGCCACCCGGCGCAACGTCCGCGCGGTGGACTGGCTGCGCACCGTTCCGGACATGATCGACGAGGCGCTGGAGCACGTCGCCGAGCGCTACCGGCACGAGAACGCGATCCTCACCAACATCCGCAAGGTCCGCGACGAGGCGTCCACCGGCGTCGACCCCGAGCACAAGCGCCGCGCCGCCGAGCTCGTCGACATCGTCAAGGACTGCATCCGCCGCCACACCCAGCTGCAGTCACGGCTGCTGGAAGCCGGCCCGCTGTTCCGCGCCGAGCAGGACCGGCAGGCGTTCGCCACCCCGTCCTCCGGCGCCGGCCTCGACCTCTACGGGCAACTCCTCGCTCCCCTCCTGCCGCTTCCGCTCGAACAGGCGGGGCGCGTCACCGACGCCTTCTTCACCCGCGGTACGGGCCTGCGCACCCCGGCGTCCGTCCGCGTCGGCGACCTCGTCGACCTGCTGCTGACGCCGCCCGCGGAGCGGGAGCATCTCGGGGCGGAGATGCCGGAGCCGGACCTGATCGCGACGCCGGACGACAGCCGCTTCAGTGAGGAGCAGCTGGCTCATGCCATGGAGTTGCTGACGTTGCCGCCGGATGCGCCGCGGCGGCTGTCCGGGCTCCTCGAGGACGCGCGCCGGCGTGACCGCGAACTGCCGTACCTCGTCGCGCTGCTGGCCGTCCATGCGGCCAGCCCCGCTGTCGGTACGGCCTATCGGCAGGGCGAGCGGTCGCTGCTGTTCGCCGTGGACGACGGGACGGTGCTGGACGATCCGGAGTTCGGCGGCGCGGATTTGATCGTGGGCACTGCGCTGCTGGACGCGGCGGGTATGGCGGCTGACCGCTCGGAGGCGTCGTGAGTGTGCCCCGGTCCCGCCCTTTGACCGTTTCTTGCGGGGGCTGCGCCCCCGCACCCCCGAAGCGCCCTTCGGGCGCTGTCCTCAAGCGCCGGACGGGCTGGAGTGGGCGCCCTATTCAGCCTGTCCGGCGCTTGAGGACGAGCGGCGGAGCCGCGAAAAGCGGGGTCTGGGGCGCAGCCCCAGGAATCGGCGAAGGGGTGGGACCGGGGCACCCCTCCCCCAACACCAGCCACAACGCACAGGAGCACCGACCGTGACCGACTACGAACCCGACGAGACGTCGGCGTACCCGGAAGCGCCCGCCGCGGAGCCGGAGCGCCCGGCCAACGCCCCCCTGACCCCCGCCGACGCCGCGGACGCGGCCCGGCTCGTCGCCTTCGGGCTCCAGCCCAAGCTCCAGCCCGCCCGCGACGCCGACTACGCCGAACTCCTGCGCCGCCACCGCGACGACCCCGCCTTCGCGCGGCTCGCCGACGCCGTCGCCGCCGGGCTGGGGCTGGTGGTGCTGGAGGTGTCGACGCGGGCCGGTATGGCCGTGACCGCCGCCGAGGACTCCGTCTTCGCCGTCCGGATAAGCGACTACGCCCGCCGGGCCACCGCCGACTCCGGCGACCGCTTCCTGCACGGCCTCGCCCACCTCGCCGTCGCCGCCATGGCGTTCCCCCGGCCCGAGGACCTGGCCGACGACGGGTACATCGGCCGGATCACCGTCAACGGCGTGGACGCGTTCGTCCGGCAGGCGTGCCGTCGGCTGGAGGAGCGGGCGGCGGAGACGGGGGAGAACACCGACCCGGTCACCGAGGCCCCCGGCCTGGAGGCGGCCTGGCGGGTCTACGCGCGGCGCAGCGCCACCGGCGCCACCAAGGACGCCCGCCGCCTGGCCGGTTCGACCACCGGCATCATCGCCAAGGCCGTCGCGTTCCTCGTCGACTCCGGCTTCCTCCAGCGCACCGGCGACGACGCCGGCGGCGCCTACCGCACCACGCCGCGCTACCAGCTCCAGGTCCGCGACATGGCCGGCAGCGCCGCCATGGCCGAGCTGCTGGAGCTGGGCGTCGTACCGGTCGGCGACGGCACCGCCACGCTGCTGCCGCCGGACGACGCCGAGGACCTGGACCTGGTCGCCGACGCCGGCCTGCCGTTCCACTCCTGATCCCCCGAACCTCCCTACCGTCACACCGCGACAAACGAGAGTCCGCCATGTACGAGCTGTCCCGGGTCCGCCTCTACTCCATCGGGCCCGCCGGTGCGCGCTACGCCGACACCGTGCTGGACCTGCGGGGGGTGGGCGCGCCCGTGCCGTCGCCCGCGCCCGCGCAGGCGGATTTCTTCGAGGAGGAGCCCGTCGGCCCGCCGCGCCGCCCGGCACCCGCGGGCGTGCTGTTCCTGGAGAACGGCGGCGGCAAGTCCGTCCTGCTCAAGCTGATCTTCTCGGTGATGCTGCCGGGGCACCGCAACACCCTCGGCGGCGCCAGCTCCGGCGTCCTCCGCAAGTTCCTGCTCGCCGACGACTGCGGCCACGTCGCCCTGGAGTGGCAGCACGTCCTCACCGGTGAGACGGTCGTCGTCGGCAAGGTCAGCGAGTGGCGCGGCCGTCAGGTCTCCAACGACCCGCGGAAGTTCGCCGAGGCGTGGTACTCGTTCCGGCCCGGTCCGGGGATGAGCCTGGACGCGCTGCCGGTCGCGGAGTCGTCCGCCATGCGCCCCCGCGCCGAGGGCGCCTCCACCGCGCGCGGCCGCCGCCGCACCATGAAGGGGTTCCGCGACGCCCTCACCGAGGCCGGCAAGGCGTATCCCAACCTGGACGTGGTCTGGGAGGAGATCCACGAGCGCTGGAACGAGCACCTCGGCGAGCTCGGCCTCGACCCCGAACTCTTCCGCTACCAGCGGGAGATGAACGCCGACGAGGGCGAGGCCGCCGGCCTCTTCGCGGTCAAGAACGACTCCGACTTCACCGACTTGCTGCTGCGCGCCGTCACCGACACCCGCGACACCGACGGCCTCGCCGACCTCGTGCACGGCTTCGCGCACAAGCTCGGCCGCCGCGCCGAGCTCACCGCCGAGCGCGACTTCACGGCCGGCTCCCTCGACCTGCTCTCCCGCATCGTCGAGTCCGGCGCCCGCCGCGACCAGGCGCGCGGCGTGCACGCCGGCGCCGAGCGCCGCACCCGCGTCCTCGCCCGCCGGCTCTCCGCGCGCGCCGCCGAGGAGCGCGGCCGCGCCGGCGAGCTCGCCGAGCAGGTGGCCGCCGCCGCGCACCGCGTCACCGACGCCGAGACCGCGCGCGAGCACGGCTCCCGGATCGCCGCCGAACTCGCGTACCGGCACGCCTCGCTGGCGCTCGCCGCCGCCGAGAAGTCCGCCGCCGCCCAGCGCCGCGAGCTCAACGACGCCCGGACCCTGCACTCCGCCTGGCAGGCCGCCGAGACCGTGCTCCGGCACCGGGCCGCCGCCGACCGCTCCGCCCGCGTCGCCGCCGCCATCCACGAGGCCGAGCGCGACGCCGCGCCCGCCCTCGCCGCCCGCACCCGGGCCGCCGCCGCCCTCGTCCGCGCCCTCAACGCCGCGGCCGAACAGGGTGAACGCCTCGCCGACGAGCAGGAGGAGCGCTCCGCCGTCCTCCAGGAGACCGGCGAGGCCGCCCACCGCGACGCCACCGCCGCCGCCACCGAGGCCCAGCGCGCCCGCAGCGAGGCCGGCCACCTGCGACAGCGGCTCGCCGAGGTCGAGCAGGAGACCGCCGACGCGGTCCGCGCCGGCTGGCTCGACGACAGCGCCCCCGACGCCGACCCGGCCCGCGCCGCCCTCGCCGCCAGCGACGCGGAGAGGACCGCCACGGCCGCGTACGAGACGGCCCGGGAGACCGCGCGTACCGCCGCCGACCGGGCCCGGGAGACCGCCGCCGCCGAGTCCCGCGCCGAACTGGCCGCCGCCCGCTCCGCCGACGCGGCCACCGCCGCCGCCGGCGCGTACGACGCCGAGCGGCGCCTCGCCGAGTCCCTCGGCGCCGAACCGCGGCTCGCCGAACTCCTGGGCCTGCCGCAGCCCGCCGCCGGCGCAGCCGGTCAGGTTCCGGCCCAGCGCGGCACCGCCGCCGGGCAAGAAGGCGCGGGCCGGGAGGCCGCCGGCCCGCTCACCGCCGAGGAGCTGGACCGCAACGCGGACGCCCTCCGCGAGCTCCTCGACGACACCGTCGCCACCGCCGAGCGACAGCTGTTCGACCTGCGCACCGCCGCGGCCGACGACTCGCGCATCCTCGGCGCCCTCGGCGACGGCGGCCTGCTGCCGGCCGGCCCCGACGTCCTCGCCACCGTCGAGTTCCTCGGCGAGCACGGCATCCCCGCCCTCCCCGGCTGGCGCTATCTCGCCCAGGCCGTCGACCCCGCCGACCACGCCCGGGTGCTGGCCGCCCGCCCCGAGCTCGTCGACGGCGTCGTCATCACCGACCCGGACGCCCACGGCCGCGCCCGCGAGGCGCTCGCCGACGCCTCGCTGCTGCCGCGCTCCGCCGTCGCCGTCGGCACCGCCGCCGCCCTCCTCGCCCCCGTGCCGGAGAGCGACGGCGACAGCGGCGTCTTTCTCGTGCCGCCGAACCCCGCCATGCACGACGAGCGGGCCGCCGACGAGGAGCGGCACGCCCTCCGCGAACGCGCCGCCGCCCGCGACGAGGAGATCCGCGCGGTCGCCGGCCGCCTCGCCGGCGACCGCGCCCTCGCCGCCCGCCTCGCCTCCTGGCGGTCCGGGTGCCCCGAGGGCCGGCTCGCCGAGCTCGCCGCCGAGGTCGAACGCTGCCGCACCGCCGCCGAGACGGCCCAGGAGGAGCTGACCGCCGCCCGGACCGCGCGCGCCGAGGCCGACGAGATCGCCGCCGAGACCGCCCGGGTCCGCGACGAGCGCCAGGAGGCCGCCCAGCGGGCCCGCCGGGTCGCCGACGCCCTCGCCGGCCTCGCCCACCGGCTCCGCGAACGTGCTCACTGGCAGACGCGGCTCCGCGAACTCGCCGAGGAGGCCGCCGAGTACGAGGAGCGCGCCGCCGCCTGCGTCGACCGCGCCCGCGCCGCCGACGAGGACCGCCGCGCCGCCCAGCGCGCCGCCGACGACGCCCACCGCACCGCCCGCGCCCTGCGCGCCGAGCGCGCCGAGATCGCCGGCGCCCCGGACGACGTCCCCGACGACGCCGAGGCGTCCACCGACTCGCTGCCCGCCCTCCGCGAGGCCTACCGCGCCGCCTCCCAGGTGTACGAGAAGGTCGGCGTCGGCGCCGACCTGCGCGCCGAACAGGCCCGCGCCGAGAGCGACGAGAGCGCCGCCCGCGCCGAACTCGACCGCCTCACCAACAAGGTCCGCACCCGCGCCGCCCAGCTGCTGGAGGGCACCGACGGCGCCGACGGCCCGTCCCGCCAGGCCGCCGCCGCCCGCGCCGAGGCCCTCGTCCAGCTGCTGGAAGGCCGCGCCTCCGCCGCCAGCGAGCAGCTCGGCCGGCTTCGCGGCGAGGCCGAACGCCTCGCCCCCGCCGACGGCGAGTCCCACACCGAGCTCCCCGACGCGCAGGTGCCCGCCGACGCCGACCAGGCCAAGGAGCTGCTGCGC
Organism: Streptomyces sp. NPDC021100; assembly: GCF_044333095.1. Taxonomy (NCBI): domain Bacteria; kingdom Bacillati; phylum Actinomycetota; class Actinomycetes; order Kitasatosporales; family Streptomycetaceae; genus Streptomyces; species Streptomyces sp. NPDC021100. The sequence goes on from NZ_JBIRQH010000004.1 coordinate 591,140, forward strand.
ACCGCCACCGCCGAACTCACCGCGCGCACCGACGCGCTGGAGGAGGCTCGGACCGCGCACGCGAGCCTGCTCCGCTCGCACCGCGCCGCCGAGGACGCCGCCGGCGGCTTCGACGACACCGCCGCCCTCCTGCGCGACCTGCTCCGCGACAACGCCCCCGACGACGAGGAGACGGCCCCCGAGCCGTACGCCGGCACCCTGGAGGAGGCCCGGCAGGTCGCGGCCGAGGCCCGGCGCTCGCTGCGCGGCTGCGCCGGCGACCTCTCGGCGGCCGAGTCGGCCGTCCGCGAGGCCAGCGACATCCTCGTCCGGCACGCCAACTCCACCCGCTACGAGCAGGTTCGCACCCCCGCCCGACAGCAGATCCGCGAACTCCCCGCCTCCGCGCTGCCCGAGCACGCCGCCGCCTGGGCCGACGCCTTCGCGCCCCGGCTGCGCGTCCTCACCGACGAGCTCGACCAGCTGGAGCGCAACCGCGACGGCATCGTCGACCGGCTGCGCGGCCTCGTCGAGTCCTCGCTCACCACGCTCCGCGCCGCCCAGCGGCTCTCCCGGCTGCCCGAGGGGCTGGGGGAGTGGTCGGGCCAGGAGTTCCTGCGCATCCGCTTCGAGGACCCCGACCAGAGCACCCTCACCGAACGCCTCGGCGAGGTCATCGACGAGGCCACCCGGTCCGCCGTCAAGAAGAACTCCGACCTGCGCCGCGACGGCATGTCGCTGCTGCTGCGCGGCGTCCGGGCGGCCCTGCTGCCGCGCGGCGTCGCCGTCGAGATCCTCAAGCCGGACGCGGTGCTGCGCGCCGAGCGGGTGCCCGTCGGGCAGATGGGCGACGTGTTCTCCGGCGGCCAGCTGCTGACCGCCGCCATCGCCCTGTACTGCACGATGGCCGCGCTGCGCAGCAACGACCGCGGCCGGGACCGGCAGAAGCACGCGGGCACGCTGTTCCTCGACAACCCGATCGGGCGCGCCAACGCCACGTATCTGCTGGAGCTCCAGCGGGCCGTCGCGGACGCGCTGGGCGTCCAGCTGCTGTACACCACCGGGCTGTTCGACACCACGGCGCTCGCCGAGTTCCCGCTGGTGATCCGGTTGCGCAACGACGCGGACCTGCGGGCGGGGCTGAAGTACATCAGCGTCGAGGAGCATCTGCGGCCCGGGCTGCCGCAGGCCGACCCGGAGTCGGAGCCGGTGCACGGGGAGATCACCGCTACGCGGATGTTCCGGCGGCCGGAGGAGGAGGCGGCGCCTGTGCCGGCCGGGCGCTGAGGGGGGCGCCTGCGGCGGGCTGGTGCCCCGGTCCCGCCCTTTCGCCGTTTCCCGGGGGGTCCCGGACCCCTTTGAGCGCACCTGCGGTGCGCGTCCTCAAACTCCCCCAGAGGGGGCACCCCCAACGGGCTGAATCAGCCCGTCCGGCCGCGCCTCACGGATACCGAGGCCGCCGCACCCGCCGCATCTCCCGTGCCGTACTGCTCGGCACCGACACCACCCCGTGCCGCTGGCGCCACACCTGACGCGTCACCCACACGTCGAGGACGCCCCACGTCGTCGCCACCGTGCCGGCCACCGTGGCGACCAGCACCGGGAAGGCCAGCCACGACCCGGCGAGGGTCAGCAGCACCGCCGCCATGGCGACCGTCGTCGTGAGCGCGACGAGAAGGACGGCGCGTACCGCCGCGGCCCGTACCGGGTCGGGCATCCGCGGCCGGTGGACCGGCTCCTCGATCCACAACGGAGCGCGCGCTCGTGGGCGTCCGTCCGGCCGTCGTCCGTCGCGAACCCTGTCCATGGCGGCTCACCTCCCCCAGTGGCTGCCCCCGCTCGGGGCCTTTCCCGCAGGGATGTCAAAAATAACCCGGACCGGAGGACGCGTGCCGGGGCGCGGGCGCCGGAGCGCGCGAACGTCCTCCTCAGTGCCCTGCCGTCTGCCCGCGCACCACGCGGCCCATGGCCGGGGATCGCCCCGGACAGGGGCGAGTTCAGGCCATCCGGCTTGATCACCCAGCGGGCTCCGCCGTGCCCCCGGCCGCGTTCCGGCCCGTCAGGCCCCAGGAGAAGTCCCCTGATCACGGGAGATCTCGGGACGACATGGCCAACCCCCCACGCCCGGGCGGCCGTACAGCCCTTCGAGGCGTAATCCCCGCAGTAGTAGGCTCACGCCGCATCACTGTCGGAGCACCACCCCCGTCGCGCCGCGGGGTGCAGTGGGGGAGTCCATGCGCTTTCGCGGGAAATCGATCCGCCGGAAGATCGTGGCACTGTTGCTGGTGCCATTGGTGTCCCTGACCGTCCTGTGGGTGTTCGCCACGGTGATCACCGGTATGGAGGCGGACCGCCTGCTCTCCGCCGCCGAGGTCACCCGCGGGATCGGCCACCCGACGGAGGACGTCGTCGACGCCCTCCAGAAGGAGCGCCGCCAGGCCCTCGTCGTCCTCGCCGGCCCCCGCTCCCGGAGCGCCGGCGCCGCCCGCTCCCGTACCGCCGCCCTCACCGAACTCCGGGCCCGCCAGCGCGCCACCGACAAGGCCGCCGCCGTCCTCCGCTCCGGCGCCTCCGGCGACGTGCGCGAGGACATGAGCTCCACCGCGGCCGACTGGTTCCGCGCCATGGAACGCCGCCTCGCCGGCCTGGGCGCCCTGCGCGCCAAGGTCGCCGGCGCCACCGTCGGCCGCGACGCCGCCTTCTCCGCGTACAACGAGATCATCGACCCCCACCTCGACTTCCTCAGCCTCCTCGGGTCCGTCCAGGACGCCGACCTCGAACAGCAGCGCCGCGCCCTGGTGGGCCTCACCTACTCCCGGGAGTCCCTGTCCCGCGAGGACGCCCTGCTCGCCTCCGCGCTCACCGCCCGCACGCTCACCGCCCGCGAACTGCGGTTCCTCGCCGACCACATGGCCGAGCGCAAGATCCTCTACGAGACCAACCTCGCCGTCCTGCCCGTCCGGGACCAGAAGAGCTTCGACGACTACTGGCGGGGCACCAACGCCCGGGCCCTGGAGGCCATCGAGGAGGCGGTCGTCGCCGGCGGACCCGCCAAGGCCCTCCGCGCCGTCGACACCCCACGCTGGCAGGCCGCCGCCGGCACCGTCCTCGACGACCTCACCCGCCTGGACCGCGACGCGCAGGAACGCCACGAGGACCGGCTGGAACCCGTCGCCACCTGGGTGCTCACCAAGGCCGCCGTCGCCGGTGTGCTCGGCCTCGCCGCCCTCGTCTGCTCGGTCGTCGTCTCCTGGCGCGTCGGCCGCGGTCTCATCAGGGACCTCCGGCAGCTGCGCCGCGAGGCCCACGAGGTCTCCGGCGTCCGCCTCCCGGCCGTCCTGCGCCGCCTCGCCGCCGGCGAACAGGTCGACGTCGAGACCGAGGCACCGCGCCTGGAGTACCCGACCGACGAACTTGGCCAGGTCGGACGGGCCCTCAACTCCCTCCAGCGGGCCGCCGTCGAGGCCGCTGTGAAACAGGCCGAAATGCGCCGGGGCGTGTCGGACGTCTTCGTCAACATCGCCCGCCGCTCCCAGGTGCTGCTGCACCGTCAGCTGGCGCTGCTCGACACCATGGAGCGCCGCACCGAGGACGCCGACGAGCTCGCCGACCTCTTCCGCCTCGACCACCTCACCACGCGCATGCGCCGGCACGCCGAAGGCCTGGTGATCCTCTCCGGTGCCACCCCCTCCCGCCAGTGGCGCAAGCCCGTCCAGCTCATGGACGTCGTCCGCGCCGCCGTCTCCGAGGTCGAGGCGTACGAGCGGATCGAGCTGCGCCGGCTGCCGCCGCTGGCCGTCCAGGGTCCGGCCGTCGCCGACCTGACGCATCTGCTGGCGGAACTCCTGGAGAACGCCACCGTGTTCTCCCCGCCGCACACCGCCGTCCAGGTCCTCGGCGAGCGGGTGCCCAACGGCTTCACCCTCGAAATCCACGACCGCGGTCTCGGCATGAGCCCGGACGCCCTGCTGGAGGCCAACCTCGGCCTCGCGGAGGCGCCCGAGTTCGACCTCTCCGACACCGACCGGCTCGGCCTGTTCGTCGTCAGCCGGCTCGCCCGCCGGCAGGGCGTCCGCGTCTCGCTCCAGCCCTCGCCCTACGGCGGTACCACCGCGGTCGTCCTGATCCCCGCCGCGCTCATCGACGAGGCGCTGCCGAAGGACCTGAAGGGCGGGCCCGCCCGGAAGGCGGCCCGCAAGGACGGACCGGTCGAGCTGGAACCGCCGCTCTCGCCCCTCGAAAAGGCCGACGCACGGGACGCGGGTCCGCTGGATCCGGACCCGTTGGGCACGGAGGACCCGCTCGCACCCCGCGGCCCGCGGGACACACGCCGTCCCCTCGACACACGCGCCACACGGGAGCCCTGGAAACCCAGGATTCCGCTCGACGTACCGGTCCACGACCACCCCGCCGACCAATCCCCCGCCCGCCGCCCCGCGGCCCCCGCCCCGGCGTTCGACTCCCGCGACCCCGACCGGCGGCCCGGCTCCGGCACCCACGGCACCCCGGGCGGCCGGGGGACGGCGGGCCGGGGAACGCCCGGCGGCCTGCCCCGGCGCCCCCGGCCCCCGGTCCTGGTCTCGGACCACGGCCGCCCGGTGGCCGACCCCCCGGACCGCCGGGACCGCGCCGGCAGCGCCGAACATCCGGACCCCCCGCGCCGGGCCGGCTTCCCGGACCTCCTGGACGAACCCACCCCGCCCACCGGACTGCCCCGCCGCGTCCGCCAGGCCGGCCTCGCCCCCCTCGTCAGGGAGAACCTCGCCGAGGAGTCCCGCCGGGCCGCCGCCGAGCCGGCCGGCCACGAGACGCCGCGCGACCCCGAGGAGGTCCGCGCCCGCATGACGTCCCTGCAACGGGGATGGCAGCGCGGCCGGGCGGACGCCCCGCACCCCACCGAGCACGACAGCACACGAACCACCAACGAAAGGGACGGTCGATGACCGCCATACGCAACGCGTCGGCAGACACCGCCACGGCACAGCCCGCGGGAAACGGCAAGCTCAACTGGCTCCTCGACGACCTCGTAGAACGCGTCGGCACCATCCGCAAGGCCCTCGTCCTCTCCGGCGACGGCCTCGCCGTCGGCTCCTCCGCCGACCTCACCCGCGAGGACGGCGAGCACCTCGCCGCCGTCGCCTCCGGCTTCCACAGCCTCGCCAAGGGCGTGGGCCGCCGCTTCGACGCCGGACAGGTGCGCCAGACCGTCGTCGAACTGGACGACGCGTTCCTCTTCGTCACCGCCGCCGGACAGGGCAGCGCCCTCGCCGTCCTCGCCGACGCGGACTCTGACATCGGCCTGATCGCCTACGAGATGACGCTCCTCGTCAAGCGCGTCGGCGCCCACCTGGCCAGCTCCCCGCGCACCGGCGAGGCCGCCGGCGGATGACCGGACGGAGGGCCGGAGACGGCGGGACCCCTGACAGGGCCGGCGAGCCACAGCACTGGTACGACGACGCGGCGGGCCCGGTGGTCCGCCCGTACGCCATGACCCGTGGACGCACCCGGGGCGCCGGGGAGCACCGGCTCGACCGCACGGCGTTCGTCATCGCCGTGCGGCCCCCCGACGGCACCGACGACCGGCTCGGCCCCGAACACCTCCGCATCGCGGAACTCACGGCCGAGGACCCCCGCTCCGTCGCCGAACTCACCGACCGCCTCGGCCTCCCCTCCGGCGTCGTCCGCGTCCTCGTCGGTGACCTCTTCGAAGCGGGCATCGTCCGCGTCGACCGCCCGATCCCCCCGGCGGAACCACCCGACGAGAGCATCCTCTGCCTGGTGATCAACGGCTTGCGTACGCTGTGAGACGGGCGCGCGACCGCGCGCCCGCACCGTGGAGCCGCCTGCTTCCGCGCTGCGGCCGAGAGCTCGACCCGACGGCGGAGCGGTCGCCCACGACAGGCCGGGCCAGGGGGAGCGCGCACCGGATGGCCCCGCTGCGCCGGGCGCCATGCGGGCGGCTTCCCACCGCGGGCCCCGCGCCCGTCGCCCCCGCCCTCAAACCCCCCGCATCCGCACCGGAAACCCCACCTCCTCGGCCCCCTCCCGTTCCACCGCCACGACACCGTTCCGCCACCCGGTCGTGAACCGCACCACTTCGGCCTCCTCCCCGCCGTCCTCGACGACCAGCACCCCGCCGCCCGTCCCTCCCGCCGCCGGAGCCCAGACCTCCAGTTCCACCCCGCCGTCCGCCCCCGCCACCGGAAGAACCGCCCCCGCCCGCGCGAGCACCGGGATCCGGGCGAGGGGCGCGTCGAGCAGCACCTGGCCCGGGCCCTCGTGCGCCCGGCCCGTCGCCGTGTCGTACCACCGGCCGCGCGGCAGCCGCACCGCCCGCCGGTCGGCCCCCGGCTCCAGCACCGGCGCCACCAGCAGCGCGTCCCCCAGCAGGAACGCGTCCTCGCAGTCCCGCAGCGCCCGGTCCTCCGGCGAGCGCCACCACACCGGGCGGACGTACGGCGCGCCCGTCACCCGCGCCCGATGGCCCAGCGTGACGAAGTACGGCAGCAGCCGCATCCGCTCCCGCAGCGCGGCCCCCGCGTGCTCCAGCACCTCGGGACCGAACTCCCACGGCTCCCGGCGCCCCGCCGAGATCGCCGCGTGGGTGCGGAACAGCGGCAGGTACGCGCCCAGTTGGAACCACCGCAGGTACAGCTCCGGCGACGGCGAACCCGTGAACCCGCCCACGTCCGGCCCCGAGAAAGGCACCCCGCACAACCCCAGCCCCAGCACCAGCGACAACGACGCCCGCAGCCCCGGCCAGCCCGTCGTCACATCACCCGACCACGTCCCCCCGTACCGCTGCATCCCCGCCCAGCCCGACCGCGAGAACAGGAACGGCCGCTCGTCCGGCCGCAGTTCGCGCAGCGCCTCGTAGCCGGCCCGGGCCATGCCCAGCGCGTACACGTTGTGCGCCTCCCGGTGGTCGCCGCCCCGGCCCTCCAGCGCGTGCCGCGCCGACCGCGGCAGGGTGTGCTCGCCGAACGCCGCGAAGGCCGCCGGCTCGTTCATGTCGTGCCAGAACCCGGAGAACCCCTCCGCCAGCCGCTCCGCGTACAGCCCGCCCCACCACCGGCGCACCGCCGGATCGGTGAAGTCCGGGAAGACCGACGTGCCCGCCCACACCTCGCCGCGCACCGGCCGCCCCCGCCCGTCCCGGACGAACGCACCGGCCGCCACACCCGCCTCGTAGACCTCCCAGCCCGGCTCGGCCTTCACCCCCGGGTCCACGATGGACACCAACCGGACGCCCTCCTTCCGGAGCTCGTCGGCCAGCCCGGGCAGGTCCGGGAACCGCTCCCGGTCCACCGTGAACACCCGGTGGCCCCGGTAGTGGTCGATGTCCAGGTGCACGGCGGACAGCGGCAGCCCGCGCTCCCGGTACCCGGCCACCACCCGCCGCACCTCCGCCTCGCTGCCGAACCCCCACCGGGCGTGGTGGTACCCCAGCGCCCAGGCGGGCGGCACCGCCGTACCCCCGGTCAGCCCCGCCCAGCCACGCAGCACCCGCGCCGGGGCACCCGCGATCACCCAGTACCGCAGCGGCCCCCCGGACATCCGCAGCTCGCAGCGGCCCGACCGGTCGTGCCCCGAACCGGCCCCCTCCTCGCCCTCCCACAACAGCACCCGCCCGTCCCAGGAGTTGTCGTGGAACACGAGGTGCGTCCCCGCGTCCGCCACCACCAGCTGCACCGGCATGGTGACGTACAGCGGATCGTCCCCCGGCTCGAACGAGCCCCCGGGGTCCGTGTTCCACAGCCGGTACGCGCCCTCGCGCAGCCGCGGCCCCGCCGACCGGCCGCCCAGCCCGAAGAAGCGGGCGTCCGCCGGCACCTCCGACCGCTGCGTCCACCGCGGGCTCCCCTCGACACCCGCCGGATCCACCGGATCCCACCAGCGCGGCGGCTGATCACGCCGCAGCATCACCCCGCCCGGCGTCCGCACCTCCACCGCCCCATGCCGCGACACCACCACCAGCAGCCGCTCCGACACCACCCGCCAGCCGCCGTCCGTGTCCGGCTCCAGCACCGCCCGCTCGTCCGCCTCCGGCACCGGCCCCGCCAGGGCGTACGACGGCCCGGGCGCCGCGCCGTCCCACCCGCAGAACACCGCGCCCCCAGCCGCCACCCGCACCCGCAGCGACGACCGGGCGAACCGCACCACGCCGCCGCCCGGCTCCGGATCAGCCCCCAGGGCCGGCCCCGGCACCCGCGCCCGCTCGGCCACCGGCCCCCGTACCTCCGCGGCGTCCACCCGCCGCCGCCACCACGCGGCCCGCACCGACCGCAGCACCCGCGCCGCCCCCACCGTCCTGAACGACGTCACCCATTTGACCGACCGTCCCAGGTCATGCGCATCCATGACGTTCACCCTGCCACCGGCACCCCACCCGACGGAGCGGGTTCGCCGCCCGTTCACCCAGCGGTGACCGACGCCTCGCGGCGGCACGGCCCGGCACCCCTGGTGCGGAAGACGATCACATGGCATCGTCCTCGTCAGCCGCGCGCGCCGGCCCACACCCCGGGAACCCGCCGCACGGCGGCCACGCCCACGACGCGTACAGCCGGGAGCAGCGACGATGACCACCGCACCGCACCACGCCGACCAGCCGACGCCCCTCTGGCGGCCGGACGCCGACCGCGTCGCCCGTGCCCAGGTCACCCGCTTCCACGCCCGCGCCGCCGAACGGCACGGCGCCCCCGCGCCCGTCCCCGGCGACCCCGAGGCGAGCTACGCCGCCCTCCACCGCTGGTCCGTCGCCGCCCCCGAGCCCTTCTGGCAGGCCGTCGCCGAGTGGTGCGACGTACGGTTCACCCACCCCTACGAGCGGGTGCTCGCCGACGCGTCCATGCCCGGCGCCGTCTGGTTCCCCGGCGCCACCCTCAACTACGCCGAGCACGCCCTGCGCACCGCCGAGGACCCCGCCCGCGCCGGCGAACCGGCCCTGCTGCACACCGACGAGACCCTCGACCCGCGGACCGTCACCTGGGCCGAACTCCGGGCGCGCGTGGGCTCGCTGGCCGCCGAGCTCCGCCGCCTCGGCGTCCGTCCGGGCGACCGGATCAGCGGCTACCTGCCCAACGTCCCCGAGGCCGTCGTCGCCTTCCTCGCCACCGCGGCCGTCGGCGCCGTCTGGACGTCCTGCGCGCCCGACTTCGGCGCCCGCAGCGTCCTCGACCGCTTCCAGCAGGTCGAACCGGTCGTCCTGTTCACCGTCGACGGCTACCACTACGGCGGCAAGCGCCATGAGCGCGCCGACACCGTCGCCGAACTCCGCGCCGGCCTGCCCACCCTGCGCGCCGTCGTCCACATCCCGCTGCTCGGCACCCCCGCGCCCGAGGGCGCCCTGGAGTGGGACGCGCTGACCTCGGGCGACGTGGAGCCGGACTTCGAGCAGGTGCCCTTCGACCACCCGCTGTGGGTCCTCTACTCCTCCGGCACCACCGGCCTGCCCAAGGCCATCGTCCAGTCCCAGGGCGGCATCCTCCTCGAACACCTCAAACAGCTCTCCCTGCACTGCGACCTCGGCCCCGGCGACCGCTTCTTCTGGTACACCTCCACCGGCTGGATGATGTGGAACTTCCTCGTCTCCGGCCTCCTCGTCGGCGCCACCGTCGCCCTCTACGACGGCAGCCCCGGCCACCCCGACACCGCCGCCCAGTGGCGGGTCGCCGAACGCACCGGCGCCACCCTCTTCGGCACCTCCGCCGCCTATGTGATGGCCTGCCGGAAGGCCGGCCTCCACCCGGGCCGCGACCTGGACCTCTCCCGCGTCCGCTGCGTCGCCACCACGGGCTCCCCGCTGCCGCCCGACGGCTTCCGCTGGATCCACGACGAGGTCGCGGAGGACATGTGGATCGCCTCCGTCAGCGGCGGCACCGACGTCTGCAGCTGCTTCGCCGGCGCGGTCCCCACCCTCCCGGTGTACGTCGGCGAACTCCAGGCCCCCTGCCTCGGCACCGACCTCCAGGCCTGGGACGAACAGGGCAAACCCGTCGTCGACGAGGTCGGCGAACTCGTCGTCGCCGCGCCCCTGCCGTCCATGCCCCTCCGCTTCTGGAACGACCCCGACGGCCGCCGCTACCGCGAGAGCTACTTCGAGACCTTCCCCGGCGTCTGGCGGCACGGCGACTGGATCACCCTCACCTCCCGCGGAACCGTCGTCGTCCACGGCCGCTCCGACTCCACCCTCAACCGGCAGGGCGTCCGCATGGGCTCCGCCGACATCTACGAGGCCGTCGAACGGCTCCCCGAGATCCGGGAATCCCTCGTCATCGGCGTCGAGGAACCCGACGGCGGCTACTGGATGCCCCTCTTCGTCCACCTTGCCCCCGGCGCCACCCTGGACGACGCGCTCCTCGACCGCATCAAGCGCACCATCCGCGAGCAGCTCTCCCCGCGGCACGTCCCCGACGAGGTCATAGCCGTCGAGGCCGTCCCCCACACGCTCACCGGCAAGCGCATCGAGGTCCCGGTCAAGCGCCTCCTCCAGGGCACTCCCCTCGAACAGGCCGTCAACCCCGGATCCGTCGACAACCCCGCGCTGCTCTCCTTCTACGCGGACCTCGGCCGGCGCCGCCGCGCCTGACCAGCCCTTCCACCCCGGCCTCGGTGCGTTGTCAGTGCCCTCGACTACTCTGAGTGAGCATTGATCACCGCGCTGAGGGGGAGTGGGAAACATGGCGCACAAGACACGGCACGACGCGGCACACACCGACGACGTCCGTACCCGGCGGAGCGCACGCCGACGGCTGCGCAGGGAAATGCCCAGCACCATCGCCGTCCTGGCGGACGAACGCGACTTCGCCGCCATGCGGCGCTACACCAGCTTCGGCTTCGACGACCACCCCGGATACCTGCGGCACGTGGACGGCCTGCTGCGCACCCTGGCCGCCCAGGGCACCCACACCAGCGTCGCCCTGTTCGACCCGGCCGACTACGCCGCCTACTGCGCGGACCTCCGCCTAGACCCGGACAGCGCTGGCAGCCGCACCCGCTACACGGCCGAAGTCGCCGCCGCCGGCACCACGGCCGCCTATGACGGACGTCCCGTCACCCGGCTGCTCCCCGGCCTCATCGCCGCCGCCGAACAGCAGGCCACCTGGGAGTACGCCACCGGACTGCTCGCCCGGGACGGCTGCGAACGCTGCGGCGACGACACCGGCCGGACGGCCTTCGCCCGCGCCTCCCTCGTCCTGCGCCGCATCGTCGAAGCCCTCGGCCCGGGCGGCCACCACCTCGTGTGCAGCATCCCCGCCGACGGGGACGCCCCGCTCGTCGCCCTCCTCCAGGCCGACTGCGGCACCGACGGACGGCTCCGGCTCGACGAGCCCTCGGCCCTGGTCTTCTGCACCGTCCTGGCCGCGGGCATCGCCACCGACCGCCCCGGCGGCATCGTCGCCCGCACCACCGCCCTCGGCCGGCCACCCACCGTCCGCGGCTGGACCCTCCGCGCCGGCTGGCCCCGGCCGCTCGACGAGGCCGAGGTCTTCTCCGCCTACTGCACCGACCCCGCCACCGGCGAACCCATCCCGCCGGAGCACGGCGTGGCGTACGAGGCGGGCATCGAACTGCGGGAACACGACGGAGGAGAAGAGGAGTGACAAGAGAGGGGTGCCTGCCGCCCCGCCGGCACCCCCCACCACACCACCGGCACCCGCTTCCGCGGGCGCCGCGCACTCGCCGGACAGCACCGCCTGCGCGGCGAGCCCGGCCTCCTC
>NZ_JBIRQH010000004.1:602848-605676 GCF_044333095.1 Streptomyces sp. NPDC021100
GGCCCCCCCCCCCCCCCCGCCCCAGGGGGGGGCTACGCGGGCGGCCATCAACGGGGGCCAACCCCAGGTTGTATTTGTGGTTCCAAACGGGGGGGGGGGGCCCGCCCCCCGGCCCCCCACCCCTCACCACTCCACCGTCACCCGCTTCCGCGGGCGCCGCTCACTCGCCGGACAGCACCGCCTGCGCGGCGAGCCGGGCCTCCTCGGCCGTGTCCGTCGCACGGGCCGCGGCGGCCGCACGCTCGCACTGGGCGAGCGTGTGCTTGGCCAGCGTGGCACGCACGTACGGGATCGAGGCGGCGCCCATGGACAGGCTCGTCACCCCGAGACCGGTCAGCACACAGGCGAGCAGCGGGTCCGACGCCGCCTCACCGCAGACACCGCAGCTCTTGCCCTCGGCCTTGGCCGCCTCGGCGGACAAGGCGATCAGGTCGAGCAGCGCGGGCTGCCACGGGTCCTGGAGCCGGGAGACGGCACCGACCTGACGGTCGGCGGCGAAGGTGTACTGCGCGAGGTCGTTGGTCCCCAGCGACAGGAACTCGACCTCCTGCAGGATGGAGCGCGCCCGCAGCGCGGCGGACGGAATCTCCACCATCGCGCCGAACTTCGCCCGCAGCCCGGCCTCATGGCACGCGTCCGCGAACGCCCTGGCGTCCGTGCGGTCCGCCACCATCGGGGCCATGACCTCGAGGTAGACCGGCAGCCCCTCGGCGGCCTTGGCCAGCGCGGTCAGCTGGGTGCGCAGCACCTCCGGGTGGTCCAGCAGCGTCCGCAGACCGCGCACGCCCAGCGCCGGGTTGGGCTCGTCCGCCGGGGTGAGGAAGTCCAGCGGCTTGTCCGCGCCCGCGTCCAGCACGCGCACGACGACCCGGCCCTCCGGGAACGCCTCCAGCACCTTGCGGTACGCCTCGACCTGCTTCTCCTCGGACGGCGCCTTGGCGCTGTCGTCCAGGAACAGGAACTCGGTACGGAACAGGCCGACGCCCTCGGCACCCGCCTCGACCGCCGCCGGCACGTCCGCCGGACCGCCGACGTTGGCGAGCAGCGGCACCTTGTGCCCGTCGGAGGTCGCACCCGGACCGGAGGAGGCGGCCAGCGCCGCCTTGCGCTCCTCGGCCGCCTTCGTCAGCTCCGCGCGCTTCTCCTCGCTCGGGTCGACGAAGATCTCGCCGGTGCTGCCGTCCACGGCCACGACCGTGCCCTCGGCCAGCTCACCGGCGCCCGGCAGCGCCACGACCGCCGGCACGCCCAGCGCACGGGCGAGGATGGCGCTGTGGCTGGTCGGCCCGCCCTCCTCGGTCACGAAACCGAGCACCAGCGCCGGGTCGAGCAGCGCGGTGTCGGCGGGCGCCAGGTCCCGGGCGATCAGCACGTACGGCTCGTCGCTGTCCGGCACGCCCGGCATCGGCACACCCAGCAGACGGGCGACGATGCGGTTGCGCACGTCGTCCAGGTCCGCGACCCGGCCGGCCAGGTACTCGCCGGCCCCGGCCAGCAGCGCCCGGTAGGCGGCGAAGGCGTCGTAGACCGCGCGCTCGGCGGTGCTGCCGACGGCGATGCGCCGCTCGACGTCCGCCATCAGCTCGGGGTCCTGCGCCATCATGGCCTGGGCCTCGAGCACGTGCTGGGCCTCGCCGCCGGCGAGGTTGCCCCGGGCGATCAGGTCGGCGGCCACAGCCTCGACGGCCTGGCGCGCGCGCCCCTGTTCGCGCGGTGCCTCGTCCGTCGGGATCTGCTTGGCCGGCGGCTCCAGCACCGCCGTGCCCATGTGCCGGACCTCGCCGATCGCCACACCGTGGCTGACGCCGACGCCTCGCAGCGTTGCTTCCATCATGTCCTCTCGAAGGGGACCACCGGCCGCGGCCGGTGGGGGAACGCGTCCCTGTTGCGTTCAGCTGAACCGTTTCCGCCGGCGCCCCGGCGGTTCTGCTGCGGCCTGTCAGTGCCAGCTGAACAGTTGGTCGCCGGCCTTGACGTCGCCGTCCTCGCGCAGGTCGCCGAGCGCGTCGGCGGTGGCCTCCAACGCGATCACCGGGGAGATCGGCGACTTGCCCGCGGCCTCGACGGCGGCCGGGTTCCAGCGGATGACGGACTGACCGCGCCGGACGGTGTCGCCCTTGTTGACGAGCAGCTCGAAGCCCTCGCCGTTGAGCTGGACGGTGTCGATGCCGAGGTGCGTCAGGACGCCGTGTCCCTCGGCGTCGACGACGACGAACGCGTGGGGGTGGAGCGAGACGACGACACCGTCGACGGGCGCGACGGCCTCGGAGGGCTCACGCACGGGGTCGACGGCGGTACCGGGTCCCACCATCGCGCCGGAGAAGACAGGGTCGGGCACTGCCGCGAGTCCGATGGCGCGTCCGGCGATCGGGGACGACACGGTGGTCATGGGAAGCCTCCCAGGGGTGGAGATTCATCACGCACCGTCACTACCTGTCCCGGACGGTGCACTGATCAGAGCCTAAGTCATAGGAACTGACGGTTCCGCACGAGCGCACCCCCGTCCGGCGGGTGCGCTCCGTAACCGATTTGCCTCTCCCGACCGGGGGCCTGTACTGTCGGATCCCTGCCCACGACCGGGGCCCGCGGCGAAAGCCGAAGAGCACGGTAACGGGGGCGGCACTCCATTCAGATGTGATCCTTTCTCAGGACCGCTTTTGTCTGCCCGTATGCGTCAGTGCATACGGAAAGGCGGGTGGCGAGAGAGACGGAAAACGCCTGATAGAGTGGTGGAACACCGAAGGGAAGCGCCCGGAGGAAAGCCTGAGAGAGTCTCTCGGGTGAGTACAAAGGAAGCGTCCGTTCCTTGAGAACTCAACAGCGTGCCA
>NZ_JBIRQH010000005.1:0-170867 GCF_044333095.1 Streptomyces sp. NPDC021100
TTCCTGGGGCTGCGCCCCAGACCCCCTTGTCCTCAAGCGCCGGACGGGCTGAATCAGCCCGTCCGGCGCTTGAGGACAGCGCCCGCAGGGCGCTTGGGGGGTGCGGGGGCTTGCCCCCGCAGGAAACGGTGAAAGGGCGGGACCGGGGCACCCTTACCCCCGCCGCCCGTTCCGGGCCCGCACCGTCGGCAGGGGCCGCCCGTTCAGCCGCGCCAGAGCGACCACCGCCGCCGGCCGCAACCGTTCATGCTCGCGCGCGGCGACCAGCGTCGCCTCCGCCCGCCGGTCACCGAGCAACCCCAGCCCCTCCACACACGCCCGGGCGACGGGCCAGCAGTGGTCCCGGGCGGCCAACAGCCGCTCCAGGGTGGAGAGGAGGGCGGGCACGGACTCGGGCGCGCGCAGCTCGGTCAGCAGCCGGACGGGGTGGACGGCGTAGGCGGTCCGCAGCGGGTTGGTGGCGAGGGCGGCGGCGGCACGGGCCGTACGCGGGTCCCGGAGCCGCGCGAGGACGTGCGCCGCCGTGGCGCACCGCACCGGCTCCCGGTAGTTGAGCAGCAGCACCAGCGTCTCGAAGGCGCGCCGGTCCCCCTGGACGCCGAGCGCGAAGGCGGCGATCTCTCGCGCCCAGAGCGGCCGTTCGGGGGCGACCAGGACGTCCGCGAGCTCGTCGCGGGCGGCCCGGCTGTCGGTGCGGGCCAGGGCCAGCAGCCGTTCGTACGCCGTGAACTCGGCCGGGGAGACCAGTTCGGCCCGCACCCGCTTCAGCAGTACGCGGAATTCCTCTTCCATTCCCGCTCCTCCCCGAGTGGCCTGTACCACATACTAATTCGGGCCCCCGCCCCCTGGCGCTCGCGGTTACCGGTGAGTTAATCTCCCGGCACGAGCCGCACCCCGGCTCGGGCGGCCGGTGACGCGGCCGTCGTGGCACCGGAGTTCCCGGTGCCGCCCGCCGGTTCGGCACTCCAGTACGGCACGGCCCCGGGACAGGGCCGGCCGCTCGCACGACTCCCTCCCCGTGGACGCCCTTTACCCGTCCGCGGAAATCCTTAAGGCGCCGCGCCCGCGCAGGGCCGTGCCGCGCTCCCGCACCCGGCAGCGTCGCCGGGTCGGCACTCCGTAGCTCCCGCTCCCGTCGAGCTCTCAGCGCCCGGGACACGCCCGCCGTCGCTCCCGGCGGGCCCCCGCGCCGGAAAACACCCTCTGGAGTCCCGTCATGGACCGTCAGTCCGCCGTCCCACCGTCCCCCGCCGCCGGCCGTACCGCCGAGAACACCGCCCCCACCGGTCCGCTCCGGTCCGTCGCCGTCATCGGCCTCGGCACCATGGGATCCGGCATCGCCGAGGCCCTCGTGCGGGCCGGCCGCGAGGTCGTCGGCATCGACGTCAGCGCCGACGCGGCCGGCCGGGCCGTCGAGGCGCTCAGCGCCGCCACCGCCCGCGCGGTCGCGCGCGGCAAGCTGACCGAGGACGAACGCCGGGCCGCGCTGGGCCGGTTCCGCACCTCGGCCGACCTCGCCGACGCCGCCGGCGCGGACCTGGTGATCGAGGTCGTGCCCGAGGACTACGCGCTCAAGCACGACGTGTTCACCGCCCTCGACGGGATCGTCGCGCCCACGGCGATCCTGGCCACCGGCACCAACGCGCTGTCCGTCACCCGCCTCGCCGCCGACTCCGCCCATCCCGAACGGGTGCTCGGCCTGCACTTCTTCAACCCCGCCCCGGCGATGAAGCTGGTGGAGGTGGTCTCCTCGGTGCTCACCGCGCCGAGCGCGGTCGCCGCCGTCACCGAACTCGCCCTCGAGCTGGGCAAGGAGCCGGTCGCGGTCGGCGACCGGCCCGGATTCGTCGCGGACGGGCTGCTGTTCGGCTACCTCAACCAGGCGGCCGCCATGTACGAGTCGCGGTACGCGTCCCGCGAGGACATCGACGCCGCGATGAAGCTGGGCTGCGGCCTGCCGATGGGCCCGCTGGCCCTGCTGGACCTGATCGGCGTCGACACCGCCCGGACCGTCCTGGAGGCCATGTACGCCGCCTCGCGCGACCGGCTGCACGCGCCCGCGCCGATCCTGGGGCAGTTGGCCGCGGCCGGGCTGACCGGCCGCAAGGCGGGCCGCGGCTTCTACACGTACGCGGCCCCGGGCTCGTCGGAGACCGTCCCGGACGCGGAGACACCGGGTACGTCCGGCACCCGGACGGCCGGCCGGCCCGTGCGCTCCGTCGGCGTCGTCGGCTCCGGGACGATGGCGAGCGGCATCGCCGAGGTCTTCGCCCGGGCGGGCCTCCCGGTGGTGCTCGCCGCCCGGACGCCGGCCAAGGCGGACGCCGCCCGGGACCGGGTGGCGGCATCACTGGCCCGCTCGGTGAAGAAGGGGAGGCTGACCGCCGGGCAACGGGACGCGGCCCTCGGACTGATCGCCCCGGCCGGGTCCCTGGACGCCCTCGCCGAAGTGGACCTGGCCGTGGAGGCCGTGGCCGAGGACCTCGCCGTCAAGCGGGAGTTGTTCACGGCGCTCGACAAGATCTGCCGCCCGGGAGCCGTCCTGGCCACCACCACCTCCTCGCTTCCGGTGATCGCCTGCGCCCGGGCGACGTCCCGCCCCCAGGACGTCGTGGGCATGCACTTCTTCAACCCGGCACCCGCGATGAAGCTGGTGGAGGTGGTGCGGACGGTGCTGACCGCGGACGACGCCCACGCCACCGTCCGCGAGATCTGCGCGGCCGTCCGCAAGCACCCGGTGGACTGCGGGGACCGCGCCGGGTTCATCGTCAACGCGCTGCTGTTCCCGTACCTCAACAACGCGGTGAAGATGGTGCAGGAGCACTACGCCTCGCCGGACGACATCGACACCGCCATGAAGCTCGGCGGCGGCTACCCGATGGGGCCCTTCGAACTCCTCGACGTGGTCGGGCTGGACGTCTCGCTCGCCATCGAGCGCGTCCTGCACCGCGAGTTCCGCGATCCGGGCCTCGCCCCCGCGCCGCTGCTGGAGCACCTGGTCGCGGCGGGCTGCCTCGGCCGCAAGACGGGGCGTGGCTTCCGCGAGTATGCGCGGGCCTGACGCCCCGGCCGCGCGGGGCGCGGCGGAAGACTCCGGGAGTCCGGGGACGCGGGACGCGGCGGAGGACTCCCGGAACCTGACCGGGCGCGGCCCGACGCGAGGCCCCGGGGGCCCGGATGCGCGGGCCGCGGCGGAAGGCTCCGAGGGCCTGGACGCCCGGGCCGCGGCGGAACGCTCCGGGAGCCCGGGGACGCGGGGTGCGGGCGAGGGCTCCCGGAGCCCGGACCCGGACCCGCGGTACGCGGTCGAGCGGCCCGGGGGCCCAGGGGTACGGAGCGCGGCGGAAGGCTGGGGCGGCCTGCTGGAACCGGCCGGCGGTCCGTCCCGGCACGCCTGCGCGGGGGCGTGTTACGTTCCCCACATGTCCCAGCCCGCCAAGTCCGTCCGCTCCCCGCGCGGGACCGCCGCCAGGGGCTCCGAGGAGCCCGGACCGCCCGGCCCGCGCCCGTCGCCGTCCTCCCCCGCCCCGGAGGCCGCCGGCACCCGGCGCGCCGCCGCCCAGCGCCTCACCATGCGCCGCAAACTCGCCGCCGCGGCCATGGAGTTGTTCGCCACCAAGGGCTACGAGGCCACCACCGTCGACGAGATCGCGGCGGCGGCCGGGGTCGCCCGCCGCACCTTCTTCCGCCACTTCCGCTCCAAGGAAGAGGCCATCTTCCCCGATCACGACGACACCCTCGTCCGCGCGGCCGGGGTCCTCGACGCGGCGCCCGCGCACGAGAACCCGCTGGACACGGTGTGCCGCGGCATCAAGGAGGTCATGCGCATGTACGCGGCCTCCCCCGCCGTCTCCGTCGCCCGCTACCGCCTCACCCGCGAGGTCCCCACCCTCCGCGAGCGCGAGATCGCCTCCGTCGCCCGCTACGAACGCCTCTTCACCCGTTACCTCCTGGGCCACTTCGAGGAGGGCACCCACCACGACGACGACCCCCTCCTCGCCGAGGTCGCCGCCTCCGCCGTCGTCACGGCCCACAACCACGTCCTCCGCCGCTGGCTCCGCAGCGGCGGAGAGGGCGACGTCGAGACCCAGCTCGACCACGCGTTCGCCATCGTCCGCGAAACCTTCGGCAAGGGCATCGGCGCGGGCCGCGCCCCGCTCCCGCCCGAACCGGCGGTCACCGCGCGGGCGGAGGGGGAGGTCCTGGTGGCGGTGGCGCGGACGGACGCGCCGCTGGGGGACGTGATGGCGGCGATCGAGAAGGTGCTGCGGCCGCGGGACTGAAGTGCCGGGGAGGATGTCGGACGGACACCTGCCGTGCGCCGACGGGGGTTCCCGCCCTGCCCGCCAGGGCGGGAACCCCCGCCCTCCGGCCCGCTCACGCGCGCACGGCGAGGTGATCACGAGGCAGGAGCGCGGCGAGGTGATCACGAGGCAGGAGCGCGGCGAGGTGATCACGAGGCAGGAGCGCGGCGAGGTGATCACGAGGCAGGAGCGCACCCGCCTGATTGACGTGCCGCAGGACCGGTGATTGCCGGCCGATCCTCCTGGGCGTGCTCGACCGGGTCAGCGCCGGACCCGCCGCGCCGCGGGTTCCTCCGTCCGTCAGCGAAGCGACGCGGTCCGGGCAACGAAGCGGGTCGGTTTCTCGGCGGTGCCGTGGGGCAGGCCGGCCGCCGCTGCCTCCGGCAGGGCCGTGATCGCGGTGCGCAGCCGTACCGCGAGGTCCGGGAACGGGGCCCAGGCTGACGCCGGAACGTTCACAGTGGCAAGCGACAGGTCGCCCTCGTAGAGGTGGGCGTCAAGCATCGGTTCCTCCGGCAACAAGCGCACCGCGAGGGGGAGAACGCAGGGCAGCGCCACCTGCCGGGAGATGAGCGTGCGGAGATCCGCCGGCCCGGTTTCGCCCGGCGGAACCCGCCGCAGCTCGTGCACCCCGCGCACGAGACGGGTCGCCTCGGAGCCGGCAGACACCCAGCGAGGCGGGTCCGGTTCATCGAGCGTGCGGTCGAGGTGCGGCAGACGGTCCACAGGGTTCCTTGTCGCCGGAACGGGAAGGGGCCTCTGCCTCAGGTCACCGACCGGGCGACGGAGGGTGCTCGGCCGGACGGCGGCCCCAGGCCGAGATCAAGGGCGCGAGTGTCAGGTCGAGTCCGCCCGCGTCGACGGCGGCCAGGTGCGCGTCGATCTCGGCGTCGTCGGCCAGGCCGGCCGCGAGAAGTTCGCCGCGTACGTGCCGGATGGTCGCCGCCTCCAGCCGGTCGCATGCCAGGCCGCCGACCGGAAAGAAGCCCGCCGCGGCGACCTCCACCAAGCCTGCCTCGCGCAAGGCCCGGGGCAGTGTCCGCCCGTAGCTCAGGTCCGCGCCGCGGCGCGCCAGCAGCTCCCGGACCGCCCCGCGCAGCCGGTTGGCCCGCCGCTGCGCGGGGCCGCTGTCGTCCAGGCATGCCAGTGGCTGCAAAGCGGTGTCGGCGTCCTCGACCAGCAACCAGCCGCCGGGCCGCAGCGCCGCCGCCATCGTGGCCAACGCGCGCGCCCGGTCCGGTACATGGACCAGCACGAGCCGGGCGTGCACCAGGTCGAACGCCCCCGGCTCAGGAGGGGGATCAGCGGCGATGTCGTGCCGGCGTACCTCGTACCCCTCGCCTGTCTTCAGCCACGACGGGTCGATGTCCGTGGCCAGCACGTGCCCGGACGGACCGACGGCCGCCGCGAGCGCCTCCGGGATGCCGGGGCCACCGGCCCCCACTTCCCAGCAGCGCGAGCCGGCCCCGACCCCCAGGCGGTCGAAGTGCCCGCGCGTCACACCGTCGAACAACTCGGCCAGCCAGACGAACCGCTCGCCCGCCTCGGCGCGCGCGTTGTCCAGCAGGTACCCGTGGGCGGAAGCAGAATCGGACGTCATGGCTCCATGGTCCACCTTCCCGGGTCGTTGCTCAGCCCGTCCGGCGTTTGAGGGCAACCGCGCGGAGCGCGGTTTCGGGGGTGCGGGGGCTTGCCCCCGCAAGAAACCGGGGGCACCTCCCAGCGGTAGCCGGGGGAGAAAGAGCGGGGCCGGGGGACCCTCAGCGCGTCAGCGCCCCCGCCGCCTCCTCCTGCGTCGACACCGCCGGAGGCGACCCCTCCAGCGGCCGCCCGGCCGTCTCCCTCATGCAGGCCACCGCCGCCACGCCGACGAGGGCCGCGCCGGCCGCGTACCAGGCCGGGGCCAGGTCACTGCCGGAGGCGTGGATCAGGCCGGTGGTGATCAGCGGCGTGGTGCCGCCGAAGAGGGAGGTGGAGAGGTTGTAGCCGATGGAGAGGGAGCCGTACCGCACCCGCGTGGGAAAGAGAGCGGGGAGCGCGGCCGACATCGTCCCCAGCAGGCAGACGAGGGAGAGGCCGAGCATCAGCATCCCCCCGAACACGGCGGCGACGCCGTCCTGTCCGATCAGGAGGAAAGCGGGCACGGACAGGACGACGAATCCGCCCATCCCCGCCATCAGCAGCGGTTTCCGGCCCACCCGGTCGCTGAGCCTCCCCACAAAGGTGATGACGCACATCAGCACCAGCATCGTCACCACCAGGACGGCGGTGCCGTGCGCGTCGTCGTATCCCAGCCGGTCGGTGAGGTAGGTCGGCAGGTAGGAGAGCAGCATGTAGTTGGTGATGCCGTAGGCGCCGGCCAGGACGACGCACAGGAGCAGCCGAGACCGTTGCGTAGCGAAGATCTCCCGCAGGCCGGCCGGCTCCCGGGCGGCCGTCCGGGCCGTCGACTCCTCGGCCAGCTTGCGGAAGGCCGGTGTGTCCTCCAGCCGCAGCCGCAGGTACAGGCCGACGAGGCCGAGCGGTCCGGCGACGAGGAAGGGGACGCGCCATCCCCACTCCCGCATCCCGTCGCCGCCGAGCCAGGTGCTCATGAGAGTGACGAGGCCGGCGGCGCCGACGTAACCGGCGAGGGTGCCGAATTCCAGGAAACTGCCGTAATAGCCACGGCGTTTGTCGGGCGCGTACTCGGCGATGAAGGTGGACGCGCCGCCGTATTCACCCCCGGTGGAGAAACCCTGAAGCATCCGGAAGACGATCAGCAGCACCGGGGACCAGAATCCGACGGCCGCGTACGACGGAATCAGCCCGATGGCGAACGTGCCGGCGGCCATCAGCACCATCGTCAGTGCGAGCACCCGTTTTCGGCCGACGCGGTCGCCGAGCGGACCGAAGAACAGGCCGCCGAGCGGCCGGACGAGAAACGCCACGGCGAAGGTCGCGAGGGACGACAGCAGCCGCACCGCGCCGTCGCCGGACGGGAAGAACACGTCGCCGATCGTCACCGCGAGATAGCTGTAGACGCCGAAGTCGAACCACTCCATGGCATTGCCGAGCGCCGCCGCCTTCACCGCGCGTCTGACCAGCCGCTCGTCCGTGACCGTGACATCCGCGGCCGTGACGTCCGTGCGTTCGGCCGCCCCCGGGTCACTGCCGTCGCGCCGGACCTCGACGCTGCTGCCTCTGGGCAAGGCTCGGTTTCCTTTCCTGCGGAGCGCGGGCCCGGCGTCAGGCGTTTCCCACACGGGACCCGTTTTTCGCGGCGCGCCTGCACACCGGGCGGGCCCGCGAAACGGCCGGTGGCCGAAACGCGACGCAGATCACGTTCACGTTCGGGTACGGGAGCGGTGCGGCCCGACGAGTCCGACGGATCCGACGAGGCGGTCACCGGACACGAGCGCGCCCGCCTGCTTGACGTGTCGCAGGACGGGTGACACCTCCATGCTCTGCAAGCCCGGCAGCGCCCCGATGCGATCCGTGGTGAATTCGAAGAGTTCGTCGAAGTCCCGGCAGTGGGCGACGGCATGGACGTTGTAGGGGCCGGAAATGGCCGCCGCGAAGGCGATTTCGGGCTCTCGCGCCAGCGCGCGCCCGGCGTTCTTCACCTCCGACGGATGCACGCGCAGCCACAGATTGGCCCGCGCGTGAAAGCCCAGGGCCGCCGGGGCGATCTCGACGTCGATGTACACGACGCGCTGCCGGAGCAGGGTGCTGAGGCGGCGGGACACACGGCCCGGCGTGGAGTCCGCCGCCTTGGCGAGGTCGACGAGGCCGGCCCGGCCGTCCGCGGCGAGCGCGGCGAGCAGCCGCTCGTCCTCGGCGGTGAGGCGTACGGGGTCGCCGGCGACGACCGGGGTCTCCGTGAACGGCGGTTCCTCGCCGGCCAGCATCACCTCCTGCTCGGGGGACAGCGTGCCGTGCAGCGCGGCCCAGTAGTGGCCTCGGCCTCCCATGAACTGGCGCAACATGGCGTAGGCGTTGACGTCGAGCACGGCGGCGGCACGCGGAAGCCGCCGGCCGAGCAGCTCTTCGCGCTGCGCGTCGTCCCGGGACTGGGTCGCGCACGTGACCTCGGAGCCCGCCGCGCCCACGGCCACCCAGTTGACGTCGTCCCGCTGGGCGAGCGCGCCCGCGATCGCCTCGACACCGCCCGGCCGGCAGCGCAGCCGTACCAGCCACCTGCTCTGCCCCAGCGCCCCCGGGTTCACCACGCCGGCGACCCGGATGACGCCCTCGGCGCACAGGTGTCGGTACCGGCGGTTGACCGTGCTCTCCGTGAGGCCGAGCGCGGCCGCCATCGCCGCGAAGGAGGCTCGCGGAGCGATCTGGAGGGCGCGGATGATACGGACGTCGTCGGGCCGGATCTCGAAGGATCCGGACGCGGAGCCACCTTTCACAGCGGGAATCCTACGAACCGGCCCGTCCGGACCGTCCCCGGAGCGGCACGGCGAGCAGACTCGCCCCATACCGCCGAAGAACGGAGTGACCGCCGTATGTCATCGACCAGCAGCGCGGAGCGGCCCGCGCCGACCGCCCTCATCATCGGAGCCTCGCGCGGGCTCGGCCACGCGATGGCGGCCGAGCTCGTCCGGCGGGGCTGGAACGTCACCGGCACGGTCCGCGACACCGCCGCACGGACGCCCCTGCACGAGCTCGCCGACCGGTCCGACGGCCGCGTCACCATCGAGCACCTCGACGTCAACGAGCCCGGCCACCTGCCGCCCCTGCACGAGCGCCTCGCGGAACGGGACCGTCTCGACCTCCTCTTCGTCAACGCCGGCACCGCGGGCCACGAGCCGACGCCCATCGGCGAGGTGACGACGGACGCCTTCGTCGAGGTGATGACCACCAACGCCCTCGGCCCCCTGCGCGCGATCGAGGCCCTTGAAGACCTCGTCTCCCCCACCGGCCTCATCGGAGCGATGTCCTCCGGACAGGGCAGCATCACCAACAACACGACCGCGGGCCGCGAGCTCTACCGGGGCAGCAAGGCGGCGTTGAACATGTTCCTGCGCTCCTTCGCCGTCCGGCAGGCCCACACCCACCCCCGGCGCGGCTTCGTCCTCCTGGCGCCGGGCTGGATCCGCACCGCACTCGGGGGTCCGGACGCGCCCTTCACCGTCGAGGAGAGCACGCCGCTCCTCGTGGACGTCCTGCTGTCCCGGCTGGGCACCCCGGGCCTGGCGTACCTGGACCGCTCGGGCCGGACGGTGCCCTGGTAAGCCGGCCCACCGAAGCGACGGCCGGCCGGCCGAGGCCGATCCCGGCCGGATCCCGGCGGACGAAGTCGCGGACGGGCTCCCTCCCCGTCCACGGGTTCCGGTGGTACCGGGGCCGGAAGCACTGTGCCGGCTGCCACCACGCCTCGGTGACGGGCAGGAGGGTGGCCTGCGGAGGGCCCTTGCCACTTCGCCGAACCGGGACGGCGGCCGGCCATGGCCCGCCGCCGTCCGCCGTGCGCCGTCCGCCGTGCGCCGTGCGCCGTGCGCCGTCCGTCGGGCGTCGGCTGTGGAACGGCTCCGCCGTCGCGCACCACGCCAGCGGGCGCAAGACCATCGACCACCCCCAGGCCGGCGCGATCGAACTCGACTGCGACGTGCTCTCCCTCCACGGCGCAGACCTGCGCATCATCGTCTTCACCGCCGCCCCCGACAGCGCGGCCGCCGACAAACTCCGGCTCCTGACCGTCGTCGGCCTACAGGACATGACCACTCCACCCCCCGGCTCCACCGACCCCGCGAAAGATCGCGGCCTGGGGACCTCCTGAGCCCGCAGCGTTCACGCGTGGTCCCGGCGGACGTGCTCCGCCCGGTTGGCGACGTACTGGGCCCGGTGCTCCTCGGCGGTGGCCCGCTCCCAACGGTCCCGGGCGGTATGTACCCTCGCCTCGGTCCGCCCGATCACGGTGTCCCACCACTGGCACGCCTCGCACGGCGTCACCATGGGCGTCCCTCCTTGTTCAGCTTGTTCACGCGGGCGCGCAGCTTGTCGGTGGCGGTGGCACGGCGGTACCGCGTCGGGTGCCAGGTCCGTCCGCCCTCCGGCGGGCGGAGGGTGATCCGCCTGGTGTCGTGGTCCCAGCCGACGACGACGCCGAACCGGTCGCCCTCGATGTCCAGGATCAGTTCGAGCGGCTGGGGGATCCAGTCAGCCACGGTGCGCCTCCGCGTGCCTCAGGCTCTCGCGGCGAAGCCGTTCCACGCGGGGCCAGTCGCCCGCGCGCTCTGCGGCACGCCGCGCGTCGGTGATGCGCGTGCACGCGGTGCACGGCGCATGGGGGTTGGGTACGAGTGCGGCCCGGGCCCCGACCCCGAAGGACATGTGCGTCATGCGGCACCGCCCACGCGATACACGAACTCGATCATTTGTGCGTCTTCCTCCTTGCAACAGCACGCAACTTCGCGTCCCACCAGGAGAGTTGCGTGGGTCACAGCGGACACGCAACACTTCGTGTCGTGCCAGTGACGCACTGGCACGACACGCGATCATGGGTTGGAGGGGCATGTCCGCCCGCAACGCCGCCAGTTCCGCCCCGGGAGGGCGCCGCGCGTTCGGTCAACTGCTCGCCCACTATCGGCGAGCAGCCAACGAGACGCAGGAATCGCTGGCCCCGCAGGTGCTCTGCGAACGGTCGGTGCTGAGCCGGATCGAGACCGGCGATCGAGTGCCGAGCGAACCGCTCGTCAAGAGGTGCGACAAGAAGCTCAACACCGGCGGTGCGCTGTACAAGTTGTGGCGGGAGACCGATTGGTATCCCGACCTGGCGTACCCCGACTGGTTTCAGCGTCGACTGAACCTCGAAGCCAAGGCGGTAGCTGTCAGCGAGTTCCAGGAGCAGGTAATGCCTGGGCTGCTGCAAAGCGAGGAGTACGTACAAGCCTTGTACGCCACGGATACGGACCCGGCGAGAAGGGAGCGGCGCATCCGCACCCGCTTGGCCAGAAAAGAGCGGTTCCTCTGTTCAGACGGCCCGCTTCTGGTCGTCGTCCTGGACGAGAGCGCTCTCCGCAACGTGGTCGAGTCCCCGAGAGTGATGGCGGCCCAGTGCCGGTTTCTCCTGAACGTCGGAAAACTCCCCAACATCCGCATTCAGGTGGCACCGGCAAGCGACAGGAAACTCAGGCGCCCCAGAACGTCGCTGACGATTCTCAAACTTCCCAATGGAGAAGAGTGGGTGTACTACGAATCGCTGGACAGAGGGCACTTCAGTGACGATCCGGAGGTCGTCGCTCGCCACGCCCAGAGTTACGCTGTCCTCAGAGCTGACTGTCTGTCGGCCAGCGATTCTGCTGCGTTTATCAGAGATGCACTGGAAGAGTATAGGAGGGGTCGTGAAAGCAACTACAAGCGGCGCGCGCTGGGTGAAGAGCAAACACAGCCACCCCGACGGCACCAACTGCGTGGAAATCGGCCTAGATACCCCCGGATCCACCCCCGTCCGGGACAGTAAAACGCCGGACGGCCCCATCCTGCGGTTCCCCGCGTCCGCATTCACGGAGTTCGTATCCTCCCTCAAGGACGGAAGCCTCAACTCCTGACAGCCAGGGCTGAAATGAACACATGGCTCAAGAGCAGCTCCAGCGACCGGGACGGCACAGACCGCGTCGAATGGGCCCCCGCCGCCGCGGGATCCCGCCTCGTGTCCGCCATCAAGGACGGCGCCTTCAGCGCCTGAGGCTCACCAGGGGCGTGGATCACCGATGCGGTAACCGACCGCGTTGGCGAAGCAGATGTTGAGCCGGATATTGCCGAGGTTGCGCGCGGTCTGGGTGACAACCGTCGGCACGAACGGCTTGGCGTTCTCGGCGAAGTCGCCTTCGAGTTCGGCGCACACCTGGTACGGAGAGTGGAACAGGAGGTGGCTGGGGTTGGTGTCGTACCGGTCGAACTGCCCGAACTCGTACGCGCCCACCCCGTGGAAGTAGTAGTAGTCGCACTCCCCGTTGCTGCAGCCGCCGATGTGATCGGTCTTGAAATGGTGCTTGTACTGCCAGTGGTGCCATGACTCATGGAGGAGGACCGAGGCGCGGTTGCCGGCCGAGTCGGAGATGTTGCCGAGGTCGAACAACGGGCAGTGCAGGTTGGTCCGGTCCCTGGCCGCGAAGCGTCCGGTCTCGGAATCCGCCTCGCTGGCACCGTTGTACTGGATGAACCGCATGTAGAACGGCCCGTGGAACCGGTTGTCGGCCGCCCGGGACGAGCTCTGGTAGTCCTCTGTGGAGTGCCACTGCGAATTGCGGTTGTCCGTGAGGCAGTAGTTGATCAGGTAGGCGCTGTTGACGACCTTGCCGAAGGGGAGCCGCACATTGCAGGCGTCGCCGATCCCGGCGGGATTCCAGGAATCGTCGGTCAACTGGTACGCCTGCCACACCCACATGTAGAGATCGGACCAGCAGCCGTACAGGCCCTGTACCGACGTCTCTTCCACGTTGCTTCCGTCATTGCACATCGGGCCCGGCCTCCTCCGGCGATGAGGCGCCCCCACGCTCGCGGGGCGGCGGTGTCCGGGGGCGTTCGCCCGGGCCGGGGCCTCTCTCCGGCAGCGGCGGGCGCTCCTCCGGGTACTGGTCGTAGAAAGCGTTCACGCGACGGTCGAACTCGGCGGCGCTCATGCCCGCGGTGAGCCGTGGCAGTCCGACGAGTTTCGCGTCCTCGGGCCGGACGACGGACAGGACCTCCCGCACGGCCTCGGCCGTGTCGCCCTGGTTGTAGAGGTGTGCGTCGATCGCGGCGGCACGCACCGGACGCTCCGGGTGGTCGGCCGCGATACGGAGGGTCGCGCGCCTGGCCTCGTCCGTGGCCAGGTAGGACAGCATTTCCGCCGCCCGTGCCTGCAGGGCCATCCGGAAGTTCAGCAGCGACTTGGCGTCCCCCGTCGAAGTGGCGTCGCCGCCCGCCTGGTTCGGCGGCGGGAACATGGGCTCCTCCGACCAGACGAATGCCTCCAGCCGGGGCAGCGCTCGCGCGTCCCGCAGTGCGCCGATCGTCGCCAGCAGCACGAGGTGCCGCCCGAAGTCGGGAACCGGGCGTTCGTCCAGCGCCGCGAAGAGACCCGCGGCCAGGTCCCCGCCCCGGCCCTCCTTGTCCGCGAGGGAAATCTGCTCGCGCACGGTCCGCGCCTCACCGTGCGGAACACGTGCCGCCCATTCGAGGAATTCGTTGATCGTGCCTCTGCTCAAAGCCATGGGTGCCGTCGCTTCACGCGGCACCCGGCTGCGCTGTGGCGGGGCTTCGACGCCCCTGTGCGAGGAATTATCGCTGGGCTGTCTCATACACCTCACGATAGGGAGACGTCCGGTATTCCGCCTCTTGGGCTATCGAGCGCGTTCCCAGGTCGCGTGGCAACGCGCTGAGGCGTAATGGCGATATCGGACCCGTCCTGGCGATATCGGACTCGTCCGTACTCGTTCGTCAGCCGAAGATTCACACCGCCTCCGTCGTGGCGCGCGGCCCGATGCGGCCGGCGGAGCACCCGCCACCTGAACCGCTGTTCACCGCTGCCGCCCCACCCGCACCACAACGGGCCGTCGGACAGACTGTAGGCGGCCCAAGGGAGTCGGCGAGAAGTCGGCAAGAAGAGAAGTCGCCAAGAAGAGCCCCGCCCACCGACCGCGGTGACCGGCGGGGCTCTCCCGTACGTCATGGAGGACAGCAGTCATGGACCTCAGCTCAGTGATCATCGCCGTGGCCGGCGTCGCGGGCACCCTGGGGGGATCCCTTCTCACCCAGCGCCGCGCCGAGCGTGCCAGACGCCGCGAGATACAGCTCGTCCGCGCGCACGACGACGAGCGCGAGAACCTCGTCCTCCGCCGCACCTGTTACACGGAACTCAACCGGGACGCCCGCCAGTTCACCACCGCCCTCAACCGCCACCTGCACATCCTCCGCGAGCGCGGCACAGCGGACGAAGCCGACAAGACAGCCCTGGACGAGGCCAAGGCGGCGTTCCGCGACCGGTACTCCGAGGCGCAGATGATCGCCCCGGAGGACGTCCTCGGCCCGGCGCACACCGTCAACAGGTCCCTCAGCCGCGTCTACGGCACGGTCAAACGCCTCGAACGCGGCGAACCCGAACCGGGCGAGACGCTCGACTCCGCGTCCCGCGCCCAGCACGCCGTCTGGGACCTCCTCCGCCCCCTGCGCACCGCGATGCGCCGGGACCTCGGCGTCTCGTCGAGCGAGGACTGAGAGAACGCCCGGCGGCTTCTCGGACGGGCCGAAGCGGTCATGAGCCGAGCTTCGGACTCGGCTCGCTGTGCACTTCGCAACCAGTGGGAGGGGATCACTGTGCAGCGCGACCCTCGCATTTTGATCATTGCGTCATATGGTCCGTCCAGCGGCGTCACCACGTCGCTCAACAGGGGCCTGGCAGCACCTGGTACGGGGGCTGGGCATGATCAGAACAGGGGACGATCACCATGAGGAAGACGTTCGCCAAGGGCGCCGCGGTAGCCGCGGCCGTCGCGGCCCTCGGGCTGGGGCTTGCCGGGACCGCCAGCGCCGATGTGACCGCCAGCAGTGGCTGCACCACGGGTAGCAACACCCTGTGCACCAGTGCCTCCATTCCCACCGGCCCCAGCAACGAGGTCTGCTACTCCGGTGCGCACACCAGCGTCGCGTGGGGGCGCGCCGAGGTCTGGGACGCGGACACCGGCGTGATGGTCGGCTCGGTCGCGACCAACTTCAAAGAGGTCAAGCGGCAGTGCATCCACGGCCTCTACGGCCAGCACTACTACCTGAAGGGAACCGGCGACCACTTCTCCGGCCAGATCTGGAACTACTGATCGGGAGCCGGTCGTACCCGCGACCCGAGAGGAACGGCCCCGCCACCGGCGGGGCCGTTCTCGCTGTCCGCGCAGGCCTGACTCCACCGCGAACCGAATGCCGGCGCCGACGTGAGACGGCGATCGGGCGTGGCGCCCGGCCTGCGTGATCCGTCGTCGGCCGATGTAGGCGGCGCGACAACGCTTCATGATCAGATAAACCGCATTCGAAGATTATCACCGCTTCGAAGGAAACTGCTGGGTGACCCGGGTCGGCCGACTCGGCCGGCCATTACCGTGCTGCTTGGCGGACGGATCGCCGCAATCGCCCCTCCCTCTTGCCGGATCCTCCGCGTCTCCCGTATCGGCGCACACCGGTGCGCCGGCCGCCCGGCCACGCAAGGAGCCCACCCCGATGACCGTGGACAGCAGCCCGGGAACCGAGGCCGCACCGGACGCGCCCCAGCAGTCGCTGAGTACCTCCGCCGCGCGCAACCTCACCACCACCACGAAGTCCGCCCCGCAGATGCAGGAGATCACCTCCCGCTGGTTGCTGCGGATGCTCCCCTGGGTCGAGACCAAGGGCGGCACCTACCGGGTCAACCGACGGCTGCGGCATACCGTCGGCGACGGGCGCATCGAGTTCGTGCAGGAGGGTGCCACGGTCCGGGTGATCCCCCGCGAACTCGGGGAGCTGGCCCTGCTGCGGGGCTTCGAGGACACGGACGCCCTCGCCGCTCTCGCCGGCCGCTGCGAGCAGCGGGACTTCACCGCCGGTGAGGTCATCGTCGAACGCGGCAGCCCGGCGGACCGGATCCATCTGATCGCCCATGGACGGGTCCGCCAGACCGGTGAGGGCAAGTACGGCGGAGAGGCCTTCATCGCGGTGCTCGCGGACGGCGGCCACTTCGGTGAGGACGCCCTTCTGGATCCCGACGCCCGCTACGACTACACGGCCACCGCCGAGACCTCCGGCACCCTTCTCACCCTCTCCCGTGCGGACTTCGCCGCTGTACAGAATTCCGTGCCCGGTCTCCGCACCCACGTCACCGAGTTCGCCTCCGCCGCACAGCGACGGCAGAACAAGCACGGTGAGGCCGAGATCGCCATGTCGGCCGGGCATGTCGGCGAGGCCGACCTGCCGGGTGCCTTCGTCGACTACGAGCTCGAGCCGCGTGAGTACGAACTGTCGGTCGCCCAGACCATTCTGAAGATCCACACGCGGGTCGCGGACCTCTACAACGGGCCGATGGACCAGACCGAGGAGCAACTCCGGCTGACGATCGAGGCATTGCGCGAACGCCAGGAGTACGAGCTGATCAACAACCGAGAGTTCGGGCTGCTGCACAACGCCGACTTCAAGCAGCGCATCCAGCCCCACTCCGGCCCGCCGACCCCGGACGACATGGACGATCTGCTCTGCCGCCGCCGTGGCACCAAGTTCTTCCTCGCCCACCCGAGGACGATCGCCGCGATCGGACGCGGCTTCAACGCCTACGGTCTCTACCCGGACCATGTCGATCTCGGCGGACAGTCCGTCCCGGCCTGGCGCGGGGTCCCGATCCTGCCCTGCAACAAGATCCCGATCAGCAAAGAGCAGACCAGCTCCATCATCGCCATGCGCACGGGCGAGAAGAACCAAGGGGTCATCGGCCTGTGGCAGACAGGGCTGCCGGACGAGGTCGAGCCGGGGCTTTCGGCGCGCTTCATGGGCATCAACGAGCAGGCGGTCGTCTCATACCTCGTCAGCACGTACTACTCCGCCGCGGTGCTCGTACCCGACGCACTCGGGGTCATGGAGAACGTGCAGATCGCCCGCGGACGCGACTGAGGGCACGCACGCCGCGCGCAGCGGGCCGACCCGCCCGTCCGCGCCGCACGAGCGCTCACCCCACCGCAACGAGGAGGAGCAGATGCCCGATCCCGTGCCCCCTGGACCTTCCGTCCCCGCGCAGCCGTCGAGGCCGGCCGGCACCGTGTCGGACGTCCCCGCACCGACGGTGCCCGACCTTCCGATCCCGGCGGCAGCCTTCGGCCTCGCCGCGATGCCGCGGCCGCCGATCGCTCTCCCTCCCCCGTCGAGCACCGGCACGCACCCTGCCCCGCCCTCCGCACCCGCCGCCGAACCCGCCGTCCGGCACGTCCTGGGAGGGCCCACCGGGCTGGGCACGACCTCGCTGTCCCTGGCGGGCGGTTCGCAACCGGCCGTCGCGCCTTCGCCGCCTCCCCCTCCCCCGCCGGTCACCGACGCGGGAGCGGTCGCACCCTCCGGACCGGTGGCCGAACCAGCAGCCGGCCCGGGTCCTCGACGGGCCCTGGGAGGGCCCAGCGGCCTGGGCACCGCCGCGCTGTCCCTGGCCCTCGTCTCGCATCTGCTGCCTCCGGCGCCCGTCCCGGCCCCGCCCGCCGAAGGTCAGGCCGTACCCGGGCTGTACCACCATCCCGTCCCGGAGCCCGACCCCGTCCGTGTCGAGGAGGTGAGCCGCCGGATCAAGCGCTGGGCCGAGGACGAGGTCCAGCTCTACCCCGAGGAGTGGGAGGGCCAGTTCGACGGCTTCTCGGTCGGGCGGTACATGGTCGGCTGCCACCCCGACGCCCCCACGGTCGATCACTTGATGATCGCCACCCGGATGATGGTCGCGGAGAACGCCGTCGACGACTGCTACTGCGAGGACCACGGCGGCTCGCCCGTCGGCCTCGGTGGACGCCTTCTCCTGGCACACACCGCGCTGGACCCGCTCCACACGACCCCGGAGTACGCGACGGCGTGGGAGGAGTCGCTCGGCTCGGACGCCCCGCGGCGCGCCTATCGCAGCGCGATGGACTACTTCGTCCGCATGGCCACGCCCTCCCAGGTCGACCGCTTCCGCCACGACATGGCCCGGCTGCACCTGGGCTACCTGGCCGAGGCCGCCTGGGCCGAGACCGACCACAACCCGGAGGTGTGGGAGTACCTGGCCATGCGCCAGTTCAACAACTTCCGGCCCTGTCCCACCATCACCGACACCGTCGGAGGCTACGAGCTCCCGGCGGACCTGCACGCACGCCCGGAGATGCAGCGGGTCATCGCGCTGGCCGGGAACGCGACCACCATCGTCAACGACCTGTATTCCTACACCAAGGAACTCGCCAGTCCCGGCAGGCACTTGAACCTGCCCGTGGTCCTCGCCGAACGCCAACAGCTCTCGGAGCGCGACGCCTATCTCAAGGCGATCGAGATCCACAACGACCTCATGCACGCCTTCGAGGCGGCGGCGGCCGAGCTCGCCGCGGACTGCCCGCTGCCCACCGTGCTGCGCTTCCTCAAGGGCGTGGCCACCTGGGTCGACGGCAACCACGACTGGCACCGCACCAACACCTACCGCTACAGCCTGCCCGACTTCTGGTAAGGAACGGACACCTCTATGACCACAGAAATCATCCCCCCCGCCTCCGCGACGATCCCGGCCCAGGCGACTCCCTACCAGAAGGACATCGCCCGGTACTGGAACAACGAGGCGAGGCCGGTGAACCTGCGCCTCGGTGACGTCGACGGGCTCTACCACCATCACTACGGCATCGGCGCCGTCAGCCACGAGGCTCTGGGCGACCCGGAGCACAGTGAGTACGAGAAGAAGCTGATCGCCGAGCTGCACCGGCTCGAGTCCGCTCAGGCCGACTTCCTCCTGGACCACCTCGGCCCCATCAAGGCCGACGACACCCTCGTCGACGCCGGCTGCGGGCGCGGCGGATGCATGATCATGGCCCACCGGCGCTTCGGCTGCACGGTCGAGGGCGTCACCCTGTCCGCCACCCAGGCCGACTTCGGCAACGGGCGGGCACGTGACCTGCGGATCCAGGACCGCGTGCGCTCCCGCGTGTGCAACATGCTCGACACCCCGTTCGAGAAGGGCAGCGTGGCCGCCTCGTGGAACAACGAGTCGACCATGTACGTGGACCTGCACGACCTGTTCGCGGAGCACTCCCGCTTCCTCAAGGTGGGCGGCCGGTACGTGACCATCACCGGCTGCTGGAACCCCCGCTACGGCCAGCCGTCGAAGTGGGTCTCCCAGATCAACGCCCACTTCGAGTGCAACATCCACTCCCGCCGTGAGTACCTGCGGGCCATGGCCGACAACCGGCTGGTGCCGCAGACCGTGATCGACCTGACCGCCGACACCCTGCCGTACTGGGAACTGCGGGCCACGTCCTCGCTGGTCACCGGGATCGAGAAGGCGTTCATCGAGTCGTACCGGGACGGCTCCTTCCAGTACGTGCTGATCGCGGCCGACCGCGTCTGACCCGGCGGCACCCTCAGGAGCGCCCCCAGGGGGAATCGGTCCGACGTCCGCTGTGAAACCGGAGCAGGATGCGGCCGACCGCACGGACGCGCGCCTTGACGGTGTGGCGGCCGCTCCCACCCCGGGCCGATGCGGCGGTCGACGCGCCGGCCGCCAGCCGGGCCGGTCCGGGTGGAGAGGCTCCCGACCGGAGTCGCACTGCCGTGCCAGGGGTGAACCTCGGTGTCGCGGCGGCCGGGGACGGGCAGCAAACCGGCCATGGGTTCCCTGCCGCAGCCGCGGTTCCACATGCCGTTCGAGTCCCGACTCAATCCTCATGCCGACCAGGCCCGCGCACATGTCAGGGAGTGGGCCCGGCAGATGGGCATGTTCGACGAGGAGTATCTGGAGTGGCCGCGTAGGTGGAGCGAGGAGAAGTTCGACCAGGCGGACTTCCCGTTGTTCATCGCCCTGACCCATCCCGACGCCGACGCCCGCGAGTTGGAGCTGACCACGGACTGGCATGTGGCCCTGTGGTTCGTCGACGACTTGTTCCTGCCGCTCTACCGGCGCGACCACGACCAGGAGTCGGCGGCGGCCCAGGTGGACCGGCTGATGCTGTTCCTGCCGCTGGACGGGCTACCGCGGCCCATGCTGATTCCGGAGAATCCCGTGGAACGGGCCTTCGCCGACCTCTGGACCGGAACGGCCGCCACCATGAGCCCGCTCTGGCGCGACCGGTTCATCGGCAGCGTGCGGCGCTTCCTGGACGGGGTGCTGTGGGAGCTCGACCACGTCGACCACGCCGTGGCCGACCTGATCGCATACCTGGGAGCCCGGCGCGACTTCGGGGGGCTGCAGTTCACCGCCGTGCTCATGGAGCACTCGATGGGCGAACTCCGTCCGGACGTGCTGCGCCGCAGGGAGTTCGGCACCGCCGTCGACGCGTTCGTGGACGCCGTCAGCCTGCACAACGACATCGTGTCCTACGACCGCGAGGTCGACGAGGGCACGGTGGGCAACAACGGCGTCGAGGTCGCCCGCACGGCCCTCGGCTTGAACCGGCGTGACGCCTCCGCCCTCGTCGACGCTCTGCTGACCGCCAGGGTCGACACCCTGGCCGAGGCCCCGGCGGCCGTACCGCCCGGAGCCGTACGGTTCGTCACGTCGCTGCGGGAGGCGCTGGCGGGCTCGTACCGGTGGCACGAGCTGACCGGCCGCTTCGGCCGGCCGACGGCTGACCCCCTGGGGAAGCCGCGCGGTCTGGGCACCTCGGCGGCGTACGCCTTCCAGGGGAGTTCCCCGGCCTGAGGTCACACCGGAGTCCAGACGGCACAGGAGCCACCGGCAGAAGCCTCGTCCACCGCAAGGGCGGACGGGGCTCTTCCGCGCGCGACGGAGGACACCATGGGCCCCAGTACTCCGAGGCGCAGACGATCGCGCCGGAGGACGTCCTCGGCCCGGCGCACACCAGGCTCATCGACGTCGGCGAACCGGACGGGTCCGGCCTCGCCGTGATCGACAACAAGAGCGCGCACAGGTGTGTTTCCTTCGCTTGAGGATGCGCCTGAACACGCGGCGCGGCAGGGGACGGAAACGCGCGAATGCCGCACTGCCGCCTCCCTGAATCCCTACGCAGGACCAGCACGGCGACCAGCCCCATGAGGACCGATCAGTCGACGATCTGTAGCGGTGCGACTCGCGTGCGGGGTCGCACCGGAGCACGCCGAGCACGCGAGCCGGGAACGGCCTCGCGTCACTTCCGCCAGAACAAGTGGTGCGTCACGCCGCTCGGGCTGGGCACGACATCGAGGTGGAACCGGTCGAGGAGCTCGTCGGGAGACTCCCAGAGCCGCACCCCGGAGCCGAGCTTCACCGGCGAGACCGCCACGTGCATGGTGTCGACGAGGCCGGCGTCGAGGAACTGCCGGATGGTGGTGACCCCGCCGCCGAGCCGGACGTCCTTGCCCCGCGCCGCCTCCCGCGCCCGCTCCAGGACCGTGGCCGGGTCGCCGGCGACGAAGTGGAAGGTGGTGTCGGAGAGTGTGAAGGACGGGCGTTCGTGGTGGGTCATGACGAACACCGGAGTGTGGAAGGGGGGCTCGTCGCCCCACCAGCCGCGCCACTCGTGGTCCCGCCAGGGCCCGCGCTGGGGACCGAACTTGTTGCGGCCCATGATCTCGGCACCGATGTTGCGGGAGAAGTCCCGCGTGAGGTAGTCGTCGAGGCCCCGGCTCCCGCCGGGTTCGGTGCGCATGGGCCAACTGGCGGTGGCGCCGGCCCAGGCGAACAGCCTCTCGGGCTCGACGTGGCCGAACGGACGCTCCAGGCTCTGATCCTCGCCGGCGCCGATCCCGTCACTCGAGACGTTGAAGTTCTGCACTCTCAGCAGCTGAGCCATGTGTTCCTCCCGTGCTGTCGACAACAGTGGCGGTACCCCCGGGCCGGGAGGACCGGTCGCCGCGTCCGGTGACCGGCCGGACGCCGGGCCACACGGACTCCTCCCTCGCCAACCTAGGCGGGATGCCGCGTGGTGATCAACGAATCGGCGGGCCGTTCGCCCGCGACCCGGCGGAACCGCTCATTCCGGCAGCGCTGCCCGCTCATCTGTGAACGCCCGGTGACAGATGTCTCAAATTCCTGGCACCGAGTGTCTTGTCGAGTGGCACGGCGTGCCATACCTTGATGGCGTCCGGGCGGCCGGCGCACAGACCACAGCGTCGTGTGCCGGCTGTCCCCACAAGCACCACTTGTGCGCCCGGACCGCCTGCGTCACCAGGCACACGTACCGCCTGCGCGGCCACCCCGCGCGCTCCCGCGCCACCCCACCGAACCGACGGCTCCATCCCCCGACGTTCCCTCAAGCCGTTTCCCCGAGAACGCGCTTCGCCGGAGGCACTACCGTGAACCAGATACTCGACGCCATCCTCTCGCCGGACACCACGGGCGAGGACTTCGCCGCTCTGCCGATCCCCGAGTCGTACCGCGCGGTCACCGTGCACAAGGACGAGGCGGACATGTTCGCCGGGCTGGAGACCCGGGAGAAGGACCCGCGCAAGTCCCTGCACGTCGAGGAGGTGCCGGTGCCCGAACTCGGGCCCGGCGAGGCGCTGGTGGCCGTGATGGCCAGCTCGGTGAACTACAACTCCGTGTGGACCTCGATCTTCGAGCCCGTCTCGACCTTCTCCTTCCTGGAGCGCTACGGCCGGCTCTCGCCGCTCGCCGCGCGCCACGACCTGCCGTACCACGTCATCGGCTCCGACCTCGCGGGCGTCGTGCTGCGCACGGGCCCCGGCGTCAACGCCTGGAAGCCGGGGGACGAGGTCGTCGCACACTGCCTCTCCGTCGAGCTGGAGTCGGCGGACGGGCACAACGACACGATGCTCGACCCGCAGCAGCGGATCTGGGGCTTCGAGACCAACTTCGGTGGCCTGGCGGAGATCGCGCTGGTGAAGTCCAACCAGCTGATGCCCAAGCCGGACCACCTCAGCTGGGAGGAGGCCGCCGCCCCGGGCCTGGTCAACTCGACCGCGTACCGGCAGCTGGTGTCGCGCAACGGCGCCGGGATGAAGCAGGGCGACAACGTGCTGATCTGGGGCGCGAGCGGCGGACTCGGCTCGTACGCCACCCAGTTCGCGCTCGCCGGCGGCGCCAACCCGATCTGCGTCGTCTCCAGCGAGCAGAAGGCGGAGATCTGCCGGCGGATGGGCGCCGAGGCGATCATCGACCGGAGCGCCGAGGGGTACCGGTTCTGGAAGGACGAGCACAGCCAGGACCCGCGCGAGTGGAAGCGGTTCGGCAAGCGCATCCGCGAGCTGACCGGCGGGGAGGACGTGGACATCGTCTTCGAGCACCCGGGCCGCGAGACGTTCGGCGCCTCCGTTTATGTGACGCGCAAGGGCGGCACGATCGTCACCTGCGCCTCCACCTCCGGCTACGACCACCAGTACGACAACCGCTACCTGTGGATGTCGCTGAAGCGGATCGTCGGCTCGCACTTCGCCAACTACCGGGAGGCCTGGGAGGCCAACCGGCTGGTCGCCAAGGGGAAGATCCACCCGACGCTGTCGAAGACGTACCGGCTGGAGGAGACCGGCCAGGCCGCGTACGACGTCCACCGCAACCTCCACCAGGGCAAGGTCGGCGTGCTGGCGCTGGCCCCGGAGGAAGGCATGGGCGTGCGCGACGAGGAGATGCGGGCCCGGCACATCGAGGCCATCAACCGCTTCCGGAACGTCTGATGGGTTCCGACCGCAAGAAGGACCGCCCCTGGCTGATGCGGACGTACGCCGGCCACTCCACCGCCGAGGCGTCCAACGCGCTCTACCGCCGCAACCTCGCCAAGGGCCAGACGGGCCTGTCCGTCGCCTTCGACCTGCCGACGCAGACCGGCTACGACCCGGACCACGTCCTCGCCCGCGGCGAGGTCGGCCGGGTCGGGGTACCCGTCTCGCAACTGGGCGACATGCGGGTGTTGTTCAAGGACATCCCGCTGGAGCGGATGAACACCTCCATGACCATCAACGCCACCGCCATGTGGCTGCTGGCGATGTACCAGGTGGTCGCGGAGGAGCAGGGCGCGGACGTCACCACGCTCCAGGGGACGACGCAGAACGACATCGTCAAGGAGTACCTGTCGCGCGGGACGCACGTCTTCCCGCCGGGCCCGTCGCTCCGGCTGACCACCGACATGATCGCGTACACGGTCGCGCACATCCCCAAGTGGAACCCGATCAACATCTGCAGCTACCACCTCCAGGAGGCGGGGGCCACGCCCGTCCAGGAGATCGCGTACGCCATGTCCACCGCCATCGCGGTGCTGGACGCGGTGCGCGACTCCGGGCAGGTGCCGGCCGAGCGGTTCGGGGACGTCGTCGCCCGCATCTCGTTCTTCGTGAACGCGGGCGTCCGCTTCGTCGAGGAGATGTGCAAGATGCGGGCGTTCGGCCGTATCTGGGACCGGGTCACCCGGGACCGGTACGGCATCGAGGACGCCAAGCAGCGCCGCTTCCGCTACGGCGTCCAGGTCAACTCCCTCGGCCTGACCGAGGCGCAGCCGGAGAACAACGTCCAGCGGATCGTCCTGGAGATGCTGGCCGTCACCCTCTCCAAGGACGCCCGCGCCCGCGCCGTCCAGCTGCCCGCCTGGAACGAGGCGCTGGGCCTGCCGCGCCCCTGGGACCAGCAGTGGTCGCTGCGCATCCAGCAGGTGCTGGCGCACGAGAGCGACCTGCTGGAGTACGACGACATCTTCGCCGGCTCGCACGTGATCGAGGAGAAGGTGGCCGGGCTCGTCACCGACAGCCTGGCCGAGATCGACCGCATCCAGGAGATGGGCGGCGCGATGGCCGCCGTCGAGTCCGGCTACCTGAAGGCGCAGCTCGTCTCCTCGCACGCCGAGCGGCGGGCGCGGATCGAGTCGGGCGAGGAGAAGATCGTCGGGGTCAACTGCTTCGAGACCACCGAGCCCAACCCGCTCACCGCGGACCTCGACACCGCGATCATGACGGTGGACCCGGACAACGAGGCGCGGGTGGTCGCGTCGCTGCACCGGTGGCGGGACGACCGGGACGAGTTCCGCGCCCAGGAGGCGCTGTCCGTCCTGAAGAAGACCGCGGCCGGCTCCGAGAACCTGATGCCCGCCACCCTGGAGTGCGTCCGCGCCGGGGTGACCACCGGGGAGTGGGCCTGGGCGCTCCGCGACGTCTTCGGCGAGTTCCGCGCCCCGACGGGCGTCAGCGGCGCGCCGCTCGCCGTCACCGCCGAGGCGGGCACCCCGCTCGCGGCGGTCCGGGAGAAGGCCGCGCTGACGGCATCCGAGCTCGGGGCCGGCCGGCTGCGGCTGCTGGTCGGCAAGCCCGGCCTGGACGGGCACTCCAACGGCGCCGAGCAGATCGCCGTCCGGGCCCGCGACGCCGGCTTCGAGGTCGTCTACCAGGGGATCCGGCTGACCCCCGAGCAGATCGTCGCGGCGGCCGTCGCGGAGGACGTGCACTGCGTCGGCCTGTCCATCCTCTCCGGCTCGCACGCCGAACTCGTCCCCGACGTGCTGGCCCGGATGCGGGCGGCGGGGGCGGGCGAGGTGCCCGTGATCGTGGGCGGGATCATCCCGTCCGCCGACGCCGCCGCGCTCCGGGAGGCCGGGGTGGCGGCGGTTTTCACCCCGAAGGACTTCGGTATCACCGAGATCATCGGCCGTATCGTCGATGAGATCCGCACAGCGAACGCGCTCGACCCCCTGGAGGTCTCCGCATGACCGGCACCCCCGCCACTCCGGTTAACCGGCTTCGTCCCCGCCGCTCCTGCCTCGCCGTCCCCGGCAGCAACCCCCGCTTCCTGGAGAAGGCCCAGGGCCTCCCCGCCGACCAGGTCTTCCTCGATCTGGAGGACGCCTGCGCGCCGATCGCCAAGGAGGGCGCCCGCCACACGATCGTGGACGCGCTCAACAACGGCGACTGGACGGGCAAGACCCGGGTCGTGCGCGTCAACGACTGGACCACCCACTGGACGTACCGGGACGTCGTCACGGTCGTCGAGGGCGCGGGCCCGAACCTCGACTGCATCATGCTGCCGAAGGTGCAGGACGCCCAGCAGATCGTCGCCCTCGACCTGCTGCTGACGCAGATCGAGAAGACCATGGGCTTCGAGGTCGGCCGGATCGGCATCGAGGCGCAGATCGAGAACGCCAAGGGCCTGGTGAACGTGGACGCCATCGCCGCCGCGTCGCCGCGCATGGAGACCATCGTCTTCGGGCCGGCCGACTTCATGGCGTCGATCAACATGAAGTCCCTGGTCGTCGGCGAGCAGCCGCCCGGCTACGGCGCCGACGCCTACCACTACATCCTGATGCGCATCCTGATGGCGGCCCGCGCCCACGACCTCCAGGCGATCGACGGCCCCTACCTCCAGATCCGCAACCCCGAGGGCTACCGCGAGGTGGCGGCGCGGTCGGCGGCGCTGGGCTTCGACGGCAAGTGGGTGCTGCACCCGGACCAGGTGGCGCTCGCCAACGAGATCTTCTCGCCGTCGCAGGAGGACTACGACCACGCCGAGCTGATCCTGGACGCGTACGCGTACTACACCTCGGAGGCGGGCGGCGCCAAGGGTTCGGCCATGCTCGGCGACGAGATGATCGACGAGGCCAGCCGGAAGATGGCGCTGGTGATCGCGGGCAAGGGCCGTGCGGCCGGCATGTCCCGTACGTCCAAGTTCGAGATCCCGGAGGCGTGACGCCATGCAGTTCGGCCGGACCTACGAAGAGTTCACCGTCGGCGACGTCTACAAGCACTGGCCCGGGAAGACGGTCACCGAATACGACGACCACCTCTTCTGTCTGCTCACGATGAATCATCACCCGTTGCACATGGACAGCAACTATGCGGAGCGGACGACGGATTTCGGGAAGAACGTCGTCGTCGGCAATTACGTCTATTCGCTGCTGCTGGGGATGTCGGTGCCGGACGTGTCGGGGAAGGCGATCGCCAACCTCGAGGTCGAGTCACTGAAGCACGTGGCACCGACGTTCCACGGCGACACCATTTACGGCGAGACGACCGTGCTGGACAAGACGCCGTCGAAGTCGAAGAACGACCGCGGGATCGTGTACGTCGAGACCCGCGGGTACAAGCAGGACGGCACCGTCGTCTGCGTCTTCCGGCGCAAGGTGATGGTGCCCACCGCCACGTACATCAAGGAGCGCGGCGGCGAGCAGCCCGGCCGCCCCGAGCCGATCGTCCGGGAGAAGTGAGATGGGCCGCCTCGCACAGACCGAGGGACTGACGGACGTCCAGCGGGAGATCCTCGCCACGGTCCGGGATTTCGTCGACAAGGAGATCATTCCGGTCGCGACGGATCTGGAGCACCGCGACGAATATCCGACCGACATAGTCGAGGGCCTCAAGGAACTCGGCCTGTTCGGGCTGATGATCCCGGAGGAGTACGGCGGGCTCGGTGAGTCGCTTCTCACATACGCGCTCTGCGTGGAGGAGATCGCCCGCGGCTGGATGAGCGTGTCGGGGATCATCAACACCCACTTCATCGTCGCCTACATGCTCAAGCAGCACGGGACGCGGGAGCAGCGGGAGTATTTCCTGCCGCGGATGGCCACCGGCGAGGTGCGGGGCGCGTTCTCGATGTCCGAGCCGGGGCTGGGCTCCGATGTGTCGGCCATCACGTCCAAGGGCGTCCGGGACGGGGACGAGTACGTCCTCACCGGCCAGAAGATGTGGCTGACCAACGGCGGCTCGTCGACGCTGGTGGCGGTGTTGTGCCGGACGGACGAGGGGCTGCCGGAAGGCTCGGCTCCGCACAAGTCGATGACCACCTTCCTCGTCGAGAAGGAGCCCGGGTTCGGGCAGGTCAGGCCGGGTCTCACCATTCCCGGCAAGATCGACAAGATGGGCTACAAGGGCGTCGACACCACCGAGCTGATCATGGACGGCCTGCGGGTGCCGGCCGACCGCGTGCTCGGCGGGACCACCGGGCGCGGCTTCTACCAGATGATGGACGGCGTCGAGGTCGGCCGCGTCAACGTCGCGGCCCGTGGCTGCGGCGTCGCACAGCGTGCGTTCGAACTGGGCGTCGCCTACGCGCAGCAGCGTCACACGTTCGGGAAAGCCATCGCCCAGCACCAGGCCATTCAGTTCAAGTTGGCCGAAATGGGGACAAAGGTCGAAGCGGCCCATGCGATGATGGTGAGAGCCGCCCGCACCAAGGACTCCGGTCAGCGCAACGACCTGGAGGCCGGGATGGCCAAATACCTCGCCTCCGAGTACTGCAAGGAGGTCGTGGAGGACGCCTTCCGCATCCACGGGGGCTACGGCTTCTCCAAGGAGTACGAGATCGAGCGCCTCTACCGGGAGGCCCCGATGCTCCTGATCGGGGAGGGAACGGCCGAGATCCAGAAAATGATCATCGGTCGGCGCCTCCTGGAGGAGTACCGAATTCAGGGGTGAAGCAGCAGGAATTGTCCGAAATGAGGGGCTTTCGTAGAGGATTTGTCGAGAAGTAGATCACACTCTGTCATCGATGTCCGGCCACCTACTGGCCCTGGCGCTTAGCCAGTTGTCGGTCGCAACCGATAGCATCGCCGGAAAGCCGCCGTCCCCCGATCGCTATGCGGCACCCTCCGCTACGAAGGTCACCCATGCCCCACAGCTCTACCTCTGCACCACGCGACAGCCTCCTCGGTGTACGCCTCGCGCGCGGAGCATCGCCGTGGCTCCTCCCCACCGTCGCCACGGCGGCGGTCAGCCTCACCCGCGCCCGCCGCTCCGGGCGCTGGGCCGCGCTCGCCGTGCCGACGACCGCGCTGGCCGCCGGCATGCTGTGGTTCTTCCGCGACCCGGAACGCGAGATCGCCCAAGGCCGGGTCATCTCCCCGGCCGACGGCGTGGTGCAGAGCATCATGCCCTGGAAGGACGGCCGCACCCGCGTCGCGATCTTCATGAGCCCGCTCAACGTCCACGTCAACCGCGCGCCGCTGGCCGGCACCGTGACGTCGGTCGAGCACATCCCCGGCGGGTTCGTTCCGGCTTTCAACAAGGAGAGCGAGAACAACGAGCGCGTCGTCTGGCACTTCGACACCGAGATCGGTGACATCGAGATGGTGCAGATCGCCGGCGCCGTCGCCCGGCGCATCGTCCCCTACGTGCCGCAGGGCACCAAGGTGGAGCAGGGCGAGCGCATCGGCCTGATCCGCTTCGGCTCGCGCGTCGACGTCTACCTGCCGGAGGGCGTCGAGGCGGCCGTCGAGGTGGGACAGGCCACGACAG
Organism: Streptomyces sp. NPDC021100; assembly: GCF_044333095.1. Taxonomy (NCBI): domain Bacteria; kingdom Bacillati; phylum Actinomycetota; class Actinomycetes; order Kitasatosporales; family Streptomycetaceae; genus Streptomyces; species Streptomyces sp. NPDC021100. The sequence continues at coordinate 29,100 of NZ_JBIRQH010000005.1, forward strand.
CAGGAGTGACCCGCCTTGACCGTGATTGATCCCGACACACAGGCGACCTGGGTCCCGGAGGCCGAGCCCGAGGACGACGTCGACGACATGCCGCTCTCCACGCGGCTGTCGATAGCGGACACCCTCACCCTGGGCAACGCCATCTGCGGCTTCATGGCGGTGTACTTCACCACCACCGGCATCCTCATCCCGCACCTCACCAACAACGAGGACGGCGGCATGGCGCGCAACAACGCCGCCACCGCGGTGATGCTGATGCTGCTCGCCTCCGTCTTCGACCTGTTCGACGGCCTGGTGGCGCGGAAGCTGCGCAGCTCGGCGATGGGCGCGGAGCTGGACAACCTCTCCGACCTGATCAGCTTCGGCCTCGCCCCCGCGTACTTCGTGGTCGTCTGGGGCGTCGTCGCCCAGGGCGCCCACCAGAAGGTGTCCGCCGTCGCGGCGGTGGTGGTCCTGCTGGCGGTCGTCCTACGGCTCGCCCGCTTCTCGTGCGTACCGATGCGGGACGGGATCTTCCAGGGCATGCCGAGCCCGTTCGGCGCGCTGACGGTCGTCTCCGTGGTGCTGCTGGAGCTGCCCTTCGTGCCGACCCTGCTGGCGATCGTGGGTGTCGCGTGGCTCATGGTGAGCCGCGTCGAGTACCCGAAGCCGCGCGGGCGACTGGCCGTCGCCATGCTCAGCTGGATCGTGCTCAGCATGGGGCTGCTGGCCGCTTGGGCGTTCGACGCGCCGGGCGGGGAGCTGCTGCTGCAGACGGGATGTGCTTTGCAGGTCGTGCTCGGGGCGGTGATTCCGCTCTTCGCGACGGCGCGGCGGGTGAATACCTTCCGTGACAATCGGCGGGAAGCGCGGGCAGCGCAGCTGCCGTAGTTTTCGGAGCTTTCGGATGAGGCCCCGGGCGAATGCCCGGGGCCTCTTTCGCGCCTTCGGCGCGGGGGGTGCCCCTGTCCCGCCCTTTCACCGTTTCTCGCGGGGGCTGCGCCCCCGCACCCCCGAAACCGCGCTCCGCGCGGTTGTCCTCAAGCGCCGGACGGGCTGAAAATCAGCCCGTCCGGCGCTTGAGGACGAGCGGCGGAGGGGCGGGACTGGGGCACCCTCCCCCGGCGATCAGCCGAGCGCCTCGCGAGCGATCCGCTCCCCCACCCGCTCCAGCAACCGCCCTGCCTCCGCCATGGACCGCGCCGCATCCGGCTCAAGATCGGACAGCGCGTACGCCCGCCCGACACCGAGCACCACAAGATCCCCCCACCCCAGCTCCAGCCGCCCGCACACGGCCACCACCCGCGCCCCCCGGGCCCGCGCCGCCGTGGCGACACCTTGGACCGCCTTGCCGTAGAGCGTCTGCGCGTCCAGCGACCCCTCCCCCGTGATCACCACATCCGCACGGGCCAGCGCCTCCTCGAACCCGACGACGTCGAGCAGCACCTCGATTCCGGGCCGGAAGACGGCCCCGAGCCCGACGAGCGCGCCATAGCCCAGTCCCCCGGCGGCGCCCGCCCCCGGGGCGGAGGCCAGGGCGGGGTCCAGGGCGCGCGCAAGCCGCCCGAGAGCGGCGTCCAGCACGACGACATCCTCCGGAGAGGCACCCTTCTGCGGGCCGTAGACCGCCGCCGCCCCCGACGGACCCGTCAGCGGATTGTCGACGTCGGAGGCGAGGACGACGTCCGTCCCCGCCAGCCGCCCGTCCAGCCCGGACAGGTCCGCCCGCGCGAGAGCGGCGAGCGCCCCGCCCCCGGGCTCCAGGACCCGCCCGGCCCCGTCGAGGAACCGCGCGCCCAGCGCGGCGAGCATGCCGGCCCCGCCGTCGGTCGTGGCGCTGCCGCCCACGCCGAGGACGATCCGCCGGGCGCCCGCGTCGAGGGCGGCCCGCAGCAGCTCGCCGGTGCCGTACGTGGTGGCGGTCAGGGGCGCCCGCCGCCCCGGCGGTACGTGGCGGAGGCCGGACGCCTCGGCCATCTCGACCACGGCCGTGGAACCGCTCAAGGCCCACGCCGCCTCGACGGGCTCGCCGAGCGGTCCGGTCACCCGGGCCGTGTGCCGGGTGAACCCCGCGGCGACCACCGCGTCCACCGTCCCGTCGCCCCCGTCGGCGACGGGCAGCACCGTGACGTCCAGGCCGGGCGCCGCCCGGCGCAGCCCGGCCGTGAGGTGGGCGGCGACCTCGACGGCCGTCAGCGAGCCCTTGAACTTGTCCGCGGCGATGAGCACATGTGCGTCGGTCATCCGCTGCCCCTCTGTCTCCAGGTGTCGTCCGGTGCCGCGCCGCGCCGGGCCCGCGCACCCTATCCGGGCGGCCGGGGCGGTGCCCATCCCCCCGGGCGGCGTGCCAGCCCGGGGAATGCTCCCAATCCGGCCATAGTGGGGCGTCATGAGCACCGAGACCACCGACGCGTCCCCCTCGCCCCCCTCGTCGCGGGACGACCGCCCGGACCCGCCCCTGGTCGCCGTCGGCGCCGTCGCCGTCCTGGCGGTGGTCGCCTGGGCGGCGCTCGGCAAACGCTCCTTCGACCGGGTCTCCACCGCCGCCCTCGGCTGGGTGCTGTCGAACTTCGCGTGGCTGTTCGTCATCGCCGCCGACGTGTTCCTCGTGCTGTGCGTGGTCATCGCGCTCAGCCGCTTCGGCCGGATCCGGCTCGGCGCGGACGACGACCGGCCCGAGTTCGGCAACCTCGCCTGGATCGCGATGATGTTCAGCGCCGGCATGGGCATCGGCCTGATGTTCTACGGCGTCGGCGAACCGCTCCAGCACTTCGTCTCGCCCCCGCCGGGCAGCGGCGTCGCCCCGGACTCGCCGGGCGCCGCGCGGACCGCGCTGGAGTACTCGTTCTTCCACTGGACGCTGCACCCCTGGGCGATCTACGGCATGGCCGGGCTCGCCCTCGCCTACGCCGGCTTCCGCAAGGGCCGAGGCAACCGGCTGAGCTCCGTCTTCGTCCCGCTGCTGGGCGAGGAGCGGGCGGACGGCTGGCCGGGCCGGATCATCGACCTGCTGGCCGTGTTCGCGACGGTCTTCGGCACCGCCACCAGCCTGGGCCTCGGCGCCCTCCAGGTGGCCAAGGGGCTGAACATCACCACCGGGATCAAGGACTCGACGTCCGTCGAACTCGTCGTCATCGGCGCCCTCTCGGCCGCGTTCGTGCTGTCCGCCTTCTCCGGCCTGCACAAGGGCGTCAAGTGGCTGAGCACGCTCAACATCGCGCTGGCCGCCTGCCTGATGCTGTTCGTCTTCCTCCTCGGCCCCACCGTCTTCATCCTCAACACCGTCCCCGCCGCCACCGGTTCATACCTCCACGACCTGGTCACCCTCGCCACCCGGACCGGGGCCTTCACCGACTCCGCCTGGCTGGGCGCCTGGACGGTGTTCTACTGGGCGTGGTGGCTGTCCTGGGCGCCGTTCGTCGGCACGTTCATCGCCCGGATCTCGCACGGCCGGACCATCCGCGAGTTCCTGATCGGCGTCCTGCTCGTGCCCAGCGGCGCGACGATCGTCTGGTTCTGCGTCATGGGCGGCAGCGCCCTGCGCCTGGACATGACCGGCGCCGCCGACATGGCCGGGACCGTCGCGCAGGGCGCGGAGGCGTCGCTGTTCGCCCTGCTCGACACGCTGCCGATCGCCACTCTGGTCTCGTGGGTCGCGATGCTGCTGGTGATGACGTACTTCATCACCAGCGCCGACTCCGCGTCCCTGGTGATGGGCTCCCTCACCAGCCGCGGCGCCCTGCACCCCCGGAACTGGCTGGTGGTCACGTGGGGCGTGCTGATGGCCGCCGTGGCGGCGGTGCTGCTGGTGGCCGGCGGGCTGAAGTCGCTGCAGTCCGCGACGATCCTCGTCGCCCTGCCGTTCGTCCTGGTGATGCTCGCCCTGTGCTGGTCGCTGCTGACCGAGCTGCGCGCGGACCCGGGCGCGGGCCCGGCCCGGCACCACGCGCTGCACGGACTGCGGGACGCCCTGCGGACGATGGTCGGGGAGGCGATGACCGAGCAGGGGCCGGTCCGCCACCCCCGGCTGCGGCGGGTGGCGGAGAGCGCGCGGGAGCGGGGGGAAGGGGACGGCGGACGGCCGTCGTCGTGACGGGTTGACCCTGCCCCTGAGGGCAGGGTCTAGCCTCCGGGGGACGAGAGCGGAGGCGGGACATGGGGACGGGATCATGAGGATCGGCGACGCCGCCCGGCGGGCCGGCGTGACGGTCAAGGCGGTGCGGTACTACGAGGCACTGGGGCTGGTCACCCCCGCCCGGCTGGCGAACGGCTACCGCGACTACGCCGAGCACGACGTCCGGGTCATCCGCGAGATCAAGGACCTCAACGGGCTCGGCATCCCCGTCGAGCGCACCCGCCCCTTCCTCGACTGCCTGGCGGCCGGGCGCCCGCACGCCGACGACTGCCCGGCCTCGCTGGCCGGTTACCGGGCGGCGATCGACGACCTGACCCGGCGCATCGACGCCCTCGCCGCGCGCAGGGCCGCGCTGGCCGCCCGGCTGCACGAGGCCGCCCACCGCGACGGCGGCACTCCCGCCCTCCCGCAGGAACATCCCGGACATGCCACGAACGAGGGAGATGCCATGCACGACTTCACCCGCCTGCCCGCCGGCCTGCCCGTCCCCGAGGACGACGGCGCCTGCGACACCCTGCCCGGCCAGGCTCTGCCGCCCCTCGAACTCCCGGGTACGGACGGCCGGTCCGTCCGCCTGGACGCACTGGGACCCGGCCGGTCCGTGATCTATGTGTACCCGCTCACCGGGCGGCCCGGCACCGACCTCCCGGAGGGCTGGAACACCATCCCGGGTGCCCGCGGCTGCACCCCGGAAGCCTGCGGTTTCCGCGACCACCACCAGGAATTGACGGCCGCCGGCGCGGCCCGGGTCCACGGCCTGTCCGGTCAGGACACCGCCTACCAGCGGGAGGTCGCCGAGCGGCTGCGACTGCCGTTCGCCGTCCTCTCCGACCCGGGGCTGCGGCTGGCGGACGAGCTGCGGCTGCCGACGTTCGAGGCGGGCGGGCGGCGGCTGTTCACCCGGCTCACGCTGATCGTCCTGGACGGGCTGGTGGAGCACGTCTTCTACCCGGTGTTCCCGCCGGACCGGCACGCGGAGCAGGTGCTGGACTGGCTGCGCCGCCACCCCGTACGGGAGCGGTCCTCGGCGGGGGACGGCGGGTCCGGCCGGCGCGTGAGCGGGTGACGAAGCGGACGGTAACCCGTCGTATCGGCCGAACGACCTAGGCCCCGGACGCTCCGTACCCGCGCGCTAGCATCGGCGAGGTGCGCCCGGTCAGCGTCGGGCATCCCGAGGGATGCCACGATGCCGTCCCGGGCGGCACAAGTGCCGCCCCGGCGCACTCCGTTGCGCGTCGTTGCCCGCGCCGGGGCGGCGGTTTTCCGGTCCGGCCCGGCCAGGGCAGGTGCGGTCGGGCGGGGCCGGTGGACGACGAGGCGGGACACGAGGGACGGGGAGAGGGAGCGGTCATGGGACGCAGCCGTACGGAAGAGGTCGAGGACCTGATGGGCCGCTTCCCCGGGGTGCCGCGGGAAGCCGTCATCAAGGAGGACCTGCTGCGCGGCGGGATCGCCTTCGACGAGTCCGCGCTCACCGGGGAGGAGGGCGGCGACGTCAAACCGAAGTCCTACTTCATCTTCTCCTTCGACCACCGCACCCTCCCGGAGCTCGGCGCCGCCGCCCTGCGCCGGCCGCCGGAGGAGATCGTCCTGACCGGCGGCCCCTACGGGCTCCGGCGCACCGTCGTCTCCGTACGGGTCAACCCCCAGTCCCCGTACCGCGTCGGGGTCACCCCGGAGGGGGCGCTCGGCCTGATGCTGGACGGCCGGCACATCGCGGACGTGGGCCTGCCGCCGATGCCGGACTACTACCGGCACACGCTCGCCAACGGCAAGTCGGTGATGGAGGTCGCCCCGACCATCCAGTGGGGCTACCTGATCTACCTGACGGTGTTCCGGGTCTGCCAGTACTTCGGCGCCAAGGAGGAGTGCCAGTACTGCGACATCAACCACAACTGGCGCCAGCACAAGGCGGCCGGCCGCCCGTACACGGGCGTGAAGTCGGTGGAGGAGGTGCTGGAGGCGCTGGCGGTCATCGACAGGCACGACACGGCCGGCGTGTCACGCGCGTACACCCTCACCGGCGGTTCCATCACCTCGCGGGTGGACGGGCTCACCGAGGCGGATTTCTACGGCCGTTACGCGCAGGCGATCGAGGAGCGCTTCCCCGGGCGCTGGACGGGGAAGGTCGTCGCCCAGGCGCTGCCGAAGGCGGACGTCCAGCGGTTCCACGACTACGGGATCCGCATCTACCACCCCAACTACGAGGTGTGGGACCGGCGTCTGTTCGAGCTGTACTGCCCGGGCAAGGAGCGCTACGTCGGCCGGGACGAGTGGCACCGCCGCATCCTGGACTCGGCCGAGGTCTTCGGCCCGCGGAACGTCATCCCCAACTTCGTGGCGGGCGTGGAGATGGCGGCGCCTGCCGGGTTCACGACGGTCGGCGAGGCCGTCGACTCGACGGCGGAGGGGCTGCGGTTCTTCATGTCCCGCGGCATCACCCCGCGCTTCACCACCTGGTGCCCGGAGCCCACGACGCCGCTCGGCCGCGCCAACCCGCAGGGCGCGCCGCTGGAGTACCACATCCGGCTGCTGGAGACCTATCGGGCGACGATGGACGAGTTCGGCCTGTCGTCGCCGCCCGGGTACGGGCCGGCGGGGCCGGGGCGGGCGGTGTTCTCGGTGAGCTCGTTCATGGACAGCCTGTCCTCTGACAGCCCGTCCGGCGTTTGAGGACAAGCGGCGAAGCCGCTTTCGGGGGTGCGGGGGCGCAGCCCCCGCAAGAAACGGTGAAGGGGGGTGCCCCCTCTGGGGGAGGGACAGGGGCCGGCGCCCCCACGGGCGCGCGCGGCGCGCCCGGCAGTTTCCGCTCGCCCGGCGCGCCGCCGCTGCGTACCCTCACCGCATGGCGAAGAACCCCCTGGTGGCAATCCTCACCGGCGCAGGCGTCTCCACGGACTCGGGCATCCCCGACTACCGGGGCCCCAAGGGCCTCTGGCGCCGCGACCCGGAGGCGGAGAAGCTCGTCACCTACGGGTTCTACATGAACGACCCGGAGATCCGCCGCCGCTCCTGGCTGATGCGCCGCGACGCCCCCACCCTCCGGGCCCGCCCGAACGCCGCCCACGAGGCGATCGTGCGACTGGAACGCTCGGGGACCCCCGTCCGGGTCATCACCCAGAACGTGGACGGCCTCCACCAGGCGGCCGGGCTGCCCGACCGTAAGGTGCTCGAACTGCACGGTTCCGCCCGCTCGGTGGTGTGCACGCAGTGCGGCGCGCGGTCGACGATGGAAGCCGCGCTGGAACGCGTCGCGGCGGGCGACCCGGACCCGGCGTGCGAGGCGTGCGGCGGCATCCTGAAGTCGGCGACGGTCATGTTCGGGCAGCCGCTGGACCCCGCCGTGCTCGGCGACGCCCTGACGGTGACGAAGGCGTGCGACGTCTTCCTGGCGGTCGGTACGAGCCTGATGGTCAACCCGGCGGCGGCGCTCGCCGGGGTGGCGGCCGACCACGGCGCCCGGCTGATCATCGTCAACGCGGAGCCGACGCCGTACGACGAACGGGCGGACGAAGTGATCCGCGAGCCGATCGGGACGGCGCTGCCGGCGCTGCTGCGGCGGTGGGAGGGAAGCGCGGCGGGCTGACGCGGCGGGGGCGGCGCCCGGGGGGCTGAAGCGCGGCCGGGGGCGCGGCCCGGGATTGCGAGCGCAGAGTACCCGGCGCACGCTGGAAGTGGCGCCGCGTACGCGCGGCGGACCGCGCCTGTCGAGCGCCCGGCCCGGAGCCGGTGAGCCACCGGCCCCGTCGGAGGGGCCGTGCGCCACTGGACCGACCATGCTCGGTACCGCTCCGAAAACCGGTCAGATGTCGAGGAGTGAACGACATGACCGAACCCACCGCGACGGGAAAGTCGGCGGGGGACCTCGCCAACCAGGTGATGCCCGCGATCCTCGAGCTGCAGAGAGTTCTCCGTCCTCACACGGGGGCGGGGACCACTGAGGGCACGGAGGCAAGGGGCTACGTCAGCCTCACTTCCTGTCAGTACCTCAGCTGTGGCGGCGGCCACCCCACCCTGATGTGACAGCACCCCCACGGGGACGGTCCCTCCGGGGGCCGTCCCGTACGGGGTGGCGCACTGCCGTCGACGAGTCTTCCTCCCAAAACGACCGCACGAGGCGAACGTCATGGACGACTGGGAACTCCTCAACGCCTACGCGCGGTACCACCCCAGGTGGTTCGAGAGCGCGGACGCGTACACGCCGGCCACGGACCACACCGAGGTGTTCGAGGAGCTCGCGCCTCCCGGCTGGGCGCTCCGCCGCAGCGGCCTGTGGTTCGTCGCCGAGCCGCCGTCCGGAGCCGCGGCGCCGGCCCCGGCGCCCGCACCCGAGCAGGGCTGGAAGATCCATGTGGCGGTGCGTTCGCAGGACTCCACCGCGTGCCTGGAGCGCGCGGCCGGATGCGCGCTGGACACCGCCGTACCGTTCAAGTTCCTGCTGGACGCGCGGACGGTGGCCGAGGTCAACGGCAAGCTGTGGCCGCGCGGTTCGAGCGGCAAGTTCATGACCTTCTACCCGCCCGACGACCGGGCGTTCCTCCGCCTCGGCCACCTGCTGACGGACGAACTGCGGGGATTCGACGGCCCCTACATCCTCTCCGACCGGAGGTGGCCGCATTCCTCGTGCGTGTACTACCGGTACGGCGGCTTCAGCCCGCGGACGCTGCTGCGGCCGGACGGCAGCCGCCGGTTCGTCATCGCCGACCACCAGGGAGCGGACGTGCCCGACGCCCGCCTCCCCTACTGGCAGCTCCCGGAGTGGCTGACCGATCCGCTCGCCCCGGACGAACCGGCGACGGCGGCCGAGGGGGCGCCGGCACTCCACGACGGGCGTTACCGCGTGACGTCGGCGCTCAACTTCTCCAACCGCGGCGGGGTCTACCTCGCCGACGACCGGTCCACCGGCCGGCCCGTCGTGCTGAAGGAGGCGAGACCCCACATCGAGGTGGGACCCGGCCGCCTCGACGCCGTCGGACTGCTCGAGAAGGAGTACCGCATCCTGCGCGACCTCTCCGCCGACTGCGCGTTCTTCGTGCGCCCCCTCGGCCTCTTCGAGGAGGGCGGACACACCTTCCTCGTGGAGGAGTACCTGCCGGGCGAGCACCTGGGACGTCACACCATTCGCAAGAACCCGCTGTACCGGGCGGGCCTGACCCGGGCCGCCCTGGACGACTACTACGCGGACGTCCGCCCGGTCTGGGAGGGGCTGGCCCGGGCGGTCAAGGCCGCCCACGGCCGCGGCATCGTGCTGGGAGACCTCTCCTTCGGCAACGTCATCGTCCCCGAGCCGGGCGGACTCCGCGTCATCGACCTCGAATGCGCCGTCGAGGAGGGCGTCGACCCGCCCGTCGGCCTCCACACACCGGGCATGGCACTGCCGGAGACGGTGCGGTCGGGGGGCGCGGACCGGGCCAACGACCTCTACGCACTGGGCGCGATGGTGTTCGGAAGCGTCGTGCTGGCGAACGCGATGACCGAGCTGTACGCGCCGTCGCGCCGCCGGTTCCTCGCCGACCTCACCGCGGAGCTGGGGCTGTCCGGCCCCTTCGTCGAGTTGCTGGACACACTCATGGAACAGCCGGGGTCCGGGCGCGCACCCGACATCGACGACGTCGTCGCGGCGTTGGCCACCGTACCCGTCACGGCGCCGGTCCGAGCCCCGGCTCCGGATTCGGCTTCGGGTTTGGCGTCGGCTCAGACCGCAGTCTCCGACCCGGCTCCGGCTCAAGCCCCGGGCCCGGCATCCGGCTTGGCACCGGCTCCGGTTCGAGGCCCCGCTCCGGCCTCGGCCCCGGCGGCCGTACGCCCCGCACCCCACCCGTCACCGAGGCCACCGCGACGCGGCACGCGCCAACTCGCCCGGGAGACCCGGAGCTCCGCCCTCCGCTACCTGGAACGCACCGCCACGCCGGAGCGCGACGACAGGCTGTTCCCCGCGGACCCCACCGTGTTCGAGACCAACCCCCTGTCCGTCGCCTACGGTGCCGCGGGCGTCCTGCACACGCTGCACCGCGCGGGGGGCGTGGGCGCGGTCCCGCCCCGCCTGACCGCCTGGATGACCGACCGGAGCGTCACCGACGACGCGTACCCGCCCGGCCTCTACCTCGGGCAGGCCGGCATCGCCTGGGTCCTGCGCGAGCTGGGCCGGCCGGAGGCCGCCGCCGGCCTCCTGCGGCAGGCCGGCCGCCACCCCCTGCTCGACGCCTCGTCCGACGTGCTGCACGGGCTGGCGGGTTACGGGACCGCCTGCCTCCGGTTCTGGCTCGACGGCTACGGCGACGACTTCCTCGACGCCGCCGTCCGGGCCGGAGAGCGGCTCGCCGAGACCCGCGTCCGCGGCCCCCGGGGCCCGTACTGGCCGGACGCGGAGGGCAACGTTCCGCTGGGTTACGCGGCGGGAGGCAGCGGGATCGCGCTGTTCCTGCTCTGCCTCTCCCAGGCGGCGCACGACGAACGCGCCTTCGCGCTCGGCCGCTCCGCCCTCGAACACGACCTGGCGTACGCGGTCCGGCACGGGGCGGAGTTCGAGGGGTTCCCGGCCATGGTGCCCCTGGAGACGGAAGCGGACGCCGCCATCGTGCCGCGCTGCTACTGGGACTTCGGCTCGGCAGGCGTCCTCACCACGCTCATCCGCTACCTGGCCGTGCGGCCCGACGACGGACTGCGACGGTGGCTGGGTCCCCTCGTCGAGAACGTCCACCACAAGTACGCCGTCCTCCCGCAGTTCTTCCACGGGCTGTCGGGGATGGGCAACGCGCTGCTCGACGTATGGCGGTTCACCGGCGACCCGCGGTACAGGGAAGCGGCCTGGAAGGTGGCGGAAGGCGCCCTCCTCTTCCGCGTGGACAGCACGGAGGGGACGGGCTTCCCCGGGGAGCAGGCGCTCCGCGAGAGCGCCGACTTCGCCACCGGGACGGCGGGCGTCGTCGCCTTCCTGGACCGCCTGATCAGGGCGGACGCCGGCCCGGACCCCGACCCGGCGGAGAGCCCGGACTTCGTCGTCGACGACCTGATACCGCTCCCGGCGCACTGATCCCCGCCGTCGCACGGCCTGAGTACAGCGGAAGCTCAGAACAGCGGAATCTCAGAACGACGCGATCTCAGAACAGCGCGTCCTGCCGGTCCCCCGCCCCCGCCCGCAGCGCCCCCTCCAGCTCCAGCAGCCGCCGCTTCCGGTCCACCCCGCCGCCGTACCCGGTGAGGCTGCCGTCGGCGCCGATCACGCGATGGCAGGGCACGATGATCGACACGGGGTTCTTCCCGTTCGCCAGTCCGACCGCGCGGGAGGCGTTGGGCGCACCGATGTGCCGCGCCAGCTCCCCGTAGGACATCGTCTCCCCGTAGGGGATCTCCAGGAGCCCGGCCCAGACCCGGCGCTGGAACGGGGTCCCGCGCAGGTCCAGCGGCACGTCGAAGCGGGTGAGCTTTCCCTCGAAGTACGCCGCCATCTGGCGCGCGACCTCGCCGAACGGCGCGGGATCGGGGTGCCCGAACCCCTCGTCCCCCGGCCGGTGCCGCTGGTCGAGGACGTAGAGCCCGGAGAGCGTGGCGCCGTCGGCGGCCACCAGGGTGAGGGGCCCGTAGGGGCTGTCGATGACGGTGTGTACGGCGACGGTGTCTACGGCGGACATAGGGGATCCGTTCGCTTCCGTTCGGTGTCGGGGACAGTCGGTTGGTGGGTGGGGTGGTGGTAAGGGCGCTCCGTGGGCGGCCGGGGGCTTGTACTGCCGGAGGGTACGCCGCCGGGCCCGACCGCCGTCACCGGAGGCCGCGCGGTGGGTGCGCTCCGGCCGACGGTGGGGGCGGGACGGCGGCACGTCGCTGTCAGGGCCGCCTGCTCGTCGAGCCCGTGCCTGGTCCGCTCCGGCCGCGGAGACAGCCGACGTGCCGCCGTCGAAGCCGTCCCCGCCCCCCGCCGTCCCCACCGGCCCGGGCGCGGGGCTCGGGTCCCGCATCGCGTTCCGGGCGGGCGGCCGACGGCTTCGGCGGAAGGCCCCGCCGCCGGGGACGCGGCAGGGCAGCGGATCCGGTTCTGATGCGGCCCTCGGCGGAGCCGATGCGTCGCAAACGCGGGCTTGCCCGCCCGGATGCCGGGCTCTCGGCCCTGCGTCCCCTTCCGGCGGGCGGCCGACCGCCGCGGTGGGCGGCCCCGCCGCCCGGACCGGGCGCCGCGGCGCGGAAGCGGCGATGCCGGGGTCCGGGGAGGAGCCCTGGAAGAAACGGTGGAAGGGCGGGACCGGGGCACGCCACACACCGGGCGCACACCCCCAGCACCCCACCCCCGTCACACGCGCCCCTCTCGCGGAGGCCCCGGCATCCGGGCCGCCGGGTGGTCGTCCGTGGACCACAGGTACTGGACGGCGTAGGCGCGCCAAGGCCGCCAGGCCGCCGCGTGGCGGGTGAGGGCGCCGGGGGTGGACGGCAGGCCGAGGGCGGCCGCCGCCCGGCGGACGCCCAGGTCCGTCGGCAGGAAGGCGTCGGGGTCGCCGAGGCCGCGCATGGCGACGATGTCAGCGGTCCAGGGGCCGATGCCGGGTATCTCGGCGAGCCGGGCGCGGGCGCGGGTCCGGTCGCTGCCGACGCCGAGGTCGAGGTCGCCGGTGGTGAGAGCGGCGACGAGGCGGGTGAAGGCGGTGCGGCGGCCGGCCGGCATGGCGAGGGACGCGGGGTCGAGGGCGGCCAGGGCCTCGGTGGACGGGAACAGGTGGGTGAGCCCGCCCGGAGTCTGCCCTGGGCTCTGCCCCGGGGTCTGCCCGGTGGCAGGGGCGGACGTCTCGACGGGTGTGCCGTGGGCGGTGACCAGCCGGGCGGCCAGGGTGCGGGCGGCGGCGGTGGAGACCTGCTGGCCGAGGACGGCCCGCAGGGCGAGTTCCTCGGCGTCGACCGTGCGTGGCACCCTGCGCCCGGGCGCCTTGTCGATCAGCGGCGCGAGGTGCGGGTCGGTGCGCAGCAGCGCGTCGACGGCCTCCGGGTCGGCGTCCAGGTCGAGCAGGCGCCGGCAGCGGCTGATGGCCCCGGCGAGGTCGCGCTGGTCGGAGAGGGCGAGGCGGCAGGCGATGTGGTCGGGCAGGGGGCGGAGGCTGACGGTGCCGTGGCCGTACGGCAGGCGCAGGGTGCGGTGGTACGCGCCGTCGCGCCACTCCTCCACGCCGGGGACGGCGGTGGCGGCGAGGTGGCCGAAGAGGTTGTCGGGGGTGAAGGGGGCCCGGAACGGCAGGCGGAGGGTGAGGGCGCCGGGCGCGGCGGCCTGCCGGCCGCGTCCGGCGCGGGCCCGGAGCGCGGTGGGGGTCAGGGCGAAGACGGCCCGCACGGTCTCGTTGAAGGCGCGGACCGAGGAGAACCCGGCGGCGAACGCGACGTCGGCCATGGGGAGTTCGCTCGTCTCGATGAGGACGCGGGCGGTCTGCGCGCGCTGGGCGCGGGCGAGGGCGAGCGGTCCGGCGCCGAGTTCGGCGAGGAGCTGGCGTTCGATCTGGCGGGCGCTGTAGCCGAGGCGGGCGGCGAGGCCGGGTACGCCCTCGCGGTCGACCGTCCCGTCGGCGATCAGGCGCATGGCGCGGGCGACGACGTCGGCCCGTTCGTTCCACCGCGGCGAGCCGGGGCTCGCGTCGGGCCGGCAGCGCTTGCAGGCCCGGAACCCGGCCTGCTGCGCGGCGGCGGCGCTCGGATAGAAGCTCATGTTCCGGTCCTTGGGCAGGACCGCGGGGCAGCTGGGGCGGCAGTAGATACGGGTGGTGAGGACGGCGGTGAAGAACCAGCCGTCGAAGCGGGGGTCCTTGGACCGCGCGGCCCGTACGCAACGGTCGAAGTCGGTGTGCATGCGGTCAAGCATCGGTGCCGGCGGCGCCCGGGGCTGGCGGAAATCCGACATGGGCGTCGACCGCGCGGAGCGTGTCAATGATGGTTGACAGAGGGCGGTCGTGTCATCCATGGTTGACACATGGCCGGAACAGACGCGAAAGACGCGGTCGGCACCACCGAGGCCGCCATGGACACCGACCCCCGCGTGGGGCTGCGCGCCGTCGCCGCGCTACGGCGGCTGGTCGAACGACTCGAGGCACTCCAGGTCGACAACGCCCGCAGGCTGGGCTGGTCGTGGGAGGAGATCGGCGCCCAACTCGGTGTGAGCAGGCAGGCAGTCCACAAGAAGCACGCCCGGAGGTAGACGACGATGTTCGAAAGGTTCACCAAGGAAGCCCGGCTCGTGGTGACCGGCGCCCAGGAGGAGGCACGCGTCCTCCGCCACTCCCGGATCGGCGCCGAGCACCTGCTCGCCGCCGTCGCCGGGCGCCCGCAGTCCCTGGGCGGCGCCGCCCTCTTCCGTCTCGGCATCACCCCCGAGGCGTGCCGGGAGGCGATCCGTTCGACGGGGGATCTGGACGAGGACGACGCGGAGGCGCTGCGCGCGCTGGGCATCGACCTCTCGGCCGTACGGGCCCGCGCGGAGCGGGCCTTCGGGCCGGGGGCGCTGGACCGCGCGCAGGGCGGGGCGAGCGAGACGGGCGAGACCGACGAGACGGCGTCCCGGTGGTGGCCGTTCCGCTCCGCGAAGGGGGCCCGGTCGCATGTCACGTTCGCCGTCGAGGCCAAGCAAGCCCTGGAACAGTCCCTGCGGGAGGCGCTCGCCCGCAAGGAGAACTGGATCGGCACCGAGCACATCGTCCTCGGCGTCCTGGCCCTCGGCCACCCGTCGACGGTGAAGATGCTCCGGGCCCTCGGCACCGCCCCGGAGGCGCTCCGCGCCGACCTGCTCGCCCACCTGCGGCCGGCGGCCTGACGGCGGCCGTACGGTGGTGGGCCGCCGGCCGGGCGAGGGACCGGCCGGCGGGCCTGTGGGTGAGAGCGGGGGCGGCCCGTCCGACCACGCCCGGCGCGGGCGGACCTTCGTGATCACGCCCTCGTGGTCATGCCGTCGCGGTCAGACCTGTGTGGTCAGACCTGTGTGGTGTACCAGTGCTGCCACGACCCCCCATTGGGATCGTGCATGTTGATCCCCGCACCGTCCCAGGTGTCGTCCGCCCGCTGGACCTGGGCGATCTGCCCGTTCAGATCGGTGTGGAGCTCGCGGTTCCAGAAGAACCAGCGCTGGTTGGCGTTGCCGTGACAGTCCCCGACGGCCTGGACGGCCTCATTGATGCCGCCGTTGCGGACGTCGAGGCAGTGCATGTTCGCGAGGCTGCGGAGCTTCTTGCCGTCCCACATCCACCACTGGGACGAACCGTTGCCGCAGGTGCGGATCTCGACGTTGTCGCCGTTCACGGTCAGGCACTTGCCGCTGCGGTCGTTGCGGATCTCGAAGGCGTCCAGGGCCGAAGCGGGGGTGGCGGCCAGGACCGGCACGGCCGCGGCCAGCCCCAGCGCCAGTGTCCCCGCCACGAGTGCTCGTCTCATCACGGAACCGTCTCTCTCGCGTGCCCCGGAGGGAGCGCCGGGCGGCGGCTCCCCCGGGCGGCTCCACGGCCCCACCGGCAACCGGCGGGCACGCGGCACCACCCGCCGCAGCCTTGCCCGGGGCCCCCGAGATCACTCGGGTCGGGGGCGTACTGGCGGCAACACGCCGCTCGCGCTTCCCGGGCGATCGGACGGATCAGGCCACCGAGCCGGAGGGGGCGGCGAGGTACGGCGACCGGGCGAGGTACGGCGACCGAGCGCGCACCGCCCGCGCCCACTGACCACCGGCTTCCGGCGGGCGCGGTCGCCCCTCCACCGGACGGCCCATGGCTCCACCGGGCGACCCGCGGCCCGGCTGCGCGGACCTGGTCACACGACCGGGGTCACCCGGTCCGTCCGCCCGTCCGTCCGGCGCGGTCTCATCAGCCCCGCCCGCCCCGCAACCTCCGCCACACCACCCGAGCCGCGTGATGCCCCGACATCCCATGCACGCCCGGCCCCGGCGGCACCGCCGACGAGCAGAGAAAAACGGCGGGATGAGCGGTCGCGTAGGGCACCCGGGCAAGCTTGGGCCGGACGAGCAGTCGCAATCCGGCCACCGAACCGCAAGCGATATCGCCGCCGACGTAGTTGGCGTTGCGAGCGGCGAGCGCCGGCGGCCCCGCGACGGCCCGGGCCAGCACCAGATCGCGGAAACCGGGCGCGAACCGCTCGACCTGACGCTCGATCACCTCCGTCGCGTCGCCGCGCCAGCCGTTGGGCACATGCCCGTACACCCAGAACGTGTGCTTGCCCTCCGGCGCACGGCTGGGATCGACGATGCTGGGCTGGGCGGTGATGAGGAAGGGGACGGAGGGGTCCCGCCCGTGGACGGCGGCGCTCAGCGCCTCGCGGATCTCCCCGTACGTCGGGCCGACGTGCACCGTCCCGGCCCGGCGAGCGGCCTCGGCGCGCCACGGCACGGGCCCGGACAGCGCGTAGTCGATCTTGAAGACGGAGGGCCCGTAGCGGAACCCCCGGTAGGCGTCGCCGAGCCCCGCGATCCGGGCGAGGGCGGTCGGCGAGGTGTCGAAGACGTAGGCGCGGGCGGGCGGCAGCTCGTCGAGCCGCCGCACCTCGAAGCCGGTGTGGATCGCGCCGCCGCACTCGCGGAGGTACGAGGCCAGCGCGTCGGCGATGGCCTGCGACCCGCCGCGCGGCACGGGCCAGCCGCGTTCGTGCGCGGCCAGGGCGAAGATCAGGGCCATGCCGGCCGTGCCGAGGCCGGTGAGCGGCGCGATCCCGTGCGCGGCCAGCCCGGCGAACAGCGCCCGCGCCTTGGCGTCGCGGAACCGGCGCACGTAGACGGCCGCGGGCAGCCCCGCCGACAGCCCGAACCGGGCGTACCCCACCGGGTCGCCGGGCAGCCCGTCCCACTGGGTGCGCAGGAAGTCCCGGGCGAGAGCGTCCCACTTCCCTTGGAAGGGCTCGACCGCCCGCCGGTACACGCCCGCGTCGTGCTCCCCGAGGGAGGCGGCCGTCTCGCCCACCCGCCGGGAGAGGACGGCGGCCGACCCGTCGGGGAAGGGGTGCGCCATCGGCAGCCCGGGGTGGAGCCACTCCAGGCCGTGCCGGGCCAGCGGCATGGCCTCGAACGCGGGCGAGCCGATGCCGAGCGGGTGCACGGCGGAGCACGGGTCGTGACGGAAGCCGGGGAGGGTCAGCTCCTCGGTGCGGGCGCCGCCGCCGATGCCGTCGGCCGCCTCGAAGACCTCGACGGACAGGCCGCGGCGGGCCAGTTCGACGGCGGCCGTCAGCCCGTTGGGGCCGGCCCCTACGACGACGGCGTCGAGCATGGTGGGCACCGGCGGACTCCCCTCGTGAGCGCGTGAACCGACCGGACGCACCCGGCGACCTTGATCAGGCCGCCAGGAGCCCCAGAATACGGGCGAGCGTTCCCTCGTCCCGCGCGGCGGAGAACGGCATCGTGTTGCCCCCGCCGATCCGGAACGGCACGCCCGCCACCGTCGCACTCGCCCCGCCCGCCTCGGCGACCAGCAGCAGCCCGGCGGCGTGGTCCCAGGCATTGGGCCACGTGAAGGCGACGGCGTCGGCCGCCCCGCGCGCCACGTTCAGGTACTCCAGCCCCGCCGAGCCGCACGGCCGCGTCGCCACGCCGGGCGTGTCGAGCCGCGCGAGGACGCGCTTCTCGTGGTCGTCGGTGAAGTCGTAGTGCGATATCGCCACCCGCAGCTCGGCGTCGGGCGCGGCGGGCCCGGGGCGCAGCGGCGTCCCGTCGAGGAAGGCACCGCCACCCTTGCGGGCGGTGGCCATCTCGTCCAGCGCGGGCGCGTACGTCCAGGAGGCGAGCAGCTCACCGCGGTGCGCGAGACAGACGAGCGTGGCGAAGCCGGGGTCGCCGTGGACGAACTGCCGGGTGCCGTCGACCGGGTCCACGATCCACACCGGATCGTCCCCGTGCAGCGCGTCCAGCGCGGCCGGATTAGCGTGCACACCCTCCTCGCCGACCACCCGCGACCCGGGCAGCAGCGCGGTGAGCGACGCCGCCAGGTGCTCCTCGGCCAGCCGGTCGGCGACCGTCACCAGATCGTGCGGCCCCTTCTTCTCGACGACCTCGTGTGCGGCGAGCTGCCGGAAGCGCGGCATGATCTCGGCAGCGGCGGCCTTGCGCACCGCTTCCTCGACGTCGGTCAGGTCCCCTGCGAGAAAGTCATCGATCATACGCCCATCGAACCATGCCCCACCGACAATCGGGGGCGGGGAGGTGGCGTCGCGACAACGGAGAGGTGAACGGGCCGCGGGGGCGCGCCGGGCAGGATGCCGCACCATGCCGATCGAAGCGGCTTCCGGGTGGGCGACGTAGTGGACCAGGTACTGGAGACCGACTGCCCCTTCACACCGGCTCGGGAGTGGCCGTAGTGGCGCCCGGCGTCGTGGCCCGCGGCGGCGTAGAGCCGGGAACCCGGGCCGACGGCGTACCGGAACCCTTCCGGACCGATCCAGCGCCGGAATGCCTGCTCCTCCCCCGCTGCGACCGACACATGCCGCGTCGGCTAGGCCGCCCACGGCCCACAGCGGCGCACGTCACCGCCGTCACCCACTACGGCCCGCCCCCGCCGGACCGGCCGGCTGCCGCGCCCGATCCTGGGCGTCGCGGTGCTGCCCCGCGTCCGGTCGTCGCACCCCGAGGCCCTCACGGATCACGCCGACGGCCCGGGCTACGAACTCCGCCCGGGCGACGGCGGCCCACGTCCCTCACCGTCAGCCCACTGTTCCGGCCGTACGGGTTCCCGCGCCCGGGCGACGAGGTGGCGACGCGGCGGAACGGACCTGGCGCTCCGACGGCCCGTGGACCTGGCACGCGTTCGACGGCGGGCGTCCAGCGCGGTCGCCCGGCGTCCCCGAGTGGCCGCCCACCCTCCTCACCCGCGCCCGGGACTCGGCGACCCGAACCGTCTTCCCCGGGGTGCACGAGGCCGGCCCGAAACCTCACGGCTGCGCATTACGTCGTAGGAAACGCGGTGCCCGTTCTTGTGGCGGAAACCCTTCCCCAAAGCTTGTCTCGTTACTCTGGTTCGGGAGCCCGGACGCCACCAGGTCCTCATCGTGGACGGCACGCTGGTACCCACCCGGGACTGGACGGTGTCCGCCTCGTCGAAGAACTACCGGTACTCCGCCAACCTCCAGGTCCTCATCAAGGCGGAGACCCGGGTCGTACTGGCCGTCGGCCGGCCGCTGCCGGGCAACCGCAACGACTGCACCGCCCTTAATTCTGGTGCGCCCCTAGAGGGCTCCTGTGCGCCCGCGCACTACCGGTGCACCGCGGACCATGGCCGGGAATGCTCCAGGTCGGTTCACCGTCTGGCGCGACAAGCGCACAATCTACAGGAGGCGTGTCATGGGCACTGTTCGCCAGTTCGTCGCCGCTGTTGCGGCAAGCGCCGCTCTTACGTTGGGAAGCATCGCGCTGGCCACGCCCGCTCAGGCGGACGACACCGTCTTGAGGCTCCCAGGACTTGCCCCCGGGACACCTCCCATCCTGGGCAGGGCCCTGAACCCCATCGACGCCATCGGCCCCGTCTTCGCCGTCCCCTCCGAGGGCGTCAGGATCGCCGGCGACGCCGTCAATTCCAGGGCCGGTTCGGGAGGGGGCGGGGGGAAGTTGTTGGGCCTTTTGCCGGGGCTGTGACCGTGAGGGCGTCAGGCGGATTGCGGGCGGAGCCAGAACCGGACGGCGGCGAGGGCGGCCGTGCCATGAAAGACGTAAGCGCGCCCTGAAGCTTGTCTCACGACGCGATCAGGCTCGGCTGAGGGCGAGGTTGTGCATGTGGGCGACGCTGCTGGTGGCCCAGTAGACGCCCTCGCCCTTCAGCCGGCAGTCCCGCAGGATCCTCCAGTTCTTCATGCGGACGAAAGCGTGTTCCGCTCGGGCCCGGACCCGTCGGTGCGAGGCGTTGTGCTGTTCCTTCCAGTCCGGGAGCTGGTCCTGTCCGGCCTGGCGCCGGTGGGGCATGAAGATTCCGGTGCCTTGGTAGCCGCCGTCGGCGATGACAGTCGCGTTGCCGCAGGCGTCCTCGCTGCCAGACTCGGCGAAGGCGGTGCAGTCGTTGCGGTTGCCCGGCAGCGGCCGGCCGACGGCCAGTACGACCCGGGTCTCCGCCTTGATGAGGACCTGGAGGTTGGCGGAGTACCGGTAGTTCTTCGACGAGGTGAACACCGTCCAGTCCCGGGTGGGTACCAGCGTGCCGTCCACGATGAGGACCTGGTGGCGTCCGGGCTTGCGCTTGCCCGGCGCCAGGACCAGCAGCGGGCCGTGCCGGCTGATGATCCGGCCGACGGCCGCCGGGGAGATCCCGAACAACGGGGCGAGCTGCCTCATCGTGAGGTTGGTGCGGCAGTACATCGCGACCAGAAGGACCCTTTCCTCCAGCGTCAGTGCCCACGGACGACCCGGCCGGTCGGGGCCCAGAGCCCGGCCGCCCTCCCGGTGGACAGCCCGCACCAGACGCTGGAACTGACGCGGGCGAAGCCCGGTGAACACTTCGACAAGCTCACGACACTGAGCGGTGACAACCTGCACGACCAGCCCAACACAGCACCCGAACCAGAGTTACGAGACAAGCTTTTAGTCTCGGATCTCCGTCGGGATATATTCGACGTTCCAAAACTCTGACCACACTGGCCATTTCGAGGCTATTTTGTGCCCATGTCTAGCGTCCAGTAGTGGCCCCATGGGCCGCCTTGACAGTGACCCACACCGGCTTCCAGTTTTTCACACGCGAGGATGTTGTTGCGATGCCCCCATTGTCTGGCCTCGTCATCCTGCATCCAGGACTGCACCACCTCTTCCGCCATAGCAAAGCCGAAGGCTACATTCTCCGCCCGCGCTACAAAGCCGTCTTGAGCCATAAGGCCTGAATCGCCAGTGGTCGGCAGTCCGTTACGACCTTGATGCGCATTGCCGTCCGTCTTGATCCAATCGACATCCGCGGGGTCTCTCAGATAGTCACTGTGGTCCCGCGCGTCCAGCGTCAATGCCCTCGAAGTCCTGAAAGGACTTGTACATCCAGCCATAGAAGCGCCTGCGGAGTTTCCGTGCGGTGGGTACTTTTCCGGATGCACGCGTGCGTCGTTGATCAAGGCAAGAAGTCGCTTCTCCTCGGCTGGCGCCGACATGGAAAACCAAAATTGGTCAATAAGACTGAGTGGAAAAATAGGCATCAGACTCTCTCTCCTCCCTGGTGCACCGGACGGGCGAACCGAGGATGAGCCACCCTCCGGCGAGAGGCAGCGGTGCGTAACGCTGCGCTTCTGCGCGGCGCGGTGCCTTTCTTTCACTATCGGTGAAGCCATGGCTTCACGCACGCTGGCAGTGGCAGCGGCAGTTACAGTACGAGCAGGGCCCAAGATCCACCGGAGAAACAAGCCATTGATCACACCACCTACGCCACAAGAACGCGCACCCGTCACCAGCCGCTAAGAGACGGGGGGAAGAGGAGGGCTGGATTGTGCGAAGCCCTTGGGGAGCTGAAACCCCCGTCAGTCTTGGTCACCTTCTCGGGAGAGGAGGACAGCGGGGCGGCTGACGACCCGGCGAAGGACGTACCACCCCCGGGTCACCCTGACCACAGTCGGCGGGACCGAATTCCTGCTGACAGCGGACCTGTCGCGACCGGGTGGACGCATCGCCATCCTGCCTGGGCCCACGGGCATGGATGCCCCGCCCTGGCGGGCCACCGTCTCGGAGTACGCCGGCCTCAACGGTGGCCGGTTCGGCAAGACCCGCGCCGGCACCCGCCGGATCCAACTGCCGCTGCTGCTGTGGGCGCCCTTACGCCAGGAGCTGCTGACGCTCTGACGACGGCTGATCACCGCCGTCATAGCGGGGCCCGCGACGCTGCGCGGCGCCGAAGCCGACGGCTCGGCCAGAACCATCGTCGTGTCCTACCCCGGCGGCTTGGAGGGCGATGAAGGCGGTCCCGGCACTCCGCTGAGTACCTGGACCACTTCCTGCCTGGCCTGCGAGGCTTTGACCAGGGCAGTTGCTGTAGTACCCCTTCAGGCGCACTGACATGGGACACCGGTTCCAAAGGGGCACACTGCTCGGCGAGGCGGAACTGCCCCACGACATGCAAGACGTCGTAGTTCTGTCCGGCGGTTCGCCGCGCGATCGGGGGAGCATCCCCACCACGTACCGTGACTGTATCCGCCACTGGGATCAGCCCAGAGGCACGTTTCCGGAGGACGCACAGTGCACGGGGAGTACAAGGTGCCGGGCGGCAAGCTGGTCGTCGTGGACCTGGACGTCGTGGAGGGGGCCCTCCGCGACGTCCAGGTGGCGGGCGACTTCTTCCTGGAGCCCGACGAGGCGTTGTTCGACATCAACCGGGCGCTCGAAGGGGCCGACGCCGACCTGCCGGCTCAAGATCTCGCCGCCCGCATCGACGCGGCGCTGCCCGAAGGCACGGTCATGTTCGGCCTCACCGCCGAGGCCGTGGGCGTCGCCGTGCGCCGAGCGCTGGCCAACGCCACCGACTGGCACGACTACGACTGGCAGCTCATCCACGACGCCCCCCAGTCCCCCGCCCTCCACATGGCCCTGGACGAGGTCCTGACGGCGGAGGTCGCCGCGGGCCGCAGGCCGCCGACGCTGCGGGTCTGGGAATGGGAATCCCCGGCCGTGATCATCGGCAGCTTCCAGTCACTGCGCAACGAGGTGGACGTGGAGGCCGCCGAGCGTCACGGCATGACGGTCGTCCGGCGCATCAGCGGTGGCGGGGCCATGTTCGTAGAACCTCAAAGTACGATCACTTACTCTCTCTACGTCCCGGACTCCCTCGTCCAAGGACTCTCCTTCGCCGACAGCTACGCCTACCTCGACGACTGGGTACTGGCCGCCCTCGGCGACATGGGCATCAAAGCCTGGTACCAGCCGCTCAACGACATCGCCACCGAATCCGGCAAGATCGCCGGCGCCGCCCAGAAGCGCATGGTCGGCGGCAACGGCGCCGTGCTGCACCACGTGACGATGGCCTACGACATCGATGCCGACAAGATGCTCGAGGTCCTCCGCATCGGCCGCGAAAAACTCTCCGACAAGGGCACCAAGAGCGCCAAAAAGCGCGTCGACCCCCTCCGCCGCCAAACCGGCCTCCCCCGCGCCGACGTCATCAACCGCATGATCGCCTCCTTCCACGGCCGCTACGGCCTGACGACGGGCTCGGTGACGGAGGAGGAGATGGCCCGCGCGGTCGACCTCGCGGAGACGAAGTTCTCATCGAAGGAGTGGACGACGCGGGTGCCGTAGGGGCAGTTCCGCGCCGCGGTCAGCTGTTCGTCACCCTGCTGCCCCGTTGATCTCCCGATGGTGGTCGAGGACGTCGACGACCGCCTGCAGGGCGTCGGGCACCCTGCCGGCCAGCACCGGCAGGGCCCGGTACCAGCCGGCCGTTCCGAGGACGGAGCGGATGAGGTCCTTGGCGGCGGTGTGGTCGGTCGTGGTGACCGACAGGGCGTGCCCGGCGAGCACGCGGAGCACGGAGATCGCCCACTCGTCGTCCGTGACAGTGGCCAGGTCCAGATGGGCCGGGGCGCCCAGCACCTGGGCGGCCACCGCGGTCATGGCGGTGGCTCGCTGTACCGGGTCCGTCAGGTAGTCGACCACCCGTCGGGCGTTTTTGACGTCACCCCGCGCGGCATGCAGCAGGCCGAGTCCGGTGACGAGGACGGGTTCCATGGCGCCGCGCGTTCGCGCCTCGTCCTCGGCGGTGAGCAAGGCGCCGTCGACGGGCGTACCGGCCGCGAGGCGGAGCAGGGCGCCGGCGATGTCGGCGCCGTAACCACTCAGCAGGCCGGGCCGCTCGACGCCGGGGATGATGGCCCCTTGGGCGAGCCCCACTTCAACGGCCAAGCCGACTCGCCGTCGGTAGTGGCGTTCCCATCCACTCGACTTCCTGTCCGCGTCAGGCTGGGCCCAACCCGCCGCTCGTTCGGTCAAACCCGCGTGGGCGAAGGCTTGTGCCACGAGGCCCCGCACGCGCACGGTCTCCTCGTTCCCGACTGCGATCCCCCGTGCTACGGACTCCGCCTCCTCCGCACACCGCGACGCCTCGTCGAGCCGCCCCACATCGGCGTGCGCGATGGCGGCGCTGGTGAGGATCCGAATCCGCACGACCGCGTCCGGTTCTCCGGCCGCCAGGGCGCGGGCCTCCGCCGCACCCTGATCACCGTCGCGCACGAGCGCCTCGGTGAGGAACGGCAGCCAGGTAATGGCCTGTTCACCGCTCTGATTCCGAGACGACTCGACAAGCCGGGCCAAGCAGTCCCGCGCTTCGGGGCCGGCGCCACGATCGGCATGACGTTTCATCTCCGCCAGCAACCGGTCGACCAGGGTCGCTTCGTCAGGCTGACCGTCGAGCACGGTCCGAGCCCGTGTGGTGATTTCCGCAGGCGCCTCGTCGAGCAGCCGACGCGCTCGGCGCGGCGAACTGTCGGCCTCGAGCAGGCTCCGTACCACTCTGGACAGCGTCTCACCGAGACGGTCGTCCGCCGGGCCTGTCAGAAGCACGCGCATCCTGTCGTGTGCCGCATCGGCCAAGTTCCGCGCATCATCCGGCAGTGCCTCCGCGAGCGCGGACGCGGCCAGCGCGGCACAGTCGACGGCCGCCGGGCCGTCGGTCTCCACGTCGAGCGTGAGGGCGAACTCCTTCATCCGGCGGTGCAGCGCCTCGGTCCTTGCCGGGTCGGCCAGGGCCACGGCGGTCCACATCTCTACGGCGATGGCGTGCTGTTCCTCCGCCATGAAGGCCAGATAGTCGGCTTGACCGGTCACGTCGTCGAGGATCTCGGCGGCATGGTCGGGGTGGGAGCCGCGCAGTCGCGACGCGGCTTCGGCCGCTGCGGAGAAGTGACTGGGATGACAGACATTGATCATGTTCAGCAGACGGACGGCATCGTCAGGCTTGCCTGCGGCGGCAAGCAGGGCGGCGGCTTCCGGGACGACCTTGTCGGCGTCAAGCTCTTCGGCCGGGGCCGTCAAGGCGTTCTGGTATCGCGCCCGTTCGGCCCATCCGGCAGCCTCGCACGCGAATTCCCGCGCCTTCTTCTCGTCCCGGTCCAGCAGTACCCGTGATACCGCCATCAGCCGCTTGGCCTTCGAGGCGGGGTCAGCGGAGGTGAGAGCGAGCGCCCTCGCCCGCGCCGTGTCCCCTACCAGTGCCAGGGCTTCCAAGACGGCGCGCGGGGCCGTCCGGTCCTCACACTCCAGGAAATACCGCGAGGCGGCGACCTGAGCCAGCACTTCAGGCGTCGGCTTCAGACGCGCCACTTCGTCGAGCGAGGCCAAGGCGAGGTCGGCTCGGTAGAGGTTGGCCAGGCGCAGATGGCGGCGGTGGTCCAGGGCGAAGGTGAGGAAGCGGGGGGTGTCGCCGGAGTCGCGGAGGAGTTCCTGGTAGCCGTTGAGCAGGTACAGAGGGGTGTTCGGAGGCCACTCGTCCGCGCGGTAGTGGTCGGCCCAGTCGTGCAATCGTCGCGTCAGAGAAGCGAGTCTGTGCTCTCCCAGCTCCTCCACAGCCGTGCGGTACAGCTCTTCATGAGCAAGGACGAGGCTGTTCGGTTTCAGGTCCTCGCTCGTCAGTGTCCGCCCCGCGACGTTCCGCAGCATGCACTTCAGGTCGAAGGGTTCCGTCGCCGGCGCATGCCCGCCGTGCTTGAGCAGTTCGACCAAGTCTCCGTACCCGAGGCCGCCGCGGGCCAGAGCAAGGAACCCGACAACCTCCCGACCCACAGGTTGGGTGAGCAACTTGGTCAAGTCCTCAAGCGCGACCTCCTGCAAACGCCGAGCGATGGGTGAAGGGCGGAACCCCGGAATGACGTCGGCTTCACGGAGCGGGTGATCGTCACCCGCGTCGGCCGGTACGGGCGGGTGCCACCTTCTGCTGACCAACACCCGCATATTCGATGGCAGCACCTTCGGCAGGAGGGAGGCGATGCTCTGGCGACCGAGCCCGGCGCCAGCGTCCTCGTCGAGGCCGTCCACGACCAAGAGGAGACTCCGGCCGTTGGAGAGGCTCTTCCGCGCGGCCTTGCCATACAACGCGAACAGAGCCGCTTCGTCGTTGACTCGCGGTCGCTTGCCGCCGACCACCTCGCAGAGTTGCGCGACCATCGTGTCGAGGAACTTCTGCGCGGTGTCCGCTCCGGATGGGTGGCGAACGAAGTAGCTCACCACATCCACGTCATGAGGCACGTGAGCAGTGACGAAGGCTGCGAGCAGGGCGGTCTTACCTGCCCAAGGGGGCGCGATCAGCGCCGAGTAGCCCGGCCCGGTCCGGGCCCGCTCGGCCAGTTCGCCCAGTTCCTTCTGCCGACCGACAAGTTCTTGGGCGCGGTACGCCGGAGCATTGTGCGCACACCGGAAGGGTGCCGGCCGGGTGGACCGGCGTTCCTTCGACGGTCGCCCACCCGGGTTGCTGCGGCTCTCCGCCACTGCATCCGCGATGGCGCGCTCCCACTGCTCCGGACGGAAACACGGCCGGCCCAGTCTCTCTTCCAAGTGTGAGATCAAGGCCCGGTACTTCGCCTGACTCGCCGGGGTCGTCGGAGCCACTTCCCTGGCTTCATCCAGCCAGTTGCTGACTGTGGAAGTGGCTATGCCCGTGTCCATCTTGATGCGATTGAGCGAGATCGGTCCTCGCTCCTCCCGCACCTCGTGGTGCAGCTTCCGCAGCATGTCCCTGAGTCGCGCCCGGGCGCTTCCGGAGCTCAAGCCGCCTCCTCGGAGCCAACGTCCCGGACACTTCTTCCCGGGCCCGTGAGCAGGCTATAGGCCGCCCCATCGCTCGCGCTGAAGTAGCCGGAAACTCATCGGACGGGAGACAACCATCCCACCCGCCGCCCGGCATAAGTCCCACCAGGCGGCCCGTTCGGGAGGGAACCACCATGTACGCACTGCCCACTCTGCTGACCGGCGCCACCGCACTGGCCGCCGCCACGGGTCTCACCTACACCACGACCTTGCTGACCGTCGCCCTCGTCTCGGTCGTCTCCCGCAACCCCGACCGCCGACGGGACGCCCGGGCCACACTCACGATCCTGGTGCGACGCCGACCGTCCCGCTAAGCCAACGACGGGCGGGGGCCCGCGTCGGAAACCTCTCGGAAGGCAACTCGGACGCTGCCACTGTGGCAAGTGTCCGGAAAGCACACGGCACCGATCGGCGCCGTGAGACAGTGCTCGTCACGGCCGACCACGCTCCTCCCGCAGCCGGGTGTCTTGGGATCGACACCGCAGGACGCGCGGCGCAGGAGGAGCACCGGCATGGCTCAAGGCCCGTGGAACCGGCTGAAGCAGCGCGGCACCGACGCAGGGAGGTGGCTATGGCAACACAGGGGTGACGCAGCACGGCTGCTGCTCGAATCCATCGTTTCCGCAGCGGCATCACACGTCGTAACCCTCTTGTAGGGAGGTCGCTCCCGACACCGCAATTGTCGGGAGCGACCACCGGGTGCCACGCCCCGAGTCTGTCCTCCGGTTCGGAGGTCGACCCGCGGGGCATGGCAGTCTGTGGGCCGGTCCTTGGACGATACCTGACAGCAGGAACCGAGGACCGGCACTCCCTGCCAGCCAGGGGTGCACCGTCGGACGCATCTACTGCGCCACTCCCCGCGCTGCCGGGGACGAAGAGGGCCACGGGCTGCTTCTTGCCACTCAACTGATCCAGTGATTAAAGGCTTTCACCGACTGAGCGAACGCCCCACTTCCACCGAGGCCACCCCCATGCCACTGCGCGACCTACCCGCGAGACCCACCGGCACCGACACCACCCCCCGCCCCCACTGGGACCCCCGCAAACACCCCTGCGCCCGCGCCCTCACCCTGGACGGCCGCATAGCCGGGCAGACCCTCGTGGAGCTGCTCACGAACGCCGAGGACCTCAAGGACGTCGGCGGCCTCACGCCCGGCGAGAAGGTGGCCCTCGTCGAGTACCTGCTCGCCATCTGCTACGCCTCGCGCACATACCCGTCCTCGGACGACGAGTGGACGCGGTGGGTCCTCGGGCAGCACCCCCTCGACAGGGCCGCGTCGTGGCTCGCACGGCAACCGGACGACGACTGGAACCTCTTCAGCCCCACCCGCCCCCTCGGGCAGAACATCCTCCTGGCCGAGTTCCTGGAGGAACACGGCACCGGGCCCGCCCAGCTCGTCATCGAACGCGTCGGGGACTACAACCAGTTCGCCGATCACCATCACCTCGACCACCCGGACCCGCTCCCCGCGGCCGATGCCTTCCGGGCCATGCTGACCCAGCACACGTTCGGTCTCTCCGGCCGCGCCCGGATCTCGGGCAAGGCGACGCTGGGTCCCGCCATCACCAACCTGGCAACCGGGCGTCTCGCCGGCCGGATCCGGGTTCTGGCGCTGGGGCCGACGCTCGGTGACACCCTGCGGCTGAATCTCATCCCGACCACCGACGAACCCGGTGTCCTCAACCTCTCCTGGACCGAAGGGCCCATCGAGCGGCGGGGGTTCGCGGCCAAGCCGGACGGACGGGCAGTCACGGGGTTCGCGGATCTGCACAGCTACCTCGGGCGATCCGTCCTCCTCAGGCCGAAGTCCGGTACCGACGGCGACACCGCGGTCGTCGACCGCGTGCTGATCGGCGCCGGCGAACTCCTGGCACTCGACCCGGAGCTGCACCTCCAAGACGCCGTCATGTCCGTCACCCGCACCGGCGAGAAGAAGCCCCTCTGGCCGTCCGCCACCCGTGATCTGTGGCGTGAGGCCCACGCTCTCTACGCTGCGGTGGAGGAGGAGGCCGGCGGGCTGTACTCCCGGCTGGCACGGCTACCGAAGGCCAAGGAGCCCGGGCGTCACCCCATCGACCTGTTCGCCGTCGGGCTCGTCTCCAACAAGACGACGCCCATCAGCTGGGTCAGCAGCGTCTTCCCCTTCGCTCCCGGAATGGCACCCACGCTCTACCAGGCGGCGTCGCGCGGCTCGGAGGTGGCGGAGCACATCGCCCGCACCCTCGATCGAGCGGCGTACGCGGCGTGGGAGATCGCCTATCCGAACCCCAAACCGGCCGACAAGAAGGCCCAGCTGGCCCGCTTCGACGCGCGCGGCGAGCAGTGGAAGGCGACGGAGGAGCCCTTCCACACCATGCTCTCGGACGTCGCCGACGGGTACCTGGTGACCGAATGCATGGAGGAGTACGTGGAACGGCTCGTCCCGATGGCTCGTGACGCTCTGGAAAAGCGCCTCGACTCGCTGTCCCGGAACGCCCAGGGGCTGCGCGCCCGTGCCGCGGCCCTGCGGCGCTTCGACGACGACATCAGTGGCTCCCGCGCACCGGATGACCTCAAGGGATGGAACGCATGAGCAGTGCGACCGAGGTGGGAGTCTCCGAGGCGGACGCCTACGAGTCGGGCAGCGCCTCTCTTGTCGTCTGGCTGACCTCCCTCGTACGCAACCGGGACTACGGTCAGCTCGCCCAGCTCCGGCGCACCAGCATGCGGACCAACGCGCACATCCGGGCGAGCTGGTACGTGCTGGACCCCGACGACGCCGGTGAGAGGGAGATCTACGAACAGGTGGCCTTCCTGTTCGCGGTCTACCACCGAGGCGTGAGCAGACCCGCCTACGGCCACGGCAGTCTTGGCGAGGCCATGCGCCGCATCGGCAGCCCCGGGAGCCGGGGCCCCAACGACCCCGGCGCCACCCGGCTGGTCGACCGCATCGTGACCAGCCGCCGCGTCCCCTGGCGGCACCTCCAGCACGCGATCGCCCGGCTGCGGGCCTGTGAACAGACGCCGCCCCACTGGGAACGGCTCGTCGACGACCTCATGCTCTGGCACGACCGGAAGGCCCGCATCGCCTATCACTGGGCGGTCGACTTCCACGCGCCGTACGACTCCGGCAGGAAATCCACTCAGAAGGGCAGCAGTTCGTGACCGATGTCCCCGCGTCGCGCGGTCAGTTCCTCTCGCTCCATTTGTTGGAGACCCTCGTTGCCGTATTGCCGGTACGCGACGAGAACAATTCGCCCAAGAGCATCGTTTACGGTGGCGTCGAGCGCCACATGATCACCAGCCAGGCCCGCCGCCGCGCCGAGCGTGTCCATGCCCGCAACCGGGCCAACGCGGGTGTCGGGCCGCTCGCCGGGCGGACCACCGGGCTGCGGACACGGGAGTGGGCCCTGCTCACCGCGCGGGCGCTGGAGACGGCCCACAGCTGGGAGCGGGATGAGGCGATCCTGACGGCCCGGGCCGTGTTGGAGGCCACGGGGCTGAAGTTCGGCGACCCGTCGAAGAAGACCGTCGCCAACCTCACGAAGGTGCTGCTGTTCGCGCCGGCCGACACCGGTGAGCGGATCGCCGCCCACATCGCCGCCGAGGCCGACGGGTTGCTCCGGTGGCGGGACGAGTACCTCACCGCCCAGGCGGCCACGGCGAAGCCGAAGCGCGGTGCCCGCGGCAAGGCGGCCGTCGACGAGCCCGCGGACGGGGAGAGCGAGGCGGCCGCGGCCAAGAACCTGCCTCCGCTCCCCCGGGCGACGCGCGCCGCCGTCCTCACGGCGCTGGCTCCCCGTGATGCCATCGACATCGCCCTGTACGGCCGGTTCCTGGCCGAGATCGCCGACTCGCCCAACGTGGACGGCGCCGTGCAGAGCGCCCACGCGTTCACCATCCACGAGGCCGAGCAGGTGGACGACTTCTACGCCGCCGCGGACGACGCCAAGCTGGAGCGGAAGAAGAACGCGCTCGACTTCCTGGACGCGGCGGACGACGCCGGCGCGGGCATGACCGGCTACCAGTCTCTCATCTCGGGCACGTTCTACCGGCACGCCGTGCTCGACCGCCGCCAACTGGAGGTCAACCTCCGCGCGGCGGGCATGTCCGAGGCGGAAGCGGCGGAGGCCGTCGCCGCCGCCGAGGAGGAGTTCGTGACCGCCTTCGTGGAGGCGTTCCCCGAGGCGAAGAAGAACTCCACGGCCTCCACCGGCTCGTTGCCCGCCCTGGTGCTCGCCTTCGAAGGCGACCGCCCGTACAACTACGCCGCCGCGTTCCAGAAGCCCGTCGACGAGAACCCGGAGGACAAGGGGGGCGAGGGGCCGGCCGGGCTCGCCGGAGCGCGGCGGCTGCTCCGCCACCACGCGTACGTGGACAGGTGCCGTCCCGACCTCCGCACGTCCCGTCTGCTCACCTACGACCCGCAGGTCGACGCGCTCCTTGACGACCTCCTCCCCCAGCTCGGCACGCTGGACGCCGGCCGGGTGCACACCATCCAAGGGCTGGTCTCGTGACGCACGTCCTGCTCATCCGGTTGGCCGGGCCCTTGCAGTCGTGGGGTACGGCCTCCCGTTTCGCCGCCCGCCGCGACTCGCACAGCCGCCCGTCCAAGTCGGCCGTGATCGGGATGTGTGCCGCGGCCCTGGGGCTCCCGAGGTCCATGGGGCTGGAGTCGGCGGAACTCGAACAGCCCACGGGAGCGGACGCTCCCGACAGGAAACTCACCGCCTTCGGCGAACTGGCCCGCACCGTCTTCGCCGTGCGCGCCGACCACCCCGGCGTCCCCGTCCGGGATTACCACACCGTCGGCGCGGGGTCCTATCCGCTGCGCCCACGCGACCTCATCACCGACCACCGGCGCGCCGCCGCCGTCTCGGCGAGCCTCGACGCGGCCACCGGGGACCACTTCGGTCACCACGCGCTCCCGGACTGGTACGGCGCGCCCAAGAAGATCGCCGCCGATCCGGCCTCCGGTGTGCTGGTCTCCGGCGAACTGACGCGCTCCGCCCTCATCACCGAGCGCTGGTACCTCGCGGACGCGGCCTTCCTGGTGGGGCTCCAGCATGAAAGCGCGGACTTTCTGGAGACCGTGCGGCAGGCGCTGGAGCGCCCGCGCCGCCTGCTGTGGCTGGGCCGCAAGTCCTGCCCGCCGTCCGGAACCCTTGGCCTTCGGGTCGTCCCTGGCGCCCTGGACACCGCGTTCCGCGCCCACCGGCTCCTGCCGGTCGCCCACGATGACACCGAACCAACGGGCAGGCCCTGGGCGTGGTTCCAGGTTCCGCCCTCCGAACGTGGCGCCACACCCGTCCAGGACCAGCCGGTGAGCTTCGACGCACTGCGGCCCGAGCACACCACTCGCTGGGAGACCCGCCGGCGAATCACGATCGACGCGGATGCCGCCCAGTGGAAAGACATCATCCTGTGACCGACTCCGCCCAGACCCGTACCGCGACCGCCCGGTTCGTCGCCACCCACTGCGTACTGACCCTGGATGCCCGGCACCCCTACGCCGCCAAGTCGCTCGTCGACGCCCAGGACATGCATCGCACGGTGATGAGCGGCTTCAAGGGCTGGGTCGACGACGGCAGCCGCGATCCCCGGGCCCAGATGGGCATCCTGTCCACCTGGGCCATCGACCTGAAGAACGCCGCCCTCGTGCTGGTCGTCCAGTCCAGGGTCCCCGGTGACTGGAGCCACGTCCCCAAGAAGGCACTACGGGACGAGCCGCACCTCATCACCGTCGACCGCACCTTCCGCGCCGGCGACAGCGTCGGTTTCCGGACGGTCGTCAATCCGACTTACGTGAAGCCGCAGTCGGGCCCGGACGGGCGGATGAGGCGCGGCAAGCGGGTGGCCCACACCACGCCCGCGGGCGTCCGGAAATGGGTCGTGCGCCACTTGGGCGGCGGTGCGGAGCCCAGCAGGTTCGGTGTAACGACGGACGCCGAGGCCGTCGGGGTGCGGTTGCTGCCGGCGGTCTCCAGCCCCGCACCGCACAAGGGGCTGAAGATCGCCCGCGCCGAGCTGCGCGGCGTCCTCACCGTGGTGGACCCCTCGGCGTTCGTCACCGCGCTGTCGGACGGTATCGGACACGCCCGGGCGTACAGTTGCGGGCTCGTGCTGACGCGATGAGGGGCGGGGTACGCGCCGCGCGTCACGCCCCGCCGAAACTCACCGTGCCCCCGTCCCGGCCGCTCTCCGCCTCGTCCAGCACCCCCACCGCGAAGTCCGCGTACGTGATGCGGTCGTCCGCGTCGCCGTGTTCGGTGCGGCGGTAGCGGCCCGTGGGTGTGCCCTCGTGGTCGAAGTCGCCGGCCGGGGCCGCGTAGGTCCAGGTCAGGGGGGAGGTGCGGAGGAGGTCGAGGCCGGCGGCGTGGGCCAGGTAGAAGGGGCGGTGTTCGTTGGGGTAGCCGGGTTCGTCCATCAGCGGGGTGCCGGAGGGGCCCGGGAGGACGGAGGCCAGGCCGACGACTATCAGGCGGGGGACGCCCGCCGTACGCAATCCGGCGGTGAGGGCCCGGGTCGACGTCGTGAAGAAGTCGTGCGCGGAGCCGGACAGGTCGACCGCCGCCGAGACCGCCACCTCGTGGCCCGCGGCCAGGCGTGCCACGGCCGCCTCGTCGGTGACGTCGCCCGTTTCCACCCGGGCCCCGGGCGGCAGGTCGCGGTGGCGGGACGGGTCGCGGACCACGGCCGTGACGGTGTGGCCCCGGCGGGTCGCCTCCGCCACCACCTGACGGCCTGCCCTGCCGCCCGCGCCGAAGATCACGATTTTCATGGGGACACACCTCTCAGCGGGGCCGGAGTCCTTCGCCCCGGCCTGTCCCGCGACCGTAGCCACCGCACCGGTTACCTCGCGGATACCGGTCGGCGTGCGGTTATCTTGTCGGCATGAGGGACATCACCAGGGAACCGCTGGCTGCCGATATGTTCGACGAGTTGTGCCCCTCCTTGCTCAATCCCATCCGGTTCGGGGACAAATGGGCGCCCCTGATCATTCGGTGTCTGGAGGGCGGGCCGCGCCGGTTCTCCGAGTTGCGGGTTCCGCTGCGGCGCGTCACGCCCAAGGTGCTCACCGCCTCGCTGCGCGCGCTGGAGCGGGACGGGTTCGTCGAGCGGACGGTGTATCCCGGCGCTCTCCCGCGGGTCGAGTACGCGTTGACGCCGCTCGGGCGCAGCCTGCTCGGCCCGTTGGAGGCCGCCTGCGCCTGGGCCGGTGAGCACTGGGAGGAGCTGCTCGACGCACGGGAGGCGTATGAGGAGGGGCGGCGGCAGGCCGGGTGACGAGGGGGCAGGGCACCGTCAGGGACCCGTCAGCGCCCCTTCAGGGGGACCCACCAGGGCCCCGTCAGGGACCCGCCAGCGCCGGGATCACCCGTTCTCCGTACGCGTCGATCGTCGCCTCCTTCGCGTCGTGCATCGCGTACACCGCGAACTGGTCGACTCCCAGGGCCCGTAGCTCCTCCAGCCGCGCCACGTGCGCGTCCGCCGGGCCCAGCAGGCAGAAGCGGTCGACGATCTCGTCCGGGACGAAGTCCGTCGACGGGTTGCCCGCGCGGCCGTGGTGGCTGTAGTCGTAGCCCTGCCGCCGCTCGATGTACGTGGTGAGGGCCTCGGGGACCAGGCCCGAGTGGGCGCCGTAGCGGGTGACGAGGTCGGCGACGTGGTTGCCGACCATGCCGCCGAACCAGCGGCACTGTTCGCGGGCGTGGGCGAGGTCCTCCCCTACGTACGCGGGGGCGGCGACGCAGACCGTGACGGACGCCGGGTCGCGGCCGGCCTCCTCCGCCGCGCCGCGGACCGCCTTGACCATCCACTCGGTGAGGAAGGGGTCGGCGAGCTGGAGGATGAAGCCGTCGGCCTCGCGGCCGGCCAGGGCGAGAGCCTTCGGGCCATAGGCCGCCATCCAGACCGGGAGGCGGCCGTCGCGCACCCAGGGCAGCCGCAGCGGGGTGCCGCCGACGTCCGTCTCGCGGCCCTCGGCCAGGTCGCGGATGATCCGCATCGATTCGCTCAGCGCGGCCAGGGTGTTGGGGCGGCGGCCCGCCACCCGCATCGCCGAGTCGCCGCGCCCGATGCCGCAGACCGTGCGGTTGCCGTACATGTCGTTGAGCGTGGCGAAAGTGGAGGCCGTGACCTCCGGGGTGCGGGTGGAGGGGTTGGTGACCATCGGGCCCACGACGAGCCGTTCGGTGTGTTCCAGGATGCGGCTGTGGATGACGAACGGCTCCTGCCACAGCACGGCGGAGTCGAACGTCCAGCCGTACCGGAAGCCGCGGCGCTCGGCGCGGCGCATCAGCTCGACGACGGCGGTGGCGGGCGGGTCGGTTTGCAGGACGATGCCGAAGTCCAAAGCTCAAGCTCCTTACGGGAGTTACCCGAGGTACTGGCAGGTGGTCCGCGGCACGTAGCGGCCGTGGCCCGTGCGGCCCGTGAACCGCCGTTCGTCGATGACGATCTCGCCGCGGGACAGGACCGTCTCCACGCGGCCGGTGATCTCCTTCCCCTCGTACGCCGAGTAGTCGACGTTCATGTGGTGGGTGGTGGCGGAGAGCACCTGGGTGGCCCGCGGGTCGTAGACGACGAGGTCGGCGTCGGCGCCGGGGGCGATGGTGCCCTTGTGCGGGGCGAGGCCGAACATCCGGGCCGGCGCGGCGCACGCGAGCTCGATCCAGCGGCGGCGGGAGATGTGGCCGTCGACGACCGCCTGGTGGAGAAGGTCCATCCGGTGCTCCACGCCCGGCAGGCCGTTGGGGATCTTCGAGAAGTCGCCCCGGCCCAGCTCCTTCTGGCCGGAGAAGCAGAACGGGCAGTGGTCGGTGGAGACGACCTGGAGGTCGTCCGTGCGCAGCCCGCGCCAGAGGGCCGCCTGGTGCTCCCGTGGCCGCAGTGGCGTCGAGCACACGTATTTCGCGCCCTCGAAGCCGGGTTCCGCCAGGTTGTCGGTCGAGAGGAAGAGGTACTGGGGGCAGGTCTCGCCGAAGACCGGAAGCCCCTTGTCCCGGGCCGCCGCGAGCTCCGCCACCGCCTCCTCCGCCGAGACGTGGACGACGTACAGCGGGCTGCCGGCGACCCGCGCGAGCTGGATCGCGCGGTGCGTGGCCTCGGCCTCCAGCAGGGCCCTGCGGACCTCGCCGTGGTAGCGGGGGGCCGTCTTGCCCGCCGCGAGGGCCTGTCGGACGAGGACGTCGATCGCGATGCCGTTCTCGGCGTGCATCATGATCAGCCCGCCGTTGCCGGCGGCGCGCTGCATGGCCCGCAGGATCTGCCCGTCGTCGCTGTAGAGGACCCCCGGGTAGGCCATGAAGAGCTTGAACGACGTCAGCCCTTCGCCCACCAGGAGATCCATCTCCTTAAGGGTGTCCTCGTTCACATCGGAGAGGATCAGGTGGAAGGCGTAGTCGACCGCGCACTTCCCCTCCGCCTTGGCGTGCCACGCGTCGAGCCCCTCGCGCAGCGCGCGGCCCCGTGTCTGCACGGCGAAGTCGACGACGGTCGTGGTGCCGCCCCAGGCGGCGGCCCGGGTGCCGGTCTCGAAGGTGTCGGAGGAAGAGGTGCCACCGAAGGGGAAGTCGAAGTGCGTGTGGGCGTCCACGCCGCCCGGTACGACGTACCT
This sequence comes from Streptomyces sp. NPDC021100, assembly GCF_044333095.1. Taxonomy (NCBI): domain Bacteria; kingdom Bacillati; phylum Actinomycetota; class Actinomycetes; order Kitasatosporales; family Streptomycetaceae; genus Streptomyces; species Streptomyces sp. NPDC021100. The sequence continues at coordinate 65,509 of NZ_JBIRQH010000005.1, forward strand.
GCCGGTCGCGTCGATCACCCGGTCGGCCGTCCAAGCCCGGGCGACCGAGCTGCCCGCCGCCGCGAGCGCGGCCACCTTCCCGTCCTCGACGAGGACGTCGGCGTACGTCTCCTCGGCGGCGGTGATGACGAGACCGCCCTTGACGAGGGTCCTGGTCATGAGCGTCCTCCCGTTCCCGCGTCCTGCCGCACCCGCCGGAGCGCCCGTTCCAGCGCCGCCGCGCCCTCCTCCGCCTCCGCGACGGTCAGGGTCAGCGGCGGGGCGATGCGCAGGACGGTGCCGTCCCGGCCGCCCTTGCCGATCAACAGGCCCTCCTCGCGGGCCCGTTCCAGGGCCTGGCCCGCCGCCTCGGACGAGGTGAGTTCGACGCCGATCATCAGGCCCCGGCCGCGTACCTCCCGGACGACCGGGACCGGCAGTCCGGCGGCGACGGCGCGGAGCCGTTCGATCAGCAGGCCGCCGACGCGCCGGGCGTTGCCCTGGAGGTCGTGTTCGAGGAGGTAGGTGAGGTTGGCGAGGCCGGCGGCCATGGTGACCGGGCTGCCGCCGAAGGTGGAGATGGAGTTGGCCTCCAGGCAGTCCATCACCTCCGCGCGGGCGACGACGCCGCCGACGGACATGCCGTTGCCGATGCCCTTGGCGAAGGTGAGCAGGTCGGGCGGGCCGTTCTCGGCGTGGGCCTGCCAGCCCCAGAAGTGGTCGCCGGTACGGCCCCAGCCGGTCTGCACCTCGTCACTGATCCAGAGGATGCCGTGCCGGTCCAGGACCTCCCGGAAGGCCGCGTAGAGCCCGTCGGGCGCGGCGGTGAACCCGCCGACGCCCTGCACCGGTTCGGCGATCAGCGCGGCCACCGTCCCGTGCGCCTGGCCGAGCATGTCCTCCAGGTCGCGGACGCAGGCGGCGGTGAACGCCGCGTCGGAGAGGTGCGCGTACGGGCCCTGGGAGCGTACGGCGCCGTGCACGTACAGCGCCTGGAGCGGCGAGAGGCTGGTGGGCGACCAGGCGGAGTTGCCGGTGATGCCCACGGTGGAGAAGGAACGGCCGTGGTAGCTGTTGCGCATGGCCAGGATCTGGTTGGACCGCCGGTAGGTCGTGGCCAGGAGCAGCGCGGCGTCGTTGGCCTCGGTGCCGGAGGTGGTGAAGAAGACGCGCGCGTCGGGGATGCCACTCAAGGCGGCGACGCGCTCGGCCAGTTCGACCATGTGCCGGTCGAGGTAGAGGGTGGACGTGTGGAGGATCCGGCCGGCCTGTTCGGCGACCGCCTTGGTGACCTCGGGCAGCGCGTGGGCGGTCATGGTGGTGAGGATGCCGCCGAAGAAGTCGAGGTAGCGGCGGCCCTCGGCGTCCCAGACGTACCGGCCCTCGCCGTGGGTGAGTTCGATGGGCTCGGCGTAGTAGAGGGACAGCCAGGCGGGGAGGACGGCCCGGTGGCGGGCGTGGAGACCGGGGGCGGCGACGGGGGCGGAGGCGGCGACGCGGCCGGTCACGGGCCCAGGGTCGGGAACGGGCCCCCCGCTCGTACCGCTCACGGCCGCACCAGCCCCTCGTACGCGTCGGGGCGCCGGTCCCGGTAGAACGCCCACTGCTGCCGGACCTCGTCGATCAGCGCGAAGTCCAGGTCCCGGACGACCAGTTCCTCCTTCGTGTCACTGGCGACGTCACCGACGAACTGCCCGCGCGGGTCGACGAAGTAGGAGGTGCCGTAGAAGTCGTTGTCGCCGTACTCCTCCCGCCCGACGCGGTTGATCGCGGCGACGAAGTACTCGTTGGCGACGGCGGCGGCGGGCTGTTCGAGCTTCCAGAGGTGCGCGGAGAGGCCGCGGGAGGTGGCCGACGGGTTGTAGACGAGCTGGGCACCGGCCAGGCCGAGCTGCCGCCAGCCCTCGGGGAAGTGGCGGTCGTAGCAGATGTAGACGCCGATCCGGCCGACGGCGGTGTCGAAGACCGGCCAGCCGAGGTTGCCGGGTTTGAAGTAGTACTTCTCCCAGAAGCCCTTGACCTGCGGGATGTGGTGCTTGCGGTACTTGCCGAGGTAGCTGCCGTCGGCGTCGATGACGGCGGCGGTGTTGTAGTAGAAGCCGGACTGCTCGACCTCGAAGACCGGCACGACGATCACCATGCCCGTCTCCCGGGCGAGTTCGCGCATCCGGCGCACGGTCGGCCCGTCGGGGACCGGCTCGGCCCAGCGGTAGTGCTCGCTCTCCTGGACCTGGCAGAAGTAGGGGGCGTTGAAGACTTCCTGGAAGCCGATCACCCGGGCACCCTGCGCGGCGGCGGCGCGGGCGTGCTCCTCGTGTTTGGCGATCATCGATTCGGTGTCACCGGTCCAGCCGGCCTGGACCAGTGCGGCGCGCACAACAGTGGTCATGAGCTGCTCCTCCGCCGGGGCGTGATGCCGGACGACGCGATGCCGGGCGACGCGATGCCGCGTGTACGGGACGCGGGGGCATACGGGACGCCGGGCTACGCGCGAAGATCCGCGTGCCTGCGACCGTATGGCCCGGCACCCGCCGAGGCAAGACCGACGCGGCCTGTGGACGCCGACTCCACTACACAGGAAATCTTGTAAGGTTGCCTGTTCACTGCCTAGGGTGAGGACATGCCTGCCACCACGCTCGACCCGAAGACCGCCCTCGTCCTCGTCGACCTCCAGAAGGGCATCACCGCCCTCCCGACCACGCACCCCGCCGACGAGGTCGTCGCCCGCGCGGCCCGGCTGGCCGCGGCCTTCCGCACCCGCGGCCTCCCCGTCGTCCTGGTCCGCGTCGTCGGTGCGGCACCCGGCCGTACGGAGGCCGGGCGCCGCACCGGCGAACCCCCCGCCGACTTCGCGGAGCTGCGCCCCGAACTCGGCCGCACGGACGACGACATCGTCGTCCCCAAGCGCACCTGGGGCGCCTTCCACGGCACGGGCCTCGACGACCTGCTGCGCCGGCGCGGCGTCACCCAGCTCGTCGTCGCGGGGATCGCGACCGGCCTGGGCGTGGAGTCCACGGCCCGGGCCGCGCACGAGCACGGGTACCACGTGACGGTGGTGACGGACGCGGTCACGGACGTCGACCCGGAGCGGCACCGGAACGCCGTCGAGCGGGTGTTCCCGCTGCTGGGCGAGACGGATACGACGGAGGCGCTCCTCCGACTGCTCGCATGACACCCGGCGGGGCGCTCGGAAAGGCGGGGCGCTCGGAAAGGCGGGGTGACCGGGAAGGCGGGGTGACCGGGAAGGCGAGGCAACCGGAAAGGTGGGGCGCCCGCAAAGGCGCCCCACCGGCCCGCCGCGGCTCACCGCCCCGGCCGCACCACCATCGCGGACCCGCCGCCGCGCCGCACCTTCTCCGCGGCGGCCAGCCACCGCCCGTCCGGCAGCCGTTCGACGCCCGTCGCGGCGCCGATGAAGGACGGGCTCAGCTTGAACACATGCCCCTTCGCCTCCAGTTGGCGGCGGACGGGGCTGTCCCACAGCGCCTGTTCCACGTCCGTCGTCGCGCCGTTGCGCTGGCTGGCGCGCGGCGCGGCGATGGCGTCGACCAGCGGCATCCCGCGGTCCACGTGGTTGAGCAGCGTCTGGAGGACGGTGGTGATGATCGTCGCCCCGCCCGGCGAGCCCAGCGCGAACTTCAGCTTCCCGTGGTCGAGGACGACCGTCGGCGAGATCGACGAGCGCGGGCGCTTGCCCGGGCCGGGCAGGTTCGGGTCGTGGACGCCCGGGCTGACCGGGGTGAACGAGAAGTCGGTCAGCTCGTTGTTGAGCAGGAAACCGCGGCCGGGCACGGTGATGCCGCTGCCGCCGGTCTGCTCGATGGTGAAGGTGTAGGAGACGACGTTCCCCCACTTGTCGGCCACCGTCATATGGGTGGTCTGCTGCCCCTCGTACGGGGTGGGGGCGGCCCGGCCCGTCGTGGCGCAGGGCTTGGGGTGCCGGGGGTCGCCGGGGGCGAGCGGGCTGGTCAGCGCCCGGCTGTCCTTGATCAGACAGGCCCGCGAGGCCGCGAACCGCTTCGACGTCAGCGCCGCGGTCGGTACCTTCTCCTGCGCGGGGTCGCCGATCCACCGGTTGCGGTCGGCGAACGCGATCCGGCTCGCCTCCAGGTAGCGGTGCAGGTACGTCTTGTCGTCGAGCTTGCGGAGGTCGCTCTTCTCCAGGACGTTCAGCGCCTCGGCGACGGCGATCCCGCCGGACGCCGAGGGGGCCATCCCGTAGACGTCGAGCCCCCGGTAGGTGGTGTGCGTGGGGCCGGGGCGCTTGACGGCGTACGCGCGCAGGTCGCGTTGGGTGAGGTCACCGGCGCGCACGACGCGGTGCGCGCCGGGGGCGACGGGAGGTTTGCGGACGGTACGGACGATGTCGCGCCCCACGTCGCCGCCGTACACCGCGCCGATGCCGCGCCGGCCCACCAGTTCGTAGGTGCGGGCGAGATCGGGGTTCTTGAGCGTGGCGCCGACGGCCGGGAGCTTCCCGCCCGGGAGGAACAGGCGGGCCGTGGCGGGGAAGTCACGGAAGCGCCGCTCGTTGTCGGCGGTCTGCTGCCGGAAGGTCTCGTCGACGGTGAAGCCCTTGCGGGCCAGCCGCTCGGCGGGCTTCAGCACCTGCCCGAGCGATCTGCTGCCCCAGGAGCGGAGCGCCGCGTCCCAGGTGGCGGGGGCGCCGGGGACGCCGACGCCGCGGCCGCTGGTGATGGCCTCCTCGAAGGGGATCGCGTGCCCCTTCTCGACGAACAGGTTCTTGTCCGCGCTGAGCGGCGCCCGCTCGCGGCCGTCGAGGGTGAAGACCTTGCGGGCCTTCGCGTCGTAGTAGACGAAGTAGCCGCCACCGCCGATGCCGCCGGAGTACGGCTCGGTGACGCCGAGGGCGGCGGCGGTGGCCACCGCCGCGTCGACGGCGTTGCCACCGCCCTTGAGCACCTCGATGCCGGCGGCGGACGCGTCGGCGTCGACGCTGGTCACGGCACCGCCGCGGCCCACGGCGAGCGGGGTCTTGGCGGGGGCGCGGCCGGCCGCCTCTTGAGCGGCGGCTGTGCCTTGGGCGGCGGCCGGAACGATCCCGAGTCCGGCCACGAGTGCGGCCGTCGCGCAGAGCACGGTCGTTCGCCGGCGCGCTGGCGGTCTTGCCATGGGTACCTCCCTGTCGGCTGAGAGGCCCCGGACCCTACTCGCCGGACCCCTCCGCCGACAGGGCGCGACACGGCTCCTGTTCGGCCTTCCGTTCAGATGCCCGTACAGAGTTCCGTACCGGCTTCCGTTCGGGCTCCGCCGAGGCTTCCCTTCAGCGGCCCCGCGCCTGGGTGATCACCGGCTTGGCCATCGCCCGCTCGCCGTCGGCGTTCGGGTGGAAGGGAGCGGCCGGACGGGCCGGCTGGGCACCCTCGATCCAGCGGTCGGCCTGCGGGCGGCAGACATCGTGGCCCACGGTCGCGCGGTAGGTGTCGGCGTACCGGACGTGGGCCTTGCGCGCCTGCTGCTTCAGCATGGCGTTGAGCTTCTTCTCGGTGTCGCGCAGGTACGGGGTGTCGCCGGCGGCGATCGGGACGTTGGGGAAGCAGCCGACCCCGCTGTCCGGCATGATCGACGGGTAGCCGACGAGGACGACGCGGGCGTGCGGGGCGCGCTGGTGAATGGCCTTGAGGACGCGGGCGACCTTGGGCGCGGCGTCGGCGATGCGCTTGTTCAGCAGGTCGCCGCCGTCGGCCGCGGTGTACTTCTTGCGGCAGGGGGCGCCGGCCGGGTCGGAGACGGAGAGCTGGGCGCAGGTGCCGATGATCTCGCCGAAGCCGATGTCGTTGCCGCCGATGCCGACGGTGACCAGGCGGGTCTTCTTGCCGAGGGCGTTCAGCTGCGGGGCGTTGGCGCCCTGCGCGCGCCACATGTCGTCGGTCTTGGCGCCGCTGCAGCTGACGTCCTTGAACGACTTCTGGTGCAGCGCCTTCGCCGTGAGCGACGGGTAGTTGACGCTGGAGCGGGCACAGTCGCCGCCGCTCTGGGCCGGCACGCCGGGCGCGGAGGTGTACGAGTCGCCGAGGGCGACGTAGCGCTCGCCGCCGTGGGCCGGGGTGGCGGCCGTGGCGGGGGCGGCGGCCCCCGCCGCCAGGGCCGTGGCGGCGCCGACCGCCGCCAGCACCTTGCCGTACCGCCCGCCGTGTGCGCCTGCGTCTGCCACTACTGCCTCCGGAGAATCGGTGATGGTTCCAGGCCGACCGCGCCCCGCGCCTGCGAAAGGTCGCCGGGGGCCGTCGAACACGGCAGTCAGACTCGCCTCGTGTTGACCGTCTGTCAATCTCACAAGGCCTGACGCGAACCACTGGTACCGGCCGTCACTCGGCCGCACGTATCGAACGACGGCTGTCCGGGCGGCCGTTCCGCCGGCCGCCGCGCCGGGCGGGGCTACGCGCGCGGGCGGAGCGGCGCGACGGAACGGCCGACGGCACGGCGGCCGGGCCGCGCCGGCCCGCCGGGGGCACCGCGCGAACGTGACGCCGGGTCGCCGGCTGCCCGCGTACGACGGCAGCCTCCACGCCGTGGCGCGCCATGCAGCGCCGTGCCATGGCATCCCGCGCCGCGCCGCGCGCGCGACGCCGGGCCAGCGCCCTGGCGCCCACCCGCGCGTACGCCGTCGCGGCGTGTGGTGGCGCACGTCCGTGGACCGCGCCGGGCAGCTGAGCGGCACGGCCGCCTGGCCGCACGGACGGCCGGGCGGACCGGACGAACCAGTCCACCGTCCAGAGCCGCCCCTAATAAGAATCCAAAAGTCCGATTAGGTAGAGTACAAGTGTGCGACTGACCAAGAGCACGGACATCGCCCTGCGCATCGCCATGCGCCTGGCCGTGACGTCCGGCGGTACCGAGACCGCCGCGCCCACCACCCGTGAGGTGGCGGCCGCGGTGGGGGTGCCGTACACGCACGCGGCCAAAGTGGTCAGCCGCATGACGCACCTGGGGGTCGTGGAGACCCGGAGGGGCCGGGGTGGCGGGCTGGCGCTCACCACCCTGGGACTGACGGGATCGGTGGGCCGGCTGGTGCGTGCCCTGGAGGGCTCGGGGGACGTCGTCGGCTGCGAGGACGATCCGCCGTGCCCGCTGCGCGGGGCCTGCCGGCTGCGGGGGGCGCTGCGCGACGCGCAGGAGGCGTTCTTCGCCGCGCTCGACCCGATCACCGTCCAGGACCTGGTCCGGCAGCCCACCGGGCCGGTTCTGCTGAGCCTGTCCGCCCGGCCCGACGACCGGTCCGACCCCCACGACTGACCCGAACCGGCGCCGTCCGCCACGCGGCGTCCGCACACCCTGAAATGCGAGTCCCGGATGCGCATTATCCGTCCGGGGCGCGAACCGCAAGGAGCCGCCGTGCTGTCCCCGAAGTCGACCGAGATCGTCCGCGCGACCCTGCCCGCCGTGGGCGGGGCCATCGGCGAGATCACCCCGCTCTTCTACGACAAGCTGTTCGCCGAGCGTCCCGACCTGCTGCGGGACCTCTTCAACCGCGGCAACCAGGCCAACGGCAGCCAGCGCCAGGCCCTCGCGGGCGCCATCGCCGCGTTCGCCACCGCGCTCGTGGAGCACCCGGACGTCCGCCCGGACGCGATGCTGTCCCGCATCGCGCACAAGCACGCCGCGCTCGGCGTCACCGCGGAGCAGTACGAGCTGGTGCGGCGGCATCTCTTCGCCGCGATAGCCGAGGTGCTGGGCGAGGCGGTCACCCCCGAGGTCGCCGCGGCCTGGGACGAGGTCTACTGGCTGATGGCCAACGCCCTGATCGCCCTGGAGCAGCGGCTGTACGAGGGCGCGGGCGTCCCGGCCGGCGAGGTGTTCGTGCCCTGCCGCGTCGTGGCCCGCCACCGGGAGACCGCGGACGTCGCGACCTTCGAGGTCCGCCCGCTCGACGGCCGGGAGCTGCCCGCCGGCCGGCCCGGCCAGTACGTCTCCGTCCGGGTCGAGCTGCCCGACGGCGCCCGGCAGATCCGCCAGTACAGCCTCTCCGGCCGGCCGGACGACGCCCTCCAGTTCTCCGTCAAGCGCGTCCCGGGCGACCCGGCGGGCGAGGTCTCGAACCACCTCCACGACCACGTGGACGTGGGTGCGGAGCTCCAGGTCAGCCTGCCCTTCGGCGACGTGGTGCTGGCGGAGGGCGACCGTCCGGTCGTGCTCGTCTCCGCGGGCATCGGCTGCACCCCGATGGCGGGCATGCTCGCCCACCTGGCCGCGTCCGGCTCGGCCCGCCGCGTGATCGTCGTCCACGCCGACCGCAGTGAGGCGGACCACGCGTTCCGCGAGGACATGCGCCGGCTCGTCGAGAAGCTGCCGGACGCCGAGGCGCACTTCTGGTACGAGCGCCCGGAGGGCGAGTGGCCCGCCGAGCGCACCGGTCACGCGGACCTGTCGGCGATCGACGTCCCGGCCGACGCGGTGGTGTACCTGTGCGGTCCGCTCCCCTTCATGCGGGCGGCGCGGGCGCGGCTGCTGGCGGCGGGCGTCGCCCCGGCGGACCTGCACTACGAGGTGTTCGGTCCCGACCTGTGGCTGGGCGCGGACGCCTGATCCGACGGACGGCGCTACGGCTGTGTGTGGTGGCCGGCCGGGCCGGGGAGCAGCGTCCCCGGCTCGGCCGGCGCCACCTCCACCGCCTCCGTCTTGACGCTGCGCCGCTGCCGCTTGGCGACCCAGGTGGCCAGCCAGGACAGCAGCATGCACATCCCGATGTACACCGGCGAGATGATCATGACGACGGGGATGAACGGCAGCCCGTAGTCCAGGTTCCCCGCGATCAGCTTGCCGGCGTGCAGGAACTCCTCGTACGTGATCAGGAAGCCGAGCGAGGTGTCCTTCAGGGCGACGACGAGCTGGCTGATGATCGTCGGCAGCATCGCCCGGACCGCCTGCGGCACCAGGACGTACGTCATGACCTGCGTCTTGTGCATCCCGAGCGCGTAGGCGGCCTCCCGCTGGCCGCGCTCGACGGAGTCGACGCCGGTGCGGAAGACCTCCGCGAGCACCGACCCGTTGTAGAGGGTGAGGCCGGTGACGAGGGCGGGCAGCGGCTGGACCTTGAGGGCGACGAAGACGAAGAAGATCATCACCAGCACGGGCATGGCCCGGAAGAACTCCACGACCACGGTGGCCGCCCAGCGGAGCGGCCGGTGGTCGGAGAGCCGCCCGGCGGCCAGCAGCCCGCCGAGGACGAGCGAGAACGCGGCGGCGTAGCCGAAGGCGCGGAGGGTGTTGGCGAGGCCGCGCAGCAGCATCTCCTGGATGCCGACGTACGCGAACGGCGTCCACTTCCGCGCGGCGAACTGGCCCGTGTCGACGAGGAGGTACACCACCCAGCCGATGAGGGCCGCGATGGCGACGCTCGCGATCAGGCCGTAGAGGCGGTGGCGCCGGCGGGCGTGCGGGCCGGGGATGTCGTACAGGGCGGTTCCGGTCACCGGGCCACTCCCCACCGCTTCTCCAGCACGTTGAAGACCGCGCTGATGGTCAGGGTCACGATCAGGTAGCCGACGGCGATCCAGACGAAGGTCCAGATGATGCCGTAGCCCAGTTCGTTGAGGGTCTTGTAGGTGCCGAGCAGCTCGGTGACGCTGAACGAGCCGGCGATGGCCGAGTTCTTGGCGAGGGCGATGAGGGTGGAGCCGATCGGCGGGATCACCGAGCGGAACGCCTGCGGCAGGATCACCGTGCCGAGCGTCTGCCCGAAGGTCATGCCGAGGCTGCGGGCGGCCTCGCCCTGCCCGACGGGCACGGTGTTGATGCCCGAACGGACCGCCTCGCAGATGAACGCCGAGGTGTAGCAGCCGAGCGCGAGAACCGCGAAGAGCTGGAAGGGCAGCACCACGCCGAAGCGCGGCAGGCCCAGCACCACCGCGAAGAACAGCAGCGTCAACGGCGTGTTCCGCAGGACCGTCACCCACACGGTGCCGAAGGCACGCAGCGAGGCGACGGGCGCGACGCGGAAGGACGCCATCAGGAAGCCGAGGACGAGGGCCAGCAGCGAGCCGTAGACGGTGAGTTCGACGGTGCCCAGCAGGCCGTCGCCGTAGAGGGAGAGGTTGTCGGTCAGGACGTTCACGGCGCGGACCTCCCGGTGCCGTAGCGGTCGACGGCCGGCGGCTTGGGCGCGGGGACGCCGGACCGGCCGAGCGTCGCGTCGTACGCCTTCTTCCAGTCGCCGTTCCGCTCGTGCTCCTCGATGGCGTCGTCGAGGGCCAGGCGCAGCGCGGTGTCGCCGCGCGGGACGCCGATGCCGTACGGCTCCTTGGAGAACGGTTTCCCGGCGATCTTCAGCTCGTCCGGGGCCTTGGCGGCGAAGCCCATGAGGATGGTGTCGTCGGTGGTGACGGCGGAGACCTGGAGACTGAGGAGGTTGTCGACGCAGATGGAGTACGTGTCGTAGGCGACGGCCTGGGCCTTGGGGAACTCCCGCTTGAGGCGCTGGAGCGGGGTGGACCCGGCGACTGAGCAGACCCGCTTGCCGTCGAGGTCCTGGGGGCCCTCGATGTCCTTCTCGGCCTTGCGCACCAGCAGCCCCTGCCCGGCGACGTAGTACGGGCCCGCGAAGCCGACCTGGCGTTTGCGCAGGTCGTTGATGGTGTAGGTGCCGACGTAGTAGTCGATCTGGCCGTTCTGCAGGGCCGTCTCGCGGTTGGCGGAGGCGATGGTGCGGAACGCGAGGGTCTTGGGGTCGAAGCCGAGGGAGGCGGACATCATCCGGGCGATCTCGATGTCGAAGCCGGAGTACGCGCCGGTGGCGGGGTCCTTCTCGCCCAGGTAGGGCTGGTCCTCCTTGACGCCGACGGTGAGGTGGCCGCGGCCCTTGGCCGTGCGCCAGGTGGGCGAGTCCGGCGGGGTGAAGCCGGAGGCGACGCGGTACGCGGGGAGCTCCCCGGGCGCGGGGCCCTTGATCGGCGGGCTGCCCTCCTTGCCGCAGGCGGCGGTGAGCAGGGCGAGGGCGGCGAGGGCGGCTGGAGAGGCGAAGGCGGCGAGGGCGCTCAGGACCCGGCCGGCGGTGCGGTGTGCCATGTGCTGCGTCACCCGCTCAGTGCTTGAGGATCTTGGAGAGGAAGTCCTTGGCCCGGTCGCTCTCGGGGGCCGTGAAGAACTCCTCGGGGACGCGGTCCTCGACGACGCGGCCGTCGGCCATGAAGACCACGCGGTTGGCGGCGGAGCGGGCGAAGCCCATCTCGTGGGTGACGACGACCATCGTCATGCCCTCACGGGCGAGTTGCTGCATCACCTCCAGCACCTCGTTGATCATCTCGGGGTCGAGGGCGGAGGTCGGCTCGTCGAAGAGGAGCGCCTTGGGGTCCATGGCCAGCGCGCGGGCGATGGCCACGCGCTGTTGCTGGCCGCCGGAGAGCTGGGCCGGGTACTTCTCGGCGTGAGCCAGGAGCCCCACCCGCTCCAGGAGTTCGCGGGAGCGCCGGTCGGCCTCCTCCCTGCCCCGGCCGCGGACCTTCGTCTGGGCCAGCGAGACGTTGGCGAGGACGGTCTTGTGTGCGAAGAGGTTGAAGGACTGGAAGACCATCCCCACCTCGGCCCGCAGCCGGGCGAGCGCCCGGCCCTCCGCCGGGAGCGGCTGCCCGGCCAGGGTGATCGTCCCGGAGTCGATCGGTTCCAGCCGGTTGATCGTCCGGCACAGCGTGGACTTCCCGGAGCCCGACGGGCCGATGATCACGACCACCTCCCCCCGGCCGACCGTGAGGTCGATGTCCCGGAGGACGTGCAGCTTCCCGTAGTACTTGTTGACGCCACGCAGTTCGATCAGCGGATCGACGGCCATGCTCTGCCCAACTCACTCTCGCCCTGTCGGAGGCCCGCCCTGTCCGGAGGCTCGTCATGCCCGGAGGCTCGTCATGCCCGGAGGCTCGTCATGCCCGGAGGCTCACCCAGTCCGGAGGCCCGCACCGGCCGGTCGGAGCAACCTATCCAGGGGCGTTCCGGGACGTCACCGCCGACACGCGTACGGAAGAGGACCAGGCCGACATTTCCTCCGGTGCTCCCGCCGCGCTCCCCCGCTCCTCCGCGCTGTCCACCTGGGCTTTCCTAGGTACACAGACCCAGCCTGGGTACCTAGCCTGTGGGTCCAAATGGGGGAACCAGGGGGAAGGGAGCCCGGAGTGGGCGACAGCAGGCCCGTATATCTGCGCATCGCGGACGACCTGCGGCGGCGCATCGACGACGGCTCACTGACCGTCGGCGCCCGGATCCCCTCCCGCTCCGAGCTCAAACGGGCCTACGCGGCCAGCGACCAGACCGTCGACCGGGCGGTCCGGGTGCTCAAGGCCGCGGGCTACGCGGAGGGGCAGTTCGGGCGCGGGGTGTTCGTCGCCGACCGGGCGCCGCTGGGCACCCTGCTGCGTACCACGGGCGCGGTCGACACCCCGTTCGCGGCGGAGATCCACACCGCCCGGGACCACCACTCGATCAGGGACTCGCGCCCGCCGTGCGGTCGCCCGTCCGGGGGAACCGCGCTGACTTGGGAGGCGTCCTCCGCCGAGGCGCCCGCGCCGGCGCTGATCGCCGAGCGGCTGGGCATCGCGGCGGGCGATCCGGTGCTGCGCACGGAGTACGAGTACCTGGCCGACCGCCGCCCGGTGCAACTCGCCACCAGCTGGGAGCCGCTGGCCGTCACCGCCGGCACCGACGTCGTCCACCCCGAGCACGGCCCGTACGCCCGCCGGGGCGTGCGCGGCCGGCTGGCGGCCATCGGCGTACGGGTCGTCCGGGCCCGCGAACTGGTCGGCTCCCGCCCGGCCACCACACCGGAGGCGGAGGCTCTGGGCTGCACGGCCGGGCAGTGCGTCACGGTCGTCGAGCGGACGCACTTCGACGGGGACGGGCGGGCGGTGGAGACGTCGGACATCGTGGTGCGGGCGGACCGGTGGCGGCTGGAGTACGTGATTCCGTTCACGGGGTGAGGGGCCGGTCGCCGGTGATGAGGGGCCGGTCCTCGTGGGGGGCCGGCCCTCGGTGGGTGGGGGGCCGCTCCCCGGTGGTGTGGGGCCGGTCCTCGGTGGTGTGGGGCCGGTCCTCGGTGGGTGAGGCGGGTCGGGCGATCCGGGGCGGACTTCGGCCGGGGGTTCGCGCGGAGCGCCGGCCGGCAGGCGGAGGCAGTGGACGGGCCGGCAGGCGGGGCCGCTGCGGAGGCGTGGCGTGACAGTTGGCCTTCCGGCTCGCAGCCCACGGTTCGCGGCCCGCAGCCCGCGGCTCGTGACACGGGGGCGTGGCCGGGGCTCGTGGCCCGGGCCCTGGCCCGTGGAAGGGCGCGGTACGAGACCCGGCGTGGCGGCGAGGGTTCGGCCCGCGCGCGGAGGACGGCGCGGGGAGCGCCGACGAAGGCATCGGCGGGAGGACGCCGGCAGGGAGGCGCCGACGTGGGCGTCGGCGGGAGGGCCGGGCGACGGGGCACCGGCGGGAGACGCCGACGTGAAGCGCTCCGACGGGGAGTCGGGCTCGAAGATCGTCATCGCAAGGGGACAGACGTCCGCCACGAAGCCGAGCGCGGGATTTCCCTAGTGGCCCGGCGCGGACGCTCTCCAGGACGGCCGGTACGGACGCCCCCCCCCACGACGGCCGGGGCGGGCGTCGGCCCAGGACGGCCGGGGCACGCAGGTCCAGCCTCCAAGGCCCAGCGCCCAGAGCCCCGCGCCCCGCGCCCCGCCGTCAGTTCTCGGACAACTCGCCGTACACCTGGGAGAGCTCCGGGGCGCCGTCCTCCGCCCACGCGTGCCCGGTCTCGACCACGTCCACCTCACGGCCGCCGGCGAGCAGGACCACCGGCTGGCCGTCGGAGCGGATCCGCCAGGCCGCGCCGGCGACCGTGCGGACCAGCACCGTCCCCAGGTACAGCCCCGCGTCGTTGCCCAGCCAGGACTGGAGCTCCTCGTCGCCGCGCCAGCGCGGCTGCAGCTGGTCGAGGGCCTCCAGGGAGGACGGCCCGTCGTCGAGCGCGACGCCCGCCGACTCCGCCTGCGCGCGCAGCAGTTCGCACTCCGACAGCAGGTCGGCCAGGCCCTCCGGGTCCCAGTCGGCCGTGCCGTGCGCGGCGCCCCCGCGTGCCGCGTCGTGCCGCCTGCGCCAGCCGTCCAAAAAGGGAATGTTCATACCGGCAAGGATCGCACTCGTGCAGATGGCCTCACCACCCGCGCGCGGCGGGACGACGTGACCTGGCGGCCTCCTTGACGTGGTTCCGTGGTCTCCCTAACTTCATCCCGCCACATTCGGCGTGGGGAATCACGGGAGGCATGAGAAGCATGCTCCGGACAGCGCACGGCACGGCACACACGGAACGGCGGCACAGACGGCGGGGCGCGGCGGGAGCCGTCGTGGTGGGGGCGGTCTGCGCCGTCGCCTTCGCGAACGCCCCGGCGCTCGCCCGCCCCGGCGCACCGGCCGAACCGGCGAAGGAGCCGCTCCCTCTGGAGCGGCTCTTCGACAACAAGGCGGTGAGCGACGACGCCCGGCCCCGGGAGGCGGACTTCGACGGAGCGGGCGGCTCCTTCTCCGCCCAGGACCTCGCCGCGGCGGGCTGGACCCCCGGCAGGGAACTGCCGGTCGACGGCTCCGCGCTGCGCTGGCCGCGCTCGGCGCCGGGCACGCCGGACAACGTCCGCGCGGCCGGGCAGACGGTCCGGCTGCGCGGCCGGGGCGACGCGCTCACCTTCCTCGTCGCGGGGAGCGCGGCGGCCGGGCCGGGCGGTGACGTCAGCGGCACCGGGACCGTCCGCTACGGCGACGGCTCCCGCAGCACGTACCGGCTGACCGCCCCCGACTGGCGGCGCGGCCCGCTGACCACCAAGGCCGTCGGCCTCCCCCACCTCAACACCCCCGGCGGGCGCCGGACGGAGACCACCCGGCTGCACGCGGTGACCGTGCCGGTCGCCCGCGGCCGGGAGGTGGAGTCGGTCGTCCTGCCGCAGGCCTCTCGCGCGTCGACCGGACTGCACGTCTTCTCCATGGCGCTGCGCGCTCCCACGAACGAGTGGACCGGCAGCTGGGCGGCTCCCACGTCCGGGTACACGGCCGTCGGGCCGTGGAAGGACCGGACGCTGCGGCTGGTGGTGCACGGCAGCGCGGGCGGGCCGCGGACCCGGATCCGGCTGGAGAACACGTTCGCCGCCGAGCCGGTGCGGATCGGCCACGCGACCGTCGCCGTGCAGGGGAAGGGCGCGGCGGCCGCGGCCGCGCCCCGGACGCTCACGTTCGGGGGAAAGCAGGCGGTCGTCCTGCCGGCCGGGACCCAGCGGTTCAGCGACCCACTGGGGTTCACGGTGCCGCCGGACACCAGCCTGCTGGTGAGCATCCATCTGCCCGGCACCGTACGGGCGTTGCCCGTGCACAACTACACCAACCAGCGGTCCTACCTGACCGCCGACGGAGGCGGTGACCGGACGGCCGACCGGGCCGCCGGCGCGTACACCGGGACCCTCGCCACCTGGCCGCTGCTCACCGGCGTCGACGTCGGCGGCGGCCCGGGATCGGTGGTCGCGCTCGGCGACTCGATCACCGACGGCGAACGGTCCACCCCCGACGCCAACGGGCGCTGGCCCGACCTGCTGTCCCGGCGGCTGCGCGCCCAGCACGCGGTCCCCGCGTACGGCGTCCTCAACAGCGGGATCTCCGGCAACCGGGTGGTCGACGACCGCTACCAGGGCAGCGGCCCGAGCACCACACTCAGCGGCGTCAGCGCCGGCCACCGGCTGGAACGCGACGTACTGGCCCAGTCCCAGGCCCGGACCGTGATCGTCTTCGAGGGCGTCAACGACATCCGCGCCGGCACCACCGCCAACCAGGTGATCGCCGCCCTGCGGTCGATCGCGGAACGGGCGCACGAACGCGGCCTGCGGGTCATCGCGGCGACCATCGCCCCCTGCGGCGGCTTCTACGACTGCACGGCGACGGCCGACGCCCAGCGGACGGCCATCAACCGGCACATCCGGCAGAACGGCGGCGTGTACGACGCGGTCTTCGACTTCGACGCCGCCATCCGGGACCCGCAACATCCGGAACGGATGCTGCCGCGCTTCGACGGCGGGGACCATCTGCATCCGAACGACGCGGGGATGAAGGCGTTCGCGGACGCGGTGGATCTGCGGCGGCTGGTGGGGTGAGGGGCGGCCCGGTGAGACCGCGTTCCGCAAGGGCCTTCCGCAAGGGCACCTTCCGCAAGGGCCGGACTCCATAGGGACCGGGTTCTGTACAGATCGGGTTCCGTAGGGGACAACCGGCGCGGGCCCGCCGGGCCGGAGCCCACGGGTTCAGTGGCCGGCGTGGCCCGCGACAGCCCCGAGTCCCTCGACGTTGCGGGTCATGCGCTCCAGGACGAGGACGGCCGTGCGGTACTCGT
The DNA here is from genome assembly GCF_044333095.1 of Streptomyces sp. NPDC021100. NCBI lineage: Bacteria > Bacillati > Actinomycetota > Actinomycetes > Kitasatosporales > Streptomycetaceae > Streptomyces > Streptomyces sp. NPDC021100. The sequence continues at coordinate 81,839 of NZ_JBIRQH010000005.1, forward strand.
CCCGGGAGATGCCGGCGACGGAGACGGCACGGAACGCGTCGACGCGTTCGGCGGCCGCCGCCAGCCGCCGGTTCCCCTCCGGGGCGAGGGTGAGCCGCCCCGGCGCGGGGCGGCTCACCCAGCCGTCGTCGAGCAGGACGCGGACGGCGGCGCGCAGCGCGGAAGCGTCGGCGTTCGCGGCGAGAACCGACAGCACCTCGTCGTCGGCGGTGTCGCGCCCCGCGCGGACGACGTTGAGGACCTGCCAGGCGGTCCTGGTGAGGCCGTGCTCCGCCAGGACGCCGTCCATGGCGCGGGTGAGGGCCTGGTCAGTGCGATTGAGCCAGTAGCCGATGGGCTTCATGCCATGGGGTGCCACGGGGGTCTCCTTCAGCGGTGCGACAGTCGTCAGTGGTGGTGTGCCGACGTGGGGTCGGCGGCCAAGTGGGCCGCCCAGTCCTGGCCGGCGGCCCAGTCGGCGAAGCCGTGCCAGCCGGCCTCGGGATAGGCGCGGCGCAGCCCGGCGACGTCGACGTCGAGGCCGGTGGTGGTGAAGTAGGCGAACATCGCCGCCAGGTCGGCGGAGTGTTCCCGGACCCGGTCCAGCGGCACCTCCCGGTGGACGACCGGGCGGTTGGCAGCCGCGGCGAGGGTCTCCGCGATGCGGGCGGGGGTGAGCTCGTCGGAGGCGATGTCGACGCGGTGGCCGGCGAACTCGTCGCGCCGCGCGAGGACCAGCGCGGCGAAGGCGCCGATGTCGGTGGCGGGGATGAGGGTGAGCGGCCGGTCTGCGGGCATCGGCCAGGCGAAGACGCCGTCCCGCAGCCCGTCGAGGGTCCAGCCACTGGCGTAGTTGTCCATGAAGGCCGCCGGGGCGATCACGGTCCAGGGCAGACCGGACGCGCGCAGGTGCCGCTCGATCGAGTGCTTGCTTTCGTAGTGCGGGATCCCGGTGCCGCGGTCGGCGTGCGCGGCGGAGGTGAACACGACGTGCCCGAGGCGGGCGGCCGCCGCGGCGTCGACGAGGGTCCTGCCCTGCCGGGTCTCGGTGTCCGTGTCGGTGCCGAACGGGGTGGTGACCGCGAAGAGGGAGTCGGCGCCGGCGAGGGCGGTGTCGAGGGAGGCGCGGTCGTCGAAGTCGGCGTGGCGGACGTCGGCGCCAAGGCGGCGGAGGGCCTCGGCGGCGGACGATCCGGGGTGGCGGGTGAGGGCGCGCACGTGGTGGCCGGCGGCGAGCAGGGCTCGGGCGGTGGCTCCGCCCTGGGCTCCGGTGGCTCCGGTGACGGCGATGGTGAGCACGGGTTCTCCTGACAGGGGGTATGGAGGATGGATCGCGTAAACTTGCTGCGTGGCGCAGTCGCTGCGCCATGCAGGAGATTACGGGATATTGCTGCGCCGCGCAGCGATTTGGAGTGTGATTCAGGTGACGGACCCGCGCCGGGCCCGGCTGTACGAGGAGTTGTCGGCGGAGTCCCGCCGCTACATGGCGGCGTACGTGCTGTTCAACCAGGCCGTCGCCGACCACCTCGGTCTGCACCCGACGGACGTGCAGTGCCTGAGCCTGCTGACGGCCGAGGACGAGCCGCTCACCGTCCGGCAGATCGCCGACATGACGGGGCTGACCACGGGATCGGCCACCCGGCTGGTGGACCGGCTCGAACGGGAGGGCTACGTGGCCCGGACCCCGGACCTGAAGGACCGTCGCAGGGTACTGGTCACTCCGGTGCCGGAGCGGGTCGCCCGCGTCGCCGCGGTGTGGGACGACCTCGGCGGGGCCTGGCGGGCGCTGCTCGACGAGCACACGGAGGAGGAGCTGGAGGTGGTCACCCGCCACATGCGGAAGGCGCACGACCTCAGCCAGGCGCAGATGCGGTACCTGCGGTCGCGGCCGAAGCCGCAGTGAGGTGAGGGGCGGGAGGCCGGACAGGGCTTGCCCTCGACCGCACTTGAGGTCCTAGCTTCATGATCATGACGCACGTGAACGCCTCTGCGAAGACCTCCGTGAACGCCCCCACGAACGCCTCGCGGAACGGCACCGCCGCACCCGCCCAGCCGCCCATCGCCCTCGCCGCCTGGCGCGCCACCGAAGCGATCCTCCGGCATTCCCAGGCCGCCCTGGCAGGCATCGACCTGACCCAGCCCCAGTGGTGGGCGCTGAACAACGTCGTCCGGGCCGAGCACGGCCTGACCAGGCACGAGATCCGCGCCGTGGACGTGCCCTACGGCATGGGCACCGAGGTGACGGCCCACGCCGCCGACGCGCTCGTGCACCGGGGCTGGCTCGTCGCCGGCGCCGACGGCCGGCTGACCCTCACGGACCGGGGCCTCGCGGGCCTCGCGACGGCGAAGGAGCGCATGGCCCGGGTGCGCGAGGAGCTCGTCGGCGACATCACGGAGGAGGAGTACGCGACGGCGGTCTCCGTGCTCCGGCGCGTCACCGACCACCTCGCCTGAGCGGGCCGGGCCGCGGCCGGCGTCGCGGCGGGCCGGGCCGCGCCGGCCGCGGCCCGGCCGTCCTTACGCCCGCCCGGCTCCGCCCATCACCGTCGGACGACAGGATCCCGTCGGAGCGACCGGATCTACACGTCCAGGTCGACGACGACCGGCGCGTGGTCCGACGCGCCCTTGCCCTTGCGCTCCTCGCGATCGACGTACGCGTCCTTGACCGCGCCGGAGAACGCCGCGTTGCCGTAGACGAGGTCGATGCGCATGCCCCGGTTCTTCGGGAAGCACAGCTGCCGGTAGTCCCAGTAGGTGTACGGGTGGTCGTACTTGAGCGGCCGGGGCACGACGTCGGACAGGCCGGTGTCGCGCAGGGCGGCGAGGGCGGCGCGCTCGGCCGGGGTGACGTGGGTGGCGCCCTCGAAGACGGCCGGGTCGTAGACGTCGTCGTCCGTCGGCGCCACGTTGTAGTCGCCAAGGACGGCGAACGGGCGGTCGCCCGTGGCGTCGGCGGCCACGGCGTCGCGCAGCGCCTCGAACCAGCGGAGCTTGTAGCCGTAGTGGTCGTGCTCGACGTCCCGGCCGTTCGGGACGTAGACCGACCAGACGCGGGCGGCCCCGCAGGTGGCCGAGATGGCCCGGGGCTCCTGCGCGCCCTCGAAGTCCGGGCCGCCCGGGAGGCCGGTCACCACGTCGGCGATGCCGACGCGGGAGAGCACGGCCACGCCGTTCCACCTGCCGGTGGCGTTGACCGCGGCCTCGTAGCCGAGGCCGCGCAGCTCCTCGTACGGGAACGCGTCCGCGGCGCACTTGACCTCCTGGAGGCACAGCACGTCCGGACGGCTGCTCTCCAGCCAGGCCAGCAGCCGGGGCAGGCGGGCGGTGATCGAGTTCACGTTCCAGGTGGCGATGCGCATGCGGCCACCCTAACGGGAGGGTCTGACAACGCCCGTTTCCGCAGGTGGGAGGGGTGGCTGGACAGGTCGGGAGGTCAGAGCTCGACGCTCTCCCCCGGCGCCAGCCGGGAGTGCTCCGCCCCGCCGACGCCGGGGCCGTCCGGGCCGAGCATCCGGTCGTAGACCGGCCGCGCCAGGTCGGTGAGGAGCGCGTCGTGGACGTCGATCGCCCGGCGCGGCGCGACCTCGCGGAGGTAGTCGATGACGTCGCCGACCCTGTTCCACGGTGCCATCACCGGCACCATCAGCGTGTCCACCGGCCGGCCGGGGACGGTGAGGGCGTCGCCGGGGTGGAAGAGCGTGTCGTCCACGAAGTAGCCGACGTTGGTGATCCGTTCGAGGTCCGGGTGGATCACGGCGTGCAGCTGCCCGTGCACCTCGACGTCGAACCCCGCGGCCGTGAAGGCGTCGCCCTCGCCGACGGTGTGCACCCGCCCCGGGAACGCGGCCGAGAGCCGCTCGGCGACGCTCCGCAGCGTCCACAGTTCGGTGGCCGGGTTGGCCTCCAGGGCGGCCCGCAGCCGGTGCGCGTCGAAGTGGTCCGGGTGCTCGTGGGTGACCAGCAGGGCGTCCGCCCCGAGGGCCGCGTCCTCCTCCGTGAACCCGCCGGGGTCGATGACGAGGGCGCGGCCTTCCTTCTCCAGACGGACGCAGGCGTGACCGTACTTGGTGAGTTTCATGCCCTCATGATGACGCGCCGCCCTCGGGGGACGGGTCCGGCCGGCCCGGCCCGTCCCCCATGACCGGCCGGATCGCGGCGAACGCGGCCCGGGCGGCGGGCAGCCCGGCGTAGAGGGCCGTGTGCCGCAGGGCCTCCTGGATCTCCCCCGGCGTGACCCCCAGCCGGAGCGCGGCCCGGGCGTGGCCGGGAAGCTCCTGGACGTGGCCGCCGGTGGTGAGCGCGGTCAGGGTGAGCAGTGCCCGCGTCCGCGGGTCGAGGCCGGGTCGGGACCAGCTCTCCTCCCAGGTGACGCGGGCCGCGAAGTCCTCGAACTCGCGCGTGAACGGATCCGCCGCGCCGGCCGCCTGGCCGTACGCCTCCCCGTGCGCCTCCCCCAGCGCCCGCCGCCGCACGTCGAGCGCCCCCGCCGGAGCGCCCCCGGCGTCGGCCCCCGGCTCGACGACGGTCAGGGCGTCCGCCGAATACACGCCTCCGGCCCGGTGCCGGGCGCGCGGGGCGCGCGTGTCGGCGGGTACGTCGGTGGGTACGTCGGTGGGTACGGCCGCTTCCGTTCCGTGCGCGGTGGCGGCGGGCAGGGCCGCGGAACCGGCGGCCCGGACGTCCTCCCGGCGGGCGACTTCGGCGGGGGCGTCGGGGCTGGTGGCGGTGTCGATGCTGCTGCGCGTTCCGGGCTCCGCGCCGGCGGGCCGTCCGCCCGCCGCGACCGCTGCGTCCGCCGGGGCATGCGCTCCCTCCCGCTGCCCCCTGGTTCCAAAGGCGGCCTGCCGGCCCACGCCCACTCCGATTCCGGTCCTCCCGGGAGTGCGGCGGGCGCTCGGGCGGCCGGTGGCGGTGGTGCCCTGGGACGTGTCGGGGGTGGGAGTGGGCAGGGGGTCCGTCCGGACCGGTTCCGCGGCCGGCGGCCGGTCCCCGGAGCGAGCGGCCGAACCCGGTGCCGGGACGGGGGACATGTCGGTGGTCGGCACGTCCGCGGGCGCCCGCCCCGAGGCCGGTGCGCCCTCCCCGGAGCGGACGTGCGAACCCGATGCGGAGCCCACGGACACGTCGGCGGTCGGCACGTTCGCCCGGACGGCGTCGGAGGCCGGACCGCCCGCGCCAGGCGCCTCGCCGGCAGCCGCCGCCGAAGCGGGCGCGGAGAGCGCGGACATGTCCGTCGTCGGCACGTCCACCCGGGAGACGTCCGGGGCGGAGCCACCCGCACCGGGTGCCTCGGTGACGGCCGTCGCCGAACCGGGCACCGGAGACGCCGACATGTCGGCCGTCGGCACATCCGCCCGGGCCGTGTCCGGGGCCCGGCCGGCCGCACCGGGCGCGTCGCCGGCTGTCGCCTCCGCACCGGGTGCGGAGAGCGCCGACATGTCCGTCGTCGGCACGTCCACGCGCACATCCACGCGACCGGAGCCCGCCGCCCCCGTGCCGTCGCGACGGCGCGCCGACGCGCGTCCGCCCGACGGGGACGGGTCAGCGGCAGGAGCGTCCCCGCCGGCCTCACCGGTGGAACCCGCCCGCACCGCCTCGCCGGTCTCCGGCGTCTCCGCCGTCACCGCCTCACCGTTCCTACCGGCCCGGGCCCCGGGACGGCGCGTCGAACTCGGCGGGGACAGCGCCGACATGTCCGTCGTCGGCACATCCGCACGCGCGGGATCGGCCACCGCATCACCGCCACTCCCGTTCACAGCGGCCTCACGGCGGCTCGCCGAAGCGGGCGCGGACAACGGGAACATGTCCGTCGTCGGCACATCGACCCGGGCCGGGGCGGGGGCGGGACCGCCCACCGCGGACGCCGCCGCACCGGCCCCCGGGCGCACCGAGGCGCCGGCGGCGGCCGAGGAGGACGGACCTCCCGTCGTCCTGCCGGTGTCCGGCGCGGGGACGTGGCGCGGGGCGTCCGCTCCGGATCGCGGGGCCGGGGCGGACGGGGGCAGCGGGGACATGTCCGTGGTCGGCACGTCCACCCGTGCGGGGCTTCCCTGCCCTGCCGGGCGCGCCCCCGCGTCCGTGCGGAGGCCTGTTTGCGGGTCCTCGGTGCCGCTGCCGCCGGGTCCCGGGTACGGGCCGGGAGCAGGCCCGGCCGGGGAAGGCGTTCCTCCCACCGGAGCGGTCGGTGCGCCGCCTGGGGCACCGGCTGACGCGTCGAACGCCCCTACGGCGTAGGGCACTTGGTTAGCGACGTCGTCCGGGCCACCGGCGCCCGCCGGAGAGGCCGGGGCCAGCGGCTCGGTGGCGCCGTGCCCGAAGCCGGGCAGGGGTGAGCCCCCGGAGCGGTCGTCCGGGGCCGGGGACGGACCCGGGAACGGTCCGAAGCCCCCGTCGACGCGGCCGGGGGCGGGAGGGCCGTACGCCGTCGGCGCGTCCGCGGAAGCACCCGGAGCGGGGGCCGCCGTCGCGTACGGGCTGTCGACCGGCGGGCCGACCGGGCCGAAGACGTCGGCCCGCAGCGTTCCGTTACGGAGCATGGCCTCCGGCCCGTGGGCCGTGGCGGGCGTGGCCGGCCGGGGGCCGTTCGCGGGACCGTTCGCGGGACCGAAGGGGTCGGGGGCCGCGCCGAAGGGCGCGGGATCCGGGGCAGGGCCCGGTATACCGCCCGCCAGGGGCGGCCCGAACACGCCGTGCGGCGCGTCCGCGCCGCGGGGCGGCGGCCAGCCGGCGGGCGGCCCCTCGGCGAAAGCGGCGGACGGCACCGGCCCGTCCCCCAGCACGATCGGCGGCAACAGCGCCGTCGGCGCCTCGCCGGCGGCCGCACCTGGCGACGCGGGCGGGGACGCGGCAGCCGGCCCGGCCGAAGGCGAGCCGGGCGGGGCCGCCGCAGACGCGCCCGCGGGCACCGAAAGACCAGCGGAGGCGCCCCCACCGGCCGGGGACGGGCCGGTGGATGTGACCGGAGGAGCCGAAGACGCGCCGGCCGACGAACCGGCATGCATGGCCGAACCGGCAGCCGCACCCCCGGCGGACGGCACGCCCGGCCCGCCGGGCTCCGACAGGCCGGCGGAAGCACCCGCGCCGGCCGCGAACGAACCACTGGACGTGACCGGAGGAACCGATGACGCGCCGGCCGCGAACGAGCCGGTGGACGTGACAGGAGGGATCGAGGACGGGCCGGCCTGCACGGCCGAACCGCCGGACGCACCCCCGGCGGAAGGCACACCCGGCCCGCCCGGCTCCGACAGGCCGCCGGGCGCGCCCGCGCCGGCCGCCGACACACCACCGGGCAGGCCCGAAGCGCCCGACGACGGACCGGCGTGCGCGCCCGGTCCGCTCGCGGCGGCGGCAGGCGCGGCCGACGAGCCCGCCGGCGTACCGGGGCCCGTACCCGCGCCGCGTCCCCGCGGGGCCCGCCGCTGCCAGTCCGCCGTGAAGTGGCCCACCAGCAGGTCGGTGACGGCGGCGGGTTGCTCGACGGGGGCCAGGTGGCGGGTGCCGGGGACGACGGCCAGGCGGGCGTCGTGGATGCCGGCGACCAGGACGCGGGCGTCGGCGGGCGGCGTCACCTGGTCCTCGGCGCCGACGAGCACCAGCGTGGGCACGCCCACCCGGTCGAGGCCGGAGCGGACGTCGAAGGCGGCCAACGCCTCACAGGCGGCGGAGTAGCAGGGGACGTCGGTGGTGCGCACCATGTGGACGGCCCAGTCCACTATGGCGGGCTGGGCCGCGGCGAAGGCCGGGCTGAACCAGTTCTCGGGCGCGGACCGCGCCGCGGGGTCGAGGCCGTGGGAGCGGGCCTCGGAGGCCCGTACGCCCCAGCCGTCCGCCGTGCCGAAGCGGGCGGCCGCCCCGATCAGGGCGAGGGAGCCGAGCCGCTCCGGGCCGCGCAGGGCGAGATCGGCGCCGATCGCGCCGCCGATGCAGCAGCCCGCGTAGCCGAAGTGCTCGACGCCGAGGGCGTCGAGGGTGGCGAGCAGCCGGTCGGTGAGCTCGCCGACCGTGGCCGCCGGATGGGCGGGCGCTCCGCCGTGGCCCGGCAGGTCGTAGCGGAAGACGCGCCACTGGCGGGTGAGTTCCGGCACCTGCCGGTCCCACATGTGCCATGTGGTGCCGAGGGCCGGGCCCAGGATCAGGACCGGGGCGTCTTCGGGCCCGTCAAAGCGGTATTGCAGGGTGTTCGCCGGTGTCTCGCTCACCCGCCAGACCCTCTCATCTTTCACGAGATCTCACATGACCGGCCCCGTCTATCGGCTCTTGTCCTCTTCGCTACGGCAGGCGCGCGCCGCCGGAAGCCCCCTGGCTCTGGTGCGTGTGCTCCAGGTGTGTGTCGGACGGTCCCGCTGCGACGGAGACAAGGTGCTGCGGTGGTCGGACCGTTAGGGCGGCGCCTTCGCGGTTGGGGGACTGCGGTGGTCAGTCGGCGGGAATGTGGTGGTCAAAGGGCCGGGGCGGTGGTCATTGGGCACTCCGCGGCCGTAGGCGGGCGTACCGGCCTACGGCTCATTCGGAGTGCGCGGCGCGCGCCGAGGCACGGCCGGGCCGCCCGCGGACGATGACCGTGGTGCGGCGGGACTCGGGGCCCTGCCCTCATCGGGCAAGGCCCCCGGCCGCAGGGCACGTTCAGGTGCGTCCGGCCTTCGCTGTCACGACCTCTCCTCGGAAGCCGACGGCTCGGTGGCCGCCTGGGGAAACCTGGTGAGCAGAACAGTCACCCCGCCGAGGAGCCCGATGGCACCCGCCACCCGATACGCCGCGTGGAAACCTGCCAGCTGATCGGCCGGATTCGTGGCACCGCCACTGACACCGGTCGAGACGGCGACCAGGATCGCCGGACCGACGCTGTTGCCGATCTGCTGCGCGGTCACTTGACCGCGCTGGCGACTCCGTGCTGGTGGGACGGCAGGCCCTCCAGCGTGGCGGCCGGCATCGCGCCGAAACCCAAACCCTGTCCGGTACTCATGACCGCGATACCGGGGAGCATGTGCACCCAGTACGAGCCGTCCTCCTGCCTCGCCCCCTGGTCTCGACGCTAGTCAGGGTTCGGCGATGGCCCCATGGTGGGGGCGGATCACGCGGCCACTCGTCGGCAACACGACGGGAACAGTAGAGAGGCAGGAGAACCAGGGATGCGGACCGTGGTCATCACCGGAGGAACCGACGGGCTCGGCGGCGGGCTCGCACTTGCACTACCTGCGCCAAGGAGCGCGCCCTCGCCAAGGCATCCTTTGCCGTGCTCGCCGCCTCCGTACCGAAAGCCGTCGCCCCGATGACCTGTCTCCTCGAGGACCCTCCGGCCGAACCCTTCACCGGCTACCGCACCGGCCGCCAACTGCCGCTGGGGAGCCCCGTGTTCGCCCAAGGTGATGCACTGCGCCTGCACCACCTCACACGGGACCTGGGTCGGCGCGGTGTGACGCCGCAGACGTCTGAGAGGACGCGAGCGTCCATGGTGAGCGCGGAACAGGTGCGGGAGCCGGCTCTCGCACTTTCCGAGGCCAAGGTGCACGCCTGTGTGACGGCCGCGTCGGAGACGTCCGGGATCCTCGGCCGGGGACGCAGCGAATTCCTCACGGTGCGACTGGCCGGTGCCGGAGGCCACGAGATGGCCGGACCTCTCTGTCAGGCGTGGGCGGGCCAGGCCCCCGACGTGCTCGCGGAGTGGCATGTTCCCGAGCGCTGACCCGGCGGGCGGCGCGTCCCTGCCGCCGGGCGGGCGCGCGCTGTCGTCCCCGCCCTCCCCCACGGCGCGGTTGCGCAGGGTGCGGCACGAGTCGGTGCTCGGCCGCTGGGAGACGGTGTGGCGTCGCCCGCGGCCGGACCTGCGTCGTTTCGTGGCCGGCTATCTCGGCTACGACGAGCGCGGGCGCGGCTTCCGGCTCCGCCGGGAACTGCCCTCCGGCCTGATCACCCTCGTCGTCGGTTTCGAGCCCTCGGTCCGGGTGCTCGGCGGCGAACAGCCCTGTTGCGGTACCGGGACCCAGGGCGTGGGGGGTGGCCTGCGGCGGCAGGTCTTCGTCACGGGTGTCCAGGACCGCTACCGCCTGACGGAGACCGCTCCCGTCTCCAGCGGCGTCCTCGTCCGTTTCACTCCGGTCGGTGCCCGCTTCTTCCTGGGTCTGCCGATGCACCTCCTGGCCAATCGTGCGGTCGGGGCCGAGGAGCTCCTCGACGCCGCCTTGCTGCGCCGGCTCACCGCGCTGGCCGAGCGGTCCGGCTGGGAGGAGCGCTTCACCGTCCTGGACACGCTGCTCTCCGAGGGGCTGGTCACCGGCTCGGCCGGTGGTGCCCCCTCCCCCGCCGAACGGGCCTGGGAAGAGTTGCGGCGCTGTGGGGGGCGGGTTGCCGTGCGGGATCTCGCCGAGGGAGCCGGGTGCAGCCACAAGCATCTGATCGACCAGTTCCGCGAGCAGATCGGGCTGCCTCCCAAGGCGCTGTCCCAGGTGCTGCGCTTCCGTACCGCGGTGGGGTTGATCAACAGCGGGGCGAGTCTCGCGGACATCGCGCTGACCTGCGGGTACGCCGACCAGTCACATCTGAGCCGGGCGTTCTCACGGTACGCGGGACGCTCCCCGTCGGCGTTCTCCCGCACCTGGCTTCCGGACGGCGGCGGGCTGCGGGCCGACTGACCGGCCCTGCCCGGAGGCGGCGCCCAGGGCGGCGCGTCGTATCGCAGGGGCAGGTGAATTCTGTTCAAGACTCCGGGCCCGGACACTCTTAGCGTGACGTCCCGTACCGCGGTGTCCGTCCCCCGTCCCAAGGAGTCGTTCATGAAGCAGCAGGCCGCCCCGAGCGCCCCCAGCATCAGCCCGTACCTCTTCTACAAGGACCCGGCGACCGGCTTCGCCTTCCTACTGGAAGCCTTCGGGCTGGAGAAGAGGGTGGTCAACGAGGTGGACGGGCAGGTGGTCAACGCCCAGGCGGGCATCGGTCCGCACACCGTGATCGTCGGACGGGCCCGGGACGAGATGAAGCTCCGGCCGGCGTCGCAACTTCCGGCCGTGCACGCGGCCGTGATGATGACCGTCGAGGACGTCGACGCGCACTTCCGGCACGCCAAGGAGGCCGGAGCGGTCATCGAGTACGAACCGCAGGACATGCCCTACGGGCTGCGCGAATACGGCGCTCGCGACCTGGAGGGCAACCTCTGGTTCTTTGCCTCGCACCTCACCGGCTGAGCCCCGCCGCCGGCTGCGCGAGCGATGTCTCCGCCCGGGCCGCCGCCCGCGCGGCGAGTCCGGCGCAGGAGGCGACCAGCGTGGCGGCGGGCGCGTCCGCGAGGCGCGCTCGGTCGTGGTGGAGCACGGCGTCAGTCGGCCCACACCCGCGTCAGGCAGCGGCCCGCGTGTGGTGGGGGCGGGTCGGTGTACGACGTCCTGCCGTACGGCACGACCACCCGTTCACCGTCTGTCCGCCGGGGAGTGGGCGCGCCCCTGGCCGCGTCCGGCTGCCCGCTGGGAGCCGGTGGCGCTGGTCGGGCAACTGTGCACCCCCCCGGGGCATCTTCGCCCGGCGGGTCCCGGTCGACGCCCTCCGGGCCGGGGACCGGGTGGCCTTCGCCTTGGCCGGAGCCTACGCGTGGAACATCTCGCACCGCGACTTCCTGATGCACCCGCCGCGCACCTTCCACTGCCTGGGCTGAGGCACGCGCCGCGGGCGGACCCGGACGAGCGTGCGACCGCCCCGCAGGAGCGTCCGGCGGGGCGGTCGCGGTCGGGACCCGGGTCAGCCGAGGTCGCTGCGGTACCAGTTCCAGCTGGTGGAGGCCGAGTTGTCCCAGACCTTCACCGGCCGGGAGACCGCGTCGTCACGACCGTCGAAGGTGTGCAGCGCGACCTCGTTCTTGCCGTCCTTGTCCTGGCCCCTGTTGTAGAGGACGCCGAGGTCGGCCTTGCCGTCGCCGTTGAAGTCGCCGGCCACGAGCTTGCTGCGGTCGGCGTTCCAGCTGCCGGTGGTGGTGTCGTTGTTGTCCCAGGCGCGCTTGGGGGCGTTGATGCCGTCGGCGCGGCCGTAGCCGATGTGGAAGGCGGTGCGGAAGTCGCCGGTCTTGTCCTTGCCCTCGTCGTAGAGGATGCCGAGGTCGGCCTTGCCGTCACCGTTGAAGTCGGCCGCGACCGGCTTGCTGCGCTCCCACGTCCAGCTGCCCGTGGTGCGGTCGTCGTTGTCCCAGACCCGCTTCGGCCGGGTGATCGCGTCGGCGGTGCCGTAACCGATGTGGAAGGCGGTGTGGAAGTCACCGGCGGCGTCCTGGCCCTCGTCGTAGAGGATGCCGAGGTCCGCTTTGCCGTCACCGTTGAAGTCACCGGCGACCGGCTTGCTCCGCTCCCAGTTCCAGCTGCCGGTGGTGCGGTCGTCGTTGTCCCAGACCCGCTTCGGGCCGCGGATCCCGCCGTCGTACGAGTACAGGACGTGGAAGGCGGTGTGGTTCATGTTGTCGTCACCCTGGCCCTCGTTGTAGAGGATGCCGACGTCCGCCTTGCCGTCACCGTTGAAGTCGCCCGCGACGGGCTTGCTGCGCTCCCAGGTCCAGCTGCCCGTGGTGCGGTCGTTGTTGTCCCAGACCTTGGCCGGCGCCTTGAACGTCTTGCCGTCGCTGAGGAACTCGTACAGCGAGGTGCGGAAGTCGCCGGTGTCGTCCCGGCCGTCGTTGTACAGGACCGCGACGTCCGTCTTGCCGTCGCCGTTGAAGTCCCCGACGGTCAGCTTGCTGCGGTCGGCGTTCCAGCTCTGGGCGGAGGGGGCCGCGTTGTCCCAAGCCTTGACGGGGGCGTCGAAGCCGTGACCGTTGCTGGTGAACTTGTACAGCGTGGTCAGGTTCTTGCCCGAATCGGACCGGCCGTTGTTGTAGAGGACGGCGATGTCGGCCTTGCCGTCGCCGTCGAAGTCGCCGGTGGTGGTGCTGGGGACGGCCTTGTTGGCGACGAAGAAGCCGGAGGCGGCGGACATCGGGCCGTCCTGGCCGGCGGCGTTCTTGGCCCGGACGGTCAGCGTGTGCGGGCCGTCGGACAGCTCGGTGGTGTCCAGCGACGCGGAGTACTCGGTGCCGCGGCTGGCGACGGAGTCCACCATCCGGCCGTCGACGTAGAACTCCACGCCCGTGGGGGTGCCGACGCTCTCGGACACCGCGGCGGTGAGGGGTACCTGGCCGCTCAGGATCGCCTGGTCCGCCGGGCCGGTCGCCTTGGCCACGGCCGGACTGGCGCTGGTGTCCTCGGCGCCCGGCTCGGGGGTGACCGGGCCGTCGACTATGTTGTCGTAACGGTAGGCCTGGTAGCCGTCGGTGGGGTGGCCCGAGAGCCAGGCGTCGTTGAAGTCGCCCACGTAGCGCTGAGTGACCACTCTGCGGCCGCTCTCGGAGTAGAAGTAGAACTTCCCGGCCGACTTGTCGATCCACCCGGCGAAGATGATCACGTGGCTCTGCGTGTTGTTGAGGATGTCGCCGGGCTTCAGTTCCGCGGTGCTGATCCGGGTCGTGACATCGCGCAGGGACCAGGTGTTGCGGCTCTGGTTGAGCATCCAGGCCATGGAGACGTAACCCGAGCAGTCCTGGCGGTACCAGCCGCCCGTCGCGTCGTCCTTGTACCAGTTGTAGGGCGAGTCGAGCCCGTTCGAGCTGTACGGGACCCGGTGGGCGGCCCAGTCCCGCGCCCGGTCCAGCACCTGCTGTCTCGTGACGCGGCTGCCCGCCGCGGCGCCGTGGCCGAGGGTGCCCGTCGAGACCACCGGCATCCCGTCGGACTGCCGGGAATCGGCCTGGGCCGTCCCGGTGGCCAGGGCGGCCGCCGCGACCGCGGTCATCAGCAGCAGGGACGTGCCGCGTCGGGCGGATTTCTTCAGAAGCATGGGTATCTCCGGATACGTCGGATCGGGATGGAGATCGGGATCAGGGAACGGCACGGGCGTCAATACGTGCCCCCTGCTTGTCGGTTGAGGGCGTCCGCGTTCGCGCGGTGGGTGCCCGCATGTCACTGACGGAGCCCGTGGCGGTGATGTGACAGCCGGGGCGGAAGGGATTTTCGTGCGGGACGGTACGCGGAGTGCGCAGGGGAACGCAGACGTACGCGGCTGTACCGGTCGGTACGTCGCCGTCCGGAGCGGACGCCGGCGCGACCTCGCGTCAGGCCAGGTCGCTGCGGTACCAGCGCCAGGACGTGAACCCGCGGCTGTCCCAGGACCGCACCGGCGGGGAGACCGCTTCGGCGCGGCCGGCGAAGGTGAACAGCCTCACCTCGCTGGTGCCGTCGGGGTTCTCCCCGCCGTTGTAGAGGACGCCCAGGTCCGCCTTGCCGTCGCCGTCGAAGTCCCCGGCGGTGGGCTTGGCGGCGTCGGCGTTCCAGCTGCCGGTGGTGGTGTCGTTGTTGTCCCAGGCGCACTGGGGGGCGTTGATGCCGTCGGCGCGGCCGTAGCCGATGTGGAAGGCGGTGCGGTTGCTTCCGGTCCTGTCCCTGCCTTCCTTGTAGAGGATGCCGAGGTCGGCCTTGCCGTCGCCGTTGAAGTCGCCCGCGACCGGCTTGCTGCTCTGCCAGTTCCACGAACCGGTCGTGCGGTCGTTGTTGTCCCACACCCGCTTCGGCCGGGTGATCGCGTCGGCGGTGCCGTAACCGATGTGGAAGGCGGTACGGAAGTCGCCGGTGGCGTCTCTGCCCTCGTTGTAGAGGATGCCGAGGTCGGCCCTGCCGTCACCGTTGAAGTCGCCCGCGACCGGCTTGCTGCTCTGCCAGTTCCACGAACCGGTCGTGCGGTCGTCGTTGTCCCACACCCGCTTCGGTTCCCGGACGCCGTCGGCGGTGGCGTACGCGATGTGGAAGGCGGTGCGGAAGTCGCCGCCGGCGTCCCGGCCCTCGTCGTAGAGGATGCCGACGTCGGCCCTGCCGTCGCCGTTGAAGTCGCCCGCGACCGGCTGGGACCGTTTCCAGTCCCAGGACTGGGTGGTCCGCCACCGCTTCACCGGCTTGTCGAAGCCCGGGCCGTTGCTGGTGAAGGTCCACAGGGCGGTGCGGTTCCTCTTGGTGTCGTCCTGGCCCTCGTCGTAGAGGACGCCGATGTCGGTCCTGCCGTCGCCGTCGAAGTCCCCGGCCGTGACCTTGGAGTCGGCCCAGTTCCAGGAGCCGCTGCCGGCCTGGAGGTTGTCCCACACCTTCACCGGCGCGGCGAACGAGCCCCGGCCGGTGCTCCGCAGCGTCCACAGCGCGGTGTGGTTGTCCTCGCCCTCCCGGTCGTAGCCGTAGAGGATCGCCAGGTCGGCCTTGCCGTCACCGTCGAAGTCGCCGGTGGTCTGCCCGGCCGTACCGCGGTTGGCGACGAAGAAGCCGACGCCGGGGGACGCCGGCCCGGTCCGGCCCGCGTCGTTCACCGCGCGGGCGGTCACGGTGTGCGGTCCCTCCGCCAGGGTCGTGGTGTCCAGGCTCACGCTGTACGCCGGCCCGGGCCCGGACGCCGTACCGGCGGCGCGGCCGTCCACGAAGAAGGCGGCCTCGACCGGTTTCCCCTCCTCCTCGGCCACGGACGCGGACAGGGTGACCGTACCGCTGAGGACGCCGCGGTCCTCCGGGCCCGTGACCCGGGTGACGGGCGGGGTGGCGCGCGGGTACGGGTCGACGCCGTCGTTCACCAGACCCTTCTGACGGGCGCAGGAACCCCACTGGCTCGCCCCGGAGCCCCGGAGGATCCTTTCCGCGACGGTGATCTGCTCCTTCTTGGTCGCCTGGTGCGGATACTCGGCGAACTCCCGGCCGTTGTGGGCGTCCCAGGTGGGCTTCATGATCTGGAGACCGCCGTAGTAGGGGCCTTCGGGGTTGACGACGGTCCAGTCACCCGAGCTCTCGCACTGGGCCATCCGCTCCCACATCGCCAGGGAGGCGGCGGAGGCGGGCGGGGCCGAAGTGAGAAGTGCGGCGGGAGCGAAGGAGGAGACGAGGGCGGCGGCGAGGGCGAACCGCACGGTGCCGCGGGGCCTTTGGGGCATGGAGGACGTCCTGGGGATGAGGAGCGGCGACTGCATCAGGTGACGCGGCACCGCGGGGTCAGTGGCTGCACCCAGGCTGACGAAGCGCGTCGCGGGGTTGTGACCGGAGTTGCGGCAGGAGTGGTGACGGCGGAGGGGGCGGCCGTCGTCGCGGACCGGCCCTTTCACCTGCGTCGCACCGCTCCACCGCGGAACGGCGCCCTCGGGAAGACCAGGCGCTATCGTACGGACCATGCCGTTAGGAGAGCCGTCCGTGGGCGCCGGGAGGCGGGCGAAGGCCGTCGCGGTCGCCGCCGCCACGACCGTGGTCGTCACCGCCGGCGTCACCGGCTCCCTGCTGGTGGGCGGCGGCGGGAACGCGGGCGCGGCGGCGAGCGGTTCGCCCGGGCCGGCCGCGTCGGTGCCGGCGTCGGCGTCGGTGAGCACCGGCCCGCGCGTCGGTGCGGCCGAACGGCCCGTCATCCCGGGCTGGAAGGTCGTCGTCAACCCCGATTTCGGCACCGCCTTCGACGTGCCGCCGGACTGGGACGTCAAGCCTCCGGACACGCGGTACGGGTTTCTCGACAGCAAGCTCGATCCCGAGGACCCGGCGAACTGGCGCAGGTTCACCGTCCTCGCGACCGGATTCGCCTCGCTCCGGGACGACTGGTGCGTGCCCGGCATCGACGCGAACGGACGCGTGGTCGGCACCGAGCTGGCGGGTACCGGCACCACAGGCGCCGAGGGGGCCAAGGACACCGCCCACATCGCCGTGAACAAGGCCGCCGTGTGGGTGTACGGCGGCTACACCCAGCCGGACAAGAAGAGCATCGTCTCCGACAGGACGGCCAAGCCCTACACCACCACGTCCGGTGTCCAGGGCAGCATCGCCTGGGCCCGGTCCAGGAACGCCCCCCGGAAGAACGCGTGCTCGACCGACGGCAAGGCCATCGCCTTCGGCTTCCGGAACTCCGCGGGGAATCACGTCGCCTGGTGCCTCTACGGCGCCACGGGCGTGCGGGACGAGCTGCCGGACTCGACGATCATGAAGATCCTCGGCACGGTACGCCTCCACGGAAAGCCGAGGAAATCCTGAGGCCGCACACCAACAGGCCGCACAGCAACAGGCCGCACGCAACAGGCCGCACAGCAAGGGACAGCGCGACGACGGGGGCGGACGGACATGGTGAGGCGAACGGGCTCCGGCGGCGAGCCGGACATCATCAACACCGCGGTCGACTGCACGGCCGAGTACCTGATCCAGATCGGCATCCTCCGGGGCGACCTCAACCTGACGCTCCGGGTGGAGCAGCCGCCGCCCGACGACGACGCCCCGCTCGCCGCGGCCGAGCGAAGACTCGCCCGCAGCCTCCTCCTCCGGTGGCGGGCCGAGGCCGACGCCTGGGACATGACGGACCCCGAGCCCCTGCCCGTCCGCTGGACGCCCAGCCGGCGCGTGGCGTCCGCCGGGGAGCACCTGCCCGCGGGCTCCGGGACCGACACCATCGCCGGGACCTTCCTCGCGCTCCGGCCCCGGCGGCGGCTGGTCGTGCTGGGCACCGCCGGCTCCGGCAAGACCGTGCTGTCCGTCCTGCTCACCCTCGAACTCCTCGCCCGCCGGCTCACCCAGGGCGAGGACGACGTGCCGGTCCCGCTCATGCTGTCGCTGGAGTCCTGGGACGCCCGGCGGCAGCCGCTCGCCGAGTGGCTGGCCGACCGGCTGCGCCGGGACCACCCCGGTCTGCCGCCCGTGGACGGCGTCCACCCGGCCCGCCGGCTCGTCCTCGAGCGCCGGGTGCTGCCCGTCCTCGACGGCCTCGACGAACTGCCGGAGCACCGCCGCGCCGAGGTCCTCGACGCGCTCGACGCGGGCCTCGGCGGCGAGGGCGACGCGGTCCTCGTCTCCCGCACGGCCGAGTACGCCCGCCTCGACCGGGAGGGCAAGGGGCTGCGGCACGCCACGGTGATCGAGTCGCTGCCGCTGCGCCCCGGCGAGGTGGCGGAGTACCTCCGCAAGGCCCGGCCCCGGGCTCGCGCCGCCGCCTGGGCGCCGCTGCTGAGCACCCTCAGGGACGAACCCGCCGCGCCGGCCGCCTGGGCCCTGACCAGCCCGCTGATGGTGTGGCTGACGCGCCGGTCGTACGAGAAGGGCCCCGCCGGCCCGGGGGACCTGGTGGACCGTGAGCGGTTGCCCACCCGGGACGCCGTCGAGGCGCACCTGCTCGACCGGATCGTGCCCGCCGCGTTCCCCCCGGTGCCCCCGGACCCCGCCCGGCTGCACCCGCCCCGCGCCTGGGACGCCGAACGGGCCCACGCCTGGCTCGCGTACCTGGCACTGCTGCTGAACCGGCGCGGTGAGTCCGAACTGGCCTGGTGGCGCCTGCACTCGGCGCCCCTGCCCCGGCTGCTCGCCCTGCCCGCGCTGCTGACGGCCGGCATCCTGCTCTCCTTCGCCGTCAGGGCGGGTGTGTCCGGCTCCTCGGACACCGCGATGCCGGACGAGTTCCTCAGCACGACCGTGGTGGGAATCGGGATCCTCGCCGCGGCCGTCGCCCGGACGGTGACCGCCTCCTGGTTCGGTCAGCGGCCGGCCGAGCCACGCCGCAGCGCGAATCCGCTGCTCTTCGTCAGGGCCCTGCGCTCCCTCGACCGGCACGCGCGCGTCGGTCCGCTCGCCCGGCTCGCGGTGCTCTCGGGCGGGCCCGTCCTCGTCGTCCTCCTCCTCGTCCTGTACACCGTGCTGCGGGAACCCGAACTGGTGTCGTTGTCCATCGGCGGTGTCCTGCCGGTCCTGCTGATGATCGTGTACGCGGCTCCCGCCGACACCGTGGACGCCGCCACCCCCGACGAACTCCTGCGGGGCGAACGGAGCGCGCTGGTCACGACGTTGACGCTGGTGGCCCCGCTGATCGGCGTG
This sequence comes from Streptomyces sp. NPDC021100, assembly GCF_044333095.1. Classification (NCBI taxonomy): domain Bacteria; kingdom Bacillati; phylum Actinomycetota; class Actinomycetes; order Kitasatosporales; family Streptomycetaceae; genus Streptomyces; species Streptomyces sp. NPDC021100. Next base: position 100,678 of record NZ_JBIRQH010000005.1, read on the forward strand.
GGGACGAGTGCGTTCCTCTGGCTCGGCGGCGGAGGCGGCGGCTGGGCGGCGGCGGCCGGTTCCTGGGCGGGCGCCTCGGCCATGCTGGTGCTGCTGAGTCCGTGGAGCCGCTGGGTGCTGGCCAAGTGTTCCCTCGCGGCGGCGGGCCGGGTGCCCTGGTCGTTGATGGCGTTCCTCAGGGACGCCCGTACGGCGGGGCTGCTGCAACTCTCGGGCGGCACCTACCGCTTCCGCAACCGCAGGCTCCAGGAGCATCTGGCGGGGCGGCGCGCCCGGGAACAGGGCACGGCCGCGTCCGGTCCGCTCCCGCTCCCCCTCCCCAGGCTCTCGGACGCCCGCGACTTCACGGTGGAACGCACAGCGGACCGCTACCGCCTCCGCGGCCGGTCACGGAGGCTTCCGCTGGCCCACTGGGCCGTGATCGGCGCGGTCCTGGGCACCTTCGTCATCCGGATGAGCGTGACCGGGCAGTGGCACAAGCCGGTCGCGTGGCTGTCCCTGGCCTTCTGGCCCGTCGTCGGCGTCCTGATCACCGTCGTCGGATTCCTCATGCCGCGGCGGCCGTTGGAGCTGGAGCTGACCCGGGACGGCGTCACCTCCCTGTTCGGGCGCAGGCGGCGCTCCTACGCGTGGCGGCACATCGAGGAGATCACCGTGCGCCGCGCGGTCGTCCGGGGCCGGGACGCGCGCTTCCACGCGCTCCAGGTCCGGCTCCTCGCCGACGCCCCGCGTCCGCCCCGCCGCTCCCGCATGGGCGGGGGCTGGTACTTCGTCCTGTCGACCGGCCCCGCGCCGGGCGTGGATCCCGGGCTCGCCTCTGCTCTCGCCGACTTCGCCGGGCCCCGGTGGACCCCGCCGTCCGGTAGCCGGTGAACGTTCAGGACAAGGGCTCGGCTTTCATGGAGGCCGTGAGGAGGGCCAGGCCGCGTGCCGTCACGGTGCGGCCGTCCTCGGTGATGTCGACGGCGTAGGCGACGGGCGCGCGGCCCGTGGTGCCGTCCGGGGCCGTGATCCGCCAGCGCGCCTCGTACGTGGCGTGGGCCCGCAGGATCCGGGGCGGGCGTCCGGCGGGGGTGGCGTGCCAGCCCGCGGGCAGCAGGGGCGGGCGTACGGTGACGGCGAGGTCGCGTGCGGTGGTGTTCTCCACGGCGAGCCTCCCGCCGTCCGCCGGGCGCAGGCGCAGGGCGTCGGAGCTGGACCAGCGGAGGTGGAACGCGCGCAGCCGGAGCCGCTGTGTGTCACCGGTCTTGTCGAAGACGGACCCCAGGCCGAAGCGGACGGAGTCGACGGCCTCCGGGACCGTGATGTCGTAGCCGTACGTCTTCGAGAGGACGGGGCCGGACTTCTCGGTGTGCGCGTGCTTCTCCCGGAACTCGACCGTACGGGCGCCGACCTGGCCCTCGACGGCGGCCGGCGATGAAAACGCCGTGACGCTGTCGGGATCGAAGTCCACCGACACCTCGTCCAGCGGCAGCGGCATCCCGAAGTCCGCCCGCAGCCAGCCGTTCTTCCGCGGGGACCCCTTGACCGACCAGTAGCCCCCGTGGCCCGGCAGAGCCGCGGACGGCGGATGGCCGGGCGCCGAGTAACTCGCCCTGAGCCTCGGCCAGTCGTAGGTGGCGGCCGCGGCGAGGTCGACCTGGTGGACGGTGCCGGTCAGCGGGTGGCGCCACTTGTCGTACCTCTGCGGCAGCCCCCCGAAGGAGGACGGCGGCAGCGCGCTCGTCTCCAGGAGCGTCAGGACGAGCGGGACGACCAGGTATCCGGCCAGGTGGGCGAGGAGGAGGGTGCGGCGTGGGACGCGGTGCCGGGGGAAGCGGTACGTGGTGTGCACCGGCGGGCGCGCGGGCGGAGGCGCCATGCGCACGGCAGTGCCCGCGGTGCCGGCCGTACCGGCCAGCCACCGCAGCGTCCCCCCGAGCGCCGCGGCCGGAACGCAGCGGAGCGGGATGCCCGTCCCGTCCAGCGCGCGCAGCAGATGACCGCCGCCCGCCGCGTCCAGCCGCTCGCGCACGGCGGTGTCGTCGCCGCGTACGGCCCGGCTGTAGAGCAGCGCGAGCCGGCGCGGGCGGGAGCGCGGGGGCAGGGCGAGGAGGACGTGCAGGACCCGGGTGACGGCGCGCACGGCGTCGCCGTGCGCGACGGGGTCGTCCACGACCAGCAGTACTCCATGGGCCCGGCGCAGGACGTCCAGCGCGGCCGCCGACTCCTGACTGCCGTAAGCGTCACCGCACGGGTCGTACCACAGGACGGGCGTCCCGGCCGTCCGTACGAGCGGCGGTTCGGTGCCGGGCGGGACGCCCAGGTCGGCCAGCCCCTGCCGGTGCACCCCCGTGCGCTGCGCGGCCGGACCGCCGACGAGCACGACGGCGCGCGCCCGTTCGTACCCGGGCGGCAGCGCCTTCCCGCAGTGCGGACAGCACGCCTCCAGGCGGTGGACGCGCAGGACGGCGGGCAGGCGGGCACCACAGCGGCAGCGGCGCAGGAAGACGCCGTACGGGCCCGGCACCAACTGCCGGTGGCGAGCACGGCACTTCGGGCACACCCTGACCGGGCGGTCGACGACGCGTCCGCAGTCCGCGTACGGGCACGGCGCCCGTCCGCGGCGCAGCGCGCGCTCCGCCCGGGCGACCGCCGCTCCCGCCGCCCACCACAGGCTCCACAGGGCCCGGCACAGCGCCCACAGCGTCAGCGCGCACAGCAGGGGCAGGATGGTGATCGCGGTCGCGGTCAGGACGACGCCGACGGCCGTGAGGAGGAAGGCCGGGCGCAGGAAGACCATCAGGCAGCCCGCCCCGCCGGTCCCGCCCTGCCCCGGCCGGCGGAACGCGTCGCCCACGCGGGCGGCCATGAACCGCTCGGCGTCGCCCATCAGCCGTTCGTGCTGTTCGAGCCCGTCCCACCAGGTCGCGCGCAGGTCGCGGGAGGCGGTGACGCGAAGGTAGGCGGGGACGGCCGGCTCACCGCGCGGGTCGGGCGGGACGGGCGCCGCCCGGCCGAACGCCCGCCATACGGTGAGCCATTGGGCCCACACCAGTCTGGGGAGGGTGACGCAGACGCCGTACCCGACGACCAGGACGACCAGGAGGGCGATCGCCAGGAGCAGCACCACGGGGTTCGTCACGGCTCACCCCTCCCCCGGCGCCACGGCGGCCGCCGCGCGCCGGCCCAGGGCGGGGCGGAGGCGTGGTGCGCTTGTCCTGCCACACGCGTCACCTCCGTTTCCGTTCCCGGTCGAGGGCGCCGAAGCGGTGCAGCAGCCACATCAGAGGGTCCTCGACCCGGTGCGGGCGGACGACGCCGCCGAGCCCGAGCTCGCCGTCCCGCCGGGGCGCGGAACCGAGCATGGACACCGCGAAGAGCTGGTGGTCGACGCAGAACCGCGCCGGCCGCGCGTCGAGTTGGTGTTCCTGCCAGCGCCACAGCAGGGCGCGCAGCTCGGCGTGGACGGCGGCCCGGTCGTCGGCGTCGAAGACGGGCCCGGGGCGGCGGGCGCGGTGCAGCGGGGAGTGCTCCGGGAGGTGCGGCCACAGGAGGTCGGCCTTGGTGAGGACGACCGCGACCGGGACGGTCACCTTCCCGCCGCCGCCCAGGTGGTCCAGGACCCGGGCGAGCACCTCGCCCGACCGGCCCGGCACCCCGTCGCCGCCCGCCACCGGTGCCCCGGGCAGGTCCCGCGGATCGACGAGGACGATGACGGCGTCGGCCGCGGCGAGGTAGCGCAGTTCGGTCTCCATGCGCTCCCGCGAGGCGAAGTGCTCGCCCGCGGTGTCGAGGAGGACCAGGGTCAGCACCCGCTCCCGTTTCCGTCCGAAGCGGCCCCGGCGGGCGCGGCCGAGGCGGTGGACGAGAGGCCGGCCGGCGTCGTGTCCGGCGGTCTTGGGGACGGTGCGCCCCTCCTCGTACAGGTGCCGTGCGTACCGTTCGCGGTAGTCGAGGATCGTGGTGTCGTCGCAGGGGAGCAGCGCGGCGCCGAGCTCGGCGCCGAGGCGGTGCAGCAGTTCGTGCGTCAGGACGCCGATGTAGGTGCTCTTGCCGGAGCCGACCGGTCCGACGAGCGCGACCAGTCTGGCGGGGGTGCGCAGATAGCCTTCCGGCAGCCGCCCGTCGCACGCGGTGCAGCGCAGCCGGGTGGTGGTGCGGCCGCAGGTGCCGCACACCGCGGAGCCGGCCCGGGGGTCGGCGGACGCCAGGGCGCGGTCGTCGGGGCAGGCGGGGCGGCCCGCGCAGACGTAGGTGATCCGCTCGCGCGTGAGGGTGCGGAAACAGTGCGGGCACACCCGGGCGCGGCGCCGCCACGGCGTTCTCACCCCCGCTCCCTCCGGGTGACGCCGAGCGTGTGCTGCGGCGGGTCGCGCAGCACGAGCGCCGCGCCGACGGCGAAGCAGCGCAGCCGGCCGCCCGGGCCCCGGGCGAGGCGCGCCGACAGCCGCACGTCCTTCCCGGGGCCGAGCGTCACGTCGGCGGCTTCCGCGAGGACGTCCCCGTCGGCGGGTTCCAGCGGCCAGACCGGGCCGTGCGACCGCACCAGCAGCAGGCGTTCGGCGCGTACGGTGGCGCGGGCGGTGAACACGGCGGTGACCGTGCGGCGTCCGGGCGGGCCGTGCCGCTCCAGCCGGTAGCCGGCCTCGGTGCGCGACGGCAGCACCGCCGTGCTCGGCCGGCCGTACACGGGCCGCCCCGCGAGCCGGGCGACCGCCCGTACCTCGACCTCCAGCCCGGCGCCGTCCGCGACCGGCAGCCGTACGCCCGCCTCCCGCCGGTAGGCGGCGCGGGTGACGGTACGCCGCTGTCCCGCCGTCCCGCCGGGGGTCCGCCAGGCGACCTCGGCCTCGTCGCCGCCGTCCGGCGGCCAGTCGAAGACCACGACCACGTCCGCGCCGCCGTGCCGGACGAGCGTGGGGGTGCCGAGCGAGGGCCCGCCGGTGGCGGCGTGGGCGCCGACGACGGCGTGGTCGCCGGCGACCGTCACCGCGACGACCACGGTGGGCCGGTCCGGCGGCGCGAACACCAGCCCGCCGGGCGCGGGTGGGGCCTCGATCGGTGCCCCGGGCAACTCGTCCGTGCGCAGCCGGGTGCCGGCCGGCCACGGGGGGACGTCGTCGAGGCCGTACAGCCGTACCTCCCCGGCGGCCGGCGGGTCGAGGCGTGCCAGGAGGCGGCCGTCGGGGTGGCCGTCCGGCGGGTGGACGTCCAGGCCGGTGACCGGCTCGGGCGGCGGGAGCGGTGTGGCGGTGAGCCGGACGCCCGGCGTGCGCACGGTCGTTCCGTGGTCGGTGCGGTAGACGGCGCTGACGCGGTAGCCGTACGCCGTGCCGTTGGTGAGGCCGCCGTCCGTGAAGCCGTCGCGGCGGGCGGCGACGCGCACGTCCTCGCCGTCGGGCATGGTGCGGACGGCCTCGACGGACCGGGCGCGGTCCGGGCACGTCCACGACACGGCGATCCGGCCGTCCCCGGGGTCCACGTGGACGCCGGTGACCTCCGGCCAGTGCACGAGGGGGCCGCTCATCGCGAGCGGCGAGAAGGCACCCGCCGGTTCGGCGGCCCGGCGGACGGCGACCGCGTAGTACAGCGGGACGCAGGGCGGGGGCGCGCCGTCCACGGCCGAGGTGGCCCGCGGCGAGGGCAGCGGCAGCACCGTGCCGTCGGCCGCGTCGCGCGGCGCGCGCCGCTCGGTGCGCAGCAGGACGTACTCGGGCTCGCCGGCCGTGGACGGCGAGGGCCGCCACCGGAGCGCGACGCCCGCGCCGTCCCGGGTCGCGGTGAGCCCGGACACCGGCCGTACGGCGAGGCCGCGGCGGAGTGCGTCGGTCCCGGGCAGGTCGCGTACGGCCGCCTCGGCCTGTTCCAGCAGGTCCCAGGCCCGGTCCGCGTCCTCCGGCGGCAGTCGGCGCGCCTGGTCGAGGACGGCGCGGGCGTCGGCGAGCCTCGCGCGCACGTGCTCGGCCAGGGCGCGGACGTCCTCGGGGAGCGCGCCCGGCGGCAGGCGGTCCGCCACGGCCGCCGCCTCGGCGAGCCGCCCGTCGGCGGCCAGGCGGCGCAGCCGGTCCGCCACCGGGTCCCCGGCCGGCTCGTGCAGCACCGCGAACACCAGGCGCCGCGCGTCGTCCTCGGCGACGCCCAACTCCCCCACCGCGTGGGCGAGGAGCGTGGCCGGAGTCGCGCGGGCGGCACAGCGCGTCCGCAGCGGCACCGCCAGTTCGTGGAGGAGGATCCGGGCGAGTCCCTCCGGGCCCCGCTCGGCCAGCACGCCGCGGACGGCGGCTATCACGGCCTGGGCCGCCGTGTGCGCGGCGCCGTGCGGCAGCCGGCCCCAGCGGCGGGCCGCCGCCTCGACGGCCGCCTGGTCGGCCGGGGGTGCGCCGAAGACGCGCACGGGCCGGGCGGTCCGGCCGCCGGGGGTGCCCGTCGCGAGGAAGTCGGCGAGGTGGCGCAGTCCGAGCACCTCCAGGTGGCCGGCGCAGCGCGCGTACGCGGGGTGCGGCACCGAGCGCGGCAGCGGTTCCGGTTCGGCGGTCCGCAGCCCGAGGGCGGCCAGCGCCGCCCGTACCTCGTCCTCGTGCACCCGGTGGGCGGCGGCGAGGTGCGCGACCGTGCCGTCGGCGAGCAGGCCGAGCCCGCCCGCGGCCTCCTCCAAGGCGGCGCGGAGCCGGGCCCGTTCGGACGCGGCGCGCCGGCCGTGCTCCTGGAGGGCGGCCCGCAGGGGGCCGGGGTCTCCGGCGGCGGCCGCGTCGAACAGCGGCCGGTGGGCCAGGAACCCGGCCTCCAGCTGCTCGATCACCGGGCGGTACCGGAGCCGGGCCCGGCTCCGGCGCCAGCAGGCGCGGACCGCCGCGACCGCCTCGGCGACGGCGTCCGCGCCCAGGTCACGCGGCAGTTGGTAGCGCACGCGCAGGTCCTCGGTCACGGGCAGCCCGGCGTCGAGCACCTCGCGCCGGTAGCGTGCCTCGTCGAACCCCACGAGCGTGTTCCCCGTCCCCGTCCCGCCCGCCTCAGCCGATCCGCTGGCGGCTCATCGCGACCCGCGCCTCGTCGACCGCCTCCTGGGACAGGCCCCCGATCCGCACGGAGATCTCGATCCGCTCGCCGGTCTCCCGCTCGGTGGCGACGACGCCGAGCAGCCCGGAGGTGTCGAGGGTGAAGACGCACTGGAAGGGCCAGCGCTTCGGTTTGCCCGGCGGGATCTTCAACGTGCCCTCGGCGACGGCGGTGTTGTGCGCCGGCTCGTCCGACTCCACCGCGCCCGCCTGCTCCATTACCTGGATCCTGACCTGCCGCTGGTCGTCGCGGAGGGTGTGGAAGTCGTCGGTCACCGACGCCGGAAGGACGTCGTTGGCGTGCACGAGGTGGGCGACGTACTCGCGGCCGGTGTCGATGTCCGTGACCTTGATGCCGTAGCCGCGCGAGGCGACGGTGGAGATGTCGTAGGGGCGGTGGGCGAGGCCGGTCTCCACCGCGCCGGACGCTTCCTCCGCCCGGTCGAGGGCGTAGAGCGCGGCGCCGCGGGCCACCGCGAGGTCGGGGTTGTGCAGCCTCGGTTCGAAGCCGAACTGGGCGCGCAGGGCGGCGGCGACGGCCGGCATCTTGGTGGCGCCGCCGACGAGCAGCACCTCGTCGAAGGACGTCACCCCGCGTTCCGCGGCCAGTTCGACGGTCCGGCGGGTGATGTCGACGGTGCGGTCGAGCAGATCGCGGGTCAGCTCCTCGACCAGCCCCCGGGTCAGCTCCACCGCCTCGACCCTGCCCTGGTGCATGACGCGGACCGTGTAGCGCTCGCGGAAGGACAGCGCCTTCTTCGCCTCCTCGGCGTCCTTGCGGAGCTGCGTCTCGGACTGGGGGTCGGACAGCGGGTCGTCGGCGTCCGGGAAGCGCTCGCGGAAACGGTCCGCCAGGTGCGCCACGACGCGGTCGTCGAAGTCGCTGCCGCCCAGCTCCTTGGCGCCGTCCGTGCAGAGCACGGTCAGTTCACGCCCGCGCAGGGTGAGCACGGTGGTGTCGAAGGTGCCGCCGCCCAGGTCGTACACGAGGATGGCCCGGTCCCCGTGCTCCTCGGCGCCTTCCAGGGCCCCGTAGTCGAGCGCGGCCGCGATGGGCTCGGCCACCACGTCGAGGACGCGCAGCCCGGCGATCTCGCCGGCCTTGCGGGTGGCGTCCCGCTCCGCGAGCCCGAAGTAGGCGGGCACGCTGATCACCACGTCGCGGGCCTCCTCGCCGGTGGCCGCCTTCGCGTCGTCGACGAGCTTGCGGAGGATGCGGGCGGAGATCTCCTCCGGTGTGTAGGCGCGGCCGTGGAACTCGCGCGGCACCGTCTCGCCCATGTCCCGCTTGACAAGCTGGACGACGTGGTCGGGGTCGAGGACGGTGGCGTCCTTGGCGCTCTGTCCGACGACGACGCTGTCGGCGCTCTCGAAGTAGACGACGGACGGTGTGGTGTCCGCCCCCTCGATGTTGCGCAGCACGGCCGGTCTGCCGACGTCGTCGATCCGTGCGACGCAGGAGTAGGTGGTCCCGAGGTCGATGCCGTACACGGCCATAGGGTCTCTCTCCCGCCACCGGGACGCCCGCGTTCGGGCCCGTCCCGTCCGTTGTCCGTCAGTTGTCCTGGTGCGTCGCGTCCTGATAGGCCGTGTCCCGGTACGCCGTTGTGTCCTGCGTGTCCTCCGGGGTAGGAGGGGGCGCCGGGGTGGAAGTGGCCGCCGGGGAAGAGGCGTTCGGCGGGGCGTCCGGTTCCCACCGGCGCACCACGACGTCGGCCTTGCGCACGACCCGCTCCCCCTGCACGAACCCGGCCGCCACGACGCGCGCCACCGTCCGTTCCTCCTCGGGGGACCCGGCGGCGACGCGGCCCACCGGCCGCTGCAGCGTCCTGTCGAACGCCTCGCCGGGCCGGGGAACGTACCGCTCGACGCCGGTCCTGGCCACGGTGTCCGCCGCCTCGTCGGCCAGCGCGGTCAGCAGGGCCCGCAGTTCGTCGACGCCGAGCGGGCCGGTGACGTGCTCGGCCTGGCGGAGGATCTGGTCGTGAAGCCGGATGAGGGAGTGACGCACGAGGTCGAGCGCCGTGTCCATCTCGCCCTGGCGCAGCCGCTCGACCTCGTCGTGCAGCCTGGTCACGATGGCCTCACGGCGCTCGGCGAGCCGCTGCTGACGGGCGAGGGCCTCGGTGAACTCGGCTGCGAGAGAACAGAGTTCGAATTGTTCCGACACGTCGCTCACAGTAGCCCCTGGGGGCGTCGCACGTCAGCCGAGTCGGCCGCTCCTCCTTCCCCGTCAGTTGTTCAAGGTGAAGCCGTTCACGTCCCGGCTCTGGACGGCCGTGGTCACGGTGCTGTTGGAGATAGTGTTGCTCACATTGCCGGAGCCCGTCCGGCTGGGCTCCAGGGCCTCCGCCCGCCGCCGCCAGTCCGCGAGGGCTTGCGCGAACGCGGGGTCCTGCCGGGCCCGGAGGGCCAGCGCCTCGGCCAGCTCGGCGGCCCGCTCGGCGTCGTCGGGCGCGTCGGCCAGGGCGGTCAGCTCGCCCTCCTCCGGCTCCCCGCCCGGCCGCCACCGGACGACCAGGTTCCGCAGGGTCTGCCACGCCTGATTCCCCGCCGCACCGGCGGTCCCGCTGGCCAGGGCCATGAGCAGTTCGGGTGCTATCTGTTCCATGAGGTCCTCCACCTCGCCCGACGCTCGGGCCATGGGTCGAGGGTAGGCCGGGTGGGGCCGCTGGGACCCGGGTTCGCCGAAGGAAACCCCCGGTCCGGCGGAAACCGCCGGCCGGAGCGGCGGAACGGACCGTCAGGGACTCGTCGTCGAGACGACGAACACCCGCGGGTAGCGCGGGTCGTCGAGGTTCGCCGTGACCTCGATGTTGGGCTTGGGCTTGTCCTCCTCGCGGACCGTGCCCGCCCAGTGGTGCTTGCCGGTGAACTTCCAGCCGACGGTGTCCGCCTCGTCCTCGTCGATGGTCACGTCGCCCTCCTCCAGGTCGGAGGGCTTCATCCCGTGGTCGTTCAGCCACTGGCCGAACTTGTCGTGGGTGGTGGTGAACTGGAGGAAGAGGGAGCTGGACTTCCAGGAGTTGGTCTCGTAGTGGGCGACGTCCTCGGCGTCCGCCGGGACGGTCACCTCGTAGAGCCGCCGCTGGAGCCGGGAGGGCCAGCCCTCCTCCAGGCCGGTGATGGTGTGCTCCTCCTGCTTGTCGCCGTTGCCGTCGCGGCTCTGCAGCGCGGAGATGTAGAGGTAGCCGGCCGGGATGGCGACGAGCAGGAAGACGACCAGCGGCTTGAGCCAGCGGCGCGGGCGGGGGCCGCCCGGGGTGTCCCCGGGCGTCTCCGCGGCCTCCTGGCGGTCCGTGTGCTCCATGGTGATCACCCGCGGCCGGCCCGCGCGTAGCGCTCGTACCGTTCGACGCGGCGCCGGTTGGCGCGCCGGAAGCGGCGGGCGACCAGCCGGGCGAGGTCGGCGGCGCCGACCATGCCGGCCTCGGGGCCGAGCTGGGCGCGGACGATGCGGGCCTCGGGGCGGTAGCCGCGGCCGGTCAGGTGGCGGCGGAAGGCGTCCCGGGCGGGGCCGATCAGCAGGTCGTCGGCGGCGCTGACGCCACCGCCGATGACGAAGCAGGACGGGTCGAGGGCGGCGGCGAGGTTGGCGATGCCGACGCCCAGCCACTGGCCGATGTCCTGGAGCAGCTCGACGCACATGGCGTCGCCGTTGCGGGCCAGCTCGGTGATGAGCGGGCCGGTGATCTCGGGGATGTTGCCGCCGACGCGGTCGATGATCCCGTACGCCACCGGGGACTCGGCGGCGGCCAGCTCGCGGGCCTCGCGGACGAGGGCGTTGCCGGAGCTGTACTGCTCCCAGCAGCCGCGGTTGCCGCACGGGCAGCGGTGTCCGCCGGGGACGACCTGCATATGCCCGAACTCGCCCGCGACGCCGTACTTGCCGCGCTTGACCTGCCCGTCCTCCAGGATGGCGCCGCCGATGCCGGTACCCAGCGTGATCATGACGAGGTGGTCCTCGCCCCGGCCGGCGCCGAAGCGCCACTCGGCCCAGGCGGCGGTGTTGGCGTCGTTGTCGACCATGACGGGGACGGCCAGCCGGCCGGCCAGCCGGTCGCGGAGCGGCTCGTTGCGCCAGGACAGGTGCGGGGCGAAGAGGACGCGGTTGCGGTCGGCGTCCACCCAGCCCGCCGCGCCGATGCCGACGGCGTGCACGTCGTGCCGGTCGGAGAGGTCCAGGACCAGCTCGACGATGGTGTCCTCGACGACCTTGGGGCTCTTGGACTTGTCCGGCGTCTCGGTGCGGACCTTCTCCAGGATCGTGCCGTCGGCGTCCACGACGCCCGCCATGACCTTGGTGCCGCCGATGTCGATGCCGACCGTGGGCACCCGGGGCGCGGTGAGGTGGGAACGGCGTTCGCGCGATCCGGTGGTACGGAGGACGGTGGCCCGTGCGGAGCCCCGGTGGACCCGCTCGCGGTAGATGCTCATCGCGGCACCTCCGCGCCTCGGTGGGCTCCGGCGGCAGATCGGGGGCGTGCTCGCACGAGGTCGTCGTCCCTGCGGTGGTCTCGGGAGGCCCTGGGCCTCGCGGATGCGGTCGGTGCGGGTGCTGCCCGCGTCGCCGATTGTGCCTCACCGGCGGTGTCCGCCGCACAATGGGCGGACGGCGGACGGACGGCGGGCGCACGACGGACGGCGGGGCCCGCACCGCTTCCGGCGCCGGGCCCCGCGGGGCGGCTAGGCGTCCTCGCCGGGGGCGCCGTCGGCCTTGTGTGCCGCCAGGTCGGGGGCGGGGGCCCGTTCCAGCTCGTGGCTCAGCTGCTCCAGCTCGCTGCCGCCCGCCATCTGCCGGGTGAGCTCGTCCAGGCCGATGTCGGCCTTGGCGTGGCTGCCGGCCATGGCACCCCGCTTGAGCAGCACGAACCGGTCGCCGACCAGGTAGGCGTGGTGCGGGTTATGGGTGATCAGCACCACACCGAGGCCCGCGTCGCGCGCGGCGGCCACGTACTTCAGGACGACGCCGGACTGCTTGACGCCGAGCGCGGCCGTCGGCTCGTCCAGCACCAGGATCTTCGCCCCGAAGTGGACGGCGCGGGCGATGGCCACGCACTGCCGCTGGCCGCCGGAGAGGGTGCCGATGGGCTGGTCGACGTCGTGCAGCTCGATGCCCATCCGGGCGAGCTCGGTGCGGGTGGTCTCGCGCATGGCGGCCACGTCGAGGCGCTTGAACGGGCCCCGGCCCTTGGTCGGCTCCGAGCCCAGGAAGAAGTTCCGCCACACCGGCATCAGGGGGACGACGGCGAGGTCCTGGTAGACCGTGGCGATGCCCCGGTCCAGGGCCTCCCGGGGGGAGCCGAGCCGGACCTCCTCGCCCTCGATCTCGAAGGTGCCGGCGTCGTGCCGGTGCAGCCCTGCGATGATCTTGATGAGGGTGGACTTGCCGGCGCCGTTGTCACCCAGCACACAGGTGATCTCACCCGCGTGGACCTCCAGGGAGACGTCCTCCAGCGCGCGGATGTTGCCGTAGTCCTTGCCGACGCCGGCCAGTCTGACCAGAGCGCTCATTTGCTGGCCTCCGCGCGCTTCCGGACCCAGGCGTTGAGCAGGGTCGCCAGCAGCAGCATCGCGCCGAGGAAGAACTTGAACCAGTCCGGGTTCCACTGCGCGTACACGATGCCCTTGCTCGTCATGCCGAAGATGAACGCGCCGACCGCCGAGCCGATGGCCGACCCGTAGCCGCCGGTCATCAGGCAGCCGCCGATGACGGCCGCGATGATGTAGAGCAGCTCGTTGCCGACGCCCTCGCCGGACTGCACCACGTCGTAGGACATCAGCAGGTGCTGGCCGGAGACCCAGGCGCAGAACGCGACCGCCATGTACAGGCCGATCTTGGTGCGCCGGACCGGGACGCCGACCGCGCGGGCCGCGTCCACGCCACCGCCGACCGCGAAGACCCAGTTGCCGGCGCGGGTGCGCAGCAGCACCCAGGTGGCGACGGCGACCAGGCCGATCCACCACACGACGGTGACCTGGAGGTCCACGTCACCGAGGGTGAAGTGGGAGGCGAAGAGGGCGCGGGCGGACTCGAAGCCCTCCATGTCCCCGATGGTCTTGGTGGAGACGGTGCCGCTGATGAGCTTGGTGAAGCCGAGGTTGAGGCCCGTGAGCATCAGGAACGTGCCGAGCGTGATGATGAAGCTGGGCAGTTTGGTGCGGGTGAGCACGAAGCCGTTGAAGAAGCCGATCGCCAGGGTGACGAGCAGCGAGACGCCGACGCCGACCCAGACGTTGGCCGTCATCTGGTAGCTGAACATCGAGGAGACCAGCGCCGAGCTGGTCACCATCACACCGGCCGACAGGTCGAACTCGCCGCCGATCATCAGCAGCGCCACCGGCACGGCCATGATGCCGATGGTCGACGACGCGTAGAGCACGGTGGAGAGGCTCGACGCCGACAGGAAGGAGTCGGCGACGATCGCGAAGAAGACGAAGACCGCGGCGGCGCCGACGACCGAGCCCAGCTCGGGGCGGCCGAGCACCCGGCGCGGCAGGCTCCGGACCCGCGGGGCCGCCTCGGGGGCGGTGGCGGTGGTGCTGCTCATCGCGTCCCCCGCTTGGTGTACTCGGCCAGCACCTTGGCGTCGTCCTTGGTGACGATCTGCGGGCCGGTGAGGACCGGGCGGCCGCCGCCGAGCATGTCGCGGTTGTAGCGGTAGAGCCAGAGCAGGTCGACGGCCTCGTAGCCCTGGAGGTACGGGTCCTGGTCGACGGCGAAGCCGAGGGAGCCGTCCTTGAGGGAGTCGGCGACCTTGGCGTTGAGGTCGAAGGTGTCGACCTCGGCCTTGCTGCCCGCCTGCTGGGCGGCCTTCACGGCGGTCGGCGCGAAGGGGGCGCCGAGCGTGACGACGGCGTCCACGTCCTTGTCGGACTGGAGCTTGGCCTCGATGGAGGACTGGACGTTGGGCATGTTGGTGCCCTCGACGTAGAGGTTCACCACCTCGCCCTTGAAGGACTTCTTCACACCCTCGCAGCGCTGTTCGTGGCCGACGTTGCCCTGCTCGTGCAGGACGCAGACGGCCTTCTTCTTCCCGCGCTCGTTGAGCTGCTCGCCGACGGCCTCGCCCGCGATCACCTCGTCCTGGCCGATGTGGGTGAGGGCGCCGAACTCCTTGGACTTGTCCGAGCCCGAGTTCACCGTGATGACCGGGATGCCGGCCTTCTCCGCCTTGGCCACAACGTCCTTCATGGCGTCCGGCTTGGCGAGGGAGACGATCAGGCCGTCGACCTTCTGGTCGATCATCGCCTGGACGCTCTGGGCCTGCTTGTTCCCCTCCACGTCGTGCGCGTAGAGGAACTTGATGTTGTCCTTCACGGCCGCCTGCTTGGCACCGCTCTGCACGATGTCCCAGAAGGTGTCGCCATCGCCCGAGTGGGTGACCATCGCGAAGGTCCACCGGGGCGTGTCGACCGCGGAGCGGCCCTGGGCGGCCTTGGCGGCCCGCTCCTCGGCGCGCTTGCCGCCCGTACTGCTGCACCCCGCCAGTGTGGCGCCGAGCACCGCTGCCAGCACGGCGCTCACCGCACGTACGCCTGTCCGAACCCTTGCCACGAGGACTTGCCCTTCCACTGTCTGTCACGGTGCGGCCGGGCCCCGGTCCCGCGGGCCCGACCGCCCAAGTATCCGTCACGATCCGTCACGGTCGTCCGGCGGGGCTTTTCCCGGCGCGGTGTGCAGGTGTTCTAGTGGTGTGCACCACACCACGTCAATACTTTGTCAGAACATTCTGTCGACCGGATGATCTCCGGCGGTCCCGGGGGACCGTCTCACGGCCGGGCCAGCAGCTGGAAATCGAAGGAGTAACGGGACGCGCGGTAGAGGTGCGCACCGAGCTCCACGGCCCGTCCCGTGTCGTCGAACGTCGTCCGCTCCATGGTCAGCAGCGGCGCCCCGGCCGGCTCCGCGAGCCGCTCGGCCTCCTCGGCGGTGGCGGCGCGGGCGCCGATGGTCTGCCGGGCGCTGTGCAGGGTGATGCCGGCGGAGCGCATCAGCCGGTACAGGCCGGTCTCGGCCAGGACGTCGCCGTCGAGGTCGAGGAGGCCGACGGGGAGGTGGTTGCGGAGGTGGGCCACGGGCTCCCCGTGGGCCAGGCGCAGCCGCTCGACGCGGACGACGTCCGTCCCCTCGGGCACCCCGAGGGCGGCGGCGACGCGGGCGGTGGCCGGCTCGGTCGCACGGCCCAGCAGCAGGGTGGCGGGCTGCTGGCCGGCGGCCTCCAGGTCGTCGTAGAGGCTGCTGAGCTCCAGGGGGCGCTTCACCTGGCTGTGCACGACCTGGGTGCCGACCCCGCGGCGGCGCACCAGCAGGCCCTTGTCGACGAGCGACTGGATCGCCTGCCGCACGGTCGGCCGGGACAGCCCCAGCCGCGCGGCCAGCTCGATCTCGTTCCCGAGCAGGCTGCCGGGGGCGAGCCCGCCCTGCTCGATGGCGGCTTCGAGCTGCTGGGCGAGCTGGTAGTAGAGCGGGACGGGGCTGCCGCGGTCCAGGGAGAACTGGAGGGGGCGGTGGAGCGGGGGCTGGTCGTGCGGGGGTCGGTGCTTCGCCACCCCGTGGAGGGTAGCGGGGGGACCTGATGACGGGAAGTCCGGAGGTTCGGTTGTCCGGACATACGAGCCCTGTCCTCTGGGCCGCCGGCGGGCGTCGGCCGCCGGCGGGCACTCTGGCGCGCCTCCTGGGAGCACGCGAGGATCGCTCCGGCGTGCGGGCACGGGCTTCGCCGGGGGAGCGTCGACGATCACGACTCGGCAGAGGAGCGGCGATGAAGGTTCTGGCCCTCGGAGTGGCGCTCGGTCTGAGCGCGGGCGTCAGCCCCGGGCCGCTGCTGGCGCTGGTCCTGTCGGGCACGTTGCGCGGCGGGCTCGGGGTCGGGCTGCGGGTGGCCGCCGTGCCGCTGCTGACCGACTTACCGGTGATCGTGCTGTCGGTGACGGTGCTCTCCGCGCTGCCGGACCGGGCGGTCGCGGCGGGCGGCCTTCTCGGCGGCCTGTTCCTGCTGTGGCCGGCCTGCACCACGCTGCGGGAGGCGCGGACGGCCACACTGCCGCGGCCGGAGGGCCCGGCCGCGTCGGGCGCCGTCTCCGGGCCGGACGCCTCCCCCGCGTCGGACGCCTCCGCCCATACGTCCGCCGGCCGGCGGACCGTCCGGCAGGGCGTGGTGGTCAACCTCCTCAGCCCGCACCCGTGGCTGTTCTGGCTGACGACCGGGGCGCCGCTGCTCGTCGACGCGTGGCGGGAGCGCCCCGGGGGCGCCGTCGGCTTCCTCGTCGCCTTCTACGCGCTGCTCGTGGGCAGCAAGGCGCTCCTCGCCCTGGTGGTGGCCCGCACCCGGCACCGGATGAACACCCGCGTCTTCCGGCTGCTGCTCGCCGGGTCGGGCCTGTTGCTGCTGGCCGCCTCCGCGCTGCTGCTGGTGAGCTTCGGCGCGCGGGCGATCGGGTGAGGCCCGCTCCGGCGCGGGGTGAGGCGGGGGACAACGCGAGGGGGGGACGACGCGAGCGGTACGGAGCCGGTGGAGCGGCACGCGGCGATGCCCCGGCCGGGGCGCGGGCGGGCGGTGGCGTTCGGCAGGCGCCTCCGCGACAAGGTGCGCCCGACTCCCCCTGCGCGGCGCGGTCGGGCACCGGGGCGTTGACCGTGCGGGGCCGCAGGCCGGGGAAGCGCGCCGCCCGACGGCCCGCACTCCCCGCCGCGCCTGTCCGCGCCTATTCCGTCCCCCCGGCGCCCGGGGCGCCCATCGCCTCGTCCCCGTCCGCCTCCGCCAGCCGGGCGATCAGGTCCTCCACCCGCTTCGCCACCGCGTCGCGGTCGCCCTCCGCCAGGACGCCGCCGATACCGCAGGCGACGGCCCCGGCGGCGATCCACTCGGGGGCGGTGTCGACGCCGACGCCACCGCTGGGGACCAGGGCGGCCTGCGGCAGTTCGGAGCGGATCTCGCGGACGCGCCCGGGGTGGTGACCGGCGGCGGGGAACAGCTTCAGGGCGTCGGCGCCCAGCTCCAGCGCGCGGACGATCTCGGCGGGCGTCGAGACGCCGGCGAACACCGGGACGCCGTAGCGGTGGCCGGTGCGCAGCACTTCGGGGTCGAGGGCGGGCGAGGCCAGGAAGCGGGCCCCGGCCTCGACGGCCATCCGCGCGGAGGCCGCGTCCAGGACCGTGCCGGCCCCGATGAGCGCCTCGTCGCCGACCTCCCGGACCAAGGTGGCGACGGCGTCGAGGGCGAAGGGCGTGGCGAGGGATATCTCCAGGCTGGTGAGGCCGGCCGAGAGCAGCGTGCCGGACGTCAGTGTCGCCTGGTCGTAGCTGTCGCCGCGGACCATGGCGAGGACGCGTTGCCCCAGCGCTGCCCGGGTGATCTCCCAGCGGTACACGACAGTTCGCCGCCCTTCTCGTCGCGCGCGGATCGTTCGCGGTGCGCGTGGCCGCGGTGCACGGTTCGCGTGGCCGCGGTTCGCCGAACGAGAAGAACGGTAACGGCAGGGACTGACATCCGACCCCGTCTCGCGGCTCCCCGGACGCGCGAAACGGACCGCGGGAGCGTGCGGGGGTACGGCCGGGCGTGACGACACCTGGCCTGTTGTGCGCGGGGCCTGACGCTCCATCAGCTCACGCACCGGGACGACCGGGCTACGGAACACCCGGTTCCGGCGAGGGCGCGGACGACGTGAGCCGGCCGGGCGGCACGCGCCCGGCCGGCGGCGGTCAGCAGGAGAAGTCGATCCGGGCGAACGACTGGTAGTGGTCCGCGCTGTAGTAGTCCTCGTGGTCGGCCCGGCCGGCGACGATCCGGCGCGCGCCGCGGTCGGGAGAGCCCGGCGTGACCACGGTGTACTCGTGGTAGTAGCCGCTGCCCTGCTGGGGCAGCACGCCCTCGCGGTTGGAGAAGACCGTGCCGTCCTTGGGGTACGGGAAGGGGCCGCCCTCGTCGATCAGGTCCAGCGTGTCCTGGGCCTGCGACGGCAGGGCGGACTGACAGACGTGGCCGACGCCCTTCACGGCGAGCGAAACGGCCGTGACGGAGGGGGCAGAGGGGGTGGAGGAGGCGGGAGCCGCCATGGCGGCGGCGGGGGCGCCGAGGAAGAGGAAGGAGGCCAGCGCGGCCGGCACGCCGAGGCGCGCGAAACGGTGGGGGATGTTCATGCGCCCAGGATGACGCGCGTAGCGCATGTCATGTCAACGACAAACGGCTGATGTTTGCTCACCGTTCACCGAATCCGGGGACAACCTCGAAGAGAGGGGAGTTTGCCTCTGAGGCAACAACTTTTGCCTTTGAGGCATGGCAGGGCTATACCGGGAGCATGAGCCCAAACACCGGCACGGACGCCCCCGAGACCGAGGATCTCCCCGCCGTCGCACCGCAGTTGCGCGCGCTGCGCACCCGCAGCGCACTGACGCTGGAGGCGGCGGCCGCCCGGGCCGGACTGTCGCCCGCTCACCTGTCCCGGCTGGAGACCGGCCGCCGGACGCCGTCCCTCCCCATGCTGCTCGCGCTCGCGCGCACCTATGGAACGACGGTATCCGACCTCCTGGGCGAGGCGCCCCAGACGGCGGATCCGATCGTGCGCGCGGACCGGATGGAGCCCCACCGGGCGGGCGGCTGGACGTACTGGCGCGCCGGCGGCTCCGGTCGCGCCATGCAGGCCCTGCGGCTGCACGTGCCGCACGGCCACGACGCGGCCGGCCAGGAGGGCC
This sequence comes from Streptomyces sp. NPDC021100, assembly GCF_044333095.1. Classification (NCBI taxonomy): domain Bacteria; kingdom Bacillati; phylum Actinomycetota; class Actinomycetes; order Kitasatosporales; family Streptomycetaceae; genus Streptomyces; species Streptomyces sp. NPDC021100. Next base: position 119,410 of record NZ_JBIRQH010000005.1, read on the forward strand.
TGGTGCGGGTGCACCCGGGCGAGGAGTGGCTGTACGTCACCGGGGGCCGGCTCCGGCTGTCCCTCGGCGGGACGACGCACCTGCTCGACCCGGGCGACGCGGCCCACTTCGACTCGCTCACCCCGCACCGCATCGCGTCCGCCACGCCCGGCGGGGTGGACCTGCTGTTCATGCACACGCTGATGCAGAGCGGCGCGGCCGGGCTGTGCCTCGGCGACGCCGGACCCAACCGGAGGGGACACCGTGAGTGACACCGCGCACCGTCAACCGGCGGCACCGGCCGCGCACGACGCCGGAACGGCACCGGCGGCCTCGCCGGAGCCCGCCGCCCCTGCCGCTCCCGCCGCCCCCGTCAAGGAGGCGGCACAGGTGGAGGACCGCGCGCCCATGGGCATGGCGGTGCGGGTCTTCATCTACCTGGTCGCCGTCCACTTCATCTCCGCCTTCTTCTTCCTCCTCTTCTACCTGGGCAAGTGACCGCTTTCCACCTGGTCGAGTGACCGCTCCGGGCGGGGTCCGACCGCTATCCTGGCGGCCCGTCCCCGCACCGGGCCCACCCCCAGGAAGGCGGAACGCCGATGGCGCGCACGGCCCAGGACGTCCTGGCGGACGCGGTGCGCGAGCCGGCCCAGGACACCGGCGCCAACCGGCTCGTCCCCCTGATCGCCGACGGCTCGGCACCGCGTTCGGTGATCGCCGCGTTCGCCCTGGAGCAGCACCACGTCATCGCGTCCGACCGGACCTCCTACCGCCACCTGGCGGCACGGTCGGCGGGCCGCCCCGCCGTCGAGGCGTTCTTCGCGCCGCTCGCGGACGGCGAGACCGCCGCCCTGGAGCTGCTGGGACCGCTGGCGGCGGCCTGCGGCCTGGACGAGCGGGCGGTCCGGGCGTACGAGCCGACGCCGGGCTGCCAGGCGTACCCCGCGTACACGTCCTGGCTGGCGCTGCAGGCCGAGCCGGTGGACGTGGTGGTGGCCCTGACCGTCAACTACGCGACGTGGAGCGGCTACTGCGCCGTCCTGGGCCGGGCGCTGCGCGCGCACTACGGGTTCGACGACACGGCCTGCGGCTTCTTCGACCTCTTCGCCCGGCCCGCGCCGGACGCCGCCGACGCGGCCCTGGCGGCGGTCGCGGCCGGGCTGGCGGACGGCGTCCTCACGGAGGGCCTGGCCCACCGGTACGGCCGGCTGCTCCAGAGCTACGAGACGATGTTCTGGAACGCGCTCGCGGAGACGTGACGGTCCCGGAGACGTGACGACCGCGCACCCACGCACCCCGCCCGCCGCATCACCCGCCCCACCGCTCCTCGAGCCCCCGCACCCCCTCCCCCGTCAGCGTGCCGTGCGCCCGCAGCCGGGCGATCCCGCCGTCGGGGTGGATGTCGAGCCGCAGGTGGGTGGCGACCGGGTGGCCGGGCAGCGGGAAGCGGTGGACGGAGTCGGGGCGGAGGCGGGTGCGGGGGATGATCTCCGTCCAGTCGCCGTCCGCCGCCGCGTCGCGCGCGGAGAGCGCCGCCCAGCCCGCCGCGTTGCCCTTGTAGCAGCCGGTGTCGATCTCGACGGCGCGCAGCAGCGACTGTCCGGCCAGCCGGTAGCGCACCCAGTCGTGGCCCCGGTCGCGCCGGCGGCGGGTCTCCCAGCCGTCGTCCATGCGCCGGGAGCGGCCCGGCAGGATGGTGCCGGACGGCGAGGAGTAGAAGCGGTCGGAGGCGTCCTCGACCAGGCCGCCGTTCTCCAGCGCGGCCACGTCCACCGTCTCCAGCGCGGTGAGCCAGGCCGGGTCCGGGACGGGTTCGCCGTGCACGCGGAGGCGGGCGATGCCGCCGTCGGGGTACTGCTTGAGGCGCAGGTGGGTCCAGCGGCGCGGGTGGTCGACGGCGAAGGCGTTGGCCGCGTGGCCGCCGACCGGGGTGCGCGGGACGAGGACGGTCCACCGGACGTCGTCCGGCGACAGTTCCTCGGGGGACGGCGTGCCGGGCAGGGCGGCGGCCTCGACGCTCACGGCCTGCGGGTGGTTGCCGCGGAAGTGCGCGGTGTCGACGACGAGGCCGCGGACGACGCCCGGCACGCCGAGCCGGACGAGGGCCCAGTCGTGGTCGTCGTCGGCGGGGTACGGGTGGGCGGCGGACGGGCCGCGGCGGCGGCGGGTCTCCCAGCCGTCCATGACCTTGCCCTTGTGCCCGAAGTGCTCCGGCTCGAACCGGGCGGGGCCGGGGACGAGGAGGTTCTCGCGCTCGGCGAAGAACTCGTCGTTGGCGGCGATGACGGCGCCGCCGAGCCGGCGGTCGGCGAGGTCGGGAAGGTGGCCGAACGGCGGTTCGGCGGCGGCCCGGTAGTCGGCGTACGGATCGCCGCCCCGGTAGGGCCGCGCGGGGCCGGCGAACGAGGTGAGGGCGGCGGATATCCCGCTGACGGTGCCGCTGGTGGTCATACGCGCTCCAGGAGTCGGCCGGTGGGTTCGGTGAGGGCGCCGCGGTGGTGGATCCGCCGGCCGCGCAGCCAGGTGGACCGGACGACGCCGCTCAGGGCGCGGCCGGCGTAGGCGGTCACCGGGTTGCGGTGGTGCAGGGCGGCCGGGTCGACGGTGAACGTCTCGTCGGGGGCGAGGACCGCGAAGTCCGCGTCGCGGCCGGGCTCGATGGCGCCCTTGGCGGTGAGCCCGGCGAGGGCGGCGGGGGCGGTGGCCATCCAGCGGGCCACGTCGTCCAGGGTGTGGCCGCGCCGGCGGGCCTCGGTCCAGACGGCGGGCAGGCCGAGTTGGAGGGAGGCGATGCCGCCCCAGGCCCGGCCGAAGTCGGGGACCTTGAGGTCGGCGGTGCACGGGGAGTGGTCGGAGACGACGCACTGGACGGTGCCGGCGGCCAGTCCGGCCCACAGCGCGTCCCGGTTGGCGGCCTCCCGGATGGGCGGGCAGCACTTGAACTCGGTGGCGCCGTCCGGGACTTCCTCCGCCGTGAGGGTCAGGAAGTGCGGGCAGGTCTCGGCGGTGATCCGGACGCCGGCCGCGCGGGCGGCGGCGAGCGTGCCGAGCGCGTCGGCGGAGGACAGGTGCAGGACGTGGACGCGGGTGCCGTGCCGGCGCGCGACGTCGACGAGCCGTTCGACCGCCGCGTTCTCGGCGTCGCGCGGGCGGGAGGCGAGGAATCCGGCGTAGCGGGGCCCGTCCGGGCCGGGCGCGCCGTCCAGCCGCTCCGGGTCCTCGGCGTGCACGATCAGCAGCCCGTCGAAGGCGGCGAGCTCGGCGGCGGCCGCCTCCAGGGCGGCGGCGTCCAGCGGCGGGAACTCGTCCACCCCGGACGGCGAGAGGAACGCCTTGAAGCCGAGCACGCCGGCGTCGTGCAGCGGGCGCAGGTCGGCCCGGTTGTCCGGCACCGCGCCGCCCCAGAAGCCGACGTCGACGTGGACGGCGGGCCGGGCCGTGTCCCGCTTGATCCGGAGATGGGCGACGGTGGTGGTGGGCGGGACACTGTTGAGGGGCATGTCGACGAGGGTGGTGACGCCGCCGGCCGCGGCGGCGCGGGTGGCGGTGGCGAAGCCCTCCCACTCCGTGCGGCCGGGATCGTTGACGTGCACGTGGGTGTCGACGAGCCCGGGCAGGAGGACGTCGTCCCCGAGATCCTCGACCGGAACGCCGGGAGCGACCGGGGCGACGTGATCGCCGACAGCGGCGATACGGCCGTCCTCGACGGCGACGGAGGCGGGGCGGGTGCCGTCGGGCGTCACCACGCGCCGGGAACGCAGGACGAGCTGCCGGTCGGACACGACGCCCCCCCGAGGGTCAACAGGCGGATTTCAACGTTCTGTTGAACAGCACTGGCCCGCAGTTTTCATCTCTGACGGGACCCCGTCAACCCCTCCACCCCCACCAGCGGGTTTCCGTCCACCGGGATCGCACTTCCACGCCCCAGAACCGAGGGTGAGCCACCGGCCACGGCCCGGTAGGCTGCTCCCACCCCACCCCGGAAGGACCGCGACCAGTGCCCTCGTCCGAGCCCAGAACCCCGTCAGCCACCGGGGGCGTGCAGTCCCTCGAGCGCGCCTTCGTCCTCCTGGAGCGCATGGCCGACGCCGGCGGTGAGGTCGGGCTGAGCGAACTGGCCACGGCCAGCGGCCTGCCGCTGCCCACCATCCACCGGCTGATGCGCACCCTCGTCGCCACCGGCTACGTCCGCCAGCAGCCCAACCGCCGCTACGCCCTCGGCCCGCGCCTGATCCGCCTCGGCGAGAGCTCCGCCCGCCTGCTCGGCACCTGGGCCCGGCCGCACCTGACCCGGCTCGTCGACGAGACGGGCGAGACCGCCAACATGGCCCTGCTCGACGGCGACGAGGTCGTCTACGTCGCCCAGGTGCCCTCGCGCCACTCGGTCCGCATGTTCACCGAGGTCGGCCGGCGCGTCCTGCCGCACACCACCGGCGTCGGCAAGGCCCTCCTCGCCCAGGCCCCCGACGACGAGGTCCGCGCGATCCTCGGCCGCACGGGCATGCCCGCCGCCACCGAGAAGACCATCACGTCCCCCGACGTCTTCGTCGACGCCCTGGCCCGCGTGCGGGACTCCGGCTTCGCGGTCGACGACAACGAGCAGGAGATCGGCGTCCGCTGCCTGGCCGTCCCGGTCCCCGACTCCCCCACGGCCGCGGCCATCTCCATCTCGGGCCCGGCGGGCCGCGTCACGGAGGAGGCGACGGAACGCATCGTCCCCCTCCTGAAGCAGGTCGCGGCGGAGCTCGCGGCGACGCTGGCGAACACGACACCGGCCTGACGGCCGGGGAGTGGGGGGCGCGGGCGGGTCCCGCGCCGGCCGACGGCAGCGGCGGGTGATCGGGTGGCTGCCGACCGCGTCCTCGCGGACACCTCGGCCGCCGCCGTACCGGGTGCCGGCTGCGACGCGGAAAACACCGCCCTGGTCCACCTCGCCCGTGCCCAACTCGCCTGGCTCCCGGGTCGCCGGCCCGACGGTCGGCGGTCCTCAACCGGGGCGGCGCGGCCGACAGCCCCCTGCCCCGGCCGCTTCGGCCCCTCCGCGCGGTTGTCCTCGATCGCCGGACGGGCTGTTCAGCCCGTTGGGGGTGCACCCTCCGGGAGAGAGGCCGGGGCGCCTCTACCCCGCGAAGCGGTCGACCGCCTCGCGGACCTCGTTCAGGGCCGGGGCCAGAGCGCTCACCGAGCCGACGGCGCCCGCCACGAGCAGCAGGGAGCTGCGCAGGCGCGAGACCTCCGGAGTGCCCGTACGGGCCATCGCGTCGAGGGCGGCCAGCTCGTCCTCGGCAGCCTCCCGGTCGGGTAACCGGGCGGGGTGCGCGGCCAGCGCCCTGCGGAGCCGGGAGACCGCGGCGCCCAGCTCGTCCACCCTCGGGTCCCGCTCGCCGGCACGGCCCGTCGGCCCCTCTTCCACCACCACGGCGCCTTCCGCCACGAATCTCCCCCTGCCCACGCCACGCGCGATCAGTTAACGCCACTTTCCGCGGGCCGCGCCACACGGAAAGCGAAATTCAGGCCGCGTCTTCCTGAGCGACCGGCGAACTCCCGTACGGCGCGCGGGTGGCCGCGATTGCGCTATGCAAGGGGCATGACGCTGACGAGGGAAGAAGACGCCCCGCCGGTCGCCGGGCTGCTGCTGGCCGCGGGCGGGGGGCGGCGGCTCGGGGGCCGGCCCAAGGCGCTGCTGGAGCATCGGGGCCGCACTCTGGCCGAGCGCGCGGTCGCGGAGCTCGCGGCGGGCGGCTGTGGGCCGGTGCATGTCGTCGTGGGCGCCGAGGCGGCGGAGGTGCGGCGGCGGCTCGCGGGGGCGGCGTGCACGGTGGTCGGGAACCCCGACTGGGCGGACGGCATGGGCTCCTCGCTACGGAGCGGTCTGGCGTCGCTCGCCGGGACCGGGGCGTCGGCGGTGCTGGTGATGCTGGTGGACCAGCCGGGGATCGGCGCGGCGGCGGTGGCCCGGGTGGTGGCGGCGCACCGGGCGGGGGCCGGTCTGGTGGCCGCGTCGTACGCGGGCCGCCGCGGTCACCCGGTCCTCTTCGCCCGCCCGCACTGGGCGGGCGTCGCCGCGTCGGCCACGGGCGACCGGGGCGCGCGGGCGTATCTGCGCGCGCATGCTGCGGCGGTGACCACCGTCGCCTGCGACGACGTCGCCGATCCGGACGACCTCGACACCCCGGCGGACCTCCTCCGGCTGCTCGGCTGAGTCCCCGATGCTCTTTGGTCCTCTCCGGACGGATCTCCGGACGGATCTCCGGACGGATCTCCGGACCCGCCCGGCCGGTCCGGACGACGCCCTGCCCTGCTCGGGGTGCCCGCCCGGGGCAGCCGGCCCCCCCGACCTCAGTCGCCCCCACCCGCCCGCGCGCCCCCGCCGAGCAGTCCCAGCGCGCTCAGCACGGCGACGGACAGCGTCATCCACCCGAGGAACGCCCCGCCGCCGTACAGCACGGCACCCGCGGTCGGTTCCCCCGTCGCCCGGGACAGCACCCCGGCCGCCACAGCCACCAGCAAGGACGTCGTGAACGCCAGGAGCACGAGAAGCACCTGGACGGGAAATGTGGGTCTCACCGGTCGATCCCCTTCCGCGAATGCCGCGAAGCGAAGGCGGTGGTCGACCCGTCGGCAGGCGCGCCTCGGCCCGGCCACCGCTGCGCGATGGTCCGCCGAGGCTCCGCGACGATCGGAGACTCACGTCGAGCTTGGTTACGGACGGGGCCCGAGCACTGTCCCCCATCGGACACGTCGCCAGTGCTCCGCTCGGCTCCCGGTCGAGCAACCTCCAGCGTATCCAAGGCCGTTCACCGGCACCAGCGCCTCGCGTCCGACGGCACTCCGGGCCACCGGCACTCGTCCGCCCGCCCCGACTCCCCACCCGCCCGGCGGCCGGAAAGCACCCCACCCCCACCTCGCCGCATTGAATTTCCGTCATGCGGAATCTAACCTCCAAAGAGATCGTCATCGTGCGGCACTCCGTGCCGCACCGACCCGCATCTCCCGAGCCCCCGAGCGAGGAGTGAGCCCATGCCCGCAGCAGCGCCGACCCCGTCCGTCGCCGCCGGGACCGCGACCGTGACGCGCCAGGAGGAGGTACTGACCGGCCCGGCCCTGGAGTTCGTGGCCGCCCTGCACGAGCGGTTCACCCCGCGCCGTGACGACCTGCTGGCCCGCCGCACCGAGCGGCGCGCGGAGATCGCCCGCACCGGCACCCTGGACTTCCCGCCGGAGACCGCGCACGTCCGCGAGGACCCGACGTGGCGGGTGGCCCCCGCCCCGGCCGCGCTCGACGACCGGCGGGTGGAGATCACCGGGCCGACCGACCGCAAGATGACGGTCAACGCCCTCAACTCCGGCGCCCGCGTGTGGCTCGCGGACTTCGAGGACGCCTCCGCCCCCACCTGGCGGAACGTCGTCCAGGGCCAGCTCAACCTGATCGACGCGTTCGAGCGCCGCATCGACTTCACCACCGCCGAGGGGAAGGCGTACGCCCTGCGGCCGGACGAAGAGCTGGCGACCGTCGTCGTCCGGCCGCGCGGCTGGCACCTCGACGAGCGCCACCTCACCGTCGCCGGCCGGCCCGTGCCCGGCGCGCTGGTCGACTTCGGCCTCTTCTTCTTCCACAACGCGCGCCGCCTCGCCGAGCGCGGCGAGGGGCCGTTCTTCTACCTCCCCAAGCTGGAGTCGCACCGCGAGGCGCGGCTGTGGAACGACGTGTTCGTGTTCGCGCAGGAGCGGCTGGGCCTGCCGCACGGCACGGTCCGGGCCACCGTCCTGATCGAGACGATCACCGCGGCGTTCGAGATGGAGGAGATCCTCTACGAGCTGCGCGACCACGCCTCCGGCCTCAACGCGGGCCGCTGGGACTACCTCTTCTCGCTCATCAAGAACTTCCGCGACGCGGGGGCGGAGTTCGTCCTGCCCGACCGCAACGCCGTCACCATGACCGTGCCCTTCATGCGCGCCTACACCGAACTCCTCGTCCGCACCTGCCACAAGCGCGGCGCGCACGCCATCGGCGGCATGGCGGCCTTCATCCCGTCCCGCCGCGACTCGGAAGTCAACGAGGCGGCCCTGGCGAAGGTCCGGGCCGACAAGGAGCGGGAGGCGGCCGACGGCTTCGACGGCTCCTGGGTGGCCCACCCCGACCTCGTCCCGGTCGCCCGCGCCGCCTTCGACGCCGTCCTCGGCGACCGCCCGCACCAGAAGCACCGGCTGCGCGAGGACGTCCGCGTCACCGCCGGACAGCTCCTCGCGCTCGGCACGACGGAGGCGAAGCCGACCTTCGAGGGGCTGCGGAACGCCGTCCAGGTCGGCATCCGCTACATCGAGGCGTGGCTGCGGGGGCAGGGCGCGGTGGCCATCTTCAACCTAATGGAGGACGCGGCGACGGCGGAGATCTCCCGGTCCCAGATCTGGCAGTGGGTGCACACCGGCGTCGTCCTGGCGGGCGGCGAGAAGGCGACGCCCGCCCTCGTCCGCGAGGTGGCGGCGGCCGAACTCGACGCCGTCCACGCCGAGCTGGGCGACACCGCCTTCGCCGCGGGCCGCTGGCGCGAGGCTCATGACCTGCTGCTGCGGGTCGCTCTGGACGACGATTACGCGGAGTTTCTTACGCTGCCGGCGTACGAGTTGCTCGACTGATCCGCTTCGCGGGGGGGGTGCCCCGGTCCCGCCCTTTCACCGTTTCCTGGGGCTGTGCCCCAGTCCCCCCCTTTTCGCGGCTTCGCCGCTCGTCCTCAAGCGCCGGACGGGCTGAATGTCAGCCCGTCCGGCGTTTGAGGACAACCGCGCGGAGCGCGGTTTCGGGGGTGCGGGGGCCGGCCCCCGCAAGAAACGGTGAAAGGGCGGGACCGGGGCACACCCCCACCCCGCCACGCTCCCCGCTTTACCTCGACAAAGGTTGAGGTCCTACCGTTCCTCCCATGAGCATGGAAACCACCGCCTGGATGCAGCTGCACGGCCTGATCAACGCGCAGCGCAACCAGCGTCCCTTCGCCCGGGCCACCCTGCGCCGCATCGGCGCCTTCGCCCGCCCGCACCGCCGTCACATCATCCGTTTCGTCCTGCTCAGCATCGCGGGCGCGCTGCTCGCCGTGGCGACGCCGGTGCTCGCCGGGCGGGTGGTGAACGCGATCGTGCACGGCGACGACCCTGGCACGGTCGTCCGGCTCGCCCTGCTGATCGCCGCCATCGCGCTGGGCGAGGCGGCGCTCGGCCTGCTCAACCGCTGGCTGTCGGCGACCCTCGGCGAGGGGCTGATCCTCGATCTGCGGACGGCGGTCTTCGACCACGTCCAGCGGATGCCGGTGGCGTTCTTCACCCGCACCCGCACGGGCGCGCTGGTCAGCCGGCTGAACAACGACGTGATCGGCGCGCAGCGGGCGTTCAGCAACTCGCTGTCAGGGGTCGTCGGCAACCTGGTGACGCTGCTGCTCACCCTCGCCGTGATGCTGACGCTGTCCTGGCGGATCACCCTGCTGGCGCTCGTGCTACTGCCGGTGTTCGTGATCCCCGCGCGCCGGGTGGGATCCCGGATGGCGCGGCTCCAGCGGGAGGCCGCCGACCTCAACGCCGCGATGGGCACGCGGATGACCGAGCGGTTCTCGGCGCCGGGCGCCACGCTGGTGAAGCTGTTCGGGCGGCCGGACGACGAGTCGGCGGAGTTCGCCGCGCGGGCACGCCGGGTGCGGGACATCGGGGTGCGGACGGCGATGGCCCAGTCGGCGTTCATCACCGCCCTCACGCTCGTCTCGGCCCTCGCCCTGGCCCTGGTGTACGGGCTGGGTGGCTGGTTCGCGCTGCGCGGCTCCCTCGAACCGGGCGCCATCGTCTCCCTCGCGCTGCTGCTCACCCGGCTGTACGCGCCGCTGACCGCGCTGGCCGGCGCCCGCGTCGAGATCATGAGCGCCCTCGTCTCCTTCGAGCGGGTTTTCGAGGTGCTGGACCTCAAGCCGCTGATCGCGGAGCGGCCGGACGCCCGGCCGGTGCCGGACGGGCCCGTCTCGGTCGAGTTCGAGGACGTCCGCTTCGGCTACCCGTCGGCCGACAAGGTCTCCCTCGCCTCCCTGGAGGAGGTCGCCGCCCTCGACACGCGCGGCGGCACCGAGGTGCTGCACGGCGTCTCGTTCCGCGCCGAGCCCGGCCAGACGATCGCCCTCGTCGGCTCGTCGGGCGCCGGCAAGTCCACCATCGCGCAGCTGCTGCCCCGGCTGTACGACGCGGACGCGGGCAGCGTGCGCCTCGGCGGCGTCGACGTCCGCGATCTGACGGCCGCCTCGCTGCGGGCCACGCTCGGCATGGTCACCCAGGACGGCCACCTCTTCCACGACACCGTCCGCGCCAACCTCGTCCTCGCCCGGCCCGGCGCGACGGACGACGAACTGTGGGACGCGCTGCGCCGGGCCCGCCTCGACGACCTGGTGCGCGCGCTGCCGGACGGGCTCGACACGGTCGTCGGCGAACGCGGCTACCGGCTCTCCGGCGGCGAACGGCAGCGGATGACGATCGCCCGGCTGCTGCTGGCCCGCCAGCGCGTCGTCATCCTGGACGAGGCCACCGCCCACCTCGACAACACCTCCGAGGCCGCCGTGCAGGAGGCCCTGGCGGAGGCCCTGGAGGGCCGGACGGCCGTGGTGATCGCCCACCGGCTGTCCACGGTCCGGACCGCCGACCAGATCCTCGTCGTCGAGGCCGGCCGGATCGTCGAACGCGGCACGCACGACGAACTCCTCGCGCTGGGCGGGCGCTACGCGGAGCTGTACCGCACGCAGTTCGCGGGAACGGACGGAATGGGGGGAACGGAGGGCGACGAGCGGGCGCTGCCCGCGCCGGAGGTCGCGGCGCCGTGACGGGCACGGGGGCGTGACGGGCGCGAGGGCATCCCCGGGCCTTGGGCGTCCCCGCACCTGGAGGTCCCCGGGCCGGGTCGCGCCGACGGGCCGTTGTCGCTCCGGAGTACCGGGCGGCGACCACAACCCGGACCGGGCGGCGACCGCACCCCGCGCCAGGCGGCGCCCGCGCCCCGAACTACGTGGCGACCGCGCCGAACGCCACGAACCCGCAGATCAGCACCGCCAGCACGGCCAGCAGCGGCCAGACGAAGCGCAGGTACCGGTCGTAGCCCACCTTCGCCAGCGACACCCCGCCGACCACCACGGCCGTCGTCGGCACCCACAGGTTCATCCAGCCGCTGGCCGCCTGCCAGGCCGTCACCACCACCGCCCGGGAGACGCCGGCGAAGTCGGCGAGCGGGGCGAGGATGGGCATGGCGAGGGTGGCGTGGCCGGAGGTGGAGGGGATCAGGAAGGCGAGGGGGAGGTTGACGACGAAGACCATCACCCCGAAGAGCGAGGCGGCGGTGCCGGTGACGGCGCTCTCGATCGAGTGCAGCACGGTGTCCGTGATGCGGGCGTTGTTCATGATGACCGTGACGCCGCGGGCGAGGACGATCGTCAGGGCCGGGGCGAGGAAGTCGGCCGCGCCCTGGACGACGACCGCGCTCAGCCGCCGCTCCCCCAGCCGCGCGACGATCCCCACCAGCAGCGCGGCCGTGAGGAAGAGGGCCGCCAACTGGGCGAAGGACCAGCCGAGTTCCCGGCCGTAGGGCGTGGCGTCGGCGCGCCCGGTGAGCGCGCTCGCCCAGGGGATCACCGAGAAGATCATGAAGACGAAGACGGCGGTGACCAGGGCGAGCACGGTCCGGTGCAGCCCGGTGAGGGCGGGCGGTTCGGCGGAGGCGGCGGCCAGTTCCCGGTCGCCGGGCAGGAAGCCGACGAGGGAGCGCTCGGGGCGGGCGCGCACCCGGCGCGCGTACCAGAGGACGTAGGCGATGGTGACGCCGGTGAGGACGAGCCACATCGCGAACCGCAGGGTGATCCCGTCGCCGAGCGAGACGTCGGCGGCGGACGAGGCCACGCCCGTCGCGAACGGGTTGACGGTGGAGGCGAGCACGCCGACGCCCGCGCCCAGGATGATCGTGCCGGTGGCGACCATCCGGTCGTACCCCAGGGCGAGCATCAGCGGCACGATCAGCCCGTAGAAGCCGAGCGTCTCCTCGGCGAAGCCCTCCACCGTGCCGAGCAGCGAGAAGACGGTCATCACGCCGGCGATGAGCAGGGCGCCGCGGGCGCGCAGCCGGTGGGCGAGGCGTTCGATGCCGCGGTCGAGGGCGCCGGTGGCGAAGACGACGGTGATGAACGCGCCGATGGCGAGGACGAACAGGAAGACTCCGGCGCTGCCGTAGAGGGTGCCGGCGGCGTCGGCGGCGACCTGGCCGGTGCGCGGATCCCGAACGCCGTAGAGGCCGTTGACGGGGGCGAGGAACAGCTCGCCCAGCCGGTGGACGAAATCGCCGGGCGCCGCCTCGCGGTGGTACGTGCCCTGGACGGGGTCGCCGGCCGGGGTCCGCCGGTAACTGCCGGAGGGGATGACGAAGGCGAGGGCCCAGACGACGACGGTGACGGCGACGAGCACGGTGAGGGCGCTGGGGAAGACGAAACGGCGGCCGCCGGGCTCGCTCTCGGCGGGGCCGGCGGTGTCGTCTTCCGGCGGCCGGTCGTCCATGGGGCCCCTCTCCGCACGGCGGATGCAGTCGGTGTGCCCCGATTATCACTAGATCAGCGGTTTCTCCCCTTCCGCCACGCGGGGCGCTTCGGCGGTCCGCCGGGCGCGCCCCACCCCCCGGAAGGCGAGATTGAGCAGAACGGCCGTCAGACAGCCGGCGCTGACGCCCGAGCCGAGGACGGTCCGCACCGCCTCGGGAACGGCGTCCCCGGCGTAGAAGGTCTTGGAGACCACGGGGATCATGCCCATGCCAAGCGACACGGCGGCGACGAGCACGTTGTCACCCCGGTCGAGCCCGGCCTTCACCAGGACGCCGATGCCGCTCGCCGCGACCGTCCCGAACAGCACCAGACCGGCCCCGCCCAGTACCGGCCGCGGCACCAGCGCGACCAGCGAGGCGAACGCCGGACTGAGCCCGAGGACGACGAAGACCAGCCCGCAGACCGCGACGGTGAAGCGGCTGCGGACGCCGGTGATGGCGACCAGGCCGATGTTCTGCGCGAACGCGCTGTTGGTGAAGCCGTTGAACGCCGGCGCGACGGCGCTGCCGAGGGTGTCCGCCCGCAGCCCCGCCGCGATCGTCCGCTCGTCCGCCGGCCGCCCGACGATCTCGCCGAGCGCGAGCATGTCCGCCGTGCTCTCCGTCATGCACACCAGCATCAGGATCGACATGCTCACCACGGCCGACACCTGGAAGTGCGGGTTCCCGAAGTGGAACGGCTCGGGGAAGCCGACGAGCGCCGCGTGCCGGGTGGCGGAGCCGTCCACCGCCCCCAGCGGAACGGCCAGCAGTGTCCCGGCGACCAGGCCGAGCAGCACGGCGATCTGCCGCAGGAACCCCTGGAGCAGCCGGCGCAGCACCAGCACGATCAGCAGTGTGGCCCCGGCCAGGCCGAGACCGGTCCCGGTCGCGGGCCGCTCGGGGTGGCCGTCCTGGATCCAGCCGAAGGCGACGGGGAGCAGGGTGAGGCCGATGAGGGTGATGACCGTGCCGCTGACGACCGGCGGGAAGAAGCGGACCAGCCGGCAGAAGTAGGGCGCCAGGAAGAAGCCGAGCACCCCGGCGACCATCACGGCCCCGAAGACCACGGGCAGCGCGTCCCGCCGGTCCGCCTGCCCGTCCGCGATGGCGAGGACGGGCGCGACCCCCGCGAACGAGACGCCGTTGACGAACGGCAGCCGCGCCCCGACCCCGCGGAACCCGATGGTCTGGAGCAGCGTGGCCAGCCCGGCCGTGAACAGGGCGGCCCCGACGAGGAAGGTGATCTGCCGCGCGGACAGCCCGACGGCGGCCCCGATCACCAGCGGCGGGGCCACGACACCGGCGTAGCTGGCGGCGACGTGCTGCAGCCCGGTCGCCAGCAGGCGGGTGGGGCGAGGGAGTTCGTCGACGGGGTGGACGGGCGGGGGCGGGCCCGGGAGCGCGCCCGTCGGCGGGGGCGTGGGAGGCGGCGGGACTTCGGACGGGTCGGCGGCCGGGGCGTCCGGCGGGCGGGCATCCGGCGGACGGGGGCCGGCCGGGTGAGCGTCCGGAGCGGCGGCTGGAGGAGCGGCGCCCACCAAGCCCGCGTCCACCGGGCCCGCGTCGTCCGCCGCCGCGCGGCCCGGAGTGTCGTCCGCCGGTCCAGGAGTCGGAGGTGCGACCGCCGCGCCGGGCGCACGCCCCGGCGGTCCGGGGATACGCCGCCCCGATGGGGGCGGTTCGGCGTCGGCGGACGGGCTGGGCACGGTCACGGAGCGTTCCTCCTGTCGTTGTGCGTACCGCCGATGGGCAGCACGGTTTCCGGAGGCGTTGCGGGGGCTTGTTCCTGACTACTCCCCCGCCGCGATGCGGGTCAGGCGGCGGGACTCCGCGCGGGCGGCGCGGGCGATCTCGTCCTCGTCGGCGGTGATCAGCCGGTCGTCCTCGACGACCGTCCGCCCGTGGACGAGGGAGAGGGTCACGGGCGCGGGCGGGCCGAGGACGAGGGCGGCCACCGGGTCGGCGACGGTCGAGTGGCCGAGCCCGTCGAGGCGCCAGAGGACGAGGTCGGCGAGCTTGCCGGGTTCGAGCGAGCCCAGTTCGTCGGCCCGGCCGAGCACCCGCGCGCCGCCGTACGTCGCCATCCGCAGCACCTGACGTACCGTCAGCGCGTCGGAGCCGCCCGCCAGCCGGTGGACGAGGAGGGAGTTGCGCAGCTCGGTGTGGAGCTCGCCGGACTCGTTGGAGGCGGTGCCGTCCACGCCGAGCCCGACCGGGACGCCCGCCGTGAGCATCGCGGGGACGGGGGCGGTGCCGGCGGCGAGCCGGGCGTTGGAGGACGGGCAGTGGGCGACGCCGGTGCCGGTGCGGGCGAAGGCGGCGATGTCGGCGTCGTTCATGTGCACGCAGTGGGCCATCCACACGTCGTCGCCGAGCCAGCCGGTGGAGTCGAGGTAGTCGGTCGGGCCCATCCCGAACCGCTCCTTGCAGAACCGCTCCTCCTCCACCGTCTCCGAGCCGTGGGTGTGCAGCCGGACGCCCTTGCGGCGGGCGAGCGCGGCGGCCTCGCGCAGCAGGTCGGTGGTGACGGAGAAGGGTGAGCAGGGCGCGACGCCGACGCGCAGCATCGAGCCGGGGGACGGGTCGTGGTGGGTGTCGATCGCCTCCTCGGTGGCGGCGAGCGCGGCGTCGAGGGTCTCGACGGCGAAGTCCGGCGGCAGCCCGCCGTCGGACTCGCCGAGGTCCATCGAGCCGCGGGTGGGGTGGAACCGCACGCCCAGCTCGCGGGCGGCGCGGATCTCGGCGCCGAGCAGGTCGCCGCTGCCGCGCGGGAAGACGTAGTGGTGGTCGGCGGCGGTCGTCACTCCGCCGCGGACCATCATCGCGAGGGAGGCGCGGGCCGCCTCGTACACCATGGGCTCGTCGATGCGCGCCCATATCGGGTAGAGCGCCTTCAGCCAGTCGAAGAGGACGGCGTCCTGGGCGAGTCCGCGGGTGAGCCACTGGTAGAAGTGGTGGTGGGTGTTGACCAGTCCGGGGGTGGCCAGGTGGCCGCCGGCGTCCACCCGGCGGACGACGCCGGTGAGCCCGGCGGGGGCGGGCCCGGGGCCGACGGACTCGATCCGCTCGTCCGCGATGACGAGGTGACCGGTGGGGTGTTCGGTGTCGTGCGGGTCCACGGTCGCGAGGGCGCAGTTCTCGATGACGGTGCGCCGCGGTTGTGCTGCTGTCACAGTGCTGTTCCTCCGGAAGTACCGCGGGCGGAGCCCTAGAGACAGGTGAGGTCCACGGGGATGCCGGGTTCCGCCCCCGGGCGCAGGACGGTGGCCTCGATCAGGCCGTAGGGGCGGTCGGCGGCGTAGTAGACCTCGTGGTCGTTCTTGAGGCCGAAGGGCGCCAGGTCCACGAGGAAGTGGTGCTTGTTGGGGAGGGAGAGGCGTATCTCCTCGACCTCCGGCCGGTGTTCGAGGACCCGGGCGCCCATCGCGTGGAGCGTCTGCTGGAGCGAGTACGAGTACGTGTCCGCGAAGGCGTGCAGCAGGTGGCCGCGGACGGCGGACCAGGACGCGTCCCACTCCGGCGCGGGCCGGGCGTCGTCCGTCCAGCCGTACCGCCAGCGGGAGTTGACCTCGGTGGCGAGGACGCGGTCGGCGGTCTCCTCGAGGGTGGTGTAGCGGTCCTTGGCGAAGCCGCGGAACTCGGAGCCGGTGGAGTTGAGGACCACGAGGTCCTTGAGGCCGGAGATCACCTCCCAGGCCGTCCCGTCGTAGGTGATCTGCGCGGTACGGGTCTCACGGCCCGCTCTGACGAAGGAGTGCCGGGCGTCCCCGCCACCCGGCACGTCGATCCGGTCCCAGGCGTGTTCCTCGACGCGGATGCGCGCCCGGTGGATGGCCTCCTGGCCGGTGACGAAGTGCCGGGCGAGGTGGACGCCGAACTCCTCGGCCGAGGCGATGCCGCGCTCCTTGGCGAAGGCGAAGACGGTGTTCTTGGTGGTGTCGGTGGTGAGGACGTTGGCGTTGGAACCGGAGAGGTGGACGTCCTCCATCGCGCCGGAGAGGGCGACGGAGACGACGAGGTCCTTGATGTGGTGGGTCGCGCCGTCGCGGGTGACGCGGACGACGTGACACTCGGCCTTGCCGTACTGGTTCTGGCCGAGTACGGCGCGATCGGCAGAACGGCTGGGCGCTTCGGTCATGGCGTGCTAGCTCCCTCGGTAGACGGAGTAGCCGAAGGGGCTGAGCAGCAGCGGTACGTGGTAGTGCTCCCCCGGCGTCACGGCGAAGACCGCGGTGACCTCGGGGAAGAACGCTGCGCCCCCGGCTCGTTCACGGGACAGGTGGGGCCCGACGTCGAACAGCAGCCGTGCGTGGGTGGCGTCCCCGGGCAGCGCGGGAAGCTCGCCGCACCGCCCGTCGCCGTCGGTCTCGGCGGCGCCGAGCGCCGACCAGGCGCCCTGGGTACGGGCGGTGAGGGCCACGGTCACACCGGCGGCGGGGCGGCCGGCGGCGGTGTCGAGGATGTGGGTGGAGACGGTGGCGGGGGCGGGGGTAGAGGCGGAGGCCGAGGGCGCGGCTCCCACGAGCCGGGTCAGCCGCAGCCTGTTGATGCGTCCCAATTCCGCTCTGGCGACCTCGCGTTCGCGTTCGCGCGGATTGCCGAGCCGACGGCGGAGGGCGTCGCGCAGCTCCTCGGCGGTCAGTCCGGAGGCGCAGATGAGGAAAACGTGGCCGAACCGCGCCTGGTAGGCGAGGTTCAGCTCGCGCATCTCGGCGGCGAGCGCGGGCGGGGCGCCGGTCATGCCGCGCTGTTCACCGGCCGAGACGGCGTCCCCGGGGGTGGGCCGCCCGATGGGCGGGTGCCCGGCGAACGCCTCGTCGAGCCCCGCCGCGTCCAGCCGTTCGACCGCCGCGTCGGAGGCGGTGAGCAGCGCCCGGACGTCGGGATAGGGCCGGCCGCGCAGCACCCCCGCGACCCACGCCGTACTCACGCACACCTCCGACAGCGCGGCCCGGGCCGCACCGTCGTCCGCCGCGTTGAACCGGGTGAGCCCCGGCACCGAACTCGAAGTCACGGGAACCTCCGTGGCGCTTCTCGCCGCACTCGGACGCGCTGCGCACAGCTAACGCCCTGGACACCTCGGCGTCAACACTTTGTTGAAAAACCACGCCTGGCGGGATACCCGGGCGCGGCCGCGCTCATGCGGGCCCGTCGCCGCCGATCAGGATGGCCTCCGCGCCCGCCGGCGGTCGTGGATCTCGTCGAACCAGCCGCGGTCGGCACCGGTTTCCCCTTCGTCCTCACCGGAGAGCCGGCGCAGCGTCGCGGTGGCGATGCCGAGGAAGGCGGACGCGGGGCCCGAGGCGTCGCCCTCCGGCAGCGCCAGGCAGGTCTCGACGGGCAGGGCGTCGGTGACGCGGAGGTAGACGAGGTCGGGGCGGGAGTACGAGCCCGCGACGCTGAGCGGGACGAGGGCGAGGCCCTGCCCGGAGGCGATGAGCTCGAACTTCTCGTCCAGCGAGGACGTCCGCCGCTTCCTGACGTCGAGGACCGGCTCGCCGTCGAGGTCGGCGACCGTGAGCGCGGTCCGGCCGGCCAGCGGATGCGTCACGGGCAGGCAGACGACCTTGTGCTCGCGGCCGACGGGGACGGTGCGCAGCCCGGCGTCGTCGAAGGGGCGCCGGAGGAAGCCGACGTGGGCTCGGCCGTCGCGCAGCGGCGCGTCCTGCTCCCACCAGCGCAGCGGGAACACGTCGATCGCGACCTCGGGGTGGCGGGCCGTGAACTCCCGGATGGCCTCCGACACGCGCAGGCCGGGCGAGAAGGCGACGACGAGCCGCTGCTCGCCGCGATCGGCCTCCCGCACCCGGCGCAGCGCGGCGTCGACGACGGTGGTGATCCTACGGGCCTCGTCGTACAGCTGCCGTCCGGCGGCGGTGAGTTCGACGCTGCGGGTGGTGCGGTCGAGCAGCCGGTACCCCAACTCGTCCTCGAAGACGCGGATCTGCCGGCTGAGGACCGGCTGGGCGACGAACAGCGCCTGGGCCGCCCGGCCGAAGTGCCGGTGCTCGGCGACCGCGACGAAGTAGCGGAGCTTGCGCAGGTCCAGATCCATGTCCGAACGGTATCAATGGGGCGAGAAGGGTATTGGACGCCCGGCGGGGCCCGCTCGGAGACTGAAGCCCTGCCCACCGGCCCTCAGGCCCGTACCCGGAACAGGAATCAGCCATGACCGAGACCCGCAAGACCGCCCTCGTCGTCGGGGCCTCCCGGACCCTGGGCCTCGGGCTCGCCGCCGCGTACCTCCGGCGCGGCTGGGACGTCGTCGGCACGGTCCGCGGCACCCGGCGCACGGGCCTGCACGACCTGGCCGACCTGGCCGGCGCCGCCACGTCCGGGGGCCGACTGACCGTCGAATCCCTGGAGATGACCGACCCCGACCAGATCGCGGCCCTCCGCGACCGTCTGGCGGCGCGGGCGACGACGCTCGACCTCCTCTTCGTCAACGCCGCGATAACGCGCGGCGACCTCCCGATCGGCGAGGTCCCGACGGACATGTTCACGGAGGTCATGGTCACCAACGCGCTGAGCCCGATGCGCGTCGTGGAGACCCTCCGCCCGCTGGTCGCCCCGGCCGGCACCATCGGCGTCATGTCGTCCGACCAGGGCAGCGTCTCCCGGAACACCAGGGGTGGCCAGGACCTCTACCGGGCCAGCAAGTCCGCCCTCAACCAGCTGATGCGCTGCCACGCCGCCCGCCACGCCTCGGACACCCGGACCCTGCTGCTGATGGACCCGGGCTGGGTCCGTACCGAACTCGGGGGCCCGGAGGCGGAGCTCAGCGTGGAGGAGAGCGTTCCGGGGGTGGTGGAGACGATGGAGGCCCATCGCGGGAAGCAGGGCCTGCACTTCGTCGACCACGAGGGGAACGTGGTGCCCTGGTGACTCAACGGGCCGTGTCCGGCGGGCCCGGGAGCGTCAGCGTGAAGGTGGTGCCGGGGCGCGGGTGGCCGGAGCGGGCGGTGAGGGTGCCGTGGTGGCGCTCGGCGATGTCACGGGCGATGGCGAGCCCGAGGCCGCTGCCGCCCGCGTCGCGGGTGCGGGCCTCGTCGAGGCGGGTGAACCGCTCGAAGACGAGCTCGTACGCGTCGGGGGCGAGGGGCGTGCCGTCGTTGTGGACGGTGACGGTGTGCGTCCGGCCGTCGGTGGTGACGTCCACGACGACGGCGGTGCGCGCGTGCCGTACGGCGTTGTCGAGGAGGTTGCGCAGCAGGCGGTGGAGCTGTGCTCCGTCGCCGCGGACGGGGGCCCGGTCGGGGGCGGTGCGCAGCGAGACGGGGTGGCCGCGGTGGTGGTACTCGTGGACGAGTTCCGCGGCCAGGCCGGCCAGGTCGACGAGGGAGTGGGCGGCGGGGTCGTCGGGCCGGTCGGGGCGGGCCAGCAGGAGCAGGTCCTCGGTGAGGGCCTGGACGCGCCGGGTGGCCGTGAGGGCGTGGCGGAGCGTCTCGTGCGCGTCGACGGTCTCGGGGTGGGCGAGGGCGGTCTCGAGCTCGTAGCGCAGCGCGGCGACGGGGGACCGCAGTTCGTGCGAGGCGTCCGCCACGAAGCGGCGCTGGCGTTCCACGGCGGTCTCCAGCCGGTCCAGCGTGGTGTTGGTGGTCAGCGCCAGGCGGCGGACGGGGTCGCGGGCGTCGGGGACGGGGACGCGGCGGTCGAGGCTGGTGTCGGTGATCTCGGCGACCTCCCGGCGGATCGCCTCGACCGGGCGCAGCGAGCGGCGGGCGGCGGTCCAAGCGAGGGCCGCGACCAGCAGCGCGGCCAGCGGGACGCCCGCCGTCAGCGGGGTGCGCAGCGGAGCGGCGGCCCGTTCGGCGTCGCCGGGAGGCACGAGGACGTAGAGGGTGGAGCGGCACGACCCGTCGGCTTCGGTGGGCAGGCGACACGCGTCCGCTGGGGTGTGCACGGCGGTGGCGAAGACGGTCATGGTGCTGTGGGCGAGGACGTGTGCCTGCCGGTGGGCGATGAGGGCCTTCTGCTCGGCGGAGGTGTCGCTGACAGGCGGCGGCTTCAGCGTGCCGTCGGGCCGGTGGAAGCGGTCGTGGTCGCGCTCGTCGACCGCGCCGACGTGGACCGTGCCGCGTTGCGTGCCGCCGGTCGCCCGGCGGGGAGGCGGGGCGGGCGGCGGGGGCAGCAGGGCCGGCAGGCCGGCGAGGTCCTGGGTGCCGCCGGCCGCGGCGACGGTACGGCCGGCCCGGTCGATCTCGATGAGGGGCCAGCCGCGCAGGGGATCGCCGAGGATCTCCTTGCCGGCGGCCGCCTGGTCGGCGAGCTGGACGGACAGTTCGTACGCCCGGTTGTACGTCGTCCGGTAGGCGTCCGCGCGGACGTGCCGGAACAGCCACCACGCCCCGGCCCCGAACAGCACGAGGGCGGTGACTCCCGCCACGAGCGCGATGCGCGCCTGTCCGGGCAGGCGGCGGAACAGGGCCGGGGTACGGGACACCGGGGCCGGAGGGTGAGCCGTCGGGGCCGGAGTGCGGGCCATCAGGACCGCTCGCGGGGCGTGAGGCGGTAGCCGTACCCGCGGACGGTCTCGATGCTGTGCGTGGCGAAGGGGGCGTCGACCTTCTTGCGGAGCGTCGAGATGTAGACCTCCACGATGGCGGTGCCCCCGGTGTAGGCCGGGTCCCAGACCTCGTCGAGGATCTCCTCCTTCGACACCGGGCGGTCCGGTGTGTGCAGCAGGCAGGTGAGGATCGCGAACTCCTTCGGCGTCAGCGCGAACTCCACGTCGCCCCGGCCCGCGCGGCGGGAGGTCACGTCCGCCCACAGGTCGCCGACGCGCAGCACGGACCGGTCGGCCGCGGTGGCGGCGGCGCCCCGGCGCAGCAGGGCCCGCAGCCGGGCGAGGAGGACCACCGAGGAGAACGGCTTGACCAGGTAGTCGTCGGCGCCGGTGTCCAGGCCCTCCGCCTCGTCGTACTCGCCGTCCTTCGCGGTGAGCATCAGGACGGGCGTGGTCAGGCCCGCGGCGCGGAGGGCGGCGCAGATGCGGTAGCCGTTCAGACCGGGGAGCATGATGTCGAGCACGATGACCGCGTGGCCTCCGGTCAGGGCCCGCTGCAGCCCGGTGGTGCCGTCGCGGACGAGTTCGACGCGGTAGCCCTCCGCCGTCAGGCCGCGCTGGAGGGCGGGCCCGAGCTGCGGGTCGTCCTCGACGACCAGGATGCCTGTCACGGGATGAAGCCTGTCATGTCGACCGGCTTATCCCTGAAGACGACCTTTGGCTTCTTTAGATCATCTTTGGGCGGATTGCCGCATGCTGTGTCCCCGCCACACGAGCCCACCAGCCGCCAACCGCCGGAGGCGTGCGACCCATGCGTATTTCCTTCCTCCTCCACAACGCCTACACCATCGGCGGCACGATCAGGTCGACGTTCAACCTCGCCGCCGCACTGGCCGCCGCCGACCACGACGTGGAGATCATCTCGGCCCTCCGCTACCGCGCGACACCCGCCATGGGCACCCCGCCGGGCGTCCGGGTGACCCATCTGGTAAACCTGTGCCCCGACTCCCCGCACTACGACGGCGACGACCCCCGCCACGCCCGTCCCGCCCGCGTCTTCCCCCGCGCGGACGGCCGCCACCGGCAGTACAGCCGCCTCACGGACGAGCGCATCGGCCGGTACCTGTCCGGGCTGGAGACGGACGTCATCGTCGGCACCCGCCCCGGCCTGAACGTGCACATCGCCCGGCAGGCCCACCCCGCCGCCATCCGAGTGGGCCAGGAACACCTCACCCTCTCCGGCCACGGCCTGCGCATGCGCCACGAGATACGCCACCGCTACCCCCTGCTGGACGCGCTCACCACGGTCACGGAGGCGGACGCCCACGCCTATCGCCGGCTCGGCCTGCCCGGCCTGCGGGTACGGGCGATAGCGAACAGCGTCCCCGCCGCCACCGAGGGCACGACCGTTGCCGCCGACCGGAAAGTCGTGGTAGCCGCCGGACGCCTCATCCCGGTGAAGCGCTACGACCTCCTCGTCAGGGCCTTCGCCGGCGTCGTCGCCGCCCACCCCGACTGGCGGCTCCGCATCTTCGGCAGAGGCGACACCACCGGCGACGAGCGAAGCGCCCTGACCACCCTCATCGACACCCTCGGCCTGAACGACCACGTCACCCTCAACGACCACACAGGCACTCTGGACTCGGAACTGGCGAAGGCGTCCATAGCCGTCTCCACCTCCGACCGGGAGTCGTTCGGCATGACCATCGTCGAGGCCATGCGCTCCGGCCTCCCGGTCGTCGCGACCGACTGCCCGAACGGCCCGCGCGAGATCATCACCGACGGCGTCGACGGCCACCTGGTCCGCCCGGGCGACGCGGCGGGCATCACCGCCGCACTGTGCGCCCTGATCCGCGACGAGGCGACGCGCCACCGCATGGGCGAAGCGGCCCACCGGAACGCGGCGCGCTTCACCCCGTCCCACATCGCCGCGCAACACCTGGCGTTGTACGAGGACTTGTTGAACAACGGCCCGGGCAAACGCACCCTCGGCCCCCTACGGGAAGCGGCCCACCGATCGCGTACCGCCGCCATCGACACGGCGCATGCGTGGCGATCGACGGCGCGGCGCGCGCTGAAGAGGTGACCCGTTACCGGGTTGCCCCATCGGGCCAGATGACCTGAGTGGGGCCGCCGTGACGCTCGGCGTAGGACACGACATCAGCGGTACCGCCACAGCCACTCGCAGGCTCACCATCCCAGACCGCGACGAGCCGGTCGACGAGCCCCACCATCAGCTCGCTGCCCGCCAAGTGGGCGTGCGAGTCGGAGCGCCGCAGTCCCGTGGCGTGCACGTCGACAGCCCGACGCATCAGCTCGTCGTACGTCTCGCGATGCCGGATCGGCAGCCCTTCCCGGTACTCCTCGGCGGGAACGACGACTTCGAGCCGACCGCCATGGGCGAGAACCTCTTGCGCCAGCCATGTGTCCGGTCCGTCCGCGAGACAGCTCACGACTACCAGATCCGCGGCGTCCAGGGACTTGACCATGGCAGCGAGCTCCGGACGAACCTGCCTCTCGACTTCGACCGCGAGACCACGGTGGCCGGTGATCCCCATCCTCATATATCCCTCCCGTGACAGAAATGCGCTGAGCAGCCGTTCACCGTCAACTGTGGTGCCTGTTCCCGGCCTTCGCTGGGCCCGGAGAGGCCGGGGCGGGTACGTTCGAGGGTGACCGACGGTGGAACGGAGTGATCGGCCATGCGGTGGAGCGACTACAGCAACGGCGAGCGCATCAAGATCCTGCGGGGCAGGGACGTCAACCAGGCCGCTCTGGCCGAGATGACGGGCCTGTCCATCGCCACCATCCAGAAGGCTGAGCAGGACAAGCAGCTTTCGCTCAACACGCTCATGCAGATTGCCGACGCGCTGGGCGTGGACACGTCGGTCATCCTGGGGCAGCAGGCCCCGCGCCGGGCCATGGCACAGTCCGACCGAACGATGTTGCGAGCCCTCTCCCAGGCCGTGCACGACACCGCGGCCGGGATGCTCCCGGAGACCGCCGCCGGGAGCGACGAACGCGCCCTCCGGGTGGCCATCGGCAAGTGCTGGGATCTCTACTGGCAGGGGCACTACACCGAGGCGGGCGCGCTGGTGGTGCCGGTGCTCGCCGAGGCTGCCGTTCACCTTCGCGAGCGCCCCGCCGACGGCCAGGGCCCCGCGTGGGGACTGCTCGCCGACGCCTACAGGTTGGCGGCGTACGTCGCGAACCTGATGGGGTCGCGCGACCTCGCCTACGCGGCGATCGGCCAGGCACAGGCAGCCGCGGAACGGTCGGACGACGAGCTGCAGCCCGCCCTCGTCAGGTCGGGCCGCGCCTGGGTGTACCTCCGCGACGCGCGGTTGGACGACGCGCTGCGTCTGGCCGAGAAGGCGGCGGTGGACATCGAGCCGCGGTTCTCGCGAGCGACCCCGGACCAGTTGACCGTCTACGGCTCGCACATCAATTTCGCGGCGGTCGTGGCCAGCCGCATGCAGAAGAAAGACCTGGTCAAAGGCTTCCTGTCCCTGGCGACAGCGACGGGCGCCCGACTGGGCGCCGAACATCGCGTCCACGGCACACTGTTCGGGCCGGTCACGGCCGACACGCAGGCGGTCGGCATCGCCGTGGCACTCGGGCAGGCCGGCAAGGCCCTGGAGCTGATCCGGGGCATCCCGGAGAACAGCCTGAGCACCCTCACCGAGGCCGCGCGCAACCGCTTCGCGATGGACAAGGCCATGGCCCAGGCCGACGCCCGGCTGTGGGACGCCTCCCTCGACACACTGGAAAAGGCCCTGATCCAAGCCCCCGTGTGGGCCCGCCACCAAGCGCTGCCCAGCGTGATCGTTCAGAAGGTCGGACGGGCTTCGACAGCCCGCGTCCGCCGCGTGTCGGCGCTGATCGGCGTACGCCCTGGCGTCGAATCCGGCTTCGCCCGGGCAACGGCCAAGGCCGCGCCGTAGGGTCGGTCCAGCCTTCAACGGCCGCACCGGACAGCCGAAGCCGACATGGCCGTGTCCCTTCACCCGCCCTCAGCCACTCTGTCCTGAGCGCGGGTGTCGCTCCACGTTTGCCTACCATCGGGTGGAAGTCATCAAACTCTCCGACCTCTTGGAGTGGCCATGGCCAGTTGGGCGGATCTGACGACCGGCAAGCGCATCAAGGCCCTGCGCGGCTCCGACATGACGCAACAGGGCCTCGCCGAGGCGGCCGGCGTCTCCCTTGCCTTGGTGCAAAAGGCGGAGCAGGACAAAGGGGACCTCTCTGTGGGGTCCCTGCTGAAGCTCGCCGCCGCGCTGCGCACGGACGTGTCTGTGCTGCTCGGCCAGCAGGCGCCGCGGCACGGGATGAACCGCGAGGACCGCACGGCGCTGCGGCGCCTCTCGGATGCCGTCCACGAAAGTGCGCTGGGAGACTGGGACGCGATCGAGGACCCGAGCGGCGTCGCGGAACTCGCCCGCGCTCGGGACGAGGCATGGGCCGCGTACTGGGCCGGTGACAACATCCACGTCAGCACGCTCGCCGCCAAGGTGCTCCTGGAGGGGCACACCCGGTACGCGACCGCGACGGAAGCCGAGCGGGAGCGGCTCGGGGCGATCCTGGCGAGTACCTACCGCGTGGCCGCGTCGTGTGCCAACGGGTTCGGGCAGCGTGATCTCGCCCTGGGGGCGCTGGTCTCGGCGAAGCGGTGGGCCACCGCGGCCGACGACCCCGTGCTCCTCGCCCTTCTGGAGTCCACCTTGTCGTGGGTGTACCTGCGCAGTGCCAAGCTCCCACGAGCCATGGCCGTCGCCGAGCGCGCCGCCCTGACGGTCGAGCCCAGGTTCAGCCGCGCGTCAGAGCCCGAACTGGTCGCCTACGGCCGGTTGATGATCTCTGCCGCGGTCGCCGCCTCCCGTCACGAGGACGAGGAGTCGGCCCAGAACTACCTGTCACAGGCGACGGCGGCAGCCGCCCGCCTCGGCCGGGACGTGGACCTCTACGGCACGAGCTTCGGGCCGACGGCGGCCAAGGCGGAGGCCGTGGGCGTTCACGTGGCGCTGAAGAACTTCGGGCGCGCGCTCAAGCTCGCCACGGAACCCGGCATGCGGGGACTTCCCCGCAACATGTCCATGGTCGCGCGGAACCGGTACCGGCTCGACGTGGCCCTCGCCCAATGCGCTGCCGGGCTCTACGACCAGGCCGGTGACACCCTCATCGAGGTGGGACTCGAAGCACCCGAGTGGGTGCGGCACCAGGCTCTCCCCGGGGTGATCGGTCGCCGCCTGGCGAAGGTCTCCTCAGCGAGGGTCCGCAGCATCAGTGAACTCATCGGCGTGCCCTTGATCGCGTGACTGATACGGAGCGTACGAGTCACCCTCCGTGACCTGGAGCGGTCGTACGCTTCGTCGGTTCTCCCTCCGCGCCTCTCACAGCAAGATGCAGGCATGCCGGGAAAACAGCGTGGCGAACCTCAATCCACCCCTGTAGGCAGCCGTTCGACGAGCGACCGCGCGCGCCGTCGCCGCCTGCTGGACATAGCCTCCGGCTTCGAGCCGTCCGTCGAGCAGTTCCCTTGCGTGATCTACGTCCACGCGCCGACCGTGGCCGATTTGGCGCTGGCTCTCCAGGAATGCCGAGACTGCGCATACGCGCTCGGCTGGCACGTCGTCGGCACGATCGCTTGGACCGGCGAGCGGTGCCTGTCCGCGGAGCGCGAGAACCTCGACCGAGCCGTCGGCTACTTCTCGGAACGCAGGGCGAAGGCTCTCCTGACGGTGCACCCGGCCATGCTGCCCCGCAGCGAAGAGCAGTACCGCGCCTTCGTCAGCACGATCGAGGCCCACAACGGCTTCGTGCACTTCAGGAAACCGGCGGCGGGAGCTCCGTCGGCCGAAAGGGACAACGGCTCATGGTGAGATACGGCAACTGGGCCACGGACACCCGTGACGGGCGAATCGGCGAAGTGGTGCGCCAGAAGTACACGCACATCGTGCTGCGCGCACCGGACGGCGGCAGTGAGTGGGACTGCCCGTTCGATGATCACCGCATCGCGACCGTGCGGGAGCTCAAGGACGCCGGCCTCTGGGAGCGGCGGTGAGCGCCGGGCCGAAGAAGCCGCGTTCCCGGCTGACGCTGCGCGTCTCCAGGGACGGCGGGCGGACGTACGGGAGCACGGTCACGCACCTCCCCCACACCGACCGCCCGCCGGACTCATCGCTCCGCTTCCCGCCTTGTTCCTGTCCCGCCTGCCACCCGAGGAACCGATGAACCACCCTTCCGTCCCGGTCCACTTGCCGCACAGCGGCGGGCACGGTACGCATCGCACACCACCGTGCCCACCCTGCGACGTCCAAGAGGGCGAACTCCGCGCCCTGGAAGTGGAGCTGCGAGCCGCCGAGCGCCGCGAAGACGGCAGCCGCGTCGCCCTCCTCAGGCACGAGCACGACGAGCGGCTCCAAGCCCTGCGGCGGCACCGCGACGGTCACGCGCGACGGGCCGCGCCCTGAGCGGTGGTCATCCGGCCGCGTGTTCCGCGGGGAAGTCGGCGCCGAGCGTCACCTCGCGCCAGCCGTCGAAGGCCGCCCGGAGGGTGTCGAGCTTGGCGGTGGCGATGTCGTACGCCGCCTTGCCGAGTAGCAGGCGCAGCGGCGGCTGTTCGGCCGTGACGGCGTCGATGACGGCCCGGGCGGCGCGTGCGGGATCGCCGGGCTGGTGGCCGTAGGTGGCGAAGGTGCCGGCGCGCCGGGTGCCCGCGGTGGGGGCGTAGTCGTCGATGACCGTGGCGGACTGGCGCATGGAGGGGCCGGACCAGTTGGTGCGGAATGCGGCGGGTTCGACGATCGTCACGTTGATGCCCAGGGGGGCGACCTCGGCGGCCAGGGATTCGGAGAGCCCTTCCACGGCGAACTTGGTGGCGTGGTAGTAGCCGGTGGCGCCGAAGCCGGCGAGGCCGCCGAGGGAGGACATGTTCACGATGTGGCCCGAGCGGCGGGCTCGCATGCCGGGCAGGACGGCCTTGGTGGTGTCGACCAGGCCGAAGACGTTGGTGTCGAACAGGGCGCGCACCTCGTCGTCCTCGCCCTCCTCGACGGCGGCGAGGTATCCGTAACCGGCGTTGTTGACCAGGACGTCGATCCGTCCGAAGGCCGCCTCCGCCCGGGCGACCGCCCGCGCGATCTGCCCGGTGTCGGTGACGTCCAAGGGCAGGGCGAGAGCGCGTTCCCCGTGTCCGGCGACCACGTCGGCGAGCTTGCCGGTGTCCCGGGCGGTGACCACGGCGCGCCACCCCTGTTCCAGCACGGCGCGGGCGAGCGCCCGGCCCAGACCGGAGGAACAGCCGGTGATGAACCACACGGGAGAGTCAACGGGGGGTGCAACGGGGGAGTCAGAGGTGCTCATGCGGGATGTGCCCTTCGTTCCGGGAATCGGTGAGGGTGAGGTCGCCCAGCAGGGTCAGCGACCGTTCGGCGGCGCTGCCGGGCTCGGCCCGGTAGACCACCAGGTGCTGGCCGGGGGCGCTGTTGACGGAGAAGGTCTCGAAGTCCAGGGTGAGGTCGCCGGCCAGCGGGTGCCGGAACCGCTTGGCCGAGGCCGTCTTGGCCCGTACCTCGTGGCGGGCCCACATGCGGGCGAAGTCGTCACTGCACACGCACAGTTCGCCGACGAGCTCGCGGAGCCCCTGATCGTCGGGGGCGGGGTTCGCGGCACGCAGCGCGGCCACGCAGCCCTGCGCCACCATGGCCCAGTCGCGGTAGAAGTCCCGCGCGGCCGGGTTCAGGAACATGGCCGTGATCAGGCTGTTCTCGCAGCCGAGCCAGGAGAACAGCGCTTCGCCGAGGGGGTTGACGGCCAGCAGGTCGAGGTACCGGCCGTAGACCAGGGCCGGGGTGTCCGCCCAGGCGTCCAGCAAGGACGCCAGCTGCGGGCCGGCGTACTCCCGAGTGGACCGCGGGCGGGGGCTCGGTGGCGGATCGACCATGGCGCGCAGGTAGGCGGCTTCCTCGTCCTTCAGCAGGAGTGCGGCCGCCAGGGCCCGCAGCACCTGGGACGAGGGATTGCGTTCGCGTCCCTGTTCCAGCCGCACGTAGTAGTCGGTGCTCACCCCGGCGAGGACGGCCACCTCCTCGCGGCGCAGACCAGGGGTGCGACGCGCGCCCGGGGGCATCCCGTGATCTTCGGGGCGCACCAACGCGCGGCGGGCCCGCAGGAATTCGCTCAGCCGGTTGTCATCCATGCCGTCCAACGTACGGGCCGGCGCGGTGAAGAGGGTGGCCCTGCCACACCCACCCGGAGGGTGGGATCAGGGAGTCGCCGCCCTCCCGCGAGTCCCCCCGGCGCCGGCCGCCGGCTCAGCGGCTCCGGTCGGCCGCGCCCGCGAAGCTCTTCACGGCCCGGTTCGGGGCCGGTCCGGCCCTGCGGGGCCTGGGCGCGGGCTCGGGCAGGCGGGCCAGTCTGCCGCTGATCAACGACGCCGCGCGGCTCACGGCGTCGCTCAGCGGGGGGATCAGCTTCGCGTCCAGGGCGGTCACCGCGACGGCGGCCACCACCTGGCCGGTCGCCGAGTGCACCGGAGCCGCCACGCACGACAGCGACTCCACGCACTGCTCGTAGTCGAACGCGAGCCCCCGCTTCCGGATCTCCGCGGCCTCACGCGCCCAGGCGGCCTCCGTCCAGCCCGCGGGCCGCCGCGGCACCGGGGCACCCGCCGCCAGGACCAGTTCGGCCGCGCTGCCGGGCGGCAGGACGGCCCCGGAGCGCAGCGGGAAGACCTCGTCCACCTCGCCCCGCATGCCCCCGACGACGATGATGTGTCCTGCTTCGGGCACCGACAGGCTCAGGCTCGCCTCACCGCTGACCGCCGCGAGATCCCGCAACGGCTGGGCCGAGGCGGCTCGCAGCGCGCGCGCCGGATGCCAGGACTGCCCGAGCCGGAACGTCCGCGGGCCCAGCCGGTAGCGGCCTTCGTGACTCTGCACCGCGCCCAGTGCGACCAGCTGCCCCAGCAGCCGGTGGGCGGTGGCCTTCGGCAGCGCGGCGTCACTCGCCAGCCGGGTCAGCCCCACCTCTTCATCGTGCGCGAGTACCTCCATGAGTGCGAACGCGCCTTCCAGCACGCCGCGTCCCTCAGCGCCGGATCGCGCCATGAGGGTCCCCCCTCTCATGCCGGGCCGTCGATCGGACGGCCCCGCAACTCCCCCGTTCGAACCCTTCGCCCCGGTGGTCGTCGACGAGGCACGCTGCCCGTCCGGCCTGGCGGGCAGACCCATGAGCCGGCCGGGGCAACGCGCTTCCGTGCCACAGCTGGTATGGGCCGTCGTTCCAGTCCGGGAGGTACGCGTCCTCGTTCCCGTCACTGTCCGGGCGGCGCCGTGTCGCCTTGTTCTCGAACACCGGCAGCGGTGAACCTACTTCAGCCCCTGCTCGATGAACAGTCAACGTCTGCACAGCGACGCCCCCCGCTGGTGACAAAGTGCACAGCGAGCCGAAGCCCGCCCCTGCCCGACCCCCGCTCGGAAGAGTTCCCCCGGTCCCCGGTCCGTTGAACGGACCGGATCATTGCCCATGCGCAGTGATCGCGCCACTGTGTTTCCCGTCAAGGGACGGAAGGCCGGTGCTCCTGCGGGAGTCAGGCCGACGTCCGATCGCGGTAAACAGGGGAGGCACATATGAGCGCCATCAAGACGAGCGCGAAGCAGTTCAAGTACGTCATGGGCGCGATGACGGCGGTCTTCTTCGGCGCTTGTTCCGCCAGCTGACGTAGACCCGGGGGTGGGGGCGGTTCGCCGCCCCCACCCCTTCGTCCTGTTCGAGGTGCGAGGGAGGCATCAGTGCTGGAGACGGCTGTCCGGCAGGTGCGGGTGGCCACGGCCATGGTGTTCGGCCGGCGGCTGGACGTACGGGCCGTGGAACGGCTGGTCGCCGACGCGCTCGTCACGCTGGAGGAGTTCGGCTCGCTCGGCGACGACGTCGACGAACTGGCCGACGGACCGTTCACCGATCCGGCCGAGCGCCGCGACCTGCAGAACCGGGCGCTCCAGCGCACCGTGCGCAGGCTCGCCGCACGCTCGCCCTTCTACCGGGAACGGCTCGCCGGAGTGGACCCGGCCGGGATCACGACCGAGTCGCTCACCCGCATCCCGGTGACGCGCAAGGCCGACCTGATCGCCCGCCCCGCCGACTTCCTCTGCGGCGACCCGTACCTGGTGACGCAGACCACCGGCACCACCGGCGCGCCGGTCCGGATCTGGCTCTCCCGCTACGAGATGGAGCTGTGGCCCGCCCTGATCGCGCTGTCCCTGGTGCTCCGCGGCGACCTCGGCCCCGGCGACCGGATGCAGATCAACCTCAGCTCGCGGGCGACCGCCGCCGTACAGGAGGACGTCGAGGTGTGCCGCCTCGCCAACGCCGCCTGTCACGTCGTGGGACAGGTCCCGCCCGAGGAGTCCGTCGAGCACCTGGTCGGCCGCTCCGGCCCCCGGCCGACGGTGCTCACCGGCAATCCCAGCTACCTCGCCCGCATGGTGGGCGTCGCCCGCGAACGGGGATACGGACCACAGGACTTCGGGCTGCGCGCGGTCTACGCGGGAGGGGAGATGCTGTCGCGCAACCTGGCGGCCGCCTTCCGCGAGACCTTCGGCGCGCGCACCGTCGGCGACTCCTTCGGGATGACCGAGCTGCTGCCCGTCAGCGGCCGCACCTGTACCCACCATCACCTGCACATCGACCCCAACATGGGGTACACGGAGGTCCTCGACCTGGAGACGGGCGAGCCCGCCGGGCCCGGCCGCCTCGGCGAGCTGACGGTCACCCCGTACTTCCCCTACCGGGAGTGCATGCCCGTCCTGCGGTACAACACCGGTGACGTGGTCCGCACCCTGGACGGCGAGCCCGCCTGCGAACTCGCCGCGGTCCCCGCGGTCTCCCACATCCTCGGCAAGGCCGGACAGCTGCACCGCACCGCCGACGCCGTCGTCACCCCGCGCGACATCGTGGAGGCGCTGGACGGCACCCCCGGCCTGCCGTGGCCGCTGCGCCACCGGGCCGAGGTCACCGCCCAAGGCCGGCTGCGCGTGGAGGTCGCCTCCAAGGAACTCGGCGCGGCCGACGTGACCGAACGGCTGCGGGCCGAGGGCATCGACGCCGACGTCACCGTCCTGCCACTGGACGACGCGGAAGCGGCGCTCCGCTTCCCGCTCCGCTGCGACCTGCTGGAGCACACCTTCACCCGGAGCCACGCATGACGGTCTTCTTCCAACTCGCGGTCAGCTGCGCCCTGGCACTCGCGGTGTGCGTCGGCGCCGTCGGCTACTTCCGCAGCGTCCGCACCCCCCGGCCGCCGATCGGCGTCTTCAACGGCGCCGACATCTTCGTGATGATGGGCTTCGTCCTGGCGCTGCCGTACCTCTACCTGGCGCTGCCCGGCGCGGTCCTGCCGGTGGTGCTCGCGGTGGCCTTCGCGGGCGGGCTGTCCGTCGGCTACCAGCCCGTCATCGGGGACGGAAGGCTGCGCTGGGCGCTGATCGCCGCGCTGATCGCGGCCGTGCTCGGCGCCCACCTCGCCTTCGGCGACACCGCCGCGCCGTACTGGATCGCCAACAGCTGCGTCGTCGGCCTGGTCGTCGTCTCCGCCACCAACATCAACGTCCAGGGCGGGATGCGGCTGAGGAACGTCGCGTGGTTCCTGCTCGCGCTCACCGCCTACGACGCGTTCTTCGCCTGGGTCGTCCCCCTGACCGAGGAACTGTCCGACGCGGTCCAGGGCTACCCCTTCGCCCCCGCGGCCGGGCTGCGCGTCGGGGAGGACCTCGGTGTCGTGCTCGGCATGGGCGACCTGCTGGCCTACGCGCTCTTCACCACGGCCGCCTACAAGGCGTACGGGAAGGCGGGGCTGCGCACCGGGATCGTGCTGGTCGTGCTCTTCGGCGCCGTGGCCCCGGTGGCCACCCTGCACATCGTCGGCGCGGTCACGGGGCACCCGGCGGCGCTGATCCCGGCCCAGGTGTTCTTCGGCCCGGCGGCCTTCGCCGGCCACCTGCTCCTGCGCCGCCGGGGCCCGGAACGGCGGATGGCCGAACTCGCGTTCCGCCGCGACCGGATCGGAGCCCCGGGGACGGCGGCCGGCCGGCGCCAGGGGCAGGAGGCGGCACGGCTCCTCGGCTGACGCCTTGCCGGCACGGTGTACGGGCGGGGTACGGCCGGCCGCCCGGCTACTCCGCCCTGTTCAAGTAGTTGTAAACGGTGAACCGGCTGACCCCCAGCGCCGCCGCGACCTTCTCCACGCCGTGGCGGAGGGTGAAGGCGCCGCGGGATTCCAGGTTGCGGACGATGGACTGCTTGGTTCTGCGGTCGAGTTGGGCCAGGGGGGCGCCATGGCGGCGTTCGAGGTCGGTGAGGATGCGGTCGAGGGAGTCGGCGAGGTGGGGGAGGCGGACGGCGAGGACCTCGTGACCCTCCCAGCTGAGGACCACGTCGTCCGGTAGGGCCTCGGCCGGGTCGAGGAGGAGGCCGCCCATCGCCTCCACCAGGGGGGTCACCGCGGCGCGGAAGCGGTCGGCGTCCGGGGAGGGGTTGGGGGAAGGGCTCGGGGAAGGACGTGTCACGGGCCGGTCCTCGGGGTGCCTTCCGGCGCGTCCAGGACGTTCAGCTGGAGGGAGACGCGCGTCGCGCCCGCGCCTATCGATCGGCGCAGCAACTCCCCCACGGCGGCGAGGACCGCTTCCGCCCCGCCCTCGGCCGTGTTGCCGAAGGGGCCGACGTCCACGTGGTCGAGGCCGGCGTCCTGGACCACGTCCCGGGCCACGACGGCGTGCGGAGGCGGGCGGTCGAGGTCGAACGGCTCCGTGGTGAATTCCACTCTCAGTCGCACCATGCCGCCACGGTATCCGGCCCGGCGTCTCACTTGGCCGCCGTCCAAATTTGTACGTTCGAAAGAGGGTTCACTCTGTGTCGGCGACGCCCGGCCGCCGACGCCACGCTCGGTGACGGGGTCGGATGGCGGGGCGGTCGAGTTCCCCGTCGGTTTTCACGACCTCCCTGGCGGGAGTGCCACCAAGTGAGACATGAAAAATATTTGGTGACGTGGATCACATTGCCGCTTCTGTGATGGTACATCCATCATTGTGTTGGCCAACGATTAAAGGTGCTCTTTCGGGATCTCGGACCACACGTCCCGAATGCCCCGCAGGCAAAAGGCCGTTGCCGAAAGACGCCGGTCCGGTCCCCATCGCCGTGGACACCGGCCGACGAACGACGCGCACCCCCGTTTCCCCTACCGCGTGCACACGTGATTACGGAGAAAACGAAGTGAGCTCACCCGCGTTATCCACCCGCCCGTCGGCGCCGGACTTCCGGAGCCCCCTCGCCCTCTCCCTGCCCGCGCCCGCGCCGACCGTCCTCACCGGACGCCTCGTCCCGGACGACCTCTGGCACCTGGCGAAGGAGGCGATACCGCCCACGCCGAAACGGCCACAGGGTGGCGGGCAGCGCCGGGTCGACGACCGCGAGGTGCTGGCCGCCATCGTGTTCGTGGCGGGATCCGGCTGCAGTTGGCGCCGGCTGCCCCCGGTCTTCGGCGCCTCCTGGCAGACCGTGCACCGCCGTTTCACCGAATGGAGCGCCGCGGGCCTCTGGGACCTGCTGTGCGCCGCCGCCGAACACCGCGCCGCCGGGGCGCGCGCCGACTGGACGCTCACCGTCTGCCGCCGCATCCGAGCCCGCGCCGCCGCGTCCTCCGGATCGCCCGGTTCGCCCAGCCCCTCCAGTCTCTCCGGCTCTACCGGTTCATCCGGCTCGTGGGTCTCCTCAGCCTCCGTCGTCCCGGCCGTCCGTCCCGTCGACGTGCCCCCATCGGACGCCCCGCGGCGCGTGCCCCTCGTCACCGTCGACGTTGCCGCTGCCGCTGCCGCCGCCCGCTGAGCCCTTCCCCCTTTCGACGGAAACACCTGTGCCGTTTCCGTCGTCACTACCTCCCCCCGCTCCACCCACCCTTTTCCCTTCCAAGCGAACGGAATGACGCGCATGCTTCAGCAGCGAGAATCGGTCGCGCTCATCGGAATCGGCTGCCGGTTCCCCGGCGGCATCGACTCCCCGGAATCGTTCTGGAATTTCCTCTCCGGCGGCAAGGTGTCCGTCGAACCCACCCCCGAAGACCGCTGGCGCCCCTACACGAAGATCAGCCCGGAGTTCTCCGAGGCTTTGCGCCGCGCCGACCGGCCGGGCAACTTCATCGGCGACGTCGACGGTTTCGACGCCGAGTTCTTCGGCATCACGCCGCGCGAGGCGGAGTTCATGGACCCGCAGCAGCGGCTCGTCCTCGAAGTGGCGTGGGAGGCGCTGGAGCACGCCGGCATGGCGCCGCGCTCGGTGGCGGGCTCCGACGCCGGCGTCTACATCGGCACCTGCTCCGACGACTACGGGCGGCGGCTGCTGGAGGACCTGCCCCGCATCGAGCCGTGGACGGGCATCGGCGCCCAGCTCACCGGCATCGCCAACCGCGTCTCGCACGTCCTCGACCTGCACGGCCCCAGCTTCGTCCTGGACTCCGCCTGCTCGGCGTCGCTCGTGGCGGTGCACCTGGCCTGCCAGTCGCTGCTCACCGGCGAGACGTCCCTCGCCCTGGCCGGCGGCGTCAACATCATCCTCTCGCCCGCGTACACCCTCACCCTGGAGGCGGCCGGCGCCCTCTCCCCCGACGGCCGCAGCAAGCCGTTCGACGCGGAGGGCGACGGCTACGGGCGCGCCGAGGGCTGCGGCGTCCTGGTGCTCAAGCGGCTGGCGGACGCCGAGCGGGACGGCGACCGGATCCTCGCCGTGATCCGCGGCTCGGCCGTCGCCCAGGACGGCGCGACCAACGGCATCATGGCCCCCAACCCCGACGCCCAGCGCGACCTGCTCCGCCTCGCCTGGCGGCAGGCGGGCCTGGACCCGGCCACCGCGGGTTACATCGAGGCGCACGGCACCGGCACCCGGCTCGGCGACCCCGTCGAGGCGTCCGGTCTGCACGCGGTGTTCGGCACCGGGCGGCCGGACGGCAAGCCGTGCTGGATCGGCTCGGTGAAGTCCAACATCGGCCACGCCGAACCCGCTTCGGGCGTCGCCGGGATCATCAAGGCCACGCTGATGCTCCGCGAGGCGGAGCTGGCGGCGACGGTGCTGGCCGGCGAGCCGAGCCCCGACATCCCCTGGGACGACTGGGGGCTGCGGCTGGTCACCGAGCACCAGCCGTGGCCGAAGGGCGACACCCCGCGCCGGGCCGGCGTCTCCGGGTACGGGTACGGCGGCACCATCGGGCACATCGTCCTGGAGGAGGCGCCCGCCGGCACCGAGGAGCCCGTCGCCGAGCCGGACGGCGCCGTCCGCGCGTACCCCCTCTCGTACCGCTCCCGCGCCGGGATCACCGCCTACGCGGCCCGCCTCGCCGACTGGCTGGAGCAGCACCCGGGGACCCCGCTCTCCGCCGTCGGCCACACCCTCGCCACCCGCCGCAGCCACCTGGAGCACCGGGCGACCGTCGTCGCCGACGGCCGTGCCGAACTCGTGGCCCGGCTGCGAGTGTTGGCGGCGGACGAGACCGGAGAGCAGCAGCTGGACGGCGTCGTCACCGGTGCCGTACCGCCCGGGGGCGCGGCGGACGCCGGGACGGTGTGGGTGTTCTCGGGGCACGGCTCGCACTGGTCGGGGATGGGGGCCGAACTGCTGGCCGGGCGTCCGGAGTTCGCGGCCGTCATCGACGCACTGGAGCCCGTGTTCCGGGAGGAGCTGGGCTTCTCGGCCCGGCAGGCCCTGCTGGACGGCGACTTCGACTCCGTCGACCGCGCCCAGTCCATGATCTTCGCGATGCAGGTGGGCCTCGCCGAGGTGTGGCGGGCGCACGGACACCGGCCGTCGGCCGTCATCGGGCATTCGGTGGGCGAGATCGCCGCGGCCGTGGTGGCCGGGGCGCTGAGCCTGGAGGACGGCGCCCGGCTCAGCGGCCGGCGGTCGGCGCTGCTGCGCCGGGTGGCGGGCCAGGGCGCGATGGCCATGGTCGGGCTGCCCTTCGACGAGGTGGCGGCGCGGCTCGCGGACGGCGGGCGGATCTCGGCCGCCATCGCGTCGTCGCCGCTGTCGTCGGTGGTCTCCGGCGACGCCGGGGCCGTGGCGGAGCTGGTCCGCGACTGGCAGGCGGAGGGCCTGCCGGTACGGAACGTCAACTCCGACGTCGCCTTCCACAGCCGGCACATGCTGGAGCTCACGGACGGCCTGCGCGACGCCCTGCAGGAACTGGCCCCGCGCGCGCCGGAGGTGCCGCTCTACACCACGGCCCTCGCCGACCCCCGCTCCGACGCCCCGCACGACGCCGCGTACTGGGTGGCCAACCTGTGCGAACCGGTCCGGCTCGCACAGGCGGTGACCGCGGCCGTCGAGGACGGGCACCGCCGCTTCCTGGAGGTCTCGCCGCATCCGGTCGTCTCCCACTCGATCGGCGAGACGCTGGCCCACCTGGACGTCACCGGCGCGCACATCGGGCACAGCCTCCGCCGCGACAAGCCCGAAGTGCGGACACTGCTCGGGCAGTTGGGCGGGCTGCACGCGCACGGGGCGGAGATCGACTGGTCGCGCCACCACCCGGCCGCGCCCCCGGCGGAGCTGCCCCCGGTCGTCTGGCAGCACCGCAGGCACTGGCTCGACGCCGTGCTGCCGGCCGCCGCGGTCGTCTCCCACCAGCACGACATCAGCGGCCACACCCTGCTCGGCGCTCCCGTGGACCTCGCCACCACCAACGGCACCGCGCTACGGGTGTGGAACACCGTCCTGGACGAGGCCAGCCGCCCCTTCCCCGGCGGGCACTCCCTGCACGGCGCCTCGATCGTCCCCGCCTCCTCGATCATCCACACCTTCCTGGAGGCCGCCCCGGGCGTCGGCGGCAGCAAGGCCCTGTTCGACCTCTCGCTGCGCTTCCCCATCGCCCTCGCCTCCGCACGCGAGGTGCAAGTGGTACGGGAGGGGCTGGAGCTGCGACTCAGCACCCGGGCCGTGGGCGCGAAGGGCGGCCCGGGCAACTGGCTGACGCACACATCCGGTTCGACCCTGGCCGACAGCGCCGTGCCGTTCCCGGACGCCTTCCTGACCGTACGGGCCCCGGAGGATCTCGAGACCGCCGACCCGTCGGTGGTGATCGGCCGGCTGGACGCGATCGGTGTCGAGGGGATCGCCTGGCCGTGGGAGGTACGCGAACTCCTCCAGGGCGAGAACGTGCTGCGGGCCGTGATCCACGCCCCCGCCGTACCGGGCGACCAGGTCACCTGGGCGCCGCTGCTGGACGCGGCCCTCGGCGTCGTCCCCGTCATCTACGGCGGGCCGCCCACCGTCCGGATGCCCGCCCACATACGCGAGGTGCGCGTGGTGGGCGAGGCGCCCGAGACCGGTGTGGTGGACATCCGGCTCGTGGACCCGGAGACGGACACCGTCGACATCGTCATCAGCGACGAGAGCGGGCGGCTGTGCGCCTGGCTGCCGGGGACGCGGTTCGGCGCCCTGCGCTCGGAGGCGCCGGCCGGACGCGCGGCGGAGCCCGAGCCCGCCGCCGGGCCGGACGGGCCGGCCCCCGTCGACTGGGCGTCCCTGCCGTCCGACGCCCTCGCCGCCCGGATCGACGAGGAGGTCTGCGGACGGCTGGCCCGCGAGATGA
This sequence comes from Streptomyces sp. NPDC021100, assembly GCF_044333095.1. Taxonomy (NCBI): domain Bacteria; kingdom Bacillati; phylum Actinomycetota; class Actinomycetes; order Kitasatosporales; family Streptomycetaceae; genus Streptomyces; species Streptomyces sp. NPDC021100. The sequence continues at coordinate 158,107 of NZ_JBIRQH010000005.1, forward strand.
AGATCCCGGCGGCGGAACTGGACCGCGACCGGCCGCTGACCGATCTGGGGCTGGACTCGGTGATGTCGATGGTCGTCTGCGGGCAGCTGGAGAAGCTGCTCGGGATCCGGCTGCCGGTCACCGTCCTGTGGAACCACCCGACGGCGGGGGGTCTCGCGGCGTACGTGGCCGGGCAGTTGGGCGCGCGGGAGGAGGGGCAGGAGGAGGAGCAGGAGGTGGCGGCGGCGTAAGCCCTTCCCCCCTCCCGGTGACACGGCCGGCCCGTGTGCGACTCGGCGTCGCACACGGGCCGGTCCGCGTCGCGAGGTCCCTTGACAGGCCGGGGCGGGTCGGGCACCTTCTTTTCCGTTGCACGGATTCTAGATTCCACATTACGGAAGAAGGTGTCCTGTGGTGGCTCCCGACGATCAGCGCCTGGCCGCCAACCTCTCCCTCCTCCACGCCGGCCTCCCGCTCCTCGAACGCCCCGCCGCCGCGGCCGCCGCCGGCTTCACCGCCGTCGAACTGTGGTGGCCCTGGCCGGACGAGCCATGCCCTCCGCGCTCCGAACTCGACGCCCTGCGCTCCGCGTTGACGGCGGCCGGCACCCGCCTCGTGGGGCTCAACTTCTACGCGGGCCGGCTGCCCGGACCCGACCGGGGGGCGCTGTCCCTGCCGGGACGGGAGTCCGAGCGGTTCCGCGCCAACATCGACGTCGCCGCCGACTTCGCCGCGTCACTGGGGTGTACGGGCCTCAACGCCCTCTACGGCAACCGCCTGCCGGACACGGACCCGGCCCTCCAGGACGCGCTCGCCCTCGACAACCTCGTCCTCGCGGCGCGCGCGGCGCACCGGATCGGTGCGGATCTGCTGATCGAGGCGCTCAACTCCACGGAGTCGCCGGGCTATCCGCTCGTCACGGCGGAGGCGGCCGTCGCCGTGGTGGAGCGGGTCAATGCGGTGACGGGGTTGGGGAACGCGAAGTTCCTGATGGATCTGTATCACCTGGCGATGGGCGGTGCGGATCTCGACGCCGTCATCGACCGGTACGGGGGCGTGGCCGGACATGTGCAGTTCGCGGACTGGCCGGGGCGGGGGGCGCCGGGTACGGGGCGCCTCGATTTCGGTGCGCTGGTCGCGCGGCTTCGTAAGGCGGGGTACGGCGGGTGGGTCGCGCTGGAGTACCGGCCGTAGCGGGGGTGTGCCCCAGCCCCGCCCCTTCCCGTTTCTCGCGGGGGCAAGTCCCCGCACCCCCGGGCGGGCTGAATTTCAGCCCGCCCGGCGATTGAGGACGAGCGGCGAAGCCGCGACAAGGGGGGTCTGGGGCGCAGCCCCCAGGAACCGGCGAAGGGGCGGGACCGGGGCACACCCCACAACCGAAAGGAACCCCATGCACATCGCCTGGATCGGCCTGGGAATCATGGGCTCCCCCATGGCCCACAACCTCCTCAAAGCCAACTACCCCCTCACCGCCCACACCCTCGAACAGCACAGACTCGACCACCTCGCCGCCCACGGCGGCACCCCCGCCCCCTCCGTCGCGGAAGCCGTCCGGGACGCCGACGTCGTCATCACCATGCTCCCGGCGGACGCCGAGGTGACGGCCGTCGCACTGGACAGCGAGGACGGCGTCCTCGCACACGCCCGCCCAGGAGCACTGTTCATCGACATGTCGACGGTGACGCCGGGCACGGCCGTCACCCTGGCCCGGGAAGGCGCCGACCGCGGCCTCCGCGTCCTGGACGCCCCCGTCTCCGGGGGCGAGGCAGGCGCCGTCGAGGGCACTCTCTCCATCATGGTGGGCGGAGAGCGGGCGGACTTCGAGGCGGCGCGGCCGCTGTTCGACGTCCTCGGGTCGACGGCCGCCCTGTGCGGGCCGCACGGCGCCGGCCAGACCGTCAAGGCGGCGAACCAGCTGATCGTCGCGGCGACGCTGCAAGCCTGCGCCGAGGCCGTCGTCTTCCTGGAGCGCTCGGGAGTGGATCCGGCCGTCGCGCTGGACGTGCTGAACGGCGGGCTCGCCGGCTCGGCCGTCCTCGACCGCAAGAAGCACGCCTTCCTCGCCCGGGACTTCACCCCGGGCTTCCGGATCGACCTGCACCACAAGGACATGGGCATCGTCACCGCCGCCGCCCGCGAGGCCGGCGTCGCCCTGCCCCTGTGCGGGCTGGTCGCCCAACTGGTCGCGGCGGTCCGGGCGCAGGGCGACGGCGGTCTGGACCACTCGGCCCTGCTGCGCGGCGTGGAGAGGATGTCGGCATCATGAGCGGAGCCACGAGCGGAGTCACCGTGCCCAGGATCCCCGCGATGCGCGCGGTGGTGCGCATCCTCAAGGACGAGGGCGTCGACATCGTCTTCGGCTGCCCCGGCGCCGCCATCCTCCCGCTGTACCAGGCGCTGGAGGCGGACGGCGGCGTCGAGCACCTCGTCGTCCGGCACGAGGAGGCCGCGGCGCACATGGCCGACGGCTGGGCCCGCACCAACGGGCGGGTCGGCGTGGCCCTGGCGACCTCGGGGCCGGGCGCCACCAACCTGGTCACCGGCCTCTACACGGCGCACGCGGACTCGGTCCCGATGGTCTGCGTCACCGGCCAGGCGGTCTCCGGCAAGCTGCACCAGGAGGCGTTCCAGGCGGTCGACATCGTGGCGGTGGCCCGGCCGGTCACCAAGTGGGCCGTGCAGGTCAAGGAGGCGGCGCAGCTGCCGTGGGTCTTCCGGGAGGCGTTCCGCACCGCCCGCGAGGGGCGGCCGGGGCCGGTGCTCGTCGACATCCCGCTGGACGTGGCCCGGCACGAGATCGCGTACGCGCCCGGGACCGACGCCCGGCTGCCGGTCCGGCCCTGTCCGCCGTACGGGCCGTCCGTCGAGGCCGCCCTGGATCTGCTGCTCGCCGCGGAACGGCCGCTCGTGCTGGCCGGCGGCGGGGTCGTCACCGCGGGCGCGGCGGCGGAACTCCGGGCGCTCGTCGAGGAGCTGCGGCTGCCGTTCCAGGTGACGCTGATGGGCAAGGGTGCCATCGAGGACGACCACGAGCTCAACATGGGTACCACCGGCATCCAGACGTCCCAGCGGTATGCCAACGCCTCGTTCCTGGAGGCCGACTTCGTGCTCGCCGTCGGCGCCCGCTTCGGCGACCGCCACACCGGCGCCGACCTCTCCGTCTACCGGGGGACGCGCACCTTCGTGCAGGTGGACGTCGAACCCACCCAGCTGGGCCGGGTGGTCGCGCCGGATCTGGGGATCGTCTCGGACGCCCGGGCCTTCCTCGCCGCGCTGCTGGCCGCCGCCCGGGCCCGCTCGGCCGGGAGCGGAGCCGCCCGGCCGCGGATCGGCCCCTGGCGGGCCCGGTGCGCCGAGCTGAAGCGGACCCTCGTCCGCCGCGAGGACTTCGACACCGTGCCCGTCAAGGCGCCCCGGGTCTACAAGGAGATCAACGAGGTCTTCGGCGCGGACACGTACTTCGTCACCGCCATCGGCCTCTACCAGATCTGGGGCGGCCAGCATCAGAAGGCCCACCGGCCCCGCCACTACCAGGTCTGCGGCCAGGCCGGGCCGCTCGGCTGGGAGGTGCCGGCCGCGATCGGCGTCAAGAAGGCGCTGGAGGGCATGGGCCGGGGCGGTACGGAAGTGGTGGGCGTCGTGGGGGACTACGGGTTCCAGTACACGGTCGAGGAACTGGCGGTGGCCGCGCAGTACGCCATTCCCTTCGTACTGATCATGCTCAACAACGAGTACCTGGGCCTCATCCGGCAGGCGTCCCTGCCCTACGCCATGAACTACCAGGTCGACATCCATTACGACGAGACGGGTACGGACAACGTCAAGATCATGGAGGCGTACGGCTGTTCAGGACGGCGGGTCGTCCGGCCCGGCGACATCCGCCCGGCGATCGAGTGGGCGCGGGAGAAAGCCGTCGCCACCTCGCGTCCCGTCCTGGTCGAGATCATGATCGAGCGGGAGGCCAACACCCCGCACGGCACCGACATCGACGCCGTCCGCGAGTACGAGCCACCGCCCGCCCCCTAAACCCCCGGACGGTGGCGTCCCCACCGCCGGGTCGCGCCGCGGCGCCGCCGTCCGGGCCCCCGCTTCGGCCATTCGCGCCCCCCGCGGCGTCCGCTTCGTGGACTATGGAGTGCCTCAGTCCTACGGACCCGTTCGCTGGAGCCGACCATGGCCAAGAGCGTTCCGGTGCACTGCCCGACGTGCGGCCGGGAGCACCCGTTCACTCCGCCCACCTATCCCTGCGCCTGCGGCGCTCCCCTCACCCTGCCCGTCTCCCCCGGTTCCGTTCCGCATCCGGTCGCCCACCGCACCTGGCGCAACGGCTGGGTCGCCGTACGCTGCGGCGGCTGCGGGCGCCAGGGCCAGTGGCCCAGACCGGAGTTCGACTGCTCGTGCGGAGCTGTGGTCCAGCTCGCCGTGGAGTCCGCCGCTCCGGCCGGCGGCGAGGGGCGCGCCGGGACCCGGCGTACGAACCGGCCGGACTTCCGGCCCGTCGCCATCCGCACCGAGCGCGACGCCGTCACCGCCGCCCAGCGCTATCTGCGCTGGCTCGGCTTCGCCCAGGTCCGGCGGCCGGACCGGCCGGCCGGGCCGACGGGCACGGGCCTGGTGGACCTGCTCGCCAACGGCCTGGTCGTACGGGTCGATCCCACGACCCTGCCCACGACCACGCGGGACGTCGAGTGCCTCTGGCTGCACGCCCTCACCGAGGACGCCACCGGGGTCTGCTTCTCGCTCGCCGGCTACACGACCGAGGCCCGCTCCCGGGCGGACGACTGCCGGCTCCCGCTGTTCGTCATGGACCTCACGGGCGCGCCGCGCGCGCTCAACGCCTGCGCGGAGGAGCTGGTCCGCCGACGTTGAGGTCTTCCCGGGCCCGCCGGTGCCGGGTCTTTCCCGGGCCCGCCGGCGCTGGGCCCTTTCCGGGTCCGTCGGTGCTCGGCACTTTCCGGGGTCTGTCGGTGCTCGGCCCTTTCCGGAGTCCGCCGACGCCGAACCCTTCCCGGGCCCGCCGGCGCTGAGCCCTTCCCGGAGTCCGCCGGGGTTATCCCCTTCCCCGGCCCGCCCCGGTCGGCCCCGGTCCGCCCCGCCGTGTGCCGGACGGTCCTCGCCCGCCGTCAGCCCTGCTGCCCGGCCGGCTTCCGCAGGGCCATGACGCTGCCGACCGTCTCCGCGGCCTCCTGCTTCCACGCCTCCAGGGCGTCCTTCCCCGAGTTCACGACGCCGTCGAAGAAGCCCGCCCCGGCGGCGGGCGAACCACCGGCGGCGGACGGCGCGGTACCCCGCGCGGGGGCGGAGAGCACACCCAGGAACGCGGCGGCGCGGAGGGTCATTACGGCGAAGCTGCGCATGAAGTACCTCTAATCCGCTCATCGGCTGAGACACATCACGAATGCCCTGGGCCCGGCGGCCCCATGCCGCACGTCACCCCCACGAGGTGACCGGGGAAGCACCGAAACGTTCCCCCGGCCAGGAGTTCGGGTCATCGCCCCGCCCGGGCGCTCGTCCTCGCGCCGAGCCTCCCCGGCCGGCGGGCCGGGCAAAACGATCCGACCGGCACTCCACCCCACGGAGGGAATTGCCGGTCATGTCAGCGTATTCGGGGCGGACACGGGCACGGGCGCTCCGGAGCGCGCCGCCCGCGGGCCCGGGCGCGCTCGGCAACGGGAGGGCGCGGAGGCGGGGCGCCGAGAGGGTGCGCTCCCCCGCTCACGCCCGGAGCGCGCGGATCAGCTCGCGGACCGCCGCGCTGCCGGCGAGCTCCGGGGTCGTGACGTAGCCGACGCTCCGCCGCGGACCCGCCGGGCCCAGGTCCACGACGGTGACCCCGGCGGGGGCCATGGCCAGGGCGAGGGACGGCATGATGGCCATGCCGAGGCCCTGGGCGACCATCGAGAGGACGACGCTGTCGTCCTCCGCGTTGATCGTGGCGGGCGGGATCCAGTCCTGCCCGGCCCACCAGTCCCGGGTGTACGAGCCGCAGTTCTCGGCCCAGTCGACCAACGGCAGGGAGCGCGGCGCCGGATGGCCCGCCGGGTGGACGAGGGAGTAGGGCTCGGTGATCAGTGGTGCCGCCACCAGGCCGGGCGGCAGCGGCTGGGTGCCGTCCAGGGTGGCGATGCCCAGGTCGGCGCGGCCGTCGGCCACTTCACCCGCCGTACCGCGGCCGATCTCCCGCACGATGCGCACCTCGGGCGCGAGCCCCGGGTGCCGTGCCGCGAGCCGGGCCAGCGCGCCGGGCAGCAACTGGGCGGCCGCGCTGCGGAACGCGGCGATCCGCAGGGGCCCGACGAGCCCTTCCGGGCCCGGCCCGCGGGTCTCGGCGCCCATGGTCTCCAGCAGCCGCAGGATGCCCCGGGCCCGGGCCACGGCCCGCGTCCCGGCCGCCGTGGGGCGGGCGCCGTGCCGGCCGCGGTCGAAGAGGACGGCGCCGAGCTTGCGTTCACAGGTGCGCACGGCGTGCGAGACCGCGGACTGGGTCAGTCCCAGCCGGGCTCCGGCGGCGGTGAAGCTGCCCGCCGCGTCCACGGCGGCGAGGACGCGGAGCTCGGGGAAGGTGATCTCGTTCTGCGGCACCGGGCGAATCTACGTCCATGAACGGGGTTCATGGAAGCCCTCGGTCCATCGATGCCAGGGGCTGGGTTCCGTCCCGAGCCCCGGTCTACGGTCCTCCCATGACCAGCACAGCCCTGACCAGCCCCGTCCCGACCGGCACGCTTCCGGCCGGCACCGCGCGCGGCACCCTCCGCGCCGTCCACCAGACCGCCCGCCCGCAGGGCATGCCGACCGCCGGGCACTTCGCCTTCGTCGAGGAACCGCTGCCCGCGGTGCCGCCCGGCGCGGCGCTGGTGGAGAACCTCCTGCTGTCCGTCGATCCGTACATGCGGGAGGCGATGGACTCCGCCTGGGAGCTGGACGCGCCGTTGGAGGGCCGGTCGGTCGGTCGGGTGGTGGAGTCCCGCGATCCGGCGCTGGCCGTCGGCGACCTGGTCTTCCACCGGAAGGGCTGGCGGACGCACGCCCTGGTGTCGGCGTCGGAGGGCGCCCGGGTGCTGCCGCGCCACGACGGCGTGCCCCTGAGCACCTGGCTCGGCCTGCTGGGCGGGACGGGGCTCAGTGCCTACGTCGGCCTCACCCGGATCGCCGAGGTCCGGCCGGGGGACACCGTCTTCATCTCGGCGGCCGCCGGCGGCGTGGGCAGCACGGCCGGGCAGCTCGCCCGGCTCCTGGGGGCGGGCCGGGTGATCGGCAGCGCCGGCTCGGCCGCCAAGGTCGCGCACCTCGTGGACGACCTGGGCTTCGACGCCGCCTTCGACTACCACGACGGGCCGGTGGCCGAGCAGTTGGCGAAGGCGGCCCCGGACGGCATCGACGTCTACCTCGACAACGTCGGGGGCGACCACCTGGAGGCGGCCATCGCGTCGATGCGCCCGCACGGACGGATCGCGTGGTGCGGCGCGGTGGCCCAGTACAACAGCGCGGACGCGCCGCCCGCGCCCCGCAACCTCTACGACATCGTGGAGAAGAGCATCCGTCTGGAGGGCTTCCTGGTCCGCGAGCACGGCGACGCGCAGGCGGAGTGGGAGGAGTTCCTCGTCCCGCACATCGCGGCCGGGCGGGTGGTGCGGGACGAGACGGTCGTGGAGGGGTTCGACCGGGTCGTGGAGGCGTTCCTCGGCATGCTGGCCGGTCGGAACACGGGCAAGATGCTCGTGCGGACGGCCGCCGAGTAGAGGTGCCGCCGGACGGGCTGGACAGTGCGCCCGGGCGCACTGTCCAGCCCGTCCGGCGTTTGAGGACGAGCGGCGAAGCCGCGAAAAGCGGGGTCTGGGGCGCAGCCCCAGGAAACGGTGAAAGGGTGGGACCGGGGCCCGCTACCGCACACCCGCCCCCTCCAGCAACGCCACAGCCTCCTCCCGCAGCTCCACCTTCCGCACCTTCCCGCTCACCGTCATCGGAAAGGTCTCCATGACCCGCAGGTAGCGCGGCACCTTGTAGTGGGCGAGCCGGCCGCGGCAGTAGCGGGCCAGTTCGTCGCGGCTGAGGCCGCCCGCGTCGTCGTGGAGGATGACGCAGGCCATGATCTCCTCGCCCATCTGGTCGTCGGGCACCCCGATGACCTGGACGTCGGCGATCTTCGGGTGGGTGTGCAGGAACTCCTCGATCTCGCGCGGGTAGACGTTCTCCCCGCCCCGGATGATCATGTCTTTGCTGCGGCCGACGATCCGGACGTAGCCCTCCTCGTCCATGACCGCGAGGTCGCCGGTGTGCATCCAGCGGTCGGCGTCGATGGCCTCGGCCGTCCGCTCGGGGTCGTTCCAGTAGCCGAGCATCACCGAGTAACCGCGGGTGCACAGTTCGCCGGGCTCGCCGCGCGGGACGGTGGCGCCGGTCCCGGGGTCGGTGATCTTCACCTCGATGTGCGGGAGCACCCGGCCGACCGTGCCCGTCCGGCGGTCCAGGTCGTCCTCGCGCCGGGTCTGGGTGGAGACCGGTGAGGTCTCGGTCATGCCGTAGCAGATCGTGACCTCCTCCATGTGCATCTCGGCGACGACGCGCTTCATCACCTCGGCGGGGCAGGGCGAGCCCGCCATGATGCCGGTGCGCAGCGAGGAGAGGTCGTAGGTGGCGAAGTCCGGCAGGTCGAGCTCGGCGATGAACATCGTCGGGACGCCGTAGAGCGAGGTGCACCGCTCGCGTTCGACGGCGTGCAGGGTGGCGGTGGGGTCGAAGGTGGGCGCGGGGATGACGACGCAGGCGCCGTGGGTGGTGGCCGCGAGGTTGCCCATGACCATGCCGAAGCAGTGGTAGAAGGGGACCGGCACGGCGATCCGGTCCTCTTCCGTGTAGCCCAGCGTCTCGCCCACGAAGTAGCCGTTGTTGAGGATGTTGCGGTGGGAGAGGGTGGCGCCCTTGGCGAAACCGGTGGTGCCGGAGGTGTACTGGATGTTGACGGGGTCCTCGGGGCTCAGCCCGGCCTCCCGTTCGGCCAGCCGCTCGCGGGGCGTCCCGGCGCCGAGCCGGACCAGGCCCGTCCACGTCGGGTCGTCCAGGTAGACGACGTCGCGCAGTGCGGGGCAGTCCCCGCGGACCTGCTCGACCATGCGCCGGTAGTCACTCGTCTTGTACGCGGTGGCCGAGACCAGCACCGAGACCCCGGACTGCCGCAGGACGTAGGAGAGTTCGTGCAGGCGGTAGGCCGGGTTGACGTTGACCATGATCGCGCCGATGCGGGCGGTCGCGTACTGGACGATCACCCACTCCGGGCAGTTGACGGCCCAGATGCCGACCCGGTCGCCCTGCGCCACCCCCTTGGCGAGCAGCCCCAGCGCCACCTCCTCCACGGCGCGCCCGAACTCCGCGTAGGTCCACCGCCGTCCGCCCTGGACGTCGACGAGCGCCTCGCGTGCACCGAAGAGGGCGACGGAACGGGTGAGGCTGGTGCCGATGGTCTCTCGAAGCAGGGGGGTGTCGACGGGGCCGCCCGCGTACGAGGGTGTGCTCACCGGTGGTCTTCCTCTCTGAATTCGGTACCGCCGCCCTGCGCGGTGCGTTCGCGCAGCTCGATGCGGCGGATCTTGCCGGACACGGTCTTGGGCAGCTCGGCGAACTCCAGCCGGCGGATGCGTTTGTACGGCGCGAGGACGGCGCGCGAGTGGGCGAACAGCGCCTTGGCGGTGTCCGGCCCCGGCTCCCAGCCCTCGGCGAGGACGACGTACGCCTTGGGCACCGAGAGCCGCAGCGGGTCGGGCGCGGGCACGACGGCGGCCTCCGCGACGGCCTCGTGCTCCAGGAGCGCGCTCTCCAGCTCGAACGGCGAGATCTTGTAGTCGCTGGACTTGAACACGTCGTCCGCGCGGCCGATGTAGGTGATGTAGCCGTCCGCGTCCCGCGCGCCGATGTCGCCGGTGCGGTAGTAACCGCCGGCCATCGCCTCGGCGGTGCGCTCGGGGTCGCCGGCGTAGCCGGTCATCAGGCCGACGGGCCGGCCGGCGGGTCCGCCCGTGAGGTCGAGGCAGATCTCCCCCTCGTCGGCCGGCTCACCGGTGACCGGGTCGAGCAGGACGACGGTGAAACCGGGGCTCGGACGGCCCATCGAGCCCGGTTTCAGCGGCTGGCCGGGCGGGTTGGCGACCTGGACGGAGGTCTCCGTCTGCCCGAAGCCGTCCCGGATCGTGACGCCCCACGCGCGCCGGACGGCCTCGATGACCTCCGGGTTGAGCGGTTCGCCCGCCGCCACGACCTCGCGCGGCGGGGTGCGCAGGGCGCGCAGGTCGGCCTGGATGAGCATGCGCCAGACGGTCGGCGGGGCGCAGAAGCTCGTCACGCCGCAGCGGTCCATCTCGGCCATCAGGCGGGCCGGGTCGAAGCGCGTGTAGTTGACGACGAAGACCGTCGCGCCGGCGTTCCAGGGCGCGAAGAAGTTGGACCAGGCGTGTTTGGCCCACCCCGGCGAAGAGATGTTGAGGTGCACATCGCCGGGGCGCAGCCCGATCCAGTACATCGTGGACAAGTGGCCGATGGGGTACGAGGTGTGGGTGTGCTCGACGAGCTTGGGGCGGGCGGTGGTGCCGGAGGTGAAGTACAGGAGGAGGGGGGCGTCGGCGGGGGTGGGCCCGTCGGGCACGAAGCTCCCCTCGCTCCCCTCGCTCCCCTCTTCCGGCGCAGCGTCCTCGTACGGGAGCCAGCCGGGCGGCGGGGTGCCGCCGACGGCGATCCGGGTGTAGTCGCCCGGCACCTCGGCGAACTTGCCGGCGTCGGCGGTCCGGACGACGACGTGCCGGGCCCGGCCGCGGCCGATCCGGTCGGCGAGGTCGGCGGGGCCGAGCAGCGGGGTGGCGGGGATGACGACGGCGCGCAGCTTCATCGCGGCGAGCATGGTCTCCCAGAGCTCGGCCTGGTTGCCGAGCATGACGACGATCCGGTCGCCGGCCCGGACGCCGCGGGCGCGCAGCCGGCGGGCGGTCCGGTCGGAGCGGCGGCGCAGGTCGTCGAAGGACAGCTTCGTCTCGGAGCCGTCCTCCTCCACGATCCACAGGGCGGTGGCGTCGTTCCCCCGGGCGAGCGGGTCGAACCAGTCGAGCGCCCAGTTGAACTCCGCGGGCCGGGGCCAGACGAAGCCGTCGTACGCGGCGCGGTAGTCCTCCCGGTGGGCGAGCAGGAAGTCCCGCGCCGCCCGGAAGGTTTCGGGGCCCGACGCCGCTGCGTCCTGTACTCCCACCCTGTTCCCTGCCGCCTTCTCCGCCGCCTTCTCTGCCGCCATGTGTTCCTCCAGTTGCCGCGCGAGCCGTCGATCCGCAGGTGAGCATCGTGCGTCGGTGATCGAAGACCCGCCAGCCCCGGACGGGACTGTCCGCGCCACGCGAACAGGGGATTCCAGCCGGAGTTCGCGGGGGACGGCCGTCCCCGCACTAGTCCTTCCGAATTCTTTGCCCGCTCATGGCAGAGTGGTAGTGGGACCCGGCGCACGGGAGGGGCGCACACCCGGCGCACGGGTTCACGGCGGTCGGTCGCGCGCCGGGTGATCCGCCGTCCGCGGCCGTGCCGGGGGCGGGGAGCGCCGGTATGGCGTTGGTGTCGCGTCGATATCGCGCCGGTATCGCTTCGTATCGCGTCGCTTGCGTCAACGGGCCGTCAAGGCTCACGTGTGGCGGGTCAACAGGCTGTCAAGGAAACGGTCGTCCGGCGTCCGGCCGGGCATACCGTGGGCAGCGCGGTACCCCGGCCGCCGGCCCGGGCGCACCGTCCCTGACCCACCCTGCTCACTCCGGTTCACTTTCCTCTCATCCTTCCCGAGGACTGTCATGCGTGTAAACCGAACTCCCGCCGAAGCGGCCGCGGTGGCTGCCGTGGCAGCCACCGTGACGGCCGCCAACAGCCCGGTGGCCGACGGCGGGGAGTCCTCCGAAGAGCCCTCCCATCCCGGCGGGGCGCCGCACCCGGCCTCCGCCGTCACCTCCGCCTCCCCTGCCTCCCCTGCCGCCGCTTCCGCCTCCGCCCTCCCGGCGTCCGCGCCCGTGGCCCCCGCGCTGTACGTGCCCGTCCGGCCCTGTCCCGTCGGCTTCGCGCTGCGCGTCTTCCGTACGCCACTCGGGGGCCGGACGGCCGTCGCCTTCACCACGCCCGCGCGGCTCACCGCGTGCCTCGGCCCGCACCAGCCGACCGTCCGGCTGGCCCTGCCGGCCGTACGGGCGCTCGCCGCGCCCCTCGGCGTCACGCTCGTCTCCGTGGACCCACAACTCACCGCCCCGCCGGTCCGCCGCTCCCCCGACGGCCCGTCACCAGCGGCTCTGCTGCCCACGCTGCCGGGCTGAGCCCGCGGTCGCGGTCGCGGTCGCGGTCGCGGTCGCGGTCGCGGTCGCGGTCGCGGTCGCACGACAGGCTCGCGCGCGGCGCGGGGTTGGTTCAGGCCGGTGTGGGATCGGTTCGGGCCAGCTCAGGTCCGGTTCGGGCCGGGCTCAGGCCCGGTTCTGGCCAGCTCAGACCCAGAACGGTCCAGCTCAGACCCGGTTCGGGCCCGGCACGGCGTCGGCACGTGACCGGCACGGGCCGGAACGGTCCGGCTCAGGCCCGGCGCGGGACCGGTTCAGGCCCGGCGCGGGACCGGTTCAGGCCCGGCGCGGCGTCGGCACACGATCGGCTCAGGCCCGGGATGGACCGGCTCAGGCCCGGCGCGGGCCGGTTCGCGCGCGGCTCATGCCGCGTACGGCCGGCCGAGCGTGGTGCCGAGCTCGGGCCCGGCCGGAGCCGCACGACCGGCTCAGCCCCGCCCGCGC